>JAHEFK010000033.1:1438-26171 GCA_024640225.1 Bacteroidota bacterium | reverse complement strand
TATATTTGCAATAATAAACAAAAAATATAAATATTTCATTCAAAAAAGTAAAAAAGCACTAATTTTTACTAATTTAAAGATTCTATAAATAGTACTTGCACAATAACAACATGAAGAAAATTCACTTTATTGCCATTGGTGGCGCAATTATGCACCAATTAGCACTTGCACTTAAAAGACAAGGACATAATATTAGCGGAAGCGATGATGAAATTAAAGATCCCGCAAAAACAAATTTAGCACAGCAGCATTTATTACCAGAAAAGGAAGGATGGTTTCCCGAAAAAATAGACACCTCCATAGACGCCATAGTCTTAGGCATGCATGCTAAAGCCAACAATCCCGAATTACTTAAAGCGCAAACACTAGGTATTCCAATCTATTCTTTCCCAGAATACATTTACGAAGTAAGCAAAGACAAAAAACGAGTAGTTGTTGCAGGAAGTCATGGCAAAACTACCATCACTTCGATGATTATGCATATTTTAAAGTATGCAGCTATCGACTTCGATTATATGGTAGGTGCAAAAGTTGAAGGATTTGATCAGTCTGTAAAATTGAGCGATGCCCCTATTATCATTTTAGAAGGCGACGAATATCCGGCATCTATCATAGAGAAAAAACCGAAGATATTTTTCTATCACCCTCACATAAGTGTATTGAGCGGCATTGCTTGGGATCATATCAATGTTTTTCCAACTTACGAAAACTATACCGACCAATTTGTACACTACCTAAGCAATATGCAAAAAGAAGCTAGTTTGTACTATAATGAAACCGATGAGGAAGTGCTTAAATTGGTTCATCAAGCTACTTCGCATTTAAAAAACACGCCCTATGGCATGCCCTCCTATAGCTTTGAAAACAACCAACCCGTAATACAAACGAAAGAAGGGCCAATAAAAGTAAATGTTCTAGGCAAACATAATTTGCTCAATATGCAAGCAGCCATAAAAGTTTGTATGGAATTGGGCATAGCAGAGGCAATGTGTTACGAAGCTATTGCTTCCTTTACGGGTGCTGCTAAACGATTAGAAAAAATAATGGATACCGATGGATTGATTGCATTTAGAGACTTTGCACATGCCCCGTCAAAATTAAAAGCAACACTACAAGCGGTAAGAGAGAACTTTTCTGACTACCATCTCCTTGCATGTTTCGAATTACATACCTATAGCAGCTTAAACGAAGCCTTCTTAAAAGAATATAATCAATCGATGGAAGGTGCCGACGAAGCAATTGTTTTCTATAGCAAAGAAGCCTTACATATTAAAGGATTAGAAGACTTAAACACCGATTCCATCAAAACTCATTTTAATACAAAGGGCTTACAAGTTTTTAATAACAAAGAAGATCTTTGGAATTATGTACATTCTTCGGTAAATTCACAAACAGAAAAACCTATCTGTTTATTATTGATGAGCTCCGGAACTTTTGAAGGCATTGACTGGACTACAATAAAAACGGTTTAAGTAAACACTATGGCGCAATTACAATTAAAAAAACCAATTATTTTCTTCGATCTTGAAACTACAGGTGTAGATCCAAGTAAAGATAGAATTGTAGAATTAGCATTTGTAAAAATCAATCCCAATGGGCAGCGCGATACGTATGAAAAACGTATCAACCCGGGCATGCCTATTCCAGCAGAAGCAAGCGCCATCCATGGCATCTATGATGAAGACGTAGCTAAAGCGCCTCTTTTCAAACAAATAGCTAGCGAATTGTACGACTGGATGAAAGGTTGCGATTTAGGCGGTTATAACTCCAGCAAATTTGATTTGCCCTTATTAGCTGAAGAGTTTTTAAGAGTTGGGATTCAAGTAGATTTTACAGAGCGATCTATGGTAGATGTGCAACAAATATTTTTTAAAATGGAAAGCAGAACCTTAAGTGCTGCTTATCAGTTTTATTGCCAAAAAGAACTTACTAACGCACACAGTGCTGCTGCCGACATCAATGCAACAATTGATATTCTTGAAGCTCAGTTAGACAAATATGCAGGGGCTTTAGAAAATGACATAAAAGCGCTGCATCATTTTACCAATACGGATATATTTTTAGATTATGGTCGCAGAATAATCTTAAAAGACAATATTCCTTATTTCAATTTTGGCAAACATAAAGGCAAAAAAGTAGAAGAGGTGTTTACGGTAGAACAACAATATTATGATTGGATGATGCAATCTGATTTTTCTTTGCATACCAAACAAAAGATAACTGAAATATTAAATGCTATGAAACTTAAAAAACTTCAAAGCAAGTAAAATAAAAAGGCACTTAAAATCAAGTGCCTTTTTATTTTAAGAGAGCTGCTCAATTATTTGGGCGGTAGTAACTCCAGCCACTTCAGCTTTATAATTTTTTACGATTCTATGTTGTAATACATTTTGCGCTACCGCCTTTACATCTTCTATGTCGGGCGAAAATTTACCGTGAATCAAGGCATGGCATTTTGCAGCTAAAATTAAAAACTGAGAGGCCCTTGGTCCAGCTCCATAACTTAGATAATCATTTGCTATAGCGGCCGCTTGAGCTGTTTTGGGACGAGAGCGCTGCACCAAAGCAACGGCAAACTCATATACATTATCCGCAACAGGTACTTTGCGTACCAATTGTTGACAAGCAATTATTTCTTCAATACGCATTATTTTTCCTACTGTAGCTGACGCAGCCGTAGTGGTGCTTTTTACAATGGCTACCTCTTCTTCAAAGCTAGGATAGTTTAAATAAATCTGAAACATAAAACGATCCAATTGCGCCTCAGGTAATGGATAGGTTCCTTCTTGCTCAATAGGATTCTGCGTAGCCAATACAAAAAAAGGCTTCGGCAAATCATACAATATACCTTGTGCTGTTATCGTTTTTTCTTGCATGGCTTCCAATAAAGCAGCCTGCGTTTTGGGAGGTGTTCTATTGATTTCATCTGCTAAAATAATATTAGCAAATAAGGGTCCTTTGATAAATTTAAATTGTCGGTTTTCATCTAAGATTTCCGTACCAGTGATATCACTCGGCATAAGATCGGGCGTAAACTGAATACGTTTAAAATCTAAATCCAACGCTTCTGACAAGGTTTTGATCAAGAGCGTTTTCGCTAATCCTGGCACCCCAACCAATAAACTATGCCCATTACATAAAATAGAAATCAGTAACTTTTCTACTACTGCATCCTGACCAATAATAACTTTGGCAATTTCCTCTTTTAACAGCTTGTATTTCTGATTCAAAAATAATACGCCTTCTTTATCTGACTGAAACATAGTTTATAATTAATACTCAAATTTAAATACAATATACAAACATCGTTCATCTTGTTGTAATATTGTAGTATAAAATTTACTTATGAAGCAACTTAGTATCCAAGAAGCTCAAGACCAAGTAGACCAATGGATAAAAACCATAGGCGTACGCTATTTTAACGAACTAACCAATATGGGTATTCTCATGGAGGAAGTAGGCGAATTGGCGCGTATTATGGTTCGTAAATTTGGAGAACAATCGAACAAGGGACAAGAAGCAGACTTGCAGCTAGAAGACGAACTAGCGGATGTTTTGTGGGTATTGATTTGTATAGCCAACCAAACAGGAGTAAACCTCAGCGATGCGTTGCAAAAGAATTTTGAAAAGAAAAACAAGCGCGACCATCAACGACATAAGGAAAATCCAAAATTAACCTAAGAAAACAAGCATGATTTTGTAATTTTACCTACCAAAGTACAGCCTCCTATGATTTTCTCTTCACGACTAATAGAACAAGCAGTTCAAGCATTTTCAAAATTGCCTGGCATAGGCAAAAAATCTGCTTTACGTATGGTCTTGCATGTTATGAAAATGAAAAAGGAAGAAGTGGACGATTTCCTTCAAGCTATCCAACAAGTGCGTAATGACACTAAAATATGCAAACAGTGTTTTAATATTTCGGATAACGAAGTGTGTACTATTTGCAACAACAGCGTTCGTAAGAAATCACAGCTATGCATTGTAGAATCTATTAGAGATGTAATTGCAATAGAAAGCACACAACAATACAACGGATTGTATCATGTTTTAGGTGGTGTATTGTCTCCCTTAGATGGCATAGGGCCGGAACAATTACATATTAGCAATTTGCTAGAGCGTATCCAATCAGAAGGTACAGAAGAAATTATTATGGCTTTAAGTCCAACCATAGAAGGAGACACTACCGTATACTATCTCTCCAAAATGCTTCAAGGCACATCGGTAAAAATCACTACCATTGCTCGTGGTATTGCTTTTGGAGGCGAATTGGAATATGCCGATGAAGTAACTCTTGCACGTTCTATTTCAAAAAGATTACCGATTGACAATTACGTTTCGATTCAAAACGAATCTTAAGCACCCATCCAAAAAGCACCACCAATACTGCTTTTGGTTGCCCCCGTTACAGCCTTCAATACATTTACTTCTTCTCTCCAGCGCAATACGCCAATGAAAGCCATGATTAATGCTTCCTTATACTGCACCACCAAAGGATCGGGCACAACCGTTTCTATACCTAGTGGTTGCATTCGCATACGCAATTGTGCTATTAAATAATCATTAAAAGCACCCCCGCCCGTAACGAGCAAGGAAGCTTGTTCTTGACGATGATTAGGAATAAGCGCTGCTTCAATTTTATCAACAATAAAATGCACTAAGGTATGTAATGCATCGGCTACAGAAATACTTGTGTCTTCCAACAATGCCGAAACCAAATGCATAGCCTGCTCATTACTCAATGATTTAGGCCCCTGTACTTTGTAATAAGCCTCTTCGGAAAGCTGCGCTAATAATCCACTATGCAATGATCCACTAGCTGCTATACTTCCTTTATCATCGTATGCCAAACCAAGTTTTTGCGCCCAATAATTGAGCGCTTGATTGGCAACACAAATATCAAAAGCCAAAAGCGACTGCTCTTGCTTTATAGTAATATTAGCGATGCCGCCAAGATTCAATAAATAAGCATATTCATTAAATAAAAAATAATCACCTATAGGCACTATGGGCGCCCCTTGCCCATGCAAGGCTACATCCATGGCACGCAAATCGTTGATCACTTGCAATTGTGTAGTAGCCGCTATACTTGCACCACAACCTAATTGAAAACTCGTTTGCTTAGATGGATTATGATGCACCGTATGCCCATGGGAGACAATAAAATCTACTTTTAAATCTATGGACTGTTCTCTGATAAATTCATTTACACATTGTCCAATATAATGGCCATAGGCGGTATGCAGCTCTAAAAATTCAGGAACTGTTTGTTGCGCAGCAGTCTTTAATGCGTGCAGCCATTCTTTAGAATAGGCTTTGCAGGTTGCTGCTTTTATTTCATAACTCCATCGCCCTCTATTTTCTTCGATATGGCAATAGGCTATATCTAGTCCATCTAAAGAGCTGCCGCTCATGATGCCAATTACTTTATACAACATGCTAATTCAAAATAAAATGTAAGGGAATAAATAATCTTTTGCGCCACGCTTTTTCAGAATGATCATCGTTTTCAAATTTCATCGTCATCCAATTTTTATGCGTATAACCACCTTGCTGCATAACTCCGTCTATTACATGTTGGTAGGGCTCATACAAAGAGTCTAACGTTTTTGTGCCATAGTCAAAATAGAATTTATGCGTTTTAGGATCGGGCAAATGCGTTTTTAGATAGGAAGCAAAAGCATTGGGTATTGGATTACGATCTATGGTGAAAATGCCCGGCCAGTGGGTAGAAAGACAAGCCGCACTACCAAATACTAATGGATACTCACAAATAGCATACATAGCAATCAAGCCTCCCATACTAGAACCCGCAATCGCTGTATGAGACGCATCTTTGTAGGTTGCAAAGGCGCTGTCTATAAAAGGCTTTAATTCCGTCACCAAGAATTTTAAGTACTTGTCGGAACGAATGCCATCGGCAAAAAGTGCTGCATCATTTCGTACATAAGCAGCAATGCGTGCTTGCTCTTCTTGTGTTAGCGACTCGTAGGGTTTTTGCGGAAAATAATCGACATGCCTATGCTTACCACTATTCCACACACCCACAACAATAGTATTGGGTAATGCAGCAGCGTTTTTTGTAAAACACTCATCTACACCCCACTCCTGATGATTCCAAGTTGTTGAGGAATCAAACAACATTTGTCCGTCGTGCATATAAAGCACCGCATACTTTTTTTGTAGATTATAATGTTCGGGCAACCATACATCTACATTTCTGGCATCTACAAATTTTGATTTGAAATTTGCAAAGCTTATTATTTGTCCAGATGCCACCTTTACTTGCGCCTGCATTGCAATTGAGCAAAGGCCAACTAATAATAAAAGACAACTCCTTTTCATATTAAAAATTTAAACTCAAGATACTTATTATCCATAAAAAAACAGCTCAGTGTGTACTGAGCTGTTTTTAAAATAGAGGATCTTATTTATTAATTACATTCGCCATAGTGATACCGATATCCGCAGGACTTGCGACTACGTGAATACCACATTCGCTCATAATTTTCATTTTTGCAGCTGCTGTATCATCAGCACCACCAACGATAGCTCCAGCATGACCCATACGGCGACCTGGAGGCGCTGTTTGGCCAGCGATGAATCCTACAACTGGTTTACGCATATTTTCTTTCAACCACATTGCTGCTTCTGCTTCCATATTACCACCAATTTCTCCAATCATAATGATACCATCTGTTTCCGGATCGTTCATTAATAATTCCACTGCTTCACGCGTAGTGGTTCCAATGATTGGATCACCACCGATACCAATAGCAGTAGAAATACCCATACCAGCTTTTACTGCTTGGTCAGCTGCTTCGTATGTTAAAGTACCTGATTTAGATACGATACCAATTCTTCCTGGTTTAAAAACAAAACCTGGCATAATGCCAACTTTCGCTTCACCTGCAGTGATAACACCTGGGCAATTTGGACCGATCAATCGACAATCGCGGTTTTGAATATAATTTTTAGCTATAATCATGTCTTGTACTGGAATACCTTCCGTAATACAAATAATAACTTTAATACCTGCATCTGCAGCTTCCATGATCGCATCTGATGCGAATGCTGGTGGTACAAAAATAATAGAAACATCTGCACCCGTAGCTACTACTGCATCTTTTACCGTGTTAAAAACAGGACGATCTAAGTGCATCGTTCCACCTTTGTTGGGTGTAACACCACCTACTACGTTCGTGCCATATTCTAGCATTTGTGTAGCGTGGAAAGTTCCTTCCGTTCCGGTAAAACCTTGAACAATTACTTTAGAATTTTTATTGACTAAAACAGCCATATAGATTGGTTTTTTAAAATGAATAGTATTTGCGTGTGCAAAAATAGGGTAAATCAAGTCAATTGCAAACTTAAAGCCTGCTTTTTTGCATTAAAATAGTACGGAAGGATTGAAAATAGCCTAACAGCTTTGTTTTAAAAAGCTACATAACGCTTAACGTTGTTTAAATTCCCTTAATTCTCTCAACATAGAAGAGGCAAACACAAAATCATTTAGTAAGGCATCCTTACTTGTAAAAATCTCTTTACTAGAGCCTTCCCATTGTTTAAGCCCTTGATGCATGTATAAAATATGATCACCACTTTCCATCACCGTATTCATATCATGAGTATTGATAATAGTAGTCATTTTATAGTCTTCCGTTATTTCTTTAATCAACGCATCAATAACAATAGATGTTTGGGGGTCTAAGCCCGAATTGGGTTCGTCGCAAAACAAGTATTTAGGATTCAATACAATGGCTCTAGCCAAGGCCACCCTCTTTTTCATACCACCACTAATTTCGGCTGGCGATTTTTGGTGGGCACCTTGAATTCGAACACGCTCCAGCACTTCATCTACGCGCTTTTCTTTTTCTAAGGTGGTTAAATTAGTAAACATATCTAAGGGAAATTGCACATTCTCTTTTACCGTCTTACTGTCAAATAAAGCAGAACCTTGAAATAACATGCCAATTTGTTTGCGCACTTCTTTCATCTGCCCCTCATTCATACTGTACAAATCAATGCCTTCGTATAAAACCTGTCCTTCATCTGGTTTGAATAAACCAATCATGCATTTCAACAATACGGTTTTACCGCTACCACTCGAGCCAATAATCAAATTAGTAGTACTGGATTGCATAATAGAAGAAACACCATTAACCACTATTTTAGTGCCAAATCCTTTTTTTACATTAACGAGTTCTATCATTGCCAGTCAAATCTATTAGACAAACTTAATTACTTATTACGACAAAAAATACCTTCGCTACATTTTTAGTTTATTTTTATGCACTTATCTTTACGTTAGTGGTAAACATAGCGAACTACAAAACAGAGAGATAATCTAGACAAAAATGGCAATACCAAAGGACAAAGACGAATTACAAAAAGTAATCATTGACAACTACAAAAAGTTAAAGAATGAACTTTTAAGTATTCCAATTGACCTGACAACTATCAAAGAACTTGAAGGACATTCAAAAAATACTTTAATGAGTATAAACAACCTTGTTGCTTACCTTGTTGGTTGGGGACAATTGGTTTTGAAGTGGAACGACAAAAAAGAGAAAGGACTTCACGTTGACTTTCCAGAAACAGGTTTTAAATGGAACGAACTCGGGCAACTTGCACAAAAATTTTACGAGGACTATAAAAAAGACGACTTTAAAACTCTCATTGAAAAACTTGACAATACGACTAATGAAGTTTTGAAATTAATTGAAAGCAAAACGAACATAGAACTTTATGGATTGGCATGGTACGACAAATGGTCTTTTGGGAAAATGATACAATTGAATACTTCTTCACCATTCAGAAACGCAAAGGACAGAATACGAAAATGGAAGAAAACGAAACAACTAAACTGAAAAGAATGACAGCCACTATCGGCGGTTTTACGTTATGGAGGCTGACGTGCTTCGTAGAAACATTTGTGCGAGGTTCAACATTTATACTTCGTTTGAACAATAGTGCTAAAAATCTTCCACAATGCAAAGCTGTAAACAGTTAAAAATGCTACCTATTAAAAATAATTTTCTCCTGCTAAGAATGCTCTTTGCACTCTTTGTAATTGCCACCCATGCCGTGCTGTTGAGTGGCAGCGGAGAAAACGATGTTTTATTCCATTGGAGTCATCAGCAATTAAATTTTTCGTATTTGGGTGTACGCGGCTTTTTTGTGATTAGTGGTTTCCTTATTTATAAGAGTTTATTACGCAGCACTAGCTTGTTGAATTATGCAACCAAAAGAACACTTCGTATTGTGCCTGGTTTATTAAGCGCCTTATTCCTTACCACTTTTATTATTGGCCCCTTATGCACTAGCTTTTCTACCTCTGCCTATTTTAACAACCCAAACACTTACTACTATTTTCTTTCTTCCTTAAAAATACCCGGCATTCCTGCTACCCCATCGCTACCAGGATGTTTTACGCAAAACCCATTCAGCAATATTGCCAATGGTTCTTTGTGGACTATCTGGTATGAGCTGCTTTGCTATGCGTGCATTGCTGCATTTTTTATTTTTAAACGCAATTCCTTTATTCAAAAACTATTATTGAGCAGCTTGTTTTTGACGCTCTATATCGGACTTACCTTGTTCGATCAGCGCTTGAGTAATAGCTTTTTGCCGGGTGCCAACAGCGCTTTAAGTGTAAGCTTCGATGTAGTAATTTATTTTGTTGCCGGCGCATTGGGAAGTTTTATTAATTGGAAACTATTGCCGTATCGTAAGCATTTGGTTGCAGCAGCTGTGCTCATTCTTTTCACGAGCCTATATATCCATCAAGCCAATTGGGTACTTTATTTATGCTATCCAATTTTAGTATTAAGTATCGCTACAATGCATGCCCCTAAATTAGACAGGTTACAGCAATTGGGCGACCCATCCTATGGCCTTTATATTTATGCCTTTCCCGTACAACAATTATTAGTGCAATGGCACCCTATGCAAGGATGGCAATTATTTATAGGTAGCCTTATCGTGCTCTTCCCCTTATCGTATGCCTCTTGGCATTGGCTAGAGCAGCCCTTACTCCGATTAAAAAATCGGTAATACGGCTAACTTAAAATGATAAAAATCAGTTTAAAAGCGAATTTCAATTAGTTAGATTCCTAAACCATTAACTGAAAAAAGGTTAAATTTGCGTTTTCAATTATTCATTAAACATCCAAGGGAGGTTCACCATGCCAGTGTTACACAACCGCGTTTCCAATGAAGAGTTAAAACAGCGCTTATTAGCCGACCCAACTCCTCGCACGACCATTTCATTCTACAAGTATTTCCCCATAGAAGACCCGCATGCTTTTCGCGATAAGTTGTGGTTGCAACTAACCGCCCTCAATGTATATGGCAGAATTTATGTGGCTCAAGAAGGTATTAATGCACAAATCAATATACCCACAGCCAATATTGATGGACTTCGTCAAACCCTTGATCAATATGAAGCCTTAAAAAATCTACGCTTAAATATTGCGGTTGATGATGATGGGAAATCCTTTTGGGTATTGCGTATTAAAGTGAGAAACAAAGTCGTAGCCGATGGCATCGACGACCCCAGCTTTAATCCGGCTGATGTAGGTCATTATTTAAAAGCCGCAGAAACCAACGAATTATTAAGCAATCCGAATACGATTGTAGTAGATATGCGCAACCATTATGAATACGAAGTGGGTCATTTTGAAAATGCGATCGAAGTGCCTTCCGACACCTTTAGAGAGCAATTGCCCATGGCCATTGATATGCTCAAAGATAAAAAGGAAGAACCCATTCTAATGTATTGCACAGGTGGTATTCGCTGCGAAAAAGCCAGTGCGTATTTCAAGCACCAAGGTTTTAAAAATGTTTTTCATATAGAAGGAGGCATTATTGAATATGCTCGAAAGGCAAAAGAAGCGGGACTCCCTAATAAATTTATTGGCAAGAACTTTGTATTTGACGAACGCTTAGGCGAACGCATATCAGACGACATCATAGCAAAATGCCATCAATGTGGCGCTTCTTGCGACGATCATACGAATTGCAAAAACGATGCCTGCCATTTATTATTCATCCAATGCCCTGCTTGTCGCGAGGCTATGGAAGGCACTTGCTCCGATGCTTGTCACGATTTCATAAAGTTACCGGCAGAAGAACAAGCAAATTTGAGAAAAGGGATTAACAAAGGTGCCATGATCTTTAATAAATCAAAAGACCATCCCCTTCGAAAACACCGAGATGAGTGGTTTGGCAAAACAAATACCAACCAAGAATAGAATTAATTACAAGAGCAAATTTCTACTATTTGAAAAATAATAGTAGGTTTGCACCCTAAAACCAAAAATAGTATGCATCCATCAACATTTGATTTAATGCAAGAAATGGGCCATGAGCAAGTGGTGTTTTGTAACGATAAACAAAGCGGACTTAGCGCCATCATCGCCATTCATAATACCACCTTAGGATCAGCATTGGGCGGCACCCGCTTATGGCATTACAGCAGCCATCAAGATGCGGTAGTGGATGCGCTTCGTTTAAGTAGAGGCATGACCTATAAAGCAGCTATCAGTGGTTTAAATTTAGGTGGTGGTAAAGCGGTTATCATCGCAGACCCTACTATGAAATCGGAAGCTTTATGGCGCCGATATGGAAAATTTGTAAATAGCCTTAATGGTAAATATATTACTGCAGAAGATGTAAACACCTCTGCAAGAGATATGGAGTATATCGCTTTAGAAACGAAACATGTAACAGGTGTTCCTGAATACATGGGCGGTAGTGGCGACCCTTCTCCTTTCACAGCGTATGGCGTTTTCATTGGTATGAAAGCAGCTGCTAAAAAACAATTTGGCTCTGAAGATTTAACTGGTAAAAAAGTAATGGTGCAAGGGGTAGGACATGTTGGTCAATACCTTGTTGGACATTTAGTAAACGCTGGTGCGAAAGTATATATTACCGATATTGATGCTCAAAAAATCAAACAAACGGTAGATGCGCATCGTAATGTAGAAGTAATTGATGCTAAAGGCATGTGGGATGTTGCTTTTGATATTTATGCACCGTGTGCATTAGGCGCTACTATCAACGATGATAGCATTAGCAAAATGAACTGTGCGGTAATCGCTGGCGCTGCCAACAATCAATTAGCAGACGAAACGATTCATGGCAATAAATTAATTGAAAAAGGTATTGTTTATGCTCCCGACTTTTTAATTAATGCGGGTGGTTTAATCAATGTTGGTGCTGAGTTAGACGGCTACAACAGAGAACGTGTTATGAACAACGTAGAGAAAATTTTCGATAGAACATTAGAGATTTTCAACTATGCTGAAGCAGAAAAAATGCATGTTCAAGGCGCTGCTATCAAATTGGCAGAAAAACGCATTGCAGACATTGCGGCTATCAAATCAAGATTATAAGATGAACTACTTTATAAAGAAGCCCCGAAATTCGGGGCTTTTTTTATTATAAGAAGGGCGGATGTTGCAGTTGATCGATGAAATAAGGTAAAGCTTGTGGATGGGTAATAAGGGTAAATACAAGGCCGTACAAAGCACCCCACAAATGAGCATCATGGCCAATATTGTCTGATTGGCGCTTGCCCATCACATACGAATAGATGACATAGCCTAAGGCAAACAAAATAAAATAAATGGGTATAATAAATTTGATATAAATAACACTCCAAGGCATAAATAAAACACAAGAAAACAATACCGCACTTACCGCACCACTCGCACCTACCGCCCTGTAGGCATAGTTATTTTGGTGTTTTTTATAACTTGGTAATGCCGCAACAACGATGGCGCTTAGGTATAAGAAAATAAATTCCCCAGTAGAAAAAACACTATTTTCTAAAGCCGGCGCAAAAAAGAACAAACTCAACATATTGAAGAGCAAATGCGAATAATCGGCATGTACAAAGCCATGGGTAAGCATTTGGTAGCCTTTACTCCGATCGCGTTGGATGGTATATGGACTGTAGGATAGCTGATTAAAAAGCCAATCGTTTTGAAAAGAAATTATAGACACCAAGCAGGTAATACCAATAATAACATAGGTAATCATACACTAAATTTTAAGTTTTAAAGATAATCAAATAAATCGTGGATAAATTCTAACAACTTTTTTCTCGCTTCAACAAAGCGAGCGTATCTTTGTTTTATAAAAAACTAATGCATGCTAACGCTCCAACATCAAACTAATTTTTACAAAGGGAAAGTGCGTGATGTCTATACCATCAACGACCAATATTTAGCTATGATCGTTAGCGATCGTATTTCTGCTTTCGACGTGGTATTGCCTCGTCCAATCCCCTACAAAGGCCAAGTGCTCAACCAAATTGCTGCAGGTGCTTTAAAAGCTACCGAAGATATTTTACCAAATTGGCTGAAGGCTACACCTTTGCCTAATGCCAGCATTGGCTTGAAATGCGAAACCTTTCCTGTGGAAATGGTCGTACGCGGCAACTTAACGGGTCATGCATGGCGTACCTACAAAAGTGGATTGCGCAGCTTATGCGGCGTTAGCTTAGCAGAAGGCTTAAAAGAAAATGATTTTTTTGAAAGTCCAATTATTACGCCCACCACTAAGGCACACGAAGGGCATGATGAAGATATTAGTCGTGAAGAAATTATCAGCAGTGGCCTAGTGGCTAAAGAGCAATACGAGCAACTTGAGCGCTACACCCTTGCCTTATTTGAAAGAGGTAAAAAAATGGCTGCAGAGCGCGGATTGATTTTAGTAGATACTAAATACGAATTTGGTTTTATTGGTGATACCATTTACTTAATCGATGAAATACACACACCCGATTCTTCTCGTTATTTCTATGCCGATGGTTTTGAAGAACGCCAAGCAAAAGGCGAAGCACAAAAACAATTGAGTAAAGAATTTGTTCGCGAATGGTTGATGGAGAACGGCTTCCAAGGTAAAGAAGGACAACAAGTTCCAACCATGACCGATGAAGTAGTAAACGCTATTTCTGCTCGTTATATTGAATTATACGAACAAGTAACCGGAAAAACATTTGAAAAACAAACAGTAGCAGAAGCCGACATGGCTGCTATCTTAGACCAAGCCATTGCTGCGCTATAAGAGCCCCACGCGCACTACCCCTGTTGAAGGGTGCGACGCAACGGAAGATGAGCAAGGTACTTAAGCTGATAAACAAAATAAAAAATATGCCAACCTATAAAGATAGTTCTCGAATTATAAAAGCGCCTACCGGCAATACCTTGAATTGTAAAAATTGGGTAGCCGAAGCTGCGTATAGAATGATTCAAAATAATTTGGATCCAGAAGTAGCCGAAAAACCAGAGGAACTGGTTGTATATGGCGGTATCGGTAAAGCTGCGCGCGATTGGGAAAGTTTTGATAAAATTCTTGCCTTACTAAAAACGCTCGAAGAAGACGAAACCTTGTTGGTGCAAAGTGGCAAACCCGTTGGCGTATTACGATCACATAAAGATGCGCCTCGTGTAATTATTGCTAACTCCAACTTGGTGGGTCGCTGGGCTACATGGGAGCATTTCCGTGAACTAGAAGCAAAGGGCTTGATGATGTATGGACAGATGACCGCTGGTAGCTGGATCTATATTGGCTCGCAAGGCATTGTACAAGGTACTTACGAAACCTATTTGTCTTTAGCCAACAAACATTATAACGGTAGTCTTAAAGGCACCTTGAATGTAACTGCTGGTTTAGGTGGTATGGGTGGCGCTCAACCGCTGGCCATTACTATGAATGAAGGCGTGGCTTTAGTAGCAGAAATGGAAGCATGGCGCATTCAAAAAAGAATAGAAACGCGCTACTTAGATGAAGTGGCTTCTTCGATCGATGAAGCTATTGACCGTGCCTTAGCGGCAAAAGCTGCTGGCGAAGCAGTTTCAATTGGTGTATGCTGCAATGTAGTAGATTTATTACAACGCTTGATTGATAGAAATATCGCCATAGATACGCTTACCGACCAAACCTCGGCACATGATGAATTAATTGGCTATTTCCCAGAGGGCTTAAGTGTAGATGAAGCAAATGCATTGCGCGAAAGTGATAAAGACAGCTATGCTCGTCGTTCTTTAGATACGATGGCGCATCATGTAAAACTGATGTTGGAATTACAAAACCGTGGTGCTATAACATTCGATTATGGCAATAATCTGAGAGGACAAGCGCATGATAAACGTGGAGTTGAAAATGCCTTTAATTTCCCAGGCTTTGTGCCTGCCTATATCCGCCCGTTGTTCTGCGAAGGTAAAGGTCCATTTAGATGGGTAGCGCTTAGTGGCGATCCGGAAGATATTTATACCACCGATGCGGCATTAAAAGAATTATTCCCCGACAATAAAGGATTGCACCGATGGTTGGATATGGCAAAAGAAAAAATTGCCTTCCAAGGATTGCCTTCCCGCATTTGTTGGTTAGGCATGGGCGAACGCGAAAAAGCAGGCTTATTATTTAACGAATTGGTGCGCACCGGAAAAGTAAAAGCACCAATTGTAATTGGCAGAGACCATTTAGATTGCGGTTCGGTAGCCTCTCCCAACCGAGAAACGGAAGCAATGAAAGATGGTAGCGATGCGGTTGCCGATTGGCCTATTCTCAATGCTTTAATTAATACTGCTGGCGGTGCTAGTTGGGTGAGCTTCCACCACGGTGGTGGTGTGGGCATGGGCTATAGCTTACATGCCGGCATGGTTATTGTAGCTGATGGATCTGCAGATGCAGAAGCACGCTTGCGTAGAGTATTACACAACGACCCTGCAATGGGCGTATTGCGCCATACCGATGCGGGCTACGATTTAGCTACTGAAACGGGTAAAGCACACGATTTAAATATTTGGTAATGTATAGAATTGGACAAGGAATTGATTTCCATAAAATGGTAGCGGGTCGTGCTTTATGGTTAGGCGGCGTGCAGATACCCCACCACCAAGGGCTCTTAGGCCATAGCGATGCCGATGTGCTTTTACACGCTATTTGCGATGCGCTTTTGGGCGCTTTAGCCTTAGGCGATATTGGCGTACATTTCCCAGATACGAGTGCCGAATATAAAGATATCGATAGTAAAGTTTTATTGGCTAAAACCTATCAGTTGATCAGCGATAAAGGATATGGCATTGTCAATATCGACAGCACCTTGTTGTTGCAAGCACCTAAAATAAAACCTCATATCCCCGCAATGCAAGCATGTATAGCAGCAATACTACATTTAGATATCGATGCTATTTCTATAAAAGCAACTACTACCGAAGAACTAAGTTTTATAGGCAGAGAAGAAGGGGCCGTGGCCACCGCCAATGTCTTGTTGATGAAAAATAAGTAGCAAGAGCCTTCGGGCTCTTTTTTTTATGAAACGAGCTTTGGGTCGCTGCTCAGCATCCTTGCGTCGCACCCTTCAGCAAAAAAATGCTATGGAACTATTCCACCTGCAAACCCATAAAACAAATAAAAATTAGTAATTTCGCGCACGCATTATGATGAAAAATATTAGAAACTTCTGCATTATCGCTCATATCGACCATGGTAAATCTACCTTGGCCGATCGTTTATTGGAATTTACCAAAACCATCTCCGACCGAGACATGCAAGCGCAATTCTTAGACGATATGGATTTGGAGCGAGAAAAAGGCATAACCATTAAAAGTCATGCCATCCAAATGAGCTACGAATGGAAAGGCACTACCTATAAACTCAACCTTATTGATACGCCTGGCCATGTGGATTTTAGCTATGAAGTATCGCGTGCCTTGGCTGCATGCGAAGGGGCCTTACTTTTAGTAGATGCCTCTCAAGGTATACAAGCACAAACGATCAGCAATTTATATTTAGCCCTTGATAATGATTTAGAGATCATTCCTGTTATCAATAAAATTGATATGGAAGGAGCCATGATACCGGAAGTAACGGATCAGATTGTAGAGCTAATTGGCTGTAAACCAGAAGATATCATTTTGGCATCTGGCAAAAGCGGCATTGGTATTGAAGAAGTATTGACCGCCGTTATTGATCGCATTCCGGCACCCAAAGGGAAACCAGAGGAGCCATTGCAAGCCTTAATTTTTGATTCGGTCTTCAACTCTTTCCGAGGTATCATTGCCTATTTTAGAATTTTTAATGGCAGCATTAAGAAAAATGACCATGTACAATTTGTGCACAGTGGCAACGATTATTATGCCGATGAGGTGGGCGTTTTGAAAATGGGCTTATCGCCTCAAAACGAAGTGAGCACCGGCGATGTAGGCTATATCATTACCGGCATTAAAAATGCTAAAGAAGTAAAAGTAGGCGACACGATTACCCTACTCAAAAACCCAAGTCAAGAAACCGTAAAGGGTTTTGAAGAAGTAAAACCAATGGTATTTGCGGGTATCTTCCCTGTAGAAACCGACGATTTTGAAGAGCTCCGCGAGTGTATGGAGAAATTGCAACTCAACGATGCCTCCCTCACCTTCGAACCGGAGACCTCGCAAGCCTTAGGCTTTGGTTTCCGTTGTGGTTTCTTAGGCATGTTGCACATGGAGATTATCCAAGAGCGCTTAGAACGTGAATTTAACCAAACGGTAATTACCACGGTTCCCAATGTAAGTTTTATCGCGCACCTCAATAGCGGCGAAACCATCATTGTGAACAACCCTACCGAAATGCCCGACCCTACCAAACTAAAAAGTTTTGAGGAGCCTTTTATTCGTGCACAAATTATTACATCGCCAGATTATATCGGTAATATCATGAGCTTATGCTTAGGCAAACGAGGGATGCTCATCAATCAAACCTATTTAACGCCAACGCGTGTAGAACTTACTTTTGAGATGCCTTTGACGGAGATTGTATTTGATTTTTATGATAAATTAAAATCAAGCACCCGCGGTTATGCCTCTTTCGATTATTACCCAATCGACTATAGAGAGAGTGATATCGTGAAAATGGACATCTTATTGAACAGCGAGAAAGTAGATGCGTTGAGTGCTTTAATTCATAGAAGTCGCTCACAAGATTTTGGCCGTAAATTATGTTCTAAATTAAAAGAATTATTGCCGCGTCAACAATTCTTAATTGCGATACAAGCAGCCATTGGCGCAAAAATTGTAGCGCGTGAAAACATCTCTGCTATGCGCAAAGACGTAACGGCAAAATGTTATGGTGGGGATATTTCTCGTAAACGAAAATTATTAGAAAAACAAAAAGAAGGTAAAAAACGTATGCGCCAAATTGGTAGTGTAGATATACCACAAGAAGCCTTCTTAGCAGTATTAAAACTAGACGAATAATTGCATTAAGGCAAAGAAAAGCAATAAGCCATTAATAGCAACTTCAAATACATAAGCACTACAAGAGGCATAGTAGCGAATACATACCATCGCAGCTATGCCTCTAATTATTTCAACGCCACTGCATGACGATAGTGCACACGACAACACCATATAAACAAGCACTAACAGATACAACAGCGCATGAAAAATTTGGGGGCTATAACTGTTGGCTAGCGTGCGCACTTGGTTAGCGGTATCTTTTGCTGCATCACGCGCATCGAAAAGACAACAAGAAATCCATACCATAAAACTATAACGGAACAACAACACTAGATCCATTTTTGCCATCATGCGCATAGGTAAGTAAGCAGATGCCAATACCCATACAGCGCTGAGCACAAAAGGCTTGAGCTGTCCATAACGATTCAAGGGCTTAATACCCCAGCTTCCTAAAAGTGGATAGGAATAAAGGAACGACAATACGACCAGCAGCACCACCACCCCAAGAACATAGAACGGTAGCCAGCAACACAACAAGGCCATTGCTCCTATGCGACCTATATTGGGTGCTTGCATTAAAAAGGCAATTAAGGATGCAGGTTTCGAATCTTGATGATAAAAGGCATGATGCCATTGATAGGCCGTGCAGGTAGCTAGGAATAGAGCGCCCATATAAGCGAGTGCTGCATAGCTAAGCGCAGCAGGACTTTTATAAAAAAGTACCGCAGGCAAACTACACGCTACGAAAGCTATATAAAATTGCCGATCGACTAATAATTTTGCAGTGCGAAGTATACGAGACAACATAGAAAAAAACACGACCGAAGTCGTGTTTAATAATTATAATGGAATATTTCCGTGTTTGCGTTTTGGAGTAGCCACCTGTTTGTTTTCTAACATTGCAAACGCTTTAATTAATTTCAAGCGTGTTTGCGATGGCAAAATCACCTCATCGATAAAGCCCCTGGCAGCGGCACCATAAGGATTAGCAAATTTCTCTAAGTACTCTTGTTCTTTCTCTTTCCATTTTGCTTCTTTATCGGCAGCTTCGCTAATTTCTTTTTTGAAAATAATTTCAGCGGCACCCTTTGCACCCATTACCGCAATCTCTGCGTTTGGCCATGCAAAATTGAGATCGGCACCAATATGTTTGGAGTTCATTACATCATACGCACCACCATAAGCTTTTCTGGTAATTACCGTAATTTTCGGCACGGTTGCTTCGCTCAATGCATATAATAATTTTGCGCCATTGGTAATAATACCATGCCATTCTTGATCGGTACCCGGCAAGAAACCTGGAACATCTACCAACACGAGTAATGGTATATTGAAGGCATCGCAAAAACGAACAAAGCGCGCCGCTTTTTTACTAGCTTCAATATCCAGAACACCCGCTAAGCAAGCTGGTTGGTTAGCCACCACACCAATACTTCTGCCCGCAATACGAGCAAAACCAACAATGATATTTTCGGCATATTGTTTATGCACCTCTAAAAAGCTTTCAGCATCTACTACTTGTTCTATCACCTCTTTCATATCATAAGGCTGATTAGCACTTTCGGGAATAAGGCTGTTCAATTGCTCACGCACTTCATTGCCCAATTCATATTCCCAAGTAGGTGCTTCTTCCTCACAATTTTGAGGCATATAGCTCAATAATTTTTTCACATACTCAATACACTCTACTTCGTTGGCCATAGCAAAATGCGTAACACCCGATTTAGAAGCATGCGTAGTAGCACCGCCCAATTCTTCACTATTCACTTCTTCATGCGTAACCGTTTTTACTACATTCGGACCCGTTACAAACATGTACGAAGTTTTCTCGACCATTAAAATAAAATCGGTAATAGCAGGAGAATATACAGCACCACCAGCGCAAGGGCCCATGATAGCCGATAATTGCGGAATCACTCCAGATGCTTTAACATTGCGATGAAAAATATCAGCATAGCCACCCAAAGACACAACGCCTTCTTGGATACGCGCACCACCACTATCATTCAAGCCTATTAAGGGAGCACCATTTTGCACTGCCAAATCCATAAGCTTACAAATTTTTTCGGCATGCGTTTCAGATAAGCTACCCCCAAAAACAGTAAAGTCTTGAGAGAACACATAAACCAATCGTCCATTGACCGTGCCATAACCGGTAACAACACCATCACCTAAATACGTTTCTTGTTCCATGCCAAAGTCTTTGCAACGATGCGCCACTAACATACCTATCTCTTCAAACGATCCTTCATCTAACAATAATTGAATACGCTCACGAGCGGTAAGTTTACCTTTTTTATGTTGACTTTCTATACGAGCAGCACCACCGCCTAATAAAGCAGCAGCTTGTTTTTCTTGTAAAATCGAAACCTTGTTCATGTGGAATTAAAATTATCCTACAAACCTACTTGTTTTAATTCGTACCTAAAAATTTTGTGCAAAAAAAATGAGCTGATTTGCTATCCATTAAGGCTCATCGTAGCTTATTAAAACTTAACTTTGTGTAGCGTAATTATAAAAAAATTGAAAAAAAGTTATTCCATCATTTCCTTAAAGACATTAGACCAACTATTAGAAAGCGAACGTTTTGAACCGCTGCTGAGTTGGGGCTTACGCATGGGCATTGCCGCATGTGTGCCGCTCGTATGGGGCATCTACACCCACCACGAAACAGAGGGTGGCCTTATCACCTTAACCGCAGAAGCCATTGGCTGGATGGAATTGAAAGGCAATTTTACACAGCGCTTGAAAGTATTGCTTATTGCTATTTTATTTGCCATGGGCTTTGGTTTTTTAGGCAGTAGCTCGGGCACCGTATTATCCTTGAGTGTCTTTTTTATGTTTGTTGTAGGTTTTCTAACAGGCATCTTCAAAAATATCGGTGAGCGTGGAAGTGGTTTAGCCATTAGTATTTTTGTCATGTTCATCTTCACGAATGCTTATCCCTGCCCCATGGAAGAAGTGCTAAGCAAAAGAATTGTATGGATTGGCATTGGAGGTTTATGGAGTTTACTATTGGGTGTACTCTTCAGCATTTTTATCCCCGTACAAAAACCTTATCGTAGAAGCATAGCCCTCATTTGGAAGAGTATTGCTGCCTTACAGCATACGCTATCAGAAGGCTTTAATCAGCGTGGCAAAAAAAATAACATACGAGCTATTTATTTAAGCGAACGAGAAGTGCGCAATGCCTTAGATAACTCCTTGCAATTTCATGCAAAATTAGCGCATCAAGTAGCGCAGCAAAACAAACAAGAATTAGACTTAGCGCAAATTAGAAAAGCGGCTGCCCTTATAGGAAGCATCACTGCCAATATTGAAGAGGAGCTGCGCAACTTAGCCTACAACAAAGAAACAGAATTAGAATGCATTGCTTTGTATGGCGTCATGAAAGCGCATGAACAATTGTGCAATCGCATGGCGTATTTTATCTTGTCGCTTCAAAAAGAAGATTATTTATTAGTTAAAGTGCAAATCAATCGTTTGCAAAAATTAAATGCACTCTTTTACAAAAAATACCTAGCCGACACAACACATCAAAATGGAAATGCGAAACGCATCTATTTGAGCTATGAGCGTATTTTAAAATTAATGGCAAAAGTGCTATCCGTTATTAATGAACAGGAAAAAGAAGCACTTACCTTTCAATCGTATGGCTTATATAAAACCTTGTATATCCTGCAACCCAAAGAATGGTTGCAGCATTTACAAACACTGTTCCATATCAATACCTTCACCTTTAAATTTGCATTAAGAGCCGCTATTGCTAGCACTATTGGCTACCTTATTTATCGACTAGCCCATATCCAATATGGCTACTGGATTCCTTTCACTACACTGATTGTAATGCAACCCTATGTGACTACCACCAACAAAAAAGCAATAGAGCGTATAGCTGGTACATTTTTAGGCATCCTTGCCGGCGCATTAGTATTAAGCACCCCTGGCACCTTGCATTTGAAAGAACTCTTGTTTTTTGTATCTGCCATGTGTATGATCATCAGTATAAAACGCAGCTATTCTTTATCTACCTTTTTCATCACCTTAAGTTTAGTATTGTTATATTCTGTTGATGAAGCGCTTACCTATACAGTCTTAATACAACGTCTTATAAGCACCACCATTGGCGCTACGCTTGCAGTGGTAGCGGGCTTTCTATTCTTACCCACCTTTGAAAAGAATTGGTTGCCAAAACATATTCTACAAGCTATTTCTAAAAACTTTAATTATTTCCAATGCAGCATGCAAGAAACTTCGCTGCCTTGGACCCGCTTTAAGCGTTTGGCCGAATCGCACAATAGCATTGCCTTTGATTCGCTACAACGCTATATGCAAGAACCTTTGCACGATAAAAAGAAAGTGACCGCTTACTATGCCTTACTCACGCATATCGTTCGCATAACGAGAGAGCTCAATAAATTTAATATTGAAAAAGAAGATACCGCTGCTACCGCAACACCCGCGCAAGCTGCTGATGTCGATCGCATACGGGAGATTCTAAACTGCTTTGATGATATTAAAATACAACTATCGCAGCAAGTAACCTTGAAAGGATGGGAACGGTTAAATATTGACATTAGCCAATTGCCGCTATTATCTTCCTATCAACGCAATTCTTTGTACAAGATTCATTTTGAGATACACGCTATCAAAGATGATCTTGATTTTTTAAGTTCACAATTACAAGCTACTACATAATGAATTTTTTAGGGCATGCCTTGCTTTCTGGTACCGACGAAGCACTTTTATTGGGCAATATGATGGGCGATTTTATAAAGGGGAAATTGGCCTTACAACAGTTCCCTCAAAAAGTACAAGAAGGTATTTTATTGCATAGAGCCATTGATCAGTATACCGACCAGCACCCTGCATTAATTAGAGCGCAATTACTTTTTAAAGCACGCTACCAGCGCTATTCCGGCGCCATCATCGATACGCTTATGGATCATTTTTTAGCTAATGATGCGAAATACTTTGCACATGATGCAGCACTGCTGTCGTTCAGCGAACAGACCTATGTTTCTTTAGCAAAGCAGTCGAGCTTTTTTGTATCCCCTTTCGTAAAAGCCTTTGAAAGCATGCAACAACACAACTGGTTGTATAATTACAAAACAACGGTTGGGATGAAAAAATCATTGGAAGGACTTTCTAGAAGAGCTACTTATTTAGGTGACACACAAGAGGCTTTCGATATTTTTATGGCACATTATTTTTATTTAAACAATTGTTATTATGAATTTATAGAAGACATGTGTATTTTTGCAAACCAATACAGATCGAATCTTACACATGAAACTATTACCCACTAAATTATATACCACCGCTAGTTTATTTTTATTCACCTTATTGTCGTGTCAGTTTGCTAATGAAAATGCAAAAGCTCACACGCATTTTTTACTAGAGCCCGAAACCTTAGAAACTAATACACTACAATCGAATGTAAGTACAAGTCCAGAATGGGACCATATAAAACAACGCATCGATTCATTTTACAATAAACAAATGGCTGCCGGTTTTAATGGTTCTGTTTTAGTTGGTTATAAAGGCAAAATTATATACGAACAATATTATGGCATCGCCAATAGAAGTAAAGGTTTGCCATTGAGCGAACAATCGGCAGTGCAATTAGCATCGGTTAGCAAAACCTTCACCGCAGCTGCTGTATTATATTTATTCCAACATAAATATTTAGACATCAACGAACTCGTTACTACTTATATTCCGAGCTTCCCCTATAAAAACATCAGCATTAAAATGCTGTTGAACCATCGTAGTGGCTTACCCGACTATACCCATTGGGCAGTGCCTTTCGCCAATAAAAGCAAACGCATTTTTTACAACGATGATATTATCAAACTTCTAAGCAGCGTAAAACCACATTTAGACTTTCCATCGAATACGCATTTTAAATACAGCAATACCAATTATGCGGTCTTGGCAAAAATTATTGAAATCGTTACGGAAATGCCGTACAAAAGTTTCATGCAAAAATATATTTTCAAACCATTGGGCATGGAACATACCTTTGTATTCGATCCTGCTGATGGACTACCCGCATCGGCAAGTATTAGTTACAAATATAATTGGCAAGCAGAGCCGGTGATGTTTGCCGATGGCGTATATGGCGATAAAGGCATTTATAGTACCGTGCGAGATATGTATAAATGGGATCAATCTTTTTACCAAAACAAATTACTAAACAACGAAACCCTTGAATTAGCCTACGGACCTTGCTCCTTTGAAAAAGCAGGTATTAAAAACTATGGATTAGGTTGGCGCATGTTGTGCTATACTAATGGCAATAAAATCATTTACCACAATGGATGGTGGCATGGTAATAATACTTGCTTCTATCGTTTTATTAAAGAGAATTTAACCATCATTGTTTTAGGGAATCGATTCAATAAAAACATTTATAAGCAACCAAAAGTTATTTTTAGCATTATCAAAAACACAGATGCTAATCAGGGTTTTGATGAGGATGAATAGTTGATGAGGGTTAG
>JAHEFK010000033.1:0-1338 GCA_024640225.1 Bacteroidota bacterium | reverse complement strand
TTTAATGACTAGCGCTAGCCTAGCGCAGCAATCCTACAAAGACATTGCTCCCATCCTGATCAACAATTGCACCGGCTGTCATCATAATGGAGGCATTGCTTTTTCTTTAGGAAACTATAGTGCTGTGGTAGCCAATAATGTATCCGTGAAATATGATTTGTTAAGCAACAAAATGCCTCCCTGGCCAGCCGACCCAAATTACAAACACTATGTGCATGAACGTGTCATCAGTATGGCCGATAAGAATGCTATTATCAATTGGATAAACAATGGCATGCAAGCAGGTGATACTAGTTTAGCGCCACCATTGCCTAATTATGGAGCTTATCAATTAAACGGCACCCCCGATTTAATCATTAATGTACCTAAGTTTACAAGCACCGCCACCACTGCCGATCATTATTACTGTCTTAATGTACCCGCTGGTATTTTACAAGATCGATATATTCGTGCCTTTGAATTTGTTCCTGGCAATGCAGCATTAATTCACCACGCCGTTATCACTATCGACACCCTAGGCACAGCCATAAATGACTTGTCTGGTGGGTGCTATAATTTTCAAGGGCAAATCAATATTGGTGATTTTGCACCGGGCATGGGACCTACCGTTTTACCAGGTGTTAGTCCTGCCAAGTTTGGATTTAAATTAAAAGCGGGCTCCAAATTTTCATTCCAAATTCATGTACCAGAAAATACAGCAGGTGAGCAAGATAGTTCTCAATTGCGTATTTATTTTTACCCTGTGGGCACAACAGGTATTCGTGATATTTATTTCCAAACCGTATTGCAAAATTGGAATTTCACGGTACCGGCCAACGGCACTCGAGTAGTTACGCAGCAATACCCAAGTGGCGCTGCAGGCTTGCCCATCAATATTTCTTTATATGGGGCTTTCCCTCATTCTCACAAAACGTGTACGTCTATTCTTAATTACGCGTATAAAGGAACAGATACGATTCCCTTAATCAATATACCCTCTTGGGATTTTCATTGGCAAGGACAATACATTTTTAAATCGATGGTGAAAGTGCCAAGCAATTATCGATTATTTGCAAAGCACTTTTTTGACAATACGGTTAATAATCCCAATACACCCGACCCAAATCAAACTGTATTCGTAGGAACTAGTACAACCAACGAAATGTTGTTTGATAGCTATTTATATACCTATTATCAAACAGGCGACGAAAGCATAAATATTGACAGCCTACTCAGTAATGACCCTTTATTAGTAAGCACTAAGGTGCCAACACTTACACATGCAGAAAGCCCCTTGCAAGTATTCCCTAATCCCTCTAGTGGCCTATTTCAAGTAGCTAGCGAACAAGCTAAGCTAAG
>JAHEFK010000016.1 GCA_024640225.1 Bacteroidota bacterium | reverse complement strand
ATATTGGAGGCAATTACTGGCAAGATTCAAAACCAGAAAGTTATAAGAAATTTAGTCCAAGTAATTATGTAGCGAATTGGAATACGCCTATAATGGTTATTCAAGGTGGATTAGATTATCGTGTGCCTATAGAGCAAGGTTTGCAAGCATTTCAGGCAGCGCAATTGAAAGGCATAAAAAGTAAATTACTGTACTTGCCAAACGAAAACCATTGGGTATCGCACGCACACAATGCATTGGTATGGCAACGAGAATTTTTCAAATGGCTCGATGAGACCTTGAAGTAGATTGTGAATTTTCAAATTAAGAAATTGTATGAATAGGTTGTTTCCATATCTTATTGTATTAGTCTTGGTTGCCCTGCCTATATTTAGTCATTTAGATTCATTTCCAATTAGAGTTTGGGATGAATCTAGATTGGCGAATAATGCGTATGAAATGTACCATAATCATAATTATATAGTAAGTTATTTTTATGGTGCGCCAGATATGTGGAGCACAAAACCTACATTACTAATTGCAATCCAAGCTTTGTTTATGCAAGTCATAGGCGTTAATGAGCTTGCTGTAAGGCTTCCAATAGCTTTAGCAACATTAATGTTGTGCTTTTCGATTTTCTATTTTCTTAAAAGAATTTTTAAAAATAATGTAATTGGTATAATAGCTGTTTTAGTTTTAATTACTACCAATGGATTTGTAGAACTACATGGTTCTAGAACGGGCGATTATGATGTATTACTAATCTTATTTACAACACTTGCCTGCTTTAACTTTTTTTATTTTATTCAGGAGCAGCGGCTCAAAAATCTTTATTTATTTTTTGCTTTTTCTGCTTTTGCCGTGCTTACAAAAGGAGTGGCCGGTCTGCTTTTTTGGCCAGGAATTCTTTTGTATGCCATATACAGCAAGCGAGTTATTCCTATGCTAAAAAATAAACATACCTATATTGGGTTATTTTCTTGTTTGGCTGTAGCAGCTTCTTATTATATAGTGAGAGAGCAACTAAATCCAGGTTATTGGGAGGCTGTAAAAGTAAATGAATTAGGAGGTCGTTTTTTTCATGTGATTGAAAATCACGATCATGATTTCTTTTATTATTTTAATTTGATCGTAGATTATGATTATAGTTATTGGTGTTTATTAGTGCCGGTTTCACTTTTGGTAAGTCTCACTATAAATAATAAGCTTACAAATCGGGTATCAATTTTTGTAACCTGTCTTGTAACAACTTATTTTTTAATTATTTCAACAGCTAAAACGAAAGTGCCATGGTACAATTTGCCTATGTATCCTTTCCTTGCTATACTCCTTGCTTTGCTTTTATACTTTACCTATGAGCAACTTAGTAAAAGTGCAATTGCAGATTTTAAAATTAAATATAACTATAGGCCTTTATTGTTCTTAGTTGTAATTTTTGCGTTCCCATTTAAAATGATAGTATCTAAAACGATGAATCCTGTGGAGCCATCTATTAATTATTATTATAATGAAATTCCATATTACTTTAAAAAGGTAATTAAAGAACATAAGGTTATTCAGCATCAATATGTTGTTTATGATGAATACAATGCTAACATTACGTTCTATCTTCACATGCTCAATGATGCAGGCAGTTCTATTTCCACTAAGGGCATTAATGAATTACTAGTTGGAGATGAAGTGATTGTAAGTCAAGCTCATTTAAAAGAACAACTCTCTAAAAAGTATAGTTATAAAATCTTAGACACCTACAATGATGTTATTATTTGTAAAGTTTTAAGATTGAAGTTATAAATTGCTATTTGTTCGCAAGTAAAGAATCCGTAACTTTAAATAAATTAGATGCTATGAAAAAAATCGGAATTATTATTTTAGTCGTTTTGGTTGTAATTCAATTCTTCCAACCAAAAAAAATCCAATCTGTTGGTGTAGATAAGGATGATATTGCATTTACTACGGGTGTCCCTAAAGAAACGTGGCAAAATATTCAGCGTGCTTGTTACGATTGCCATAGCAATAAACCCAATTACCCATGGTATTTTAATGTGCAACCTATTGGCTGGTGGATCAATAACCATATGGAAGAAGGTCGTCACCACTTAAATTTTTCTGAATTTAATAGTTATAAACTAGGACGTAAACGTCATAAATTAGAGGAGGTTGCTGAATCAGTTACCGACAAATGGATGCCTCTTGAAAGCTATTTATGGATACATAAAAATGCCCGTTTATCTGATGCAGAATTGAAAGCAATAGCAGATTGGGCCAATATGGAACGTTCCATGTTACCACCTCCGGATAAAGAAGAATTAGAATGGTTGGAAAAGAAAAAGAAAAAAAATAAGAGCTAATGCGCATCATTTCATATAATGTTAATGGCATTCGCAGTGCTATGAATAAAGGATTCTGCGATTGGTTGTCTACAAATCCAGCGGATGTTATTTGTTTGCAAGAAATAAAAGCTAATGAAGCGGATATTGATGTGTCAGCGATTCAAGCAGCGGGTTATCAGGCTTATTTTTTTCCTGCACAGAAGAAAGGATATAGTGGTGTTGGTATTTTAACTCGATTGCAGCCCAGCGAAGTGATTTGTGGAAGTGGATTTGAACAAAGTGATTTTGAGGGTAGAGTTATGCATGCGATGATTAATGGCATTCAAATTATTTGTGCTTATTTCCCAAGTGGTTCATCGGGTGATGATCGACAAGCCTATAAAATGCAATGGCTTGAAGAATTTTATTCTTTTGTAGCAACTTTAAAAAGTCAAGAAATTGTGATTTGTGGCGATTACAATATTTGTCATAAGCCCATTGATATTCATGATCCGGTAAGCAATAAAAACAGTAGTGGTTTTCTACCTGAGGAGCGCGCATGGATGGATAAGTTTTTTGAACTGGGCTTTACGGATACCTTTAGGCATCTTAATGATGCACCTCACCAATATAGTTGGTGGAGTTATAGAGCAGGAGCGCGTGCAAGAAATAAGGGGTGGCGTATCGATTATATTAGTGTAAGTACTACATTAGCACATGCTGTTCAAGATGCAGCTATTTATCCAGATATTATTCATTCTGATCATTGTCCTATTTATGTTTCCTTAAAATAAAAAAAAAGAGCTCCAAATATTAGGAGCTCTTTTTTTGAATATTAACCTTAAGCTGTTTCTTCCATAATATTTTTTTCTATTACCAAGTTGTCGATAATGAAACCTTGTCGCTGCGGGGTGTTTTTACCCATATAATATTCTAATAGTTTTTGAATCTGTGCATCTTGACTTAACAAAACAGGGTCTTTTCGAATATCATCACCAATGAATTGGGCAAATTCTTCTGGAGAAATCTCGCCTAATCCTTTAAAACGCGTAATCTCCGGCTTAGTGCCTAATTCCATAATGGCTCTTTGGCGTTCTTCGTCGTTATAGCAATAAATTGTTTTTTGTTTATTTCGAACACGGAATAAAGGGGTTTGCAAAATGTATACATGGCCATTTTTTACCAAATCAGGAAAGAACTGTAAAAAGAAGGTCATAATAAGTAATCGAATGTGCATGCCATCTACATCGGCATCGGTAGCAATAACAATGTTGTTATAACGAAGTCCATCCATGCCTTCTTCAATATTCAAAGCATGTTGCAGTAAATTGAATTCTTCATTTTCGTAAACGATTTTCTTGGTGAGGCCAAAGCTATTTAAAGGCTTTCCACGCAAACTAAATACGGCTTGACTTTCAACATTTCTAGATTTAGTAATCGATCCACTTGCCGAGTCTCCTTCCGTAATAAAGATGGTAGATTCTAATTGCTTTTGCTGAAATTCTTCTTTGTTTTTTGCAGGTGCTTCATCATTGAGGTGATAACGGCAATCTCTTAATTTCTTATTATGAAGATTTGCTTTTTTAGCACGCTCATTGGCTAATTTTCTGATGCCCGTCAATTCTTTTCGCTCGCGCTCACTTTGCTCTATGCGTTTTTTTAGCGCTTCGGCTGTGCTTGGATTTTTATGTAAGAAATTGTTTAATTCAGTTCCTAAAAAGTCGCCTATGAAACTTTTCATAGATGGACCATTTTCAGCAACATTTTGAGAGCCTAATTTTGTTTTCGTTTGCGATTCAAATACAGGTTCTTGTACGCGAACAGCTATTGCAGCACAGATGCTTTGGCGAATATCGGCAGCGTCATAATCTTTCTTGAAAAAATCGCGAACGGTCTTTACAAAGCCTTCTCTAAAAGCCGCTTGGTGTGTACCTCCTTGCGTAGTATGTTGCCCGTTTACGAAAGAATAAAGATCTTCACCGTAATCGCCCGTATGAGATAAGGCTACTTCTATATCTTCGCCTTTTAAGTGAATGATAGGGTAGCGAAGGTTGTCGGGATTGGTTTTTCGTTGCAATAAATCGAGTAACCCGTTTTTAGAAATGAAATTTCTTCCATTGAAATTGATTTGTAAACCAGCGTTTAAAAAGCAATAATTCCAAATTTGATTTTCAATATACTCATGAACGAAATGATAATTTCTAAAAATAGTATTGTCGGGCGTAAATTCAACATAGGTGCCATTCTCTTCACTCGTGCTCGTTTCTTTTTCTTCTTTTATCAAATTACCTTTTTCAAAACTAGCCGTTTTCATTTTCCCATCACGGTAAGCCGTTACACTAAAAAAGGAACTTAATGCATTCACCGCTTTTGTACCCACACCATTTAAACCTACCGATTTTTGAAAGGCTTTACTATCATATTTTGCACCGGTATTGATTTTGCTTACTACATCAACGAGTTTTCCTAATGGAATACCACGACCATAATCACGAACGCTCACTAGTTGATCAGTAACTTTTATTTCGATGCGTTTACCAAAACCTTGCATATATTCATCGATACAGTTATCGGCAACCTCTTTGATTAGGATATAAATACCATCATCCATACTGCTGCCATCCCCCAATTTACCAATATACATACCCGGTCGTAATCGGATATGTTCTTTCCAGTCGAGTGATTTGATACTGTCTTCGTTATAGGTATTTGTATTGATAGCCATTATTACGTATTTCTGTTTGCAAAATAATCCAAATCCTTGGATGGTACTAGTAGTGTGTATAAATTTTATCTGTAAAAATAAAAAAAGCACCCTTTGGTGCTTTTTTATTATCGAATTGAATCTTTGAAATAGGCTAAGGTTCTTTTCAAACCTTCATGTCGATCTACTTTGGGTTCCCAACCTAAAATAGTTCTTGCTTTTGTTATGTCAGGTTGGCGTTGTTTAGGATCATCTTGAGGAAGTGGCTCATATACGATTTTGCCTGTGGTGCCAGTTAATGCAATAACCTCTTCTGCAAATTCTTTTAACGTGATTTCTGCTGGGTTTCCAATATTGACAGGAAGCGCATAATCAGATAATAATAATCGGTATATGCCATCAACTAAATCATCGACATAACAGAAGGATCTGGTTTGAGAGCCATCGCCAAAAACGGTGAGGTTTTCATTTTTTAAGGCTTGGCTCATAAAAGTAGGCAGGGCTCTACCATCATCGAGGCGCATACGTGGACCATAGGTATTGAAGATACGAATGATTCTCGTTGCTACATGGTGATAATGATGATACGCCATAGTGATACTTTCCATATAGCGTTTTGCTTCATCATATACACCTCGTGGACCAACGGAGTTTACATTGCCCCAATATTCTTCTGTTTGGGGATGTACTAAAGGATCTCCATAGATTTCTGATGTAGACGCAACTAAAATTCGTGCATTTTTTGCTTTTGCTAAACCTAATAAATTATGTGTACCCATAGCACCTACTTTTAAGGTTTGTATGGGCATTTTTAAATAATCGATGGGGCTTGCAGGAGATGCAAAATGAAGAATATAATCGATGTTGCCAGGTACATGGACAAATTTGGTGACATCGTGATGATAAAACTCAAAGTTCTTTAGAGGGAATAAGTGTTCTATATTTTTAATATTACCGGTTAATAAATTATCCATACCGATAACATCATATCCTTCGGCAATAAATCGATCACATAAATGGGATCCTAAGAAACCAGCTGCGCCGGTAATTAATATTCGTTTAGACATGCGCTATTTTTAGTTTGTAATGGTAGCTCTACCAATGCTTTCATAATAAAATCCTTCTTCTTTCATTTTGTCTAAAGAAAAAACATTTCGTCCATCAAAAATTGTTTTTGATTTTAGTAGGGATTTTATTTTTTCAAAATTAGGATTTCTAAATTCACTCCATTCTGTAACTAATGCTAAGGCATCCGCATTTTCTAAGGCTTCGTAAGCATTCTTTGCATAGATTATTCCAGCTTCCCCTAATGTACTTTTTACATTCGTCATCGCTTCCGGATCAAATGCTTTTACGGTAGCACCTGCGCTGGTCAATTCTTTGATTAACTCCAATGCAGGTGCTTCTCGAATATCATCTGTTTCTGGTTTGAAGGCTAAGCCCCAAACAGCTATGGTTTTCCCTTGTAAGTTATTGTTGAAGTAAGCACTAATTTTAGCACCTAGAATAGTTTTTTGTTGATCGTTTACCTGCATCACAGTCTCTACTAATTTAAATTGGTAGTTGTGCTGTTTTGCAGTAAGTGCTAAAGCTTGCACGTCTTTGGGGAAACAGCTGCCGCCATATCCAACGCCTGGAAATAAAAAACGTTTACCAATACGAGAATCGCTTCCCATGCCTATACGCACATGATCGATATTAGCACCTGCAGCCTCGCATAAATTAGCCATCTCATTCATAAAGGAAATGCGCATTGCTAAATAAGAATTTGCTGCATATTTTGTCATCTCAGAAGAACGCTCATCCATAAAATAAATTGGATTGCCTTGACGAACAAAAGGTTGATATAATTCTTCCATTAATTTTCTAGCACGAGCCGAAGAGGTACCAACAACTACGCGGTCAGGCTTTAAGAAGTCGTCTACCGCTACGCCTTCTCTAAGGAATTCAGGATTCGAAACTACGTCGAATAGGGAACGATCTAATTTTTTAGTTAAGATTGCGGCTACTTTTTCAGCGGTGCCTACCGGAACAGTACTTTTGTTGATGATGATTTTATAATCAGTAATCAAAGTGCTTAAATCTTCAGCTACACCCAATACATATTTTAAATCGGCAGCGCCATCAGCACCCGGAGGAGTAGGTAGTGCTAAGAAAATAAACTGTGCATCTTTAATGCCTTCAGCTAATTGAGTGGTAAAGTGTAAGCGACCTTCTTTAATATTTCTTTTTAGAAGCGCTTCTAAACCGGGTTCGTAAATCGGTGTTTCTCCGCGTTGTAGTGTTTCGATTTTCTTTGGGTCGATATCGATGCAAATAACGTTGTTTCCTGTTTCTGCAAAACAAGTTCCAGAAACTAAACCAACATACCCAGTGCCAACTATTGCAATATTCATGATTATAATTTAGGTGTTTATTAATTAAGTGCAAATATATAAAAGATTACTTAATCTGTTGGTTGAGCAATTCTTAAAGCGTTGATAAAACATGCTTAATGGCCTTACAGGCGCTTTCAATTTCTTCTAAAGTAATAGTTAGTGGAGGCGCTATACGAATGCAGTTTGGTGCAAATAAGAACCAGTCACTAAATAAATTATTTTCTAAGCAGCCTTGAATACTTGCAAGTACCAATTCGCTACTTTCCAATTCAATTGCTATTAAAAGGCCCTTTGCTCGAACCTGTTTTATTTTTTCATGTTGTAACTCTTTGAGGAACAAATTGCTTTTCTCTTCTATTTGTTCAATTAGTTTTTCTTCCAATAAAACTGCTAATGCGGCAATGCCTGCTGCACATGAAACAGGGTGGCCTCCAAAGGTGGTAATATGCCCCAACACAGGATTCGTGCTGAGTTGCTGCATGTGTTCTTTAGCTGCTACAAATGCGCCTAAGGGCATTCCGCCACCTAAGGCTTTACCTAATAATACAATATCGGGTATGAGCTCACTATGTTCAAAGCCCCACATTTTTCCTGTTCTGCCAAAACCAGTTTGGATTTCATCGATTATTAATAAAGCGCCTAATTCGCTGCATTTGTTGTGTACAGACTGTATCCATGCTTTATTTGGCATGCATACCCCCGATTCTGCTTGAATGGGTTCAATAATAACACATGCAGTATTCTTATTGATTGCATTTAAAAAAGCTTCACTGTTATAATCATGATGCCAAACGCCTGGTAGGAGTGGTCGAAACGCATTACGCCAATACTCGTCACCCATAACACTAAGTGCACCAAGCGTGGAGCCATGATAACTTTTATGAGCGGCCACTATTTCTGTTTTGCCGGTAACTCTTCGTGCCAATTTTATGGCCCCTTCTGTTGCCTCTGATCCCGAATTAGTAAAGTAAACTGCGTTTAATGGATCTGGAAGTACCTGCGCTAATTTGCTTGCATATTCTACTTGTGGACTTTGAATAAGTTCTCCATACACCATGACATGTAAATAATCCGCTGCTTGTTTTTGAATGGCTGCAACAACTTTTGGATGCGTATGGCCAACATTACAAACACTAATGCCCCCAATTAAATCTAAATAGGCTTTTCCTGCACGATCGTACAGATAATTGCCATGCGCTTTTACAATATCCAAGGCTAAGGGAGCATCGGATGTTTGGGCAAGATGATTTAAAAATTGGCTTCGAATATTCATGGTTTATATAACGATATTAATCATTTTGCCTTTTACAAAGATGAATTTTTTAAGCTCTTTGCCTTCCATCCATTTTTGAACGGTTTCATTTTTTAAAATTTCTTCTTTTAAAAAGTCTTCTGTTGCGTCTAATGAGAATTCTAATTCAACCCTTGTCTTACCATTGATTGCAATAGGGTATAATTTGCTATTGTCTATTGTATAAGCAAGTTCAAAATTTGGATAGCTAGCATCTAAAATACTAGTGGTGTGTCCCATCAAATGCCACAATTCTTCAGCAATATGAGGTGCATATGGGGTGATCAAAATCAACAAAGGTTCTAAAATCGATTTGCTTTTACAACCTAATGCACTTAATTCATTGACCGTAATCATAAACATGCTTACTGCCGTATTAAAAGAGAAACGTTCTGTGTCTTCTTCGATTTTCTTAATGCCTTTATGCAACACTTTAAGCGCTTCTTGGCTTGCTTCACTAGCGTCAACTACTAGGCCATTTTCGTTGCAATATAATCTCCAGAATTTTTTTAGGAAACGATGCACCCCTTCAATACCTTTTGTGTCCCATGGTTTGCTTACATCAATTGGACCTAAGAACATTTCATACATTCTGAACGTGTCTGCTCCATATTGCGCTACAATATCATCTGGGTTCACTACATTGTATTTAGACTTAGACATTTTTTCTACAGCTGTGCCACAGATGTATTCGTCATGCTCTAAAATAAATGTAGCATTGGCATAATCAGCACGCCATTGTTTGAAGGCTTGGGTGTTTAATACTTGACCATTGCAAAGAGCTACATCTACATGCAGTTCATCTACTTCATATTGATCTTTCAGTCCGTAAGAAACAAATTGTTGGGTATTCTTAATTCTATAAACAAAGCGAGAGCTGCCTTGAATCATACCTTGGTTTACTAATTTTTTGAAAGGCTCTTCAAATGAAATATAACCAAGATCAAATAGAACTTTTGTCCACATTCTGCTATACAGTAAGTGGCCCACAGCGTGTTCGGTACCGCCTACATAAATATCTACCTGGTTCCAATAGTCGCTAGCTGCTTTGCCTACCAATTCTTGGTCATTGTTAGGATCCATGTAGCGAAGGAAATACCAAGAAGAGCCAGCATAACCAGGCATCGTATTTACCTCTCTTTTTGCATTCGCAGTTTGCGTGTCAGTTACCCAATCAGAAAGGTTGGCCAATGGTCCTTGAGCATCTGGTCCAGGTGTGTATTTTTCTACATGAGGGAGCGTAATTGGCAAGGCGCTTTCTGGCAAGGCTATGGCTACACCATCTTTCCATTCAATAGGAAAGGGCTCGCCCCAATAGCGTTGTCTGCTAAAGGCAGCATCACGTAATTTATAATTCGTTTTAGCCTTCCCTATAGAAAGGGCTTCTATTTTTTCTAGTAGGCTTTGGGTAGCTTCTTTAAAAGTTAAGCCATTGAGGAATTCGCTATTTTGTAGCGTATTGTTTTTTGTGCTTATAGCTTCCGTGCCATTAAAAGCAGCTCCAAAAATATTGGTGATTGGAATAGAAAAATGATTGGCAAATGCAAAATCGCGTTCATCACCACATGGCACCGCCATAATAGCGCCTGTTCCATAGCCAGCTAATACATATTCAGAAGTCCAAATAGGAATTTCTTTATGAGTAAATGGGTGTATAGCATAGGCACCAGTAAAGCATCCGGAGATTTTTTTCTCACTCATACGATCACGCTCACTTCTGCTTTTAACATACTGAACATATTGCTGCATTGCTTCTTGTTGATCAGCACTTGTGATGTCTAAAAGATACGCACACTCTGGTGCAACCACCATAAAATCGACTCCAAAAATAGTGTCTGGTCGAGTAGTGTAAACGGTTAGGTTATTTACTTTTTGTTGTTCACTTTTTATAGCAAATGTAATCTCAGCACCTTTACTTTTACCAATCCAATTACTTTGCATTTCCTTCATGGCATCGCTCCAATCCAAGTGTTCCAAGCTATCCAAAAGTCTATCTGCAAAGGCTGTAATACGCAAGTACCATTGCCTTAATTCTTTTTTCTCAACCGGATGGCCGCCCCTTTCACTCATGCCATTAATGACTTCATCATTGGCAAGTACGGTGCCAAGTGCTTCGCACCAATTAACAATACCTACGCCGCTGTAGGCTAATCGATAATGCATGAGAATGGCTTGTTGCTCCTGATGCGTATATTGCTTCCATGATTCTGAAGAAAAGCGAATGGTAGCATCACCTGGGCAAGGATGCTGCTGGTTGCCTTCCTTTTCAAAAATAGCAATTAAAGCATCTATAGGCGTTGCCTTTTGAGTAATGGTATTAAACCAACTATTGAATAGTTGTAAGAATATCCACTGGGTCCATTTATAATAACTTGGATCGCTAGTATTAATTTCTCTACTCCAATCAAAACTGAAACCTATATTATTTAATTGTTCTTTATAACGGGCGCTGTTTTTTTCTGTAGTGACAGCAGGATGTTGACCCGTTTCTAGTGCATATTGTTCTGCCGGTAATCCAAATGCGTCGAAGCCCATTGGATGTAAAACATTATAACCTTTTAATCGTTTATAACGAGCAAAGATATCAGAAGCAATATAACCTAGCGGATGCCCAACATGCAATCCTGCACCACTGGGATAAGGAAACATATCCAAAATGTAAAATTTTGGTTTTGAGCTTTGATTAGATATGGTGTAGGCGTTATCTTGATTCCATCGAGTACGCCATTTTTGTTCTATTGAAGAAAAGTTATATTCCATGATTGTTTCGAAAGCACAAAAATACAAAATCTATTTGCTTTGTTAGTTACTTAAGCATTTAAATCGCGCTATTTTAAATAGGTGTCAAAATCTGTCTCTTTTTGAGAAAGGGCAATTATCTTTGTGTTTATGCAAGTCGACTTCTTTATTAAAGAGCCTCAAGTAAAAAAACATCAAATAGTAGGTTTTCACTTATTATGTGCTATCGCTTTGTTTTTAGTTGGTTTAACCCATACCTATGCACTGCATTTGACATATACGATTTTTGCATTGGGTATCATAGGTATCGCCCTTTTTAAAAGTGTATGGTATTTGAATCGATTAACGAATACTATCTTCAGAGTGGCGGAATTTCTATGTTTATTTTTCTTTCTCATCATTTGTATACAATTTAAAGGAATGCCATGGTTGGCCATATTGGTTGCTTGGTTATGTTTGCTGCTGATTTTGCTTACCATGTTTGAACAGCGAATGTATAGTCCTTTACGTATTTCTTTAGAAGAGAAAGGTATTATTGTGCATAAATTTCTTGTTAAAAAACACATAAGTTGGAAGCAATTGGCATCTGTAAATGTGCAGCACAATACGCTTACTCTTGTATATAAAGATCAACATATGAAGCAATGGGTTTATGACAATGCCATTGCCGAAGCAGAAGAAGTGCTTGCTTATGCAGCTGCACAAATTGAAAAAAATACAGTAGCTATAACAAACGATTGGTAAAATAACATGATGACACCTTACTTATTATATTCAGACGGACAAGGAAATATATTTGAAGATACAAGCCTATATGCTATTGGTCGTAGTGGATGGGATGCTATGCCAGTTGCTGAAGAAGATTGGATACCCTTGCCAGATGGAGGATCGCTTTACGAATTGCCGGGTAGGAAAGGAATTGGTGTAGATGTAGTAACTGGTGAATTGCGCTTGTGCGAATTGGGTTGGGCAGTGGCTGCATTTATTCCACCCGCACATACAGGCTTATATATGGCTGCTTACGAAACGGCTGAAGATGCTCCAACACTTCCTTTGTTCTGCTACACTGCTGTAGGATGGCATAATGATGTGTTTTACGTTACCGCACTTAGAATAGAGCAAGATATTCGTCAAGAGTGTAGTGGCTTTGATGCAGGAAAAGTAAAAGAAGGTGTAAGTACCTTACTAAAAGCATATCCTCATAATCGATTAGTGCAGCACCTTTCATCAAATTGTGCTTTGACCTATGAATGCCCTGCGGCAAGAAACTTTTTTATGGGTAGATGGGAATGTCCCGTTCCAAGCTCACCAGCATGTAATGCCAATTGCTTGGGCTGTATTTCTTTTCAGCCGGAAGAAGAAACTATTGTGTCTACACAAGATCGATTAACCTTTAAACCAAGTGCAGCTGAAATTGTAGAATTTACCGTACCACATTTAGAGCAAGCACCTTATCCAATTATTAGTTTTGGTCAAGGTTGTGAAGGGGAGCCTTTGTTAATGTGGGAGACGATCAGGGAAGCTATTATCGAAATTAGAAAACATACTACAAAAGGTAGTATCAATATCAATACTAATGGCAGCAAACCCGATGCCGTATCTAAACTAATGGAAGTGGGATTGGATAGTATTCGTGTGAGTTTAAATTCGGCACGAAAAGAAATCTACACGAGTTATTATTTACCTAATAATTATCAGTTTGAAGATATAGTAGAGAGCTTGAAAGTTGTTACAGATCAAGGCGGATGGGCATCTATCAACTATTTTGTTTTTCCGGGAATGACGGATTGTGAAGCAGAATACCAAGCCCTTCGAAAGCTCATACAATACACAAACTTAAGTATGATACAATGGCGCAATTTTAATATTGATCCGGATTGGTATTTAGGTAAAATTGGAGTCTATGAAACAGGCGAACCAATTGGTGTAAAACAAATGATGGCTTTGATTAAAGAGGAGTTTCCCAATGTGAAATTTGGGTATTTTAATCCGCCCAAAGAACGGATGATCGACTTCGAAAATGATTTTGCTCATTAAGCAGGTTTCTTTAAAAAATGTACCTATTTTTGAATAGTAAAAATGCTAATTTCAACTACACAACATAAACGTACTATTACAGCTTGGATGCTTACTTTAACTATCCATGCATTAATTTTATTGGCTTTGTTATGGTGGCGCTATCAATTACCTGTTCCGGTAGTGAAAGAAGAAGAGTTGGGAATGGAAGTGAATTTAGGTGTAGATGAAAATGGCTTTGGCGATCAGCAAACTTTAGCTAGTGATGCGCCAGCTGATCAGCAAGATTTAAGTACAGCTTCTCCAAACAACAGTGTCAATTTTCCTACTACCGATCAAGATGCACCCGCAATCTCTATTGCAAAGGTACCCATCAATCAACGTCTAAGTGCAAATGTTGCGCAACGCAATGCAGCTAGTAATTTAGTAAAGCCTAAATACATTTTATCAGGTGCTTTAGGCAAAGGGGGAAACAATGCTATGGGAGACGAATCTGGTGCAAGCGAAGGTAATACTCAAGGTGCTGGAGATAGAGGCGTGGCAGGTGGTGTTTCGGGTTCTAAAAATTATACAGGTTCGCCGGGACAAGGTGCTGGTGGTGTTAAGCCAGAATTAGAAGGGCGTGCGATTATAGCTTATCCTGCACCTGAAGCATTCTTTAGAGAGGGTGGTAAGGTGGTATTTAGAATTACGGTTAATAGAGATGGTATAATTACCAATAAACAAATTGTGAGTTGTGATAATCCAGAATTACGATCTATAGCCTTACAAAAAATTGCAAGAGTCCGCTTTAATAAAAGTGCAGATGCGCCTGTGGAGCAATTTGGAAAAATAACTTTCGCCTTTACATTAAGAGAATAAACATGTTGGACCAAGAAAAGGCCCCTTTTACATCCTATCAAAATACACTCGCATTTTTGTTTGAACAATTACCGATGTTCTCAAGAATTGGGAGTAAAGCCTATAAAGCAGATTTAAACAATATCATTGCATTAAGTAATGCCATAGGCAATCCGCATTTGAAATTTAAGTCGATACATATAGCCGGCACTAATGGGAAAGGGAGTGTTAGTAATATGTTGGCTGGCATTTTGCAAACCAGCAACTATAAAGTCGGTTTATATACTTCTCCTCATATCCTAGATTTTAGAGAGCGCATTCGCATCAATGGTGCAATGATTTCTGAACAAGCAGTTGTTGATTTTGTAAATGAGCATTACGCTTTGATTGTTAGCATTCAACCTTCCTTTTTTGAAATTACGGTAGCCTTAGCATTTGATTATTTTGCGAAAGAAGCCGTTGATATCGCTGTTATAGAAACGGGCTTAGGCGGTCGTTTGGATAGCACTAATATCATTACCCCTATATTAAGTATTATTACTAATATTAGTTTAGATCATACTGATTTATTAGGCAGCACAGAAACGGCGATAGCCTTTGAAAAAGCAGGTATTATGAAACCCAAAGTGCCTGTGTTAATTGGAAGTGCTCATGCAGAAATAATGCGTGTTTTTGTACAGCAATCGCTTTTAAAAGGAAGCACTTTATATGAAGCCCATTTGTTTTACGATGTAGTAAGAAGCAAAGTAGATGCTACCCATCAACATTTGAAAGTGGTTCATAAAAGTAAACATACGATAACCGATATTGTTACTGATATGTTGGGCGATTTTCAGTTAGAGAATATAAAAACAGTGATGGCAGCTTGTGATATTTTAGTCCATTATGGATTGCTAATAGACATGGATGCAATTTATAAAGCGCTATTTAAAATAAAGCAAATAACTGGCTTCATGGGACGATGGCATACGGTGCAACAACAGCCTCGCGTTATCATGGATGTGGGTCATAATGTAGCAGGTATTAAATTAGTAGCTCAACAATTGCAGCAATTAAAAGCGAATAAAAAACATATTGTTGTTGGTTTTGTGAAAGATAAGGAAGTGGCTGCTGCTTTGGCATTATTGCCTAAAGAGGCGTATTACTATTTTGTAGCGGCTGCTATTCCAAGAGCTTTGCCAAGTGATGATTTAATGCAAGTTGCTGTGGCCATGGGCTTGCAAGGTATTGTTTGTTCTTCCGTTGCTAATGGTGTAGCACAGGCAATGCAGGCAATGCATGCAGAAGATGTTTTATTAGTTACGGGTAGTTTTTTTGTAGTAGCGGAAGCTATGGTGTTATTTCCCTCTTCCTTGAAATAATACTTTAAAGGTATAGAGCATTATTTTTATATCTAATGCTAGGGAGCAATTTTCAATATACAGTATATCGTATTTCATTCGATCAATCATTTGATCAAGATTTTCTGCATAGCCATATTGCACCATGCCCCACGAGGTAAGTCCGGGCTTTACTTTGTGCAAATATTTATAGTGTGGATGCGTAGCGGTGATTTGGTTGATATAAAAACTTCTTTCTGGTCGAGGGCCCACTAAAGACATATCGCCCCTTAGGATATTAAAGAATTGAGGCAATTCATCGATGCGCCATTTGCGCATAAATTTCCCCCAGTTAGTAATTCTTGGATCATCGGTTTTAGATAAGGCAGGTCCCATTTCTTCTGCATTAACATACATCGACCTGAATTTTAGAATATTAAAGGGAATGCCATATTTACCTATACGTTCTTGTTTGTATAAAATCGGGCCAGCTGATGAAAATTTAACGCGTATAATGGTAAAAAGATAAAGCGGCAATAAAATAATGATAGCGGAAGCACTTACTATAATATCCATAAATCGCTTACATACTCTTTGCCAGTCGGGCATTAGATCTGGATAGATATTAATTAATGCTGCGGCGTTAATGCTCGTTGTTTTTACAACTCCAGATATGAAATCATATAGATCAGGAAGCACTTTGATGAACAAAGGTGTATGACTAAGGCGAATTAAAATATTGCTAAGTAAATGATGATCAGAAGTATCCATAGAAATGATGACTACTTCAATTTCATTTTGCTCAATTACACTTTCAAGGTTGTTAATATTACCAAGTTTTGGAAGATACTTTGCTAACTCATCTTCCTCCTCTTCCTGCAAACTAATAAATCCAATACATAAATTTCCATCTTGATTATTTTCTTCCTGAATAGTCTTATAAAGGGTTACGGCATTACTATTGCCGCCAATAATAATTGTTTTAAAATGTACAACTCCGTTAAGTATATTCTTCTTTACTTGTTGAAAGAGTATAAATCTAAATACGGATAATATGCTAAAATGCAACAGCATATAGCGAGCAGTTACTTTAATAAAGTATTTAAACTGATCATTATCATTAGAAAAGAAAAATAACGAAATAAATAGGCCTCCTAATAAAGTAGCTATAAAAATTCTATTAATTTCTATCAAACGAGATTTGTGATACAAGTCGAAATAAGTACCGCTTAAAAGATAAATAAAAAGCCAAATAGAGGGGATAACAACAACGCCAATAAGAATATCTCTTGGCAGTAAACCTTGAAGTGTGTTTTGAAAAGAATGAAATCCCAATACATTTTGTCGGTACATCCAAAAAACAAACCAAGCAATTAAAGCACTAAAAAAATCTAGTATTACAAGATTTCGTATAGCTTGTTTTCTTTTGGTTGGTATGTTGTGCAGTGCGTTAATAAGAAACTACTTTAAAGTTATCAAATAATACATATCCGCTATTCATGCCACTTGGCAAATCTGCACGAATCATGATGCGGTAATTCAAGCCTCTGTTATTAGAAGCAAATTTTTGTAAGTCGATATATACCTTATTCCATTCGCTCTTTGGCTTAAAACCACTTATATATTCGTAATAAACGCCCCCTTGGTCATAACTTACTTGAATGCCCACTTGAAAATCTATAGTGTTTTTGTAATGCAACTCTAAGTATGACGCAGTTACCGGAAGTGTAAATGTAGCGGTACTGATCACTTGTGCCGTTTGCTGTGGAGCTTTAAAATATAATTTGCCTGAAGCGCCCCCTTCAAATACTTCGCTCGGATTCAAAGTTCTATTTAAGGTAGTATCGCCTGTAACAGAAGTAAAGGTATTGCCACCTTCAAAATCCTCTTGCCATTTAAACAGGGTAGCGCTGTAGTACGAAGAGCTTGGCGTTATTTTTTTTATAGTGCCTGGTTGGTATGCTACTGTAATGGTATCCGTTTTAAAAAAGGGGTAGGCTAATTGCAAGCCGTTTAATCCATTTAATATAACACCGGGTGCTACTTTTAAGAGCCCAGTTTTTGTGCTAATGATAGGGATGCGTGCAGGTAATTCATATGCCCCAATGAGTTGGTTGTCGAAATATACAAAAGCACTATTGATTTTTTGTCGAGCCGTACCTGTCAAAACTGGATTGATCGTTTTGAATTGAAACGAATCTATCTGAATATAGGTAGGTACAGGTTCGCTTGGATTGATTAAGTTGCAATTGGCTAGCATGACTATTATGCAACTGAAAAATAGAGCCCTACTAAATTTCATATGTTTTCTAAACGGATTAGTCATTACTTATATTGTGTGAATCTTCATGAAGGCTCATTTTTTTCAAAATTTGATGCGCCACATCCATTGCTTGATAGCCATCGATTACATTTACTCTTACGGGTTTGTCTTCTATAATGGCTTTTGCAAATTCTAATAATTCCATTCTAATCGCATTTGATGCAGGTATTTCGGGCAATTCTACGGATATAATTTTTTTATCCCCGCTAGGCAATTCAATTGGGAAATCCATCATGCCCTTAGTGCTATCTTCAGGTTTTAGTTTTACGATTTCTGTTTTCTTTTCTAAGAAATCTACACCGATATAAGCGTCTTTCTGGAACATACGTAATTTGCGCATTTTTTTAAGCGAAATTCGGCTAGAGGTTAAGTTAGCTACACAACCATTATTAAATTCAATTCGAGCATTAGCAATATCAGCAGTTTCGCTAATAACAGCTACACCACTGGCAGAAATCCTTTTTACCGGAGATTTTACTAAATGTAACACGATGTCAATATCGTGAATCATTAAGTCTAAAATTACAGATACATCGGTGCCTCTAGGATTGAATTGTGCCAAACGATGCGCTTCAATAAATAATGGATTTAAAGGTGCATTATTTAACGCCATGAAAGCAGGATTATAGCGTTCTACGTGGCCTACTTGGCATTTTAGATTGGCTTCATTTACCAACTCCACTAAGGTTGCTGCTTCTTCTAGTGTATTGGTCAAAGGTTTCTCTACAAATACATGTTTGCCTGTAGACAATGCCTTTTGTGCTATTTCGAAATGGGTAGTAGTAGGAGAAATGATATCTAGTGCATCTACTTCTTTCAGAAGAGCTTCTAAGCTATCAAATCTAGGAATTTGGTATTCGCTGATTACTTGAGCGGCATGTTGGTCATTAGGTTCGTAAAATCCCACTAAATTAATTTCATCTATCGTTTTCCATTGTTGAATGTGAATTTTACCTAAGTGGCCTGCGCCACAAACTCCAATTTTAAGCATGCTTATATTTTTATAAATGGTTTGTTTGGCAAGTTACAAATTATTTGTCCAAGTTTATGGATGAAGGGTAATCTTGCCTATAAAAACTAACTGACTAGGACCTTTAAGCCAAACATTAATAGCATTGGTTGGACTGATTTTTTCAAATTGAACACTTAAATCGCCACCTCGAGTTTTAATACCAATATCAAATTTACCCAATGCTGTATTACTGTGGGCAATGGCTGCTGCAGTAACGCCGGTGCCACAACTCAAGGTTTCATCTTCTACACCTCTTTCGTAGGTGCGTACAAATAAATTGTTATGATCTATAACTTCTACAAAATTTACATTGATACCTGTTGGATAGGCTTCTCTATTTCTAATCGTTCTACCCTCGGTTGCCACGTCTATAGCGTGTGCATCTTTAGTGAATGTTACATAGTGTGGTGAACCTGTTTGTATTTCAAAATGATCATTTACAATAGTATTTTCAGTTACATCTTGCATGTGTAAAACAATAATATTGTTGTCTAATAGTAATGCCTCATGAAGGCCATCAATAGCTTCAAATTGCGTAGTATCTTCTTTAATAAGTTGAAGTTGCTTTGCAAAGGCAACGATGCATCTACCACCATTTCCGCACATCGTGCTTTCTGCACCATCGGCATTAAAATAAACCATTTTAAAGTCGGCAATAGTGCTGTTTTCTAATAGCATAAGTCCATCTGCACCAATGCCCTTTCTACGATCGCACAAAAAAGCAATTTGTTCCTTGTTGAGCTTTATGTTTTGTGCTCGATTATCAATGATAACAAAATCATTGCCGGTGCCTTGATATTTATAAAATGCTAGTTCCATTTATTTTCTATTAAAATATTGCAGTGCTTTAGAATTGTCTCCTATTGGACTTTGGCCGCTTGTATATAAGGAGGCTCTCCAATTAGGATCAAAAACATCGCCAATCACATTACTATGCAAAAGTAGGTATTCGTTAAGTGCAAATGGGGGGATGTAAAATAAAAATAGACCTTGTATATTTCTCTTGCCAATGGTATTGTATTGCCAAATAGTATAAGGTAATGCGCCCGTTTCATTTTGGACAGAAATTTGCTCATTTGGGGCACCATATTTTAAATAAGTAATTCCCATATCTGTTTCGTAACCAATTTTTCCAGCGCGTGTAAATAGTTTATTAACGATTTTTATTTTTTCAGCATATTCATTCCATGCTTGTGCAGGATTGTTTTTATTTCTTTGTTCCCAATAGTTGTAAAGGAAATAACGGATGTATGTATCATTAGGTTCACTTAAAAACTGTTTTATTTGAGCTTTTTCTAAAGGACTAGCAATGGGTGCAATCATTTTCATAATGGCCTTTAATTGCGCTGTATTGTATTTGGCAATAAAGGTAGTGGCTAAGTTTAAAAAAGTAGCTGGCAATTTTTCTTCGTTACTGGTATCTTTAGTTTGTGTCGGTGTTACTTCTGGTGTTGCATTTAGAATTTGAAAGAAACAATTTTGTTTGGCCAATACAAGATTTTCTTTTGTATTAGCAATGAAATTTAGGTAATAATTTCCAGATTTCAAGTGCATTATGGGGAATGTTTTTTGATGCACATAAACACCTTCACCATAGAGGGTGTCGAAATAGATCAAATGATTGATCGCTTCTCCAAAAGCTTTTTTTGAAATATAAAATTGATACATGATGGTGTCATTAGCTAGTTGCTGATAACTTTCTGCATAGCAATGAACGGTTTTTAAGTTTTCTAAAAATAAACTTGCATTAGGTATTTGGTAGCGTCCATTTTTTAAAAATATAGGAGCTTGCAATACACTATCGAACGCATCTTGCTGATCGATAAGTTGAATGGAAGATAAATGAACTTGTGTTGGGTTGTTGAGGTCAATTTGTAAACTATCTTCCCAAGACTGCACATTTTGTAAATTACTCTTGTCGGTCACAACAATCCTGCACGCGCTCGACTTAATGGGGATATAAACTCTGTTAAGGTCAAATAATGGAGCCACTTGCATACTATCACTTTCCATCCCTTTCAAAATATATGTTTTAAGTCGCGTCCATCCGGTATCTGTTTTGGCATCTATTTGTATAATTACTTGTTGCTGCCAATGACCAAGTTTTGTTTTAACAAAGCCAACAGTTTTGGGATTTATTTCTGAAATAATTTCAATGTAAGGGATTAGTTGCTTTTCGTTTTTTTCGTAGAAAAGAGCAGCATGATGCAATCCTTCCAATGCACTCAATCGGGTGCACAGAAAAATAAATACTAGGATTATGGAAATGCTCTTCTGCATTTTATTAATTTTATGCAAATTACTAAATGCTTTTGTTTATTTCTATGTCTTTACTAATTAGTTCCTATATGCCTTTCCCCACTATTGCTTGGTGTGCAGACATGCTCAAGGCCTCCGTTATTTTTTTAGATAATCAGGAGCCCTATAGGAAAATGACATTTAGAAACAAATATGAAATCGCTACGGCTAATGGGCGATTAAAATTGAGTATTCCCTTATTGAATGGAAGAAACCAACGGGTGCCCATGAGTGAGGTACAGATTTTTAATGAAGAGGGTTGGCAACAACAGCATTATAAGTCTATAAAAAACGCTTATAATCGTTCTCCTTTTTTTGAATATTACGAACTCGAATTGCAGCGCTTATTTACTATTAAATACGATCGATTGATTGATTTTAATAAAGCTAGTATTGATTTTGTAATGCAAAGTTTAAGGATAAAAAAAGAAATACAACAACTTGGAGATAATACTATCGAAGTCAATAAAGAGGCAATAGATTGGCGCTTAGAACAACAACGTGACTTTGCGCAAAAACCATACTACCAATTGTTTGAAAATAAAAATGGATTTCTACCTAACCTAAGTAGTTTAGATTTAATTTTTAATGAAGGAAATCTAGCAGTAGATTTTTTATAGTTGTTTCATTTTCCAAACACCCATCATAGCTTCTTTTACAATGCCTTTCGACATTTTAGAAACGCCTTCTGTTCGGTCTATAAAGGTGATAGGCACTTCAGTGATTTTGAAACCTGCTTTCCAAGTTCGGTATTTCATTTCAATCTGAAAAGCATAGCCAATAAATTGAATATCATCTAATGGTAATGTAGCCAGCACTTTTTGTGTATAGCATACAAAACCTGCCGTTGGATCTTTAATAGGCATCAAAGTGATAAGTTGAGTATATAAAGCACCTCCTTTAGAAATAAAAATTCGATCCCATGGCCAATTAACTACTTTGCCTCCTTTAGTATAGCGAGAGCCTACCGACATGTCTGCGCCAGATACACATGCTTGATGAAGGCGAATAAGATCTTTAGGGTTGTGAGAAAAATCGGCATCCATTTCAAAAATGAAGGCATAATTTCTTGCTAAGGCCCATTTAAATCCTGCAATATAAGCAGTGCCTAAACCCAATTTGCCACTGCGTTCTATAATAAATAAAGACGCTGGAAATTGAGCTTGTAGCTCTTTCACAATAGCAGCAGTACCATCTGGAGAGCCATCATCTACGATAAGTACATGAAAGCCCGCTTCTAAAGAAAATACCGCTTTTATAATGGCCGCTATATTTTCTTTTTCATTGTAAGTTGGTATGATAACTAATTTGCTCAAGAATGGGGGTCTTTTATTAATATTCGGCAATTTAGTAAATAATAACTAATTGATCCCTAATTTCGTAAGGTAAAGTTTTATTAAAATAGATTTTATTATCAGTATGCATATGCAACAAGATCAATTTCTTAGAGAACAGTATATTCCTTTGTTGGAACAAATCAATCCGAATCAAGCACCCCTTTGGGGTAAAATGAGCTATCATCATATGCTTGAGCATATGATGGTATCCTTTCAAGTTTCTTCTCAGCATGAGCCCGTGGCATGTATTCATGAACCAGAGCGCGTAGCAAAGATGCAAGCATTTTTATTGACGGATATACCTTTTAAAGAAAATACTAAGTCGCCATTACTAGGAGAAGCACTCGAGCCATTAATCTATGCTTCTATAGAAGCGGCCTTGCAAGAGTTGAAAGAAGCCATGAGTACTTATTTTAATCAATATACTCTTCAGGAAGATGTTCTGGTATTTCACCCCATTTTCGGCACCTTAGATAAGAAATTAAATGATGCACTTTTATACAAACACGCAGTTCATCATTTAAAACAATTTGGTGTAGAACTCTAAACTAATTTTTATCTTTACCATTCGATAATCAATTATATGTCTGTACAAGTATTACAAAATTATGCCGAAGGCAAATGGGTAAATGCCGTAGCTGGTGGCGAAACCTTATATAATGCCATAAATGGCGATCCTATATACACTGCTTCCAGTGAGGGCTTAGACTTCGGAAGCATGATGGAGTATGCTAGAAAAGTGGGTTCTCCTGCACTTCGTAAATTAAGTTTCCAACAGCGCGGTTTAATGTTGAAAGCGCTGGCTATGTATCTAAATGATCGCAAGGATTATTTTTATACAATTAGCGCACTAACAGGTGCTACTAAATCGGATTCGTGGGTAGATATTGAAGGCGGTATCGGTAATTTATTTACTTATGCGTCTATGAGAAGACAATTTCCGGATGCTAGTTTTTATGTAGATGGGGAAGCAGCCAAATTAAGCAAAGAAAATACCTTCATTGGTCATCATATAATGGTGCCTAAAGAAGGAGTTGCTATTCATATTAATGCTTTTAACTTTCCTGTTTGGGGGATGTTAGAAAAAATTGCGGTTAATTTATTTGCAGGTGTTCCAGCAATAGTGAAACCAGCAACGGCTACTTCTTATTTGACAGAAGTTGTTTTTAAAGAAATCATCGCATCTAATATTTTACCGGAAGGAGCTTTACAACTGATTTGTGGATCGGCAAGAGGCATATTAGACTTTGTTGAAAGTCAAGATGTAGTCACCTTTACAGGTTCTGCAGAAACGGGGAAAAAATTAAAAGCACATCCTCGATTAATAGAAGAGGCTGTACCTTTCAATATGGAGGCAGATTCTTTAAATGCTTGTGTATTGGGCTTAGATGTGGAGCCAGGTTCTGCAACCTTTGATATTTTTATTAAAGAAGTTGTGCGTGAAATGACTACGAAAGCCGGTCAGAAATGTACGGCAATCAGAAGAGTAATTGTTCCTGCTAATGTTTTAGAAGAAGTACACATAGCTTTAGGAAAACGATTAGCAAGCACCATCATTGGAGACCCAAGTGTGGAAGGTGTGCGTATGGGCCCATTGGCTGGTCAAGCGCAGCGTGATGAAGTAAGAGAAAAGGTGGCGCAATTGGCAAAAGCCCAAACGATTATTGTTGGTAGTTTAGATCAGTTTGAAGTTAAAGGAGCAGACAAAAATAAAGGCGCATTTTTTGCACCTATCGTATTTTTAAATGAGCATCCTTTCCAAAATATTGCTTGTCACGATATTGAAGCCTTCGGTCCCGTAACTACTTTAATGCCCTATACTACTAATGAAGAAGCTATTCAATTAGTGAAAATGGGTAAAGGTTCCCTGGTGTGCTCCATTATAACAGAGGATAATGAAATTGCAAAAGAATTTGTTTTAGGGGCAGCTACCATGCATGGCCGTATTTTAATTCTTAATGCAGCATGTGCTAAAGAAAGCACAGGGCATGGATCGCCTATGCCTCAATTAGTTCATGGTGGCCCCGGAAGAGCAGGTGGTGGCGAAGAAATGGGTGGTAAACGAGGAGTGCTGCATTATTTGCATCGCACTGCAATTCAAGGTTCACCTACCATGATTACGGCTGTTACTAATGTGTATCAACAGGGCGCCGACCAAAAAGAAACAGACATACATCCGTTTAAAAAACATTTCGAGGATTTAGAAATTGGCGAAACATTGGTTACGGCAAAGCATACTATTACAGAAGCAGATATCGTAAATTTTGCCAATGTAAGTGGTGATCATTTTTATGCTCATGTAGACGTTACTTCTTTAGATGGTACTATTTTTGAAGGACGAGTTGCGCATGGTTATTATATTTTGTCTAAGGCTGCCGGTATGTTTGTAGATGCTAAAAAAGGACCTGTATTACTCAATTACGGAATTGATGAATGTAGATTTACCAAACCGGTGTATCCAGGCACTACCATTGGTGTGAAACTAACGGTAAAAGAAAAAATCGGACAAGAAAAAAAATCTGCCGATGATATTGCGAAAGGTATTGTGAAATGGTTGGTAGAGGTGTACGATCAAACGAATGAAACCGTTGCAATTATTACTATATTAACAATGGTAAAAATGAAACAGCAATAGCGCATGGGAATTTTTAGAGTGCTCTTTATGGTATTGCTGATTACCTTTATTCCTTATTTTTTTAAAACGACTTGGGAAAATAAAAAATCAGATACGCAATCAAAACAACGCGTTCAAATTTTGTTTGTTGTGGTGGCTATTCTACTTTTAATAATAATAAATAAAATAAAATGAGTTCACAAAACGGTCATGTAACAAGTTCAGTAAGTAATCATATTGGAACAGTTACATTTTTTCATCCTGCTAGTAATTCCTTGCCAGGTGCTATATTAAATGAATTAGCAAATAGTATAACTGCTGTGGCTGCTAATCCAGAAGTGCGTGTATTGATTTTGCAAAGTGAAGGAAATAAAGCATTTTGCGCGGGCGCTTCTTTTGATGAGTTAATTGCTATAGAAAACATGGATCAAGGATCTGTATTTTTTAGTGGCTTTGCTAAGGTTATTAATGCAATGCGCACTTGCGGTAAATTAATTATTGCAAGAGTGCAAGGTAAAGCTGTTGGTGGAGGTGTTGGATTAGCCTCGGCTGCGGATTATGTTTTTGCTACCGAGCAAGCAGCTATTAAACTTAGTGAATTAGCCGTTGGCATTGGTCCTTTTGTAGTAGGGCCAGCAGTGCAACGTAAAATGGGCTTATCTGCTTTTTCTCAATTAGCCATAGATGCTAGTTCGTTTAGGTCAGCAGCGTGGGCATTACAAAATGGTCTTTATGCAAGTGTGCATGCTACGATAGAAGAAATGGATGAGGCTATCCTGAAATTAGCTACTATATTAGCTGCTAGCAGTCCAGAAGCTATGGGTGAATTGAAACAGATTTTTTGGGAAGGCACTGAAAATTGGGATACCTTATTAGTGCAAAGAGCTGGCATTAGTGGTCGATTAGTGCTAAGCGATTTTACAAGAAATGCTATTCAACAGTTTAAAGCAAAATAAAAAAAGAGCTCCGAATTTTCCGGAGCTCTTTTTTTATAAATAATCATACAATTTTGCGGTAGGCAATCCCATGACATTATAATAGTCGCCTTCAATTTTTTCAATACCAATAATTCCAATCCAATCTTGGATGCCATAAGCACCTGCTTTATCAAAGGGCTTGTACGTATCAATATAGAAATCAATAACAGCTTCGTTTAATGCTTTGAAATAGACTTTGGTGATAACAGAAAAAACGCTTACTTCCTCTTTCTTGTGTATGCAAACGCCTGTTACAACTTCATGCATGTTGCCAGAAAGTAGTTGCAGCATTTTTTTAGCGTCTTCTCTATCCTTGGGTTTATTTAAAATGCTATGGTTAATAATCACCACAGTATCAGCAGCAATGATGATAGCGTCTTCTTGTGTGCTTGCAATTTTTTCTGCCTTCTTTTGCGCTAATAGTTGAGGTACCTCATAAACATTACAGTTAGCCGGAGGCGTTTCGTCTATATCGGCTTGCTGCACAATAAATTGTATGCCCATTTCTGCCAATAGTTGTTGTCGACGTGGCGATTGGGAGGCTAAAATAATAGTGGACATTATTTAGTAATTGATATAATAAATAAACAAATTGCTAATGCCTAATAGCATTATGAATTTCAAGCTACTGCTCAACTGAGCGTAATGCTGACTCGTAGCATCTTTATTTACTTGAGTGATTACCATTAGGAGCGGTAAACAAGTGCTGATACACAGGTAGCTACCGAAAAAATAGTGTGCACTCTTAAAAAGTAAAATTGATAATAAGGCTAAAAGTACAACACTGATCATCCCAATAACTTGCACAATGTTGCCACTTTTCTGCAATCCGATTACAATAGGCATTGTATTGCAACCCGCAAGGGTATCCCCTTTTAGGTCTTCCATATCTTTTACTAATTCGCGCATCCAGGTCAGGGTAAAAGCAAATAATGCTGTTGTGAACAGAACTAGTTTTGCGTTTTTATGTAAACTTAATATCGGCTCATACCAATAAAATAGGAGTATGCAAATACTGGTTAAGGCGGCTACTAAAATATTGCCAGTGAGAAAAGATTGTTTGTAACGGGTAGAGTAAAACCATAAAAGTAAACTGCTAGCTATTTGAAAGCAAATAAGCAGTAGGTTATGATGTTGCAATGCAATGATTAATCCTATTAGTATCCCAATAAAAGTAAGCAAGAGATGCAATAGAATTGCTTTTCTGCGATCAATGGTATTTTCTAGTAAAAGCTTATTGGGTCTGTTTATAGCATCGGTCTTGATATCGAAATAATCATTGATGATATAGCCAGCCGCTGCAATAAATAAGGTGGATAATAAAATGCCTAAAAGCGTTGCAATAGATGCTTGTAAAGGAATTTGGGCGCTGTTGTATAGGGGCTTAATTAAAAAAAGCCAAATGGAAAATTGTGTAATGCTAATAATTACAAGATTTTTCCATCTGACTAATTGTAGGTATCTCATGGTATTTATTTATTCCATGTTGAAGGCGAAAGGCGCCAAGTTTCCAAATGTGCTTTTTCTTCTGAGGATATAATTTTTTGATCTTCTGCGACTTCCATTAAGGCGCTATAATTGCTGATGGTAAATAAGGGTACATTTGCTTTTTCAAATGCTGTAGCAGCTTCTGGGAAACCATAGGTAAATAAGCCAACCATGCCTATTACCGTTGCTCCATGAGCACGTAGCACCTCAGCAACTTCTAAGCTACTTTTGCCAGTGGAAATTAAATCTTCTACTACCACTACTTTTTGTCCAGCTTCTAAAACGCCTTCAATTTGATTGCCCATGCCATGTTCTTTAGGCTTCGAACGAACATATAAAAAAGGAAGTTTTAATAAATCGGCAGCCATTACACCATGTGCTATGCCAGCGGTTGCAACACCTGCAATAGCATCTGCATCTGGGAATTGCTCTAGTATCATATTCGCCAATTCGCTTTTTACAAAATCTCTAACGTGAGGATAAGAAAGTGTTTTTCTATTATCGCAGTATACGGGTGAATTCCAACCAGAAGCCCAAACAAAAGGTTTTTGGGTATTAATTTGTAAAGCTTTAATTTGCAATAACTTCTCTGCAAAGTGTTTTTGTGTACTCATGCATCAAACCTACGCTCAAATACGGAAGTTTGCAAAAAAATCATGAAATTTTTTAAAAATATTTATTTCAACGCACTTCAAATTTGCGTTACCAATCAAATAGACCCAGCTGATGCTTCTATCGATGCATCGACTGTTTTTAATTGCTCGCCAAGTACAGCGTCAGAGGATCTAAAAGCCTTTCTTTTTGAACAAGAAGCCCAAGCAGGCCTTTGTTACATTATCGCTACGGATTGGGACTTAGTATTAGATTTGTTGCGATCCATTTTTATTTTTGTAGAAGCAGGTGGCGGTGCCGTTTTTAATGAAAACAATGAGGTATTATGTATTTATAGAAGAGGCGTTTGGGATTTGCCTAAAGGTAAATTAGACGATGGGGAGCGCATAGATGAATGTGCCTTACGAGAAGTAGAAGAAGAGACCAATGTGAGTGGTTTACAATTAGGAGCATTGTTGTTAGCAACCTGGCATATTTATGAAATGAAAGGCAATTGGTATTTGAAAAAAACCACTTGGTTTAAAATGAAAACTGCCTATAAGGAGCAATTGATACCTCAAGCCATAGAACAAATAGAAGCAGTGGAGTGGGTGCCTCTGCAAAAAATAAATACCTACATCACCGAAAACTCTTTTGGGACTTTACAAGAAGTTATTCGTATGCTCTAGTATAAGCTACTTGATGAGTTTGTTTATAATTTGCTGCAAGGTGGTGAAAGCAATATAGATATCTAATCGAATGCTAGCATTTTTATTATAGTAAATATCCCATAAAACTCTTTTTTTCAAATCTCTTGGTGTTATAATTTCTCCTAAGTAGCCTTTTATTTGCGCCATGCCTGTCATGCCAGGTTTTGATTCGTGGCGTAATAAATAATACGTATACGCTTTTGAGTATATTTCGGTATGGTATAACATATGTGGTCTAGGGCCAACTATACTCATGGTGCCAACTAGTACATTTAATAATTGAGGTAGTTCATCAATATGTGTAAGGCGCAAGATTTTACCAAGTCGGGTGATGCGTAGGTCATTGGTAATGGCTTGCTGTGTATCGGCTTCTTTATTTATTTTCATTGTCCTAAATTTTATACAATGAAATGTTTGGTTGTCTTTCCCCGTTCTTTTTTGCACAAAAAAAACAGGCCCTTTTGAATTGAGTTTTATCAATAAAGCTACAAGGGGCGTAAGCCAAGGCATAATGAGTAGGAGTATGCAGCTGGCCACCAATATATCAATAAGCCGTTTCGTTACTAAATAACCTAGGTTCTTTTTATATGCTTGATGTGTTGGTAAGGAGCTCAGAAATGAACGTATTTCAGTAAAGCGTTGGGTAGAAGTCATTTTGCTAAACAGTTTGGTTGGTTTCTTTACTGGAATAATAATGTTGTAAGAATAGCATAGAGAAGAAACTAAAGAAGATAATTCCAGCTTGTGTTTGAAGCGCCGACTCTATAAAAAAGACAGCAATACTCGTTAGTTGAAACGACCTAAACAACCATTTGTAAGGAGTTGAAAATTCGAAAAATAAAGGTCTACATAATATAAATAGGAATGTAAGTAATCCAATAATACCCAACATGAACAGCTCTTGAATATACATGTTGTGCATATTAAACTCCCATATTTTCTTAGCTCGATTGCCTTCGTTTAATTCAAAATTATGTTTTTCAATAGTCTTTTGCTGAATCGTTGCCACATCGCCTATGCCAGATCCATACCAATATAAATGCTCTTGTTGAATGCTTTCCATGGATGTTTTCCAGATGAAAATGCGTAAGGTAAAATTGTTGAATTGTTGTTTGCTTGGATCTTCTTTAGATACCCAATTTTTTGTTTGAGAAGGTGTCATTTCCTTAAAACGTTCCTTAATTGGATTGTTGGTGAGAAATATAATACCATAAATAGCCAATAATACAATGGCAAAAACACTGTTGATAAGTCCTTTTGTAAAATCCTTTTTGGTGCTTTGATATATGAGTATGGGCAGGATTATCGCAAATTGGCAAAGGAGCACCATTCGTGCCGACAGCATTAATAAAAATATCTCTAGTATAATAATAGTAGCAATTTGTATGCCTTTATTTTTGGTAAAAAAGAATGTAGGCGGCGCAAGCAATAAAATGGCTATTCCTATAAGCACATACCACGACATATATACGGCATTGGCATCAGCAAAATGCACAAGTTGGTGGTAAAAGAAATGAGATAGCTGCTGGTCTTCTTGGTATGCTAGATAACTGCTGCCAATACTAAGGAAACAAATAGTGACTAAGCCTAGTAAGAAACTAGTAAATACACCTTTCAATTGCACCTCGTTTTCTTTGCTTTGTGTTCCAATTATTAAAGGTAATAGAAGGATCGATAATTTTGATTCTAAGTCGGCGCCAGCAATTGTTTTATCATCGCTATAAAAATAACTTAAGGCATGCAGCGCATACCATAAAATCCAGCAAATAAGTAAAGGTCGTTTTTTTAATTGCGATAGGGTAGTTTTAAAATCATCTGTAAACAGCCAACTAATGGCTAGTAACACAACAGCCAATGCATTGATTCGGTAATACATAGGAATACTTAAAGCAACCAAGTATAAACAAGCTTCAAAGAGCTTGTTGCTTAGTTGGCTTGTTTTTGTAAGCGAGGCTGTTGGCATGTTTGCATGGAGTTTTAGTGCTACTAAAACACTAAGATACAGTATTAATCTATTTTTTAAAAAACAAGCAAAAATTTGTACTTTTAACCTTCTTACATGAATATTAATCATCTCAAAAGTTTATCGGCAAGTGGCTTCCAAATTATCGTAAATCAATTGTTTGGTTTAGGGTTCTTTATGCTGGCTGCTTATTACATAGATAAACAGCTTTTTGGTGAGTTGAATCTGTCTATTGCGCTAAGTACTACCTTCACCTTATTGGCTACCTTCGGATTTGACCATGTGATTGTGCGTCGGATTTCTGCCGGCATGTCTATTGCGTCTACTACGGGTATTTATTTAACACATGCATTGGTTATGGGGGTGCTTTCTGTTGTAATACTACTGGTATCTCGTGTATATTTCCCTTCTTTTTTTCAAATCCATTTTTTACTCATAGCTGTATTTATAAGTTTTATATGCACTTATATTGCATCCTGTTTTAAGCAATTGGCCAATGGTAAAGAGCGATTTTGGCACCTTGCATTCATGGGTGTGATTGCCAATGTGGTGCGTGTAATGGGTTTGTTTTTTCTAATTCAAATTCATGCCGTAACTATTAATAATATTGCTTTTTTATATGTGGGAGTTGCCGTTATTGAAGTACTATTTGCTTTTTTCTCTGCGGCTCATTTAACAGGTCATTGGGTATTGCCAAGCTTTAATTGGAACGCTTATAAGTCATTAGTACAAGAATCGTTACCACAGCTGGGTGTTATTTTTTTGGAGTCATCCTTAGCTCGCGTCGATTGGATTTTGTTGGGCTTTATAAGTACCAGTGTTTTTGTTGCCGATTATAGCTTTGCCTACAAAGCATTTGAGTCGTCTCGAATACCCTTATTAATTATAGCTCCTGTATTATTGCCAAAAGTCTCTAGAATATTAGCTAAAAGTCATGCCTACGAAACCAGCGTAGTTAAAGAATTAAATATGTTGTGGCAATTAGAAAGCTGGCTTGCTATGCTAATACCTCTTATTTTAAATATTTGTTGGGTAGATGTAGTTAACATCATGACTCAAAATAAATATGGTGAAAGTACCAAAGGTATCTATGCCATTCTTTCTTTCTGTTTGCCTATGGCTTATATCACTAATTTCTTGTGGACCATTGTATTTGCTAAAGGAAATATTAAATTGACGCTTAAAATTTCTGCCTTAGCAAGCGTAGTGAATATCGTTTTAAATATTATTCTGATAAAATACTATAATGCCATAGGTGCGGCTATAGCGTATTTAGCAAGTACTACTGTGCAATTTGTTTGTTATTATGCTTGGGTTAAAGAGCCGCATTTGCAATTAAGATTAATGCCCTACTTAAAAACCTTATTGATAGTAACACTGCTTTATGTTTTAGCAAGGTGGCTTCCTGTGTTCTGGTTATGGAAAGTTATTATAGTATCGCTACTCTATATTTCTTTGTTTTATTTTTTGTTTTATAAACAGCAAATGAAAAAAGCACTTTCAATTTCGCAAGATGGATTATAAAGTTAGTATTATAGTTACCTGTTATAACTATGCAGCTTATCTGAAAGCCTGCTTAGAAAGTGTAGGTCGACAATCCTATAATAATTGGGAGTGTATTATTGTTGATGATGGCTCTACCGATGCTACAGGGATATTGGCCAAATCATTTGTAGATCTTGATAGTCGTTATAGGTATGTGTATCAACAAAATCTGGGTGTTGCTGTAGCTCGCAATACAGCCTTAGCATTAATCACCGGCAACTATGTGCAGTTTTTAGATGGTGATGATCTTTTAGAAGTAGATAAGTTGAAACATCAGATAGCTGCCTTTCAAAATAATAAAGATTTGTTGATGTGTGTTGCTCCTTCTTATTTTTTTGAAAGTAATCAACCGCAACAGTTATTTACATCTAAACAAAAAGAAACAACAACTAATCAGCCAATTAATTGGTCGTCTTTATTTTGTAGAGCGCAACTCATAAAAGATAATATTTTTACGATCTCTGCTCCGCTTATCCCTGTTTATAAAATGGGTAGTTTGCGATTCGATACACAGTTTAAAACGTATGAAGATTGGAAGTTCTGGTTTGATTATACCGAGCAAGAAGGGCGAATAATTAGCATAGATGAAGCTAACTCGGCTACTTTAATTAGGTTTGGACATAGTAGCTTAATGAGTAGAAAGCTACAATTGAATATGGATGCACTTCGATTACGAAGGTTTTTTATTGGAAAAATCAGATGGAACAAGCAAGTATATAATTTATACAGAATTATAAAATTACTGCTTAAACGCAGCTACTTAATTTTAAAGAGTAATGGCTAAAACACTTTGTATTATCATCAATTGGAATGCAGCAGCAGATACATGTTTGTTGGTAGAGCAAGTATGGAATACTAGTAATGCATACATAGCCCTCATAGATAATGGATCTACAGATCGTTCAAAAGAGCAAATTATTGAGGCTTGTACTCCTTTGCAAGCAGTTCATTGGCAAGCAAAATATGTATGTAACCATGATCGATTACAATTAATTGCTTCTTCAACAAATGATGGTTTTGCCAAAGCTATAAATAAAGTGCTTTGTTCTTTATTCCCCAATACATTCGATTTCATTTGGTTGTTAAATAATGATGCTATGCCGGAAGAAAAGGCGCTTACATATTTAGAAGATCGGTTATTGCAGCAGCCAGATTTAGGTTTCGCCGGCTCTGTGATAATGGACTATGAGCAACGAAATAAAATTCAATGCTGTGCGGTTAAATACTATCCTTTTTTTGCAGTTGCTAAATTGCAATTCAAAAACGAATTATGGGATAATACAAGAGATTATATTGTTAAGGATAAACACATTTTTCAGCACGGCGCTAGTTTATTAGTTCGTTTTGCTATGATTGAGCGCGTAGGATTATTAGACGAGCGTTTTTTCTTGTACGCTGAAGAACATGATTGGCAAGTGCGCGCTGCGAAATTAGGTTATGGGAATGAATTAGTAGTACAAAGTAAAGTATACCATAAAGGCTCTATGAGTACAGCCAATGCACATCATTTATTTTACTATTACTATAATACCTCTGCTATGAAATTTTCCTATAAATATCATTCTTTTGTATTGCGTACTTGGAATATTTTCACTCTTTTGGGTATTAGCATAATTAGAACAAAAGGAAATTTAAAGGCTTTGTATTGGGGTGTAAAAGGAATTTTGCTTGGATATTTAAAACCAAATGAAAATGCAAACATGTAAACTTTTTGGTTTCGATTTTATAAATGCTGCTCATGTAGCTGAAGTGGTTGATGATGTAATGCGTGCAATTCAAATTGGCAACTCCGTGCAGCATATAGTTACGCCAAACGCTTATCTTTTGCAAGAGCTCAACAAAGAAGGGAAGGAATCGCTTTTGCATTTTGCACAATCGGCCAAATGGGTTTTGCCAGATGGCATGCCTATTGTGTGGTTGAGTAAATTGAAATATAAAAATGCACTGAAAGCAAGATTAACGGGAAGTGATTTGTTTCCGGTATTGTGGGAACGCATAAAACAAGAACACTTAGCGGCTACTTTTGTTTTGCCCAATACACAATTAGGTAATTTGTTTTGTCAAGAATATCCCGCTTGCAATGTTTGTACACCCGCATTTTTTGATGCAGCAGATGAGGCATATATCAATTTTCTTGCGCACGATGTATGTCAATTAGTAAGCGCTCAAAATAGTCGCTTTTTATTTATTGGCTTAGGCGATCCTAAGCAAAGTTTGATTGGAATACAAGTTGCCCGCTTATATGAGCAACAGCATCCGGGAAAGCAATTAATAATTGCCTATTTAGGCGCCTCCTTTGAATTTTACCATGGGTATAAAGCACGTGCCCCCCAATGGATTACACAATTAGGATTGGAATGGCTTTATAGATTCTATAAAGAGCCTAAGCGCCTTTGGAAGCGCTATACCGTTGGGAATTTTAGATTTCTGCTAATAGCTTTTAAAGAGCTAATGAAAAAATAAATTAGGCTAAAAGCCAGTTGCACATTTTATATAAAACACGTGCACCTACTATAGCATCAATACCATCTTCCATGTGCTCTCCACAAGAAACTTCATTCAAGTCGAAACCAATAATTTCTTTACCACTTTGTTTTAAAAGTTTGAATAGATAATAGATTTGTTCTACTTCAAATCCTCCTGGAACAGGCGTTCCTGTATTTGGACAAAGTTTTGGATCTAAACCATCAATATCAAAACTGATATATACTTTTTGTGGAAGTTCGTCAATGATTTGTAGGCATTGTTCTCTCCAAGTGATACCTTCAAACTGTTGTTCTTTTATATTCTTATCAAAGAAGGTGCTTATGCGCTGAGGGTTCTGTTGTATTAAGATTAGTTCGTCATCGCAGTAATCGCGAATACCTACTTGAACTAATTTTTTCATTTGTGGTATTTCTTGAAGTACATTATACATCACCGACGCATGAGAATAATTGAATCCTTCATATGCTACACGCAAGTCGGCATGCGCATCTATCTGTAAAATACCAAAGGATTCATGCTGCTCGCTCAAAGCCCTTAAATAACCAAGGGGTGTACTGTGGTCGCCACCAATTAAGCCAACGTGTTTTCCTTTTGCAAGTAATTTTTTTGTATGGTTATAAACCCAATCATTCATGAATTGACAGCCTTCATTAACTTCATTTAATTTGCCATTCAATTGTACATTATCTTCTACATTTCCCCCTTCGCATAAATGGGCAATAATTAACTCTGCACACTGACGAAGAAAATCACTTTTCTTTCTCAATGTTTTATCTATTGGAACCATATAGATCCCTTTTTGCCATGCATCCGTAACATCTGGGTCGTAAAGGTCTACTTGCATAGATGCTTTAAAGATGTTTTCTGGTCCTCTTGCAGCGCCTTCTCTGTAGGATACGGATACTTCCCATGGAACGGGTAATAAACAAAGAAGTGCATTCTCTTCGGTAAAAGGCAAACCAAAAATGGTATTAGAGCTTAAGCCAACAGAATTTGGGTCGAAAGTGTTTAAAATGGACATGGGAAAAAGATAAATAATAAAATACGGGAGCAAATGTATAAACTAAATTCAAACAATGCGTTTATTTAGTATTTTTGTTGCAAAATTTTTATTTATCTGTTTGAGCAAGGTTTTATGAAAAGAACGCACATAATTTTATTGGTTTTAATTGCTATTGGGGTAGGGGCTATAGTAGCTATGTTTGGAGATTTTAGTACCTATGAAACGTTTGCATCGGCAGCTAAAAATCCTACTAAAAAAATACATGTAATTGGCTTTTTAGAAAAAGACAAAGCCATGATTTATGATCCCGTTGTAGATGCGAATCATTTTACTTTTTATGTAAAAGATAAAGCTGGTGCCATAAATCAAGTGGTATTTAATGGTGCTAAGCCTACAGATATTGAAAAATCCGAGCAAATAGTAATGATGGGCTATATGGATGGCACTGTGTTTCGATGTTCTAAAATACAAATGAAATGCCCATCTAAATACAAAAAAGATCAAGTTGCTGTAGGCAATAACTAATTCTACTTTCTAAACTCACTATTCTTGAATACTACTTTCTTAAACGAACATCTATTACCTGGCCAATTTGGTCATTTAATGGTAATAAGCGCATTTGTTGCTTCTTTATTTAGCGCCTTTGCTTTTTTTAATGCAGCAAAATTTGAGCAGCAAGATCCAACAACTTCATCCTCATGGCTATCAATAGCTCGCAAGTTATTCATGGTGCATGTGCTTATGGTTTGGGGTGTGTTTTTTACACTGTACTTTATTATTTACAAGCATTATTTTGAGTATCACTATGCTTATGAGCATTCGTCTTTAGCCTTACCTACCAAATATTTATTGTCTTGTTTTTGGGAAGGGCAGCAAGGATCTTTCTTACTTTGGATGCTTTGGCATTCTATATTAGGCTTATTTATTTTATACAAATCGGATAGCTTACAAGCTCGCACAATGACTGTTGTAGGTATTATACAAGCATGCCTTAGCACCATGTTGTTGGGAATCTATATTACCGAGAGCGTTAAAATTGGGACAAGTCCTTTTGCGTTGTTGAGAAACCAAATGCAAGGTGCACCCATTTTTTCACAGCCCGATTATATGCAGTATATTAAAGATGGGAATGGCTTAAATGAGTTATTGCAAAATTATTGGATGGTGATCCATCCGCCTATCTTATTTTTAGGATTTGCACTTACGCTTGTTCCATTTGCCTATGCAATTGCCGCTTTATGGAAAGGCGAGTTTGTTCATTTTATTAAGCCTATCATCAATTGGTCATTAGTTGCTGGTGGAGTATTGGGTTTAGGTATTATGATGGGTGGTGCTTGGGCATATGAATCGTTAACCTTTGGTGGATATTGGGCATGGGATCCGGTGGAAAATGCTTCTTTAGTGCCATGGCTGTTGTTGGTGGCGGCATTACACACGATAGTGATATTTAAAGCAACACAACGATCATTGGGAGTCAGTTTGGTCTTGTTTATTTTAACGTATGCGTTTATTTGGTACTCTACGTTTTTAACCAGAACGGGCATATTAGGAGATACTTCTGTACACGCATTTACCGGAGAGGGAAGTTCTTTACTTTGGCATTTATTAATAGTGTTATCAATAGTTTTAATTCCAGGCATTGTTTTGTATGTGTATCGTCGAAAACTATTTCCGAAAATTGAACAAGAAGAAGCTTTGCTATCCAGAGAGTTTTGGATGTTTATTGGAGCCTTTATTATTTTCTTGTCATCTATACAAATTATACTTACCACTTCCATTCCGGTATGGGCGCCTTTAGTAAAATGGATAAGCGGTAAAGAAGTAGCTCCTCCTAACGATCCTGTTCAGCATTATAATGCTATTCAAATTTGGTTAGCAATACTCATTACCTTTTTATCGGCAAGTGCCTTATTCTTAAAATTCAAAAACTCCGATTGGAAACCCTTATTAAAGAGATTTACGATTATAAAATCGATAAGCCTTTTAGCTGCCATCATAATTGCATATGTAGAAACCATCAATAAAGTCCCCGTATTTTTGTTATTGTATGCTGCATGCTTTGGTACAATAGCTAGTATCTATTATGCTATTTATATACAAAAGGGTGTATTTAAAAAAATGGGACCAGCCATTGCTCATCTAGGTTTTGCATTGGTTATATTAGGTATTGTATTGTCTTCCTTTAAAAAAGAAGTATTATCTATTAATACCATGGGTGTATTTATAGATTTAGGGCAGAAGACGATGCAGGAGAAAGTGAAGGAAAGTCAAGAAAATGTTTTGTTGTTTAGAAATACGCCGATAGCTATGGGTCCTTATTTGGTTACTTATCAAGGTGATTCTACCAGCGCTACAGATCCAAGAACATTTTTTAAAGTGCATTATGAAGTCAGAGATACGGCTACTCAAAAAGTAGTGGAGGCATTTAATTTATACCCAGATGCATTTATAAATTCAAAGGGCAAATCGGGACTGATTGCCAATCCAGCCTCCAAACATTATTTACATAAGGATATTTTTACCTATGTTACTTCTGTTATAGATCCATCTAAGAAAAATGATACTAATAGTTTCAAGCATACCATTGTCAAAAAAGGAGATAGTATTTTTGTGAATAATGGTTTTGCAATTTTCGAAGGCTTTACAACGCATCTTGAAAAGAGAAACCTTCCAACACAGCCTGGAGATATAGCAGTAGGTGCAAAACTAGCTGTATATAACTTGAAGGGGAAACAAATGGAAGCCTTGCCAATTTATCTTATACGCGGACAAGAAGAGGTTTTTATAAATGATACCTTGTCTTCTATGCAATTAGTATTGCAGTTTGCTAAAATCAATCCAAAAGAAGAAACTGCAGATATAGCCGTGAAGCAAAATAATAGTAAGGATGACTATATTGTAATGAAAGCGTTGATATTCCCATTTATCAATGTTTTATGGTTAGGCGTTGTGGTAATGGTCATTGGATTTTTCCTATCCTTCTATAATAGAAAAACAAAAAAGGAAATCAAGTAACGAATTGAATTAATAACATAAAAAAAAGCGCATTGTGAAAATAATGCGCTTTTTTTTATGTGCGTAGTAATATTATTTATTCCAAATAGATGTTTTACCTCCTACATAAGTAGGCCAAGCAAAATTATCAACATTGCCATTAGCATCAATAATGTAATAGTTTACATGCATTAGGCCGTTTTTACCATAGAATAAATCCTTGGTTATAAACCCTTTGCCTTCAATCGTATTGCCATTTACCACTTGTTGAGCAATATACATAGTGTCTCCTTTAACGGTAGCAACAACAGACTGTGTAAGTGAATTTCTGAATGATTTAATAATTACTTCATTTTTTGCAACGCCATTTTCTACAGAAACAGCATAGGCAACATTATTAGAGATTGATCCATCTTCTGTAACCATCCAAACACCTTTAAATCGGTCACGCGTCATGGTTTCGCATTGATAACCTTCATAACCCGTTGGGCATAAACAAGCGCCATCTCTACAAACCCCACCATAAGCACATACAATAGATTGGCATTTTTCTTGGGTGCAAGATTGGTACAACATTGCAGTAAAAAAACCTGCAACGCCTAATGTGGTTAATAAAAATGATTTAAAAGTAGTTTTCATCCTAAAAAAATGATAGTTATAAGTTTTAAAGATAGGTTAATCTTGATAATAATTCAAAAATTGGGCTTAATTTTTTTCTATTTCAGCTTTGTAAGCACGGATGCCATTGAATATTGCTCTTGAAATTTCGTTAAGACCAACTTCAGAGTTCATGTATTCTTCTTCACTCGGATTGTTTATAAATCCACATTCTACCAATACGCCAGGCATTGCACTGCCTGCTAATACTTCTAAACCCATTTGTTTAACACCTCTGTCAGTTCTACCTTGGCTTGTAAATTCTTGTTGAATATAGGTGCCTAATAAAACACTGTTGCCTTGGAACGCTTGAAGGTATTGAGCAATAATTATAGCCGTTTGAGGGTCGTTCACGTCGAGCATGCCCACTTCTTCCTCTACATTATCCGTATTGCTGGTCATTGCACTTGCCTTTTGTCCGGCTCTGTGCAAACCAAGAATCTGCACTTCGGTACCCGATGCTGTAGTTTCATGATGGTGTATCACGCGGTAAATTGGAACTTGTACTCTCTTTTTCTTCTTTTTAATCGTTTTATACCCTTCAAATATGCGCTCCGTGCTGCCTTTTGATGAATTAATGTGGATGGATACAAACAAGTCAGCATTAGCTTGATTTGCAATTCTATGGCGTTCTTTTAAACTTGGGTAAATATCCGTTGTGCGTGTATAAATAACCTCCACATTTTTCATGTTTTTCTCAATTAGTGCTCCTAATCGAAGAGAAATCTCTAAGGTTAGGTCTTTTTCATGAGAGAATTTACCTGCAGCGCCAGCATCAGATCCACCATGGCCTGCATCTATAACAATTTTATGGAGTCCTTTGCCGGAAGCAAAAACTACCATTGGGCTAAACCCAATTAAATATAAAAAGAGTTTTATATAGAATTTCATATACTTTGTTAATAAAATAGGTTTGTTCTTAAATATCAGCTTGGAATATTTATTTTTGTCGCTAATAACCATGCACACAAAACCTAAAAATACTTTAAAATTTTGCAAAATCAATTCCTTTTTTGGGTTATTGATAATTTTTTGCATTTTTTTAGTAAAAATATCTAGTGCGCAGCAAAAGAAAGTAGTCGTAAAGCAAAATACCAAAAAGGCATCCTACGATTCTAAAAAAAATACTAAAAGGGATACTGTAGCGCTTCCCATTAGTTCCAATAAAATAAAAGATTCCACTGTTGTAGTTACTCCGTTACAAAAACTTACCTTGCCAGATTCTGTTTTGAAGAAAATGAGTAAAACAGATCAATTAGCCTATCAATTAGGTATAAAAATATCAAAAGATGCCTTGCCAGCAAAAGTCGTTACGCAAGCTAAAGATTCGGCAATAATGGATGTGGCGAACAATCGTTTTTTATTATTTGGGGCTGCCGAATTACAATATGAGGATATTGTTTTACAATCGGGGAAATTAGATTATAATCAATCGAATCAGCAAATAAAAGCATTACCTGCTTTAGATTCTAATCACGCGATCAGTAATAAAAAGCCTTTGTTTAAACAAGGTGCTGAGTCCTTTACGTACGATTCTTTACTTTACAATTTTAAGCTCAAAAAGGCCATTGTGCGTAATGCGCATTCTCAGTATGGAGAGGGATTTGTAATTAGTGATCAAGTAAAAAGAAATGCCGATCAATCTATCTACGGATGGCAAAATGTATATACAACGTGCTCTTTAGAACATCCGCATTTTGGAATTAGAGCTAAGAAAATTAAAGTGATTCCGGATAAAATAATTGCCACTGGCGCTGCTAATTTAATGATCGCTGATATTCCAACGCCTTTATTTCTTCCTTTTGGTGTTTTTCCAATTGCTAAACAGCAATCATCGGGTTTTAAAATACCTGGATACACTATGGAAGCACAACGAGGACTCGGTATAACCAATGGTGGATATTATTTTAATATCAATAGGCATATAGATTTGTTAGTGTTGACTAATATTTATTCAAAAGGAAGTTGGGGTGCAAGTGCAATAACTAACTATAATAAACGATATCATTATAATGGCGGTATTTCTTTGTCCTATGCTTACAATAAAATTGGTGAAGCTTATGAAAGCTCGAGTTCCCTTACCAAGGATTTTATGATCAATTGGAGGCATCAGGTAGATGCAAAGGCAACGCCTGGTATGAATTTTAGTGCGAATGTAGTAGCCGGCACTTCGTCTTATTATGCCAATAATAGCTATAGTGCGAATCAGATCTTAAACAATCAATACCAATCAAATATTTCCTTCTCTAAGAATTGGATTAATAAGCCTTACTCACTTACCATAAGTGCTCGGCATAGCCAAAATACAAGAACTCGACAAGTGAATGTAACCTTGCCAGAAATGAATTTTTATTTAGGTTCTTTCAATCCCTTTCAAAATAAAAAATCGGCTACTACGCACTGGTACGATAAGATTAATATGAGTTACAACATGACGATGTTGAATCAATTAACGTTTTATGATACCAGCTTTAATATCAATGCAGTATCCTTATCCGATTTTAGAAACGGCATGAAACATGTGCTTCCTATTGGATTTTCTACCAATATTTTACGCTTTTTCAATTTCTCTACCAATATTAATTATACTGAATATTGGCTCACTGAAAGGAATACTAAAGCGTACAATGATGCAACTACCAAAATAGATACTCTACATCAATATGGTTTTTTTGCTGCAAGAGATATTAGTGCCTCAGCCACTATTTCTTCTCGCATATATGGTGTTCATTTTTTTAAGAAAGGAAAAATTGCTGGTATCCGACATGTAATCACACCCAGTATAGGAGCTGGATTCATTCCCGACTACGCCACTGCACCCTTTAACTATTATTATTTGAGTAGAATGGATACTTCTCAAAGAAGGTATTATATGTCGCCATATGAAAAATCATTAATAGGTGTGCCGGGATTAAATCAATATGGAAAAATCAATAGTTCGATCAATTTCAATATTCAAAATAATCTGCAATTGAAAGTAAGAAATGGGAAAGATTCTGCCTCCGGAACTAAAAATGTATCTATAATAGACGGATTGTCTTTCAGTTCTGCATACAATGTAGCTGCCGATTCTTTTAATTGGAGTGTAATCACGGCTGGATTTAGAACAAATTTGTTTCAGCATATTGGAATTGCAGCAGGTGCCGTTTATGATCCTTATGCTTATGACTATGTAAATGGAAGAAGAAAACCACAATTGTTATGGAATGAAAACGGCCAATTAGCGAAATTAGCCAGTGCAAATATGTCCTTAAATGCGAGCTTTCATTCCTCCCAAAAAGACACAAAAGTTAAAGACAAGGAAAACAATCGCTTGTTGAGTAATAATGGATATTCCAATTATATTGATTTTAATATCCCCTGGAATCTAACCATGGCGTATAGTATCAATTTATCTAAATCACCTACAAAAACGATCAATAAAGACACCCTGGTTTTTTCACAGACCTTGATGATGAGTGGTGATTTTAATTTGACTAAAAATTTCAAAATAGCATTTAGTTCGGGCTACGATTTTGTATATAAACAATTAACGTTTACTTCTATTGACATTTATAGAGATTTACACTGCTGGGAAATGCGTATTAATGCTATTCCTTTTGGACCAAGAAAAAGCTACAGCTTTACGTTAAATGTAAAATCTGCTATTTTACAAGACTTGAAATTGCTGAGAAGAAGAGACTTTAGAGATGCTGTGTATTAACAAAACAAACAAAATATTACTTATTATTTCTTTTTGATTATTTTTACACCCAATAGAATTATATTTTTATGGCAATAGTAGATTTAGTAATGCCCAAAATGGGTGAAAGTATTATGGAGGCAACCATTCTAAAATGGCATAAGCAAGTAGGCGATGCTATTAAGATGGATGAAACAATGCTTGAAATTGCTACCGACAAAGTAGATAGTGAAGTTCCTTCTACCGCTGCGGGCACTATTACTGCTATTCTTTTTAATGTAAATGATGTGGTTCCAGTAGGTACGGTGATTGCACAAATCAACACCGATGCGGCTGGCGCAAGCGTTGCGGCACCTGTTGCTGCGGCTGCTCCTACACCTGCTCCACAACCTGCACCAGTGGTTGCAGCACCTGTTGCACCTGCTCAACCTACGGCAGCCCTTTCTTCTTCATCGAATGCGGAAGGAGCTCGTTTTTATTCGCCATTGGTTTTAAATATTGCGGCTACTGAGCATATTAGTATGGCAGAATTAGAGCAAATTCCAGGAACAGGCAATGAAGGTAGAGTAACTAAGAAAGATATTTTACAATATGTTGCTAATCGTGCTGCTGCACCGGTAGCAACGCCAGCACCAACGCCAGCACCTGCAGTAGCAGCGGCTCCAGCAGCTTCTGCAAATGTTGCAGCAACAAATACGCCTTCAGGAAATGTAGAGATTATTGAAATGGATCGTATGCGTAAGCTTATTGCTGATCATATGGTGAGAAGTAAAGCTACTTCTCCACATGTAACCAGCTTCACAGAAGCAGATGTTACTAATATTGTTAAGTGGAGAGATGCTAATAAAGCTAAATTTGAAAAACAATATGGTGAGAAGATCACCTTTACTCCAATTTTCATTGAAGCTATTGCAAATTGTATCCGTAAATTCCCAATGATTAACGTAAGCGTTGATGGAAATAATATCATCGTTAAAAAGGATATTAATATTGGTATGGCAACTGCATTACCTTCTGGGAACTTAATTGTACCGGTTATTAGAAATGCAGATACCAAGAATTTAATTGGATTAAGTAAAGATGTAAATGGATTAGCAAATGCTGCCCGCAATAATAAATTAAAGGCAGATGATACCCAAGGCGGTACTTTTACCATGACGAATGTAGGCACTTTTGGAAGTCTAATGGGTACGCCAATTATTAATCAACCACAAGTAGCTATTTTAGCGGTTGGTAGTATCAAGAAAAGACCAATGGTTTTAGAAACACCTTCAGGAGATGTAATAGCTATTCGTCATATGATGTATTTGTCGCTTAGTTATGATCATCGCGTAGTGGATGGTTCTCTTGGGGCAAGCTTTTTAACAGCGGTTGCAAACGAATTGGAAGCCTTCGATATAAACAGAAGCATTTAAAAATCAATTATTTATATAGTTTAGCCACCTTAGGGTGGCTATTTTTTTAAAAAAATATAGTACTATGTATTGCATAGTACTATATTTTATTTAGCTTTGTTTTTAAATAGCACAATTATGAATATTGAGAATACGCAAAGTCAGTTAAAGAAGGGTGTTTTAGAGTATTGTGTTTTATCTATTATCATGAAGGGGGAAGTCTATCCATCGGAAATCATAGAAAAAATGAAATTGGCCAATTTGGTCATTTTAGAAGGTACTTTATATCCTTTATTAACGCGACTTAAAAATGCAGATTTGCTTAGTTATAGATGGGTGGAAAGCAACTCTGGTCCGCCAAGAAAATATTTCTCGCTTACCGATAAGGGGAAAGCATTTTACACCGAGCTTCAAAATACCTGGATCGAAATAAATAATGCCGTTCAAATCATTACAAACAATTAATTATGAAAAAAGTAGTACAAATTAATTATCAAAATGCTGTTTTTACCATTGAAGAGGCAGCTTATGAGTTACTTAAAAAGTATATTGAAAGCCTTAAGATCTATTTCAAAAAAGAAGAAAGTGCAGATGAAATCATGCATGATATAGAATTGCGTATTGCAGAATTAATGAGCGACGCAATTAAGAAAGGTGCTTTGTGTATTACAGAAGAAATTATTACTACGATCACATCGAGCATCGGCAATCCTAATGACCTGGCAGAAGAAGCAGCTGCTTCATTTGAAGAGGAACAAAAAACTGTTAACCAAGATGCAGCAACAGAAGGGGAACAGCCCATTAAAAATTGGACACGCGCATCTAATCAAAGTATGCTGGGAGGAGTTTGTGCTGGCATAGCGCATCGTTACCAAATTGATGTGACGATTGTTCGACTGTTTTTTGTATTGTTTTTATTCACGGGTATTGGATTTTTATTGTATTTATTACTGTGGATCATTTTGCCCTCTGAGCCCATTCCATCTTTTACTAAAAAGCGATTATTTAGAAGTCCAGATAATAAGCGAATAGGCGGGGTATGTGCCGGACTGGGCTTTTATTTTAATATCGATGCGTGGATTTTTAGAATTTTATTTTTAGCACCCTTCATCATATCTTTTTTTCATTGGCATAGCCTTTTTTTCTGGTATGAAGGGGGTATAAGAGGCACCTCTGTGTTGATTTATATCATTATGCTGATCATTATCCCTAAGGCTAAAACAGCAGCAGATAAGTTAGAAATGAAAGGGCAAAAAGTAGATTTAGATGCAATAAAAGAAGTGGTAAATAAAGACCTTAAAAATTTAGACGCTAATGCACATAAAATGAGTGAACAAATAAAAGCTTCTTTCAAAAGTGGTAAGCACTCCGAGACAATAAATGAAATAAAAGATGCTGTTAATCCTATATTTAAACTAGTTAAAATAGTAATTGCATTTGTTGTGTTTTGCTTTGCCTTTTTCTTTGTTTTACTAACCATTGCATTGATTACTCGTGGTTTAAATAGTCATTCCGTTGTAGCCTATATATTAGATTTTAATACCAACGAAAAGTACTTGTATTATGCGCTTTCATTATTGTTATTATTGCCAATGTTAGGTGTTTTACTTGCTGCAATAAATTTAATGACGAATCATAAGCTGTCACTTAAATGGGTTTCTAGATCCTTCTTATTTATTTGGATCGTTGCACTTGTGGCGTTTATAGTATTAGGAGCAAATTACGTAAGTAACTTTGAGTATAAAGCAACATTAAAAAAGGATATTCCTGTAGTGCCTTTTAAATCATCAACCATACATGTATTTGCAAATAATGATGAAGAACATTCCCTTGGTGATAATCAATTTCAAGATAACTATAAAATACTTAATTTAATAAGTGTATCTGAGCAGGCTCAACTTAATAGTAATATTAAAATAGATGCTTATCCAAGTATGGATAGTAGTTTTAGAGTACAGCTACTTTATTGCAGTAAGGGCGCTTCTCAAGAAATGGCTAAGCAGTACGTAGCGGCTTTAAATTTAAATGTATTACAGCGAGATAGCGTATTATTAATCGATCCTTATTTGACAGTGCCTGATCAACAGCAATTTAGAAATCAAAATTGCATCGTGCGTATCTATATTCCAATTGGTAAACGCATTGTGTTTCATGAAAATTTAGAACATTATCAGTGGTATTCTTTTGATGCAAATACCTTTAATGTGCGTTGGCACAATGCAAACAATGGGAATCATAACCAAGATTTGTATAATTGGGAGGAGACCTATCAAATGGGTTATGATGGTTTAGAGTTAGTCGACTAGATGTAACTAGGCTATTTCGTAAATAGTTTTAGGAGTTGATAAACGATAAAGCTGCATATCAATGAAATGCAAAAAGACACTATAATTGCAAGAATTGCGGCTTGCTGTGACGCTGTTGAAATAAATGCCAATTGGCTTATGAAAATAGAAATTGTAAAGCCTATGCTTGCTAGTATGCCAACTTGTGATAGGTGTTTCCAATTTGCCCCTTGTGGTAATTGACACCAACCCAATCGAACACCTAAGGCTAAGAATAAAAGGATCCCCAAGGGCTTGCCTATGGTTAAGCCATAAATTATGCCTAATTGCATCGTGTTGAAAGATAAGAAACTTGCAATGGATGGGATAGGTAGTAAGGTATTGGCAAACACAAATAAGGGCAAAATTATAAAACTTGTAAAGTCATGTAATTTATGCTCAATATAGGCTGCAGCAGATAAAGGAAGGCACCATGCAACAAGGATGCCCGCAATTGTACCATGAATACCTGCGCGATGTATACAATACCATATCCCTAAACTCCAAATGATTTTTACATAATTATTTAACCTATGGGGCCATTTCCATAATATAAAAAGTAATGCCAGCGCAAGTAGTAAGAAACTCAAGGTGATGGTTTGCGAATAAAATAATGCAATAACAATGATACCTCCTAAGTCATCGATAATGGCTAAAGCCATTAAAAATATTTTTACACTTATAGGAATACGCTTAGATAGCAAACTTAATACCCCAAGTGAAAAGGCAATGTCGGTTGCCATAGGTATGCCCCAGCCTTGTGAGTAGGGGGTGTTGCGAGTAACAATGCTATATATCAATGCAGGTAATAACATGCCGCCCAATGCTGCTAAAATTGGTGCTATGGCAGCTTTTCTATTGCTTAATTCGCCAGTTAGAAAAGCTCTTTTTATTTCTAGTCCCACTAATAAAAAATAAAATCCCATTAAAAAGTCGTTAATCCAAGCTGCATGGTTGCTTGGTAAGTGTACTGCTTTCAAATAAAGATAGTCTTGGTGAAGGAAGTTGTGTACGGGTTTGTATAGGCTACTATTAGCTAGCCACATAGATATCATTGTGGTGACAAGCAAAACAAGACCTACTGCTCTACTGTCTTTGATGAACTCTTTTATGGGGGATAGTATGCGTTGCACTTCCTTAATTTAATTTTTGAAAAATCGTAATTAGACTTTATCTTGAGCAAGATATAATAAAGTTGGAATTATTTATTTTATTTAATTAAACATGAAGAGAAGTTTGCCCTTGTGGAATAGTTTTTTTGCGCTCACCTTGCTCCTTGCTTGCAGTTCGCCAAAGTCATTAATTACAAAACATACCGAACAATTTTATACGATTGATGCAAGCCTTGGGAAAGACTCCCTTATGCAAGCCTTTTTGAGTCCTTACAAAAAAGGAGTTGATACCATCATGCAAGGAGTATTGGCATATTCAGATGTGCCATTAACAAAAGCACAGCCAGAATGTACCATGGGTAATTTAATAGCGGATGCGCAATTGGTAAGTGCTCGAAAAATTGATAGTAACGTAACTATATCCGTGGTGAATTATGGAGGTGTAAGAATTAATTTTATTGCTGCGGGTGCCATTACAAGAGGGCTTGTTTATGAAGTGATGCCTTTTGAAAATAAAATAGCAATTGTTAGTTTGTCCGGTTTGCAAATACAAACCATGTGCGATCAAATTGCTATCAGAAAAGGATGGCCAATTGCAGGTCTTAGTTTTCAAATAAAAGATAAAAAAGCAATCAATATCAAAGTAAATGGACATGCTATCAATGAAAGTATTGTATATAAAATAGCTATTAACGATTATGTCGCTAGAGGTGGTGATAATTTTGAATTTATGCAAAAGGCTACTAAACGATTTACAGATATACTGATAAGAGAGGCTATTATCAATTATTTAGTGGCAATCAATCAACAGCATAAAGTATATCATACCGAACTTGAAAATAGAATTAGCTATGCAGAATAGAAGAAGTTTTTTAAAAAAGTCGCTAATTGGTGGCGGCTTGTTGGCAGTGGGTCAATTTCCCTTTCAGAGTTTTGCTAAAGAAGATGTAAAACGATTAACCATTTTGCATACTAACGATGTGCATAGCCGTTTAGAGCCGTTTCCAATGGATGGGAGTAGGCATCAAGGTGAAGGAGGAGTTGTAGCGCGCATGGCCTTAATTAATAAGATTAGAGCGGAGCAAGAACATGTTTTGTTGTTAGATGCAGGAGATATATTTCAAGGTACGCCGTATTTTAATTTATATAACGGAGAACCAGAAATAAAGGCTATGAGTTTAATGGGCTATGATGCGGTAACTATGGGTAATCATGATTTTGATGCAGGAATTGAGGGGTTCGCCAAGCAATTACCTTTAGCAAATTTTCCGGTATTGATTGCAAATTATGATTTTACAAATACAGTGTTGGAACATAAAACACAGCCCTATAAAATATTTAATAAAGGGGGCTTAAAAATAGGGGTGTTTGGTATAGGTATAGAATTAAAAGGGCTTGTTGGTGAAGCACAGTATCAAAATACCCATTATTTAGAGCCTATTCAAATTGCCAATGCCACGGCTGCTATGCTAAAGCGAAAAGAGTCTTGCGATATGGTAATTTGCTTATCTCATTTAGGCTATGAATATGAGGGTAGAAAAGTCAGCGATTTGATACTAGCTAAGCAGTCGGAGAACATTGATTTGATTATTGGAGGGCATACTCATACCTTTTTAGACCAGCCCACTATTTTAACTAATAAACAAGGAAAAGAGGTGGTGATTAATCAGGTGGGTTGGGCCGGATTACGCTTAGGTCGTTTGGACTATGAATTTGGAAATTTTTCTAGAAAAAATCTCGCAAAAGCCCATTCTGTAATTATTTCAAAATAATCAATAGTAAAAAGATTTTTTTTTTCAACAATTTGTTAGCATCTTCGTCCTCCTGTTCAAAATTTGCGAATTTTCATAATTTTTTGCACATTTTAAGGTAAATTGAGGATAAATAACTGACCAACTTAAAAAGTGGTCATTGACATAAAAGTAGTTTAACCAATAATAGTATTTTGAGTAAAGATGGAAATGAACAATAATGTGCCAGATGCATATTCAAAATTAGGAGATACAGAAGCTGTTTGGCAGAAGTGTCTTAGTATTATAAAAGATAATGTAAGTTGGAGAGCTTATCAAACTTGGTTTGAACCTATCGTAGCGGTAGAGTTAAATCAAAGCGCTCTAACATTGCAAATTCCCTCTCAGTTTTTTTATGAGTGGTTGGAAGAGCATTATGTGGAATTATTAGGTAAAACAATTAAACGAGTATTAGGAAGAACGGCTAGATTAGAATATAGAATCTTAATGGAAAGCAGTAGTAACAAACAACCTGCTTCTATTAAAATGGCAGCTGGAACCGCTTCCAAAACTTCTCACGAAAGTAATGTGATTGATTTGCCTTCGCATTTGAAAGATCCGAGCAGCATCAAAAATCCGTATTCTATTCCAGGCTTAAAAAGAGTTCAAATAGACCCACAACTAAATTCAAAATTCGTTTTTGATAATTTTGTTGAAGGTGATTGTAATCGTGTTGCTCGTTCTGCAGGTTTGCATGTTGCTCAAAAGCCAGGCGCTACTTCATTCAATCCTTTAGTAATTTTTGGTGGTAATGGTTGGGGTAAATCGCATATTGCACAAGCAATAGGCAACGAAGTAAGAAAATTACATCCTAATAAAACGGTATTATATGTTAGCGCTGAGAAATTCATTAATCAATATATTGATCATGCAAAAAATCAAGCGATTAATGATTTTATCAACTTCTATCAAATGATAGATGTGCTCATCTTAGATGATATTCACGATTTTTCAAAAGCACCTAAAACGCAAGATGCCTTTTTCGCTATATTCAATCATTTGCACCAAAGTGGTAAGCAAATCGTATTGACAAGTGATACGGCACCTAAAGATTTAGAAGGTATGCAAGAGCGTTTGTTGAGTCGTTTTAGATGGGGTTTAAATGCAGATGTGCAAGCGCCAAGTTTTGAAACACGCCAAGAAATTTTAAAAGTGAAAATGGGTATTGAAGGTATCGATATACCGGAAGATGTAGTGAAGTATATTGCGTATAATGTACCAAGTAATGTGCGCGAACTAGAAGGAGCTTTAATTGCATTGCTTGCTCAAGCCATGCTTAATAAAAAAGAAATTGATATTGAGTTAGCAAAACGTGTAATGAAAAATTTCATTAAGACTGCTTCAAAAGAGTTGTCTATTGAGAATATTCAAAAAATGGTTTGCGAATTCTTCCATATGCCTTACGATCGTTTATTGGCTAAAACCAGAAAACGCGAAGTGGTGCAAGCTAGACAAATCACGATGTTCTTAGCTAAAAAGTTCACGAAATGTTCGTTGAAAAATATAGGTGAGCATTTTGGAGGCTTTGATCATACTACGGTAATACACTCCTGCCAAACGGTAGAGAACTTAATGGATACCGATATGGAGTATAAAGAGCAAGTAGCAGAACTTCAGCAAAAAGTACAATTAGCAAGTTTGTAAAAAAGTAGTACAAAAGCTTTTTTTTTTACTTAGAAATAGTATCTTTGCATTCCTTTTTAAGACATCAGTTTTAAAATTAAGATCTTTTATAACATTGTGTTTACAATGTAGGTGAGGTGGGTGAGAGGCCGATACCAGTAGTTTGCTAAACTGCCGAACGGGTCAAACCGTTCCGCGGGTTCGAATCCCGCCCTCACCGCGAGCTGCTTTTTCGGCAAAGCAGTTTTTTAAATATGTTCGGGGAGTAGCGCAGGCCGGTAGCGCATCTGGTTTGGGACCAGGGGGTCGCAGGTTCGAATCCTGTCTCCCCGACAAATTGCAAAAAGACAATCTTGAAAAAGATTGTCTTTTTTGTTTTTAAGGAATTTTTTGAATTGGATTAAACTATTTTATTATTGATAGTCTACATATAGTACTTATTTTAAATAATATAGTTAATGCAAAAAGGAATTTACTTTACCATCGCTTTTTGCTTTGTAGTAATTACGTTGTTTTACAGGTTTGTTAAGCAATTGCGATTGTTTTTTAGTGTTTGATTACATTACAAAACAAATTAGTATTAATTATAAAAGCCTTTACAACCTTGGCTTAGTGGCAATCTAATAGTTAGCTACTGCGTGTTTATCTTAGTATCTTCGTCTAATTATTTAAATATAATTTATGAAACAAAAATTGCTGCTTTTTTCAGCCTTACTGGTATTGCTTTTAAATTCGGTAACAGCTCAATATAATACCCTTTGGATACCGGATACCTTATCGGGTACAAGCTTTAATTTGAATATTAAAGATACGTTTAGGCAAATTGTTGCTGCGGGTCAGCAGACCATCACGGGTGGTATCAATAGTAATTTTTGGGGACCAACTTTATTTATTAATAAAGGCGATACGGTTCATATGAATGTGAAGAATTATTTGAATGATAGCACCACACTGCATTGGCATGGCATGCATTTGCCTGCGGTAATGGATGGAGGCCCTCATCAAGTAATACCACCAGGCAGCACTTGGAAGCCTTATTGGTTGGTAAGCAACAATGCGGCTACCTATTGGTATCATCCACATCTACATGAAACAACAGAAGCGCAAATAACCAAAGGGATTGGTGGTCTCATTATAGTTAGAGATGCTATTGAAAGTGCATTGGCCTTACCAAGAAAGTATGGAGTGGATGACATTCCTTTAATATTAACAGATAGAGATTTTAGTTCTTCCAATCAATTTCAAGTTGTTCCCTATGGTGATAGTATGCTCACTAATGGCACCCTCAGAGCGCAATACAATGTACCTGCTCAAGTACTTAGGTTTAGAATTTTGAATGCAGCAATAGAACGATCTTATAATATTGGCTTTAGCGATAATCGTACTTTTTATGTAATTACATCAGATGGTGGCTTGCTGAATGCTCCAGTGGCTGCAACAAAATACTTATTGCATGCGGGTGAACGAATAGAAATTTTAGTGAATTGTAGTGGGCAAAATGGCACTTCGGTATTTATAAAGGCTTTTAATTCGTTGTTAGGCAATTTCATTGCCGGAGGAGAAAATTTTCCAAACGGACCATTTGCCAATGCCTTAGGAAAAATTGATTTCAATATTTTGAAATTAAATATTGTAGCGCCTTCTACAAGTCCTATTACGGCTATCCCAACTTCTTTAGTAAGTGTCACAACGATTCCTACATCAAGTGCGCAAACCACACGTTATCTTACCATGTCTGATAGCGCAGGCGTGCCGGGTGTGCTAGGTCCCAATGCCTTTATTTTAAATCATAAATTATTTAGTCTAAATGTAATAGATTATCAAGTGCCTTTAAACAATACCGAAATTTGGCAAATTACGAACTCCACTGCTTTTGGTCATCCTTTTCATATTCATGATGTTGAGTTTAATATTATAAGCGTTAATGGTGTTGCACCTGATGCTTCACAAGCAGGCTGGAAGGATGTAGTATTTGTACCCGGCGCAATTGGCGGTGGTCCTGGAACGCAAGGCACACCAAGTGTGGTGAAATTTATTGCAAAATTTGATGATTATGCAGATGCTTTACATCCATTCATGTTTCATTGTCACATCTCTTTACATGAAGATGAAGGTATGATGGGGCAGTTTGTGGTAACCAATCCTACTAATATCAATGCTTTATCACTTCATGAAGATGAATTAGAGGTGTATCCCAATCCTGCAAAAGACAAAGTATTTGTTCAATTTAAAGAACCTGCTAACTCTGCTTATTATGTGCGTGTGCTGAATACAATTGGTAGAACAGTCTTACTATTGCCGCAACCGCAATTAGGAGAAGGAATTGATATTTCAAATTTATCTAAAGGAGTTTATTATTTGCTTGTAACAGATCAACTTAAAAAGAAAACAGTGACTAAGTCATTTGTAATAGAATAATGATGAAAAGATTCTTTTGGGCATATAGTATTCTCGCGTTGGTTTTGTTAAGTTTCTCTAATGATAAATTAAGAGAAAGTCCAAGTTATATTCAAGATTTTAGCTTGAAAGGTATTGATAACAAAATTTTTAATACCAAAAGCAATAAAGCTAAAGGGTATATTGTTGTATTTACTTGCAATCACTGCCCTTTTGCTAAATTATATACAAAGCGTTTAAATGAGTTGAACCGTATATATTCAAAGCAAGGTGTGCCTTTGTTGGCAATCAACTCTATGGATTCTATATTGTATGAAGAAGAAACCTTTGCATTCATGCAAGATCGTGCAAAAAAAGAAGGGTATCAATTTTTGTATTTGCAAGATGCAAGTCAATCGGTAGTAAAATTATTTGGGGCTAATCATACACCCCAAGCGTTCATTATTTGGAGAGAAAATAATAAATGGCTTATTAAATACAATGGAGCGATCGATGATAATGGTCAGCATCCTGAAAAGGCAATCCCATATGTAGCGCAAGCGCTTAGGCAGCTATTGGCAGGCAAGCCCGTGTTGCAGCCTAAAACAGAATCTTTTGGGTGTAGAATTATGTTGAGAAAATGATAAATCTCATTGTATAAAAAAAAAGTGCCTTAGCAATTTAATTTTACTTTTGCATTCAGATTATTTATTTATGAAAAAGTTAGTGTTTTATTTATTTTTTTATTGCATTGCCTCAACAAGTAATGCATGTGATGTTTGCGGATATGGCAATGCAATCAATACAATGGGCTTGCTGCCTCAGTTTTCAAACTCTTTTTTGGGTTTCCGTTATGCGAATCAAAACTTTATTACAACGCACCCAGATGATAATGATAAAGAAGCAGATCGTTTTATGCAGATCGAACTTACAGGTCGGTATGTATGCTCTAAGCGTTTTCAATGCTCCTTTTCTGTGCCTTTTGCCATAAACCAACAAGTTGGATCTGACAATATACATACAAAAGGTTGGGGCGATATAAGTGCATTTGTTACTTATGCTGCTATGCCCACTACAAAAATTGGTGGTACTTCTTTCTATCACGCATTGCAACTTACTGGGGGAATTAAAATGCCTACAGGAACTTATAAAAGTGATTTTAGTATACCTACATTCAACGAGCATTTATATCCTGGAACTGGAACTTGGGATATTATGCCGGCTATCAATTATATTATTAATAATAAGCACATTGGATTTAATTTGGATTTTAGTATAAAATACAATGCAACTAATAAGTGCTCCTATAAAATGGGCAATCAAAGTAACGGGAACTTTAAAATGTTTTATAATAAAAATACATCCGTCGCTACTTTTATTCCTTTTATAGCAATAGGTTGTTTATCAAGTCAAGCTGATATAAATGCTTCAAACGAGGTGCTATATACAGGGGGGTATGAATGGAATTTGCAATTTGGAACAGATTTTAAAATTAAAAATTTCATGCTCGGGCTTCAGTATTTAAAACCGATTGCTCAAAACTGGAATGCTGGTTATTCATGTCATGAATCAAAAGTTAGTGTGCGGATCTTGTATTTTTTTTTCAATAAGTAAAGATATTTTTATACTTTTATGAAATACAAAAATCAACGTATGAAATTGAAATACCTATCGATCGCCTTGTTTTTTTTAACAGCTTGTAGCGTATCTAAAAAAAACACAACTACCTCAAACGTTGCAACTCAGTCCACTAAGGAAAATCAAGTAGCGGCTCAACAGCAAGCGCCAGTTACTGCCGCTGTAGTCAAAGATGTTGTTTCGTTGAAAGAAATGGAAGACGGTAAAAAATTATATGTTAGTAATTGTGTTTCTTGTCATGCTATGAAAAATCCTTCTGATTATACAGCGGCACAATGGAACAGTATTTTGCCAAGCATGTCTAGAAAAGCAAAAATCGACGATGCAACACAAGCTAGTATTAAAAAATACCTTTTAGCATCTTGTAAATAAAAAAGAGGAGCATTGCTCCTCTTTTTTATTATGCCTCATTTGCTTGAATTCTCAGTTTTACTCGTTTTATTCTCATTTTCTCTAACTCTAAAACGGTAAATTTATATTCTTTAAAAGAAACCGTTTCGTTTATTTTCGGGAATCTACCGGAGATTTCTAAAATTAAACCTGCTATAGAATCGCTTTCTCCTCTACTATCTTCAAAGATTTCTGCTTGTAGGTTTAATACCCTACACATATCGTTGATAAGCATTTTGCCTTCGAAAATATAATTATTATCGTCAATTTTTCGGTAGTTTAAATCATCTTCATCAAATTCATCTTTGATATCACCGATGATTTCTTCCATAATGTCTTCCAATGTAATGATACCGGATGTTCCACCAAATTCATCTACTACAATTGCAAAGTGTATTCTCTTTTGTTGAAACTCCTTAAGCAAGTCTTCAATGAGTTTGCCTTCATGAACAAAAAAAGCGTTTCTAATTAGCGTATGCCAGTTGAAATCAACTTCTTCGGTGTGCGGTAAAAAATCTTTTGTATGAATAACACCTTTAATGGTATCTAAGCTGTCGTCATATACAGGCAGTCGTGAATAGCCAACTTCAATTGCTTTAGCTTGCACAGCTTCAAAATTCATAGCATAATCAATGCCACTTACATCCATACGGGTACGCATGATTTGCTTAGCAGTAATATTCCCAAATTTTAAAATGCCTTTGAAGATATTTACTTCTTCTTTCGTTGCTGTATGTCCTACCGTTAGTTCGATAGCATGCTCAAAGTCTTCATTACTAATATTATTAGCTTGTTTGCTACCCATTCTTTTTTCTATAAAATTAGAAGAGTTGACTAAAAGGCTACTTACGGGTTTGAATATGCTAAACAGTACTTTGATAATGGGCGCTGAAAAAAGAGCCATTCTCATATTGTTTTGTGTGGCATATACTTTTGGTAAAACTTCTCCAAACAATACTAATAGAAAAGTGACGGCAATTACTTGAATCAAAAAAGAATAAATTGAAGGCAAATCTGCGGGTAAAAGTCCCGTTACCAACTGATTAGTAGTAATAACAATGGCGATATTGATAAAGTTATTTGCTACAACAATGGTAGCTAGCAGCATTTTAGGTTGCTCTAGTAGTTGAATAGATTGTATTGCGCTTTGTCCTTCTTTTGTTTTTAGATAATTAATATCTTTTGCGGTAAGCGAAAAATAAGCTGTTTCTGCTCCGGCAGTAATACCGGTCATAATGAGAAGTAAGAAGATGATTACCGATAGTAAGGTAACGGTTGGTGCTGTGAATGAAGTAGATTGCAATAAACTAAATAATAATTGCATCGATTCTCCGTCGGATATACTGCCCAAAATATTTTTTTTTGTAAGGTGTAAAATTAAAAAAAAGGGATTGAAAAACGCATTTCTATCCCTTTTCTATTGTTATTTTTTTTATAAACTTATATCGCTGTCATTCATCATGCCCATTCCAAAGCTTGCGGAATCATCATCTTTAGGAAGGTCTGCCTCGTTTTCTTTTCGTTTATCGAGCATTACAAGGTTGTCACCAACTATTTCTGTAATAGAACGTTTATTTTTGTCTTTGTCTTCCCAATTGCGGGTGCGTAAACGACCTTCAATATATACTAAGCTCCCTTTGTGTAAGTATTTTAAGGCTAATTCTGCCAACCCTCTCCATAAGACAATGGTATGCCATTCTGTTTGAGAAACTAAATTGCCATTTTTGTCTTTATGCGTTTCAGTTGTTGCAAGCGGAAATTTTGCTACAGCAATATTACCCTCCAAGTGTTGTACTTCTGGATCTTTACCAAGATTACCAATTAAAATAACTCTGTTTACGCCTCTCATAAGTAAAGTAAAAATTAGTTGATTTCTATAAATTTAACATATATTTTAAAAAAAATCCATTTTTTAATTGAAAATTTCAGAGAGGGTTTTAGGGAATGCATATTTGTGCATATCCTTTTTTGATACCCAGTTTTGTTTTGGTAGCAAGCATTTTTTTATATTATTAATTTTTATATTATAAATGGTGCTGATAATTAATTGATGAGATAGTTTTTGCTCTTTATGGTCGAGTAGGACTAGGGGAGCGACTTCAGTAAGTAGTTCTTGTGCTATCAATATCTTATTTAACTGTTGTGGACTTATTTTTTTTTCAGATTCAATTAGCAATGGTTGATGTAAATCACGCCAAATATCAGCTTTCGTTCTTTTCTCTATCCAGATTTGTGTGGGCGATTCAATGATGATATAATTGAAATATCGTTTTCGAATCTTTATTGTTTTTGACTTAATAGGTAATAGGGTAACGGTGTTGTCGGAGTAAGCTTTGCAATTTCTTTGAAAAGGGCAGTCATTACATAAGGGGTTTTGCGGTTTGCAAATACTAGCACCGAAATCCATAATGGCTTGGTTATATGCTGCAGCTTTATTTTTGGGCAATAAATCTTGGGCAAGAGCAGTGATAATATTTTTACCTTCTTTGCCATCTATTGGTAGTTCCATCCCAGCGAATCTTGCTAAAACTCTATAAACATTACCATCAACAACTGCATAGGGCATGTTGTAAGCAAAGGAAGCAATTGCGGCTGCGGTATAGCTTCCAACCCCTTTTAAATTAATTATATCCTCGTATTGATTTGGGAATAGTCCTTGGTGATGCTCCTTGATATATCGTGCAGTAGCCAATAAATTTCTACATCTATTATAATAGCCTAATCCTTCCCAAAGTTTGAATATTTCATCATCCTTAGCATTTGCTAGGTCTGTAACCGTAGGGTATTGGTCTATGAATTTAAGGTAGTAGGGTAATCCTTGCTCTGCACGGGTTTGTTGAAGAATAATTTCTGAAAGCCAAATTTTATAAGGATCGCTTTCCTCCTTCCAAGGTAGCGTTCGGAAATTTTCATGTGCATGCCAATCCAGTAATGTGGAAGTAAATTTCTTTTTTATTGGGTTTGAAAGCATAGTTCTGAGGGCAAGTACAAGATTACAAAAATTTTACGTATTACAGTGTTAATAACTTATGCATATTTAGTAAGCATTGGCTTTTTAAAATTTCAATTTTACAAGTACCTTTGTGTCAATAATTTTTTAAAAATGGATATTCAACAATTAGAAGCAGTTGCTTCGCAAGTAAGAAGAGATATTGTGAGAATGGTACACGGGGTGCAAAGTGGACATCCAGGCGGATCCTTAGGCTGTGCTGATTTTTTAGTAGCACTCTACTTCAAACACATGAACATTCAAACGGAGTTTAAAATGGATGGCATTGGTGAAGATATTTTCTTCTTATCCAATGGTCATATTTCTCCTGTATTTTATAGTGTATTATCAAGAGCTGGTTATTTTGACAAATCGGAGTTAGCAAGCTTTAGAAAGCTAAATACTCGCTTGCAAGGACATCCTACCACCCACGAGCATTTGCCAGGTGTAAGAATGGCAAGTGGTTCTTTAGGTCAAGGATTAAGTGTTGCATGTGGTGCAGCACTTACTAAAAAAATGAATAAAGATACTTCCATCGTTTATACATTGCATGGTGATGGAGAATTGCAAGAGGGTCAAAATTGGGAAGCGATTTTATTTGCAGCACACAATAAGATTGACAATTTAATTGCTACTGTTGATGTTAATGGTCAACAAATTGACGGTTCAACAAAAAGTGTAATGAATTTAGATTCTTTAAGATCGAAATTTGAAGCATTTAACTGGACTGTTTTAGAAGTGGATGGCAACCATATGGAAGCATTGGATAGCATGTTGACGCATGCAAGATCATTAACGGGTCAAGGCAAACCAATTGTTATTTTGATGAAAACAGAAATGGGTAAAGGAGTAGATTTTATGGAAGGAACTCACGAATGGCATGGTATTGCACCTAATGATCAACAATTAGAAAGTGCCCTTGCTCAACTTTCTGAAACTTTAGGAGATTACTAATTTTAAAGTATAAATAAAAAAGGCTCGCATTGCGAGCCTTTTTTATTTATAGGAGCTTTGTATTATTTCCCACAAGCATTATATTCTTGCATAATACGAATGACTACTTCGTTGTTTGCATTGCCACCAAACATACTTACTTTATAACCATCTTCTTTGTCGCTGATTTTTTTAGAAAGTTCAGTACAGTCTTTTACATATTCGCTCATTTTTTTAGCAAATGGTATAAAGGTTAAGTCTTGGCTATCGTGTGCTTTTTCCCAATCCTGAAATTGAACAAAATAAGCATGATCTACGATGAATGGCGTATTTTGAAATTGCTTTTCTTTATTGATATTTTGTTGACGTAAATAAAATAATTTGAATTTATCGTTGATGTCTGTGTTGACCATTTCCATAAACGACTTTTCTTTACCAATAGCTAAGCTTGATTCTTTAAATGTAACCGCATAGAAAGTTTTACCAGCTAATATAAAATGATGAATTAATTTACTTTTTACCAACTCTGGTTTCATTTTATCTGCAGGGTGAAATAAAATTTTAGTAGGCTCGTCTAGTGAAAAGTGAATAACGCCATTTTGTTGTGTATTATCTGCAAAAAAAACAGTTCCATTATCTTCCAAATAATAATTTCCTTTTGAATCCATTTTGATGAGCTCATCGCTTGGACCTGCAAATTTCTTTAATTTGTCTAATAATTTTGTTTGTGCATGCATTGTTGAAGCGCTTAATAATAATAAGGCTACTACCGATAGAGTGATTTTTTTTAGGGACATGAATTGGTTATTTTTTTGCAAGCTACTTAATTTTTATTATATTTATTGCTATGAAAAATATATTATTACTTTTGATTTGTTTAGGATTATCTACCTTGAAAGCTCAACCCATACAGTTTAATAAAAAGGATGGTAGTTTTAAAAATGGCGACGTTCTAGTCGCTACATTGATGGATATTAAAATAAAAGGACAAGGCTATAAAAACTATGTTCTCTTATCTGCTTCTAATGACACTTTAGTTAAGTATGAATTTGATAAAATGCCAGATATTTTGGGAGGTCAAGACCAACTTTTTTATCATGGGTATCTTGTCAAAGATAAAATTGAGTTTACTCGACCAATTTTCACAGGCATGCTCAATACCTTTAGAGAGGTAGGTGAAGAATTGTTGAATGCTCAGTTATTAGACCCCAGCGGTACTTGGAATGCAACCAACGCTTTAGCTTATGCACAAGCAAAAAATGTAGATATTATTGCGAATTGGAAACATAGTCAAGATTCTATTGCTAGTTTACTTAATACCAATACAGAATTAGTAGAACGAAATAAAAACAAAGCAATTACTGTAAATTATTTAGGCAAAATTGGACAAGGTGATGTTGTAATTGGGTATTGGGAAAAATTGTCGGTTAAGAATGGCATAAGTGAAATGCTTTTCTTGTTCAGAAATATCAAAGGTCAAATCGTTGCGGCGAGTTGGGTAAATATATCTACGATACCCAATGCTTATATTTTTGTAAATGGAGAACGTAAAAAGGATGACGATAGAGCCTTTAGTTTTCCATTTGGTGGGACTCCAGAAGCTTATGCTCAAGCAGTTGCTGCTCATTTAGTTCATCTTAAACTCCTTTAAAAATTTTATGAAATCAAGATCACTTATCATTGGGTTACTTTTTTTAAGTATCCCAACCTTTGCTTCGGAAAAGAAACCGTTAGCTGTTGCCCCTACGGCCGTAGATACTGCAACAAAAGGTCCCTTTAAACCCTATGCAAAAGTAATTACAGATAAAGCTATCACCCAAAAAGGTTTGTTTAAAGTACACAAAGTTGAAGACAAGTATTATTTCGAAATTCCGGATAGCTTATTAGGAAGAGAAATGATGATGACATCAAGATTTAGTAAGATAGCTGGTGGTGGTGGTGTATATGCTGGAGAAAAAGACAATGAGCAAACGGTAGTATTTGAAAAAGGTATCAACAAAAATATATTGTTGCGAGTAGTTACTGTATTAAGTGTAGCCGACTCTACAACAGATATTATTAAAGCAGTTAAAAACTCTAACCTGAATCCCATTGTTGCTAATTTTGAAATTAAAACAATAGCTAAGGATTCTAGTGCAAGTGTGATTGATGTTACTGACTTTTTCAAAGGCGACAATCTACCGGTTTCTCTAAGTGTAATGAATAAAAAGCGATTGAATTTATCGGCACAGTTAAGCGATAGAACCTATATTCATCATATATCAAGCTTTCCACTCAATACCGAAATAAGAGTAGTAAGAACGTTCTCTTCAACTCCTTCTTTTGGCCCTTCCATGCCGAGTCCGTTTCCTTCAACAACTTTGCCAGCGGCTTACGCAGCCGGAGCGGTAACCTTAGAAATGAATAACTCATTTGTATTGTTGCCGAAGGTGCCCATGAAAAAAAGATTGTTTGATGATAGAGTAGGTTTTTTTGCAGACGAGTTTTCTGTATTTACAGACGATCAGCAAAAGGTGGATAATCAAGTTTTTATTGTAAGATGGCGTTTAGAACCCAAACCAGAGGATGTAGAAAAATATAAAAAAGGAATTTTGGTTGAGCCTAAAAAACAAATTGTTTATTATATAGACCCGGCTACTCCCAAAAAATGGAGACCTTATTTAATGCAAGGAGTAAATGATTGGCAAGCTGCTTTTGAGCAAGCTGGATTTAAAAATGCGATTGTAGCTAAAGAGTGGCCAGAAAATGATTCTACCATGAATTTGGAGGATGCTCAATATTCTGTTATGCGCTATTTGCCTTCGGATATTGCAAATGCATACGGACCAAATGTGCACGATCCAAGAAGTGGTGAAATCATTGAAAGTCATATTGGATGGTATCATAACGTAATGAAATTGGTTCATGATTGGTATATGATACAAGCTTCTAGTATAGATTCACAAGCAAGAACGATGGAGTTTAATGATGAATTAATGGGTCAATTAATTCGCTTTGTTTCTTCTCATGAAGTGGGTCATACTTTAGGTTTGCGCCATAATATGGGAAGTAGTAGTAAAACACCAGTTGAAAAATTGCGCGATAAAAATTGGGTTGAGGCGAACGGACACACAGCGTCTATTATGGACTATGCGCGCTTTAATTATGTAGCGCAACCAGAAGATCATATCAGTCAGAAAGGTATTTTCCCACGTATAGGCGCTTATGATAAATGGGCTATTCAATGGGGTTATACTTATTTGCCGGTGGCAGATGAACAAGCCGACAAAAAAATAGTTAATAAATGGATCATTGATAGCTTAAAGGCCAATCCTAGATTGTGGTTTGGTACAGAAACCAATCCTTTCGATCCTCGTTCGCAAACAGAAGATTTAAGTGATGATAATGTTGTGGCAAGTGAATACGGAATTAAAAACATGAAGCGCTTAGCTGCCAACTTAATCAATTGGACCAAAGAAGAAGCAGGGCATTATGAAAATCTGCAAATTATGTACACGGCTATGCTGGGACAATTCAATAGATACATGAATCATGTATTAAGAAATATTGGTGGAATTTATGAAACACCAAAGAGTGAAGAGCAAGCAGGAGATATTTATGAACCAACACCTAAAGTAAAACAAGTAGCGGCTTTACAATTTTTAAATAAACAATTATTTACTACACCTACATGGTTGCTTGATAAATCGATACTAAATAAAATAACAATGCCTTTAGGCAATGAGAATGTAAATACAATTCAAATCAACGTTCTAAACAGTTTGATTGCGCCTGCTCGCCTAAATAGGATTGCTGCAAGTGCAAACCGATTTAATTTAGCTGCTTCAGATTATTTATCGATTGATGAATTATTAAAAGAAGTATTAAAAACACTTACGGTAGAGATGAATACCCATGCAAGTGCAGATTTATACAGAAGAAATTTGCAAAGAGCATTTGTAGAAACATTGAGTAGTACTATTGATTTGAAAAGTCCTAATGCGGCCAGTGTCAAAAACACAGATGCCTTCACGTTTTCCAAAATTGCTTTACAGCGTTTTAGAACTCAAATACAAGCTAATATTCCTTTAACAACGGATGCTACTACAAAATATCATTATCAAGATCTGTCAGATAAAATCAAACAAGCTTTAGATCCTAAATAGAAGGATAGGAACTTAAATTAAAAGCCCCGATTATCGGGGCTTTTAATTTTAACTGTGTAAAATGTTTCTTGAAATAACTAGTTTTTGTATTTCACTAGTGCCTTCACCAATGGTACATAATTTACTATCACGATAAAATTTCTCTACAGGAAAATCTTTAGTATAACCGTAGCCTCCAAAAATCTGAACGGCTTCCGTTGCAATTCTTACGCAAGCTTCCGATGCATAGTATTTTGCCATAGCAGATTCCTTAGTCATTTTCTCGCCTCTGTTTTTCAAGTCCGATGCTTGGTAAATCAATGCTTCGGATGCTTGAATTTGCGTAAACATATCGGCTAGTTTAAATGCAATTGCTTGAAAATTTGCAATAGGTTGATCAAACTGCTCTCGCTCTTTTGCATATTTTAATGCAGCTTCATAAGCGCCTTTAGCAATACCTAATGATAGTGCTGCAATTGAGATTCTGCCACCATCTAAAACTTTCATAGCTTGTCTAAAGCCATCGCCCACCGCTCCAAGTCGTTGTGCATCAGAGATTCTACAATTATCAAATATCATTTCGGCCGTTTCAGATGCGCGCATGCCTAATTTGTTTTCTTTTTTACCCGCCAAAAATCCAGGTGTACCTCTTTCAACAATAAAAGCAGTGCTGTTGCCACTAGTTCTTGGATCACCTGTGCGCGCTAATACCACTGCAACGTCACCTGTGATGCCATGGGTAATCCAGTTTTTAGAGCCATTTAATATCCAGTCGTTACCCTCCTTAGTAGCAACGCATCGCATATTGCTCGCATCACTACCGGTGTTGGCTTCTGTTAATCCCCAAGCACCTATCCATTCTGCACTGGCTAATTTAGGTAGGTATTTTTTCTTTTGTTCTTCATTGCCAAAATACAATATGTGGCCAACACATAAAGAATTGTGTGCAGCTACTGATAAACCAATAGAACTGCATACTTTAGCAATTTCACTAACTACCGTTACATATTCAAAATAACCTAAGCCAGAACCTCCATACTCTTCCGGTACCAATACACCCATCAAGCCCAATTCACCTAATTTTTTAAATACATCGATGGGGAAAATTTGTTGTTCATCCCATTCCATCATATTTGGGCGAATATGTTTGTTCCCAAAATCGCGAATCATTTCAGCAATTTGTAGTTGGGTATCAGTAGCATTAAAATTCATGAGTTATAATTGAATGTAGGGTGCAATTTTACGATATTTTTCTTCATTCATCAAAGGAACTTGTTTTAATTGTTCAATTTTATCAAATTTCTTGAAGCTGCTTCTTAATAGTAGTATGTTTTTAGCCATTTTATCGCCAATATAGGGGTGTTTACTCAGCTCTTGTTCCGTAATTGTATTGATCGGTATTTTTATTAAATAAGCTGAATTAAATACACTCAGGGCAACGATATAGTTATACAGGCTATCTTTTAGTTTATAAGCTTCTAGAAGTTGCTCACTATGAATATAGCCCCCAAGCAACTTACGATAACTTATAAGCTTGTGTGCAATATAGGGCCCGATGCCATTTACCTTTGTAAGGGTGGCGGAATCTATATTATTCCAATCTATTTGACGAACGGTTTCTGACTTGATCCTTATATTGTTTTCATAAGCGCTTAGTTGAATAAACGTCTCCAATTGCTTAAATTCTTGTTCCGATAAAGTCCAAACTTTAGCAAAATCTGCTGATTTATAAAAATGACCACCTTTTTTACGATAGTTCATAATCATTTTAATAGTCTTTTCTCGCAAGCCTAATTTAGAAAACCCAAGCGAGTCGAGTGTATTTGGATCAAATGGGAATGGATGTAATTCGCTTATTGTATTTGACTCATTATTATCAGGGTAAGGAGAAGTGGAGTACTTTAATGGCTTGATGTTTGTAATAAAAATACCTTCTTGTGCATGCTTTCTTAGTAATAAAAGGAATACTAAAATAATACCAACGCATAATAATGAGATACTGGCAATACGCTCTTGTCTACTCATTTTTAAGGGAGAGCGCCACCCAATTTTTTTCCAGTTTTTCATAACATTTGAACAGTTCTAATAAATAATAACGGGGATAATAAAATTAGCTAAAAAATTAATAAAAATCATATCCTTTTTAGGCTGTTATATTTTACTTTTTGCAAAATACCTTATATATTTGCATAAATTCATTTTGATTATGGCACTTAAGCAGATTTTACCTACCTCAAAACAAAAATCGATTTTCTATATCCATTTAGTAGTTTTTGCAATTGCAAACTTCTTAATGTGGACTATGTATGATAAAGGAGCTACAGGATGGGTTTATCCTTGGCCAGCTTGGTTGACTGCGGCTTGGGCTTTAGCAGTAGTAGGTCACTGGTGCGCATTGTGGACTACTTTCGAAGATAAGAATTACGACGAATTTATGCGAATGTCAGATAACGGATAATTTCATTACTATATTAAGCCCCTTGCATTTGCAAGGGGCTTGTTTTTTTAACTAGACTTACATGGATATAAATAAATTACATCAATTAGAAGATGCTTATGAACATGCGATAGATGAAAAAGAGAAAATAAGCGCCTTAATTGAGTTGGCATTAGAAACAAGAAGTTTTGATTTGCCAAAGGCGACAGTCATGGCAGAAGAAGTTATTCAGCGTGCGCAGCAAATTAATTTCACCTTGGGTGAAGGGAGAGGGTATAATTTATTGGGCTTTTGCTTATGGTTGCACGGCGATTATGATGAAGGATTGGCGATTTTGAATAAGGCAGAAAAAGTAGCCATTAAAATTCAGAATCAAAGTTTGTTGGCCCGTATATTTATTAATTACGGAAATATCTATAGGGATTTAGCGCAACTATCTACCGCTTTAAAATACTATGAGAATGCACTTGTTATCACTGAAAAATTAGAAGATCATTTAAGTCAATCCGTTTGTTTATTCAGCTTAGCAAACATCCATTATGATTTATATGATTATGAGAGTGCGCTTGACTATGCATTGAAATCGTTAGCCATCTTTAGATCCTTTAATGATAGTGTGCGTTTGCTACAATTAAACAATACTTTGGGTAATATCTATTTTAAAATGGATGATTACGAGGAAGCGTTGACTTATTTTAAACAAAATGCAGATCAAAACGAACCCGATACCTTGGCGTATGCAACCGCAATAAGCGGGATGGGCAAGGTGTACTACAAAATGCATAATTTTAAAGATGCAGAAAATCATTTGCAAGATGCGCTTTTGCAATCTGAATTATTGCAGCATGTAGAAGTACAAATTATCTGTAAGTTCTATCTGGGGAGATTAAAATTAGATTTAAATGCTTTTGAAGAAGCTCGGGAGCATTTTGAAGCCGCATTAGCATTGGCGAGTGATTACAATAGAAAGCATGATGTAATGAGTATTCATGAATTGCTTTCTAATTTATTCGACAAGACCAATGATATTCCTAAAGCCTTCTATCATTTAAAACAATATGAGCAATTAAAAGAAGAGATTTTCTCTCAAGCCACCTTTAATAGGTTAAAGAACATTCAGATTCGTCAAGAAATTGAATTGGCCCAAAAAGAAAAAGAAGTAGCAGAAAAAACTGCTAATTTAAAGCAGCAATTTATGGCTAATATGAGCCATGAAATCAGAACGCCTATGAATGCGATATTGGGCATGACGAATTTGCTGCTAAGTAAAGAGCACTATGGTGAAGAATTAAAATATCTCAAATCGATTCAGCAATCAGCCAATAATTTATTAGTAATTATAAATGATATTTTAGACTTGTCTAAAATTGAAGCTGGGAAAATTATTATAGAGCATACTAGATTTTCAATACCACAATGTTTGGGTTATATACAAGATATGTTATCCTTTAAAGCACAGGAGAAACAAATAGATTTTGAAATTCAAATAGATCCTGCTTTGCCTGCTTATTACAATGGTGATCCTACTAGAATCAACCAAGTATTAATAAATCTTGCGGGCAATGCTATCAAGTTTACTGAAAAAGGGTATGTGAAAATAAAAGTAGGTATAGAAAAAATAGTTGCATCTACCTATTTTATTGTGTTTGAAATTATAGACACCGGCATTGGTATATCAAAAGAGTATCTAGATAGTATTTTTGATAGTTTTACACAAGCAGGTACGGATGTTACGAGAAAATTTGGTGGGACAGGATTGGGTCTAACTATCTCCAAGCAATTGGTTGATTTAATGAAAGGTCAAATTTCTGTAGAAAGCGAATTGGCAAAAGGTACCACCTTTAAAGTGCTACTGCCAATAGAACTATCGGCTGATCAAACCCATAATGTTAAAGATGAAGAATATACATTAAGCGAAGTGTTGCCGAGTGCATTACAAATTCTTTTAGTAGAGGATAATGAATTCAATAAAATGGTTGCTGAAGATACCTTAAAATTGTTTTTAACTAATCCTCAAATAGATTTTGCTGTAAATGGTGAAATCGCTTTTGAGCGTGCAAAAGAAAAGTGCTATGATTTTATTTTAATGGATATCCAGATGCCTAAAATGGATGGCGTAACCGCAACAAAATTGATAAGAAAATTGCCCATACCCAATAGCCAGGTGCCTATCATTGCGATGACGGCTAATGTGTTTGAGGAAGATATCAAGCATTATTTAGCGTCTGGCATGAATGATTATATTTCTAAACCATTTGAAATAAAAGTGCTAATTCAGAAAATTAGCAAACTATTGCATGGGGTAGCAATCAATGAGCAATCAGTAGCGCAGGTAGAAGAACAACAAAGCGTTTCAAAAACGTATACTAATTTAGATTTTTTGAAACAGTTTACAAATAATGATCAGCAAAAGCTGAATAAGTATATTGGCATGTTTTTAGAAAATGCACCAAAATTATTAAGTAGATTGGAACTTGGGATGGAAAAGCTGGATTATGAAGAAGTTAAAATTGCAGCCCATTCACTAAAGCCTCAAATGTCGTATATGGGTATTGATGAAGAGGTGAGTCATATTTTAATGATTGAGCAATTGGCGGGTACACAAACACATACTGAGCAATTACCTAATCTAGTTGCAAATTTAAATAGAGTTTGTAATCAAGTCTATGCGGAGTTAAATCAAAAAAAATAAAAAGTGTACATTGTATTGACTTTATAAATTATAGTTTGTAATTTTCTTAAAAATTTAACCCTATGGAAGTGCAAGAAAAAAGGTTCGTGTTTCTTATCGATGATGAACCCATTCAAAACGAAATGTTGAAAGACTTTTTAGCAGATCGCTTCTTATCACACATTAAAACGTTTGATAATGGAGAGGAGGCAATGAAAGAAATGCACTTAGGTCCTGAGGTTATCGTTTTAGACTATCATTTGAATGCACATGATAAGTCGGCTAAAAATGGTGTAGAGGTTTTGAAAATGATTAAGGATAATTACCCCAAAGTAGAGGTGATTATGCTTTCTGGTCAAGACAAAATTGAAGTAGCTGTGGAGAGTATGAAATATGGTGCGTATGACTATGTTTTAAAAGGCGAAACTGCATTTTCAAGGATTGAGAACATAATGAATAACATAAGTGAGTTGCATAAATACAAATCCATCAATAATGCCTATAAAAGAACCATCATATATTTAGGCATAGGGTTGTCGATATTTATTGCTGCTACCTTGTGGTTTATGTTTTACAGAACATTTTAAGCATATAAATTTGCAATTAAAAGCTGCATTTGCAGCTTTTTTGTTTTTTAATTAATTGAGTGTAAATGAAATTTTCCAATAGATTAAGTAGAATTACCGAGCCTCAAACCATCAAGATGGCTAAGCTTACAAGAGCCTTGAAAGCTGAAGGCGTTAATATTGTTGATCTTAGTTTGGGAGAACCTGATTTTGCTACACCTCAACATATAATAGCTGCGGCAACAAAAGCCATGGAAGATGGTTTTACCAAATACACGCCGGTAGCTGGTATTCCTGATTTGAGAAGTGCAATTGTTGAAAAACTTAAACGCGATAATGCATTACACTATTCCCCCGAAAATATCTTGGTGAGTACGGGGGCCAAGCAATCGCTTGCCAATGTTATTTTGTGTTTGATTGATAAAGGTGATGAAGTCATCATTCCAACTCCTTATTGGGTTACCTATAGTGCTCTGGTTAATTTAGCAGAGGGTACGGTAAAGCATGTTTCTTGTGGAATAGATACGGATTTTAAAATTACTCCTGCGCAATTAGAAGCGGCCATAACACCCGCTACAAAGATGTTTATTTTCTCATCTCCTTGCAATCCAACGGGTAGTATTTATTCAAAAGAGGAATTAGCTGCCTTAGTGCAGGTTTTCGAAAAGCATCCACAGGTTTATATTGTAAGCGATGAAATCTATGAATATATTAACTATGTTGGGAAGCATACTAGTATAGCTTCATTTCCAAGTGTTTTTGATAGCGTTATTGTTGTAAATGGATTTTCGAAAGGTTATGCAATGACGGGTTGGCGTTTAGGATATATAGCCGCACCTAAGGAATTAGTACAAGCATGTGAAAAATATCAAAGTCAATATACTTCTGGCGCTAATGCTATTGCTCAAAAAGCGGGTGTGGCAGCACTTTTAGGAGATATGGCTCCAACCCATAGCATGGTAGAGGCCTATAAACAAAGGAGAGATTTTGTTGTAGCTGCGCTACGCAATATGCCCAATGTAAAATGTGCCATGCCAGATGGGGCATTTTATGCCTTTCCAGATATCAGTGCTTTCTTTGGCAAATCCTTTAATGGCAATGTTATTCAAAACGACGAAGATCTTTCGATGTATCTATTACATGAAGGACATCTAACCACCGTGAATGGAAGCGCTTTTGGTGAGCCTCATTGTATTCGAATTTCATATGCAACAAGCATGGAGCAATTAACGGAAGCTATGAAAAGAATGGCTGATGCACTTTCTAAGTTAGTGTAATTTCGAAAGACTATCTTCCATAATACTGTAATTAGTGATTACTTTTTGGTAGATACTATCAAGATCTGAAGGGTGTTTTTTATACCATTCAAAACTGATGTTGAATTCTTTAAGTGTTATGTTGTAATGTCCTAAAATGGTTTGGTAGAGTGCATTTAAGGAATCTAGATTGCGCTCGCCAGATTGATGAAGACTGTCTTTTAATAGCGTGCTGTAGCTTTCCGCTAAATGAATATCAGTTAATATAGCCGCCATTTTGTTTTGTTCAATGATGCTTGAATGGTTGCTATGATTGCATGCAACGAGCAGAAACAATAGGGCAAAAAGAAAATAAAATTTCAAGGTTATTTTAAATAAATAGGATTTGTAAATAGGGTGTTGCTTTTATGTCCAGCCTTGTCTACTACATATACTTTTAAGTACAGTGTGTCGGCACTTTTAGGGTAATCAGTAGAATCAATTTTTAATTGTTTCCCAGTAATGTAAACATTGCAAAGTCCTTCAATGCCTTTTCCAGCACCTGGTATTGCACCGTTGATTTCTGGAAAATAAAAGCGTAAATTCTGAATGGTTCTACTTTCGTCCATGTAAATATCATAAGACCCAGAGTTTCTGTCTACGCCTAAATCGGCATCTCCATCATACACGTAAAAAGAAATTAATAAACTATCTTTGGGGTTGTTTGATTGAAGGGTTTGCTTACTCAACTTTAGCTGTTCAATAGTAGGAATGACACTATAAAGCGCCTTTTTACAACTGTAAAAAGATAGTAGAATAATGGATGTTGCTATTAGGAAAAACCTAGACATATTTCAAAGATATAACATTACAAATGAATTTAGATACAATAGATGTTAATGATTTTTTTCTAAGAGAAAATAGTGCTTTTGAAAAAAAAGCACTAGCGGTTTTTCGTTATCAATATGAGCACAATGAACTATATCGGTCTTATGTGCAGGCAATAAAAATGGACATTGAAAAAGTTGATAGTATTCGTAAAATACCTTTTTTACCCATTTCGTTTTTCAAGTCACATTCCATTATTACAGGCAATTTTGAACCTGAAATCATATTTGAAAGTAGCAAGACAACTGGCGAAGTGGCTAGCAAACATTGCGTTCGTTCCAAAGCATTTTATCAACAAAACGCCTTGCTAGGTTTCCAAGAGTATTATGGATCCATTAAGGACTATACCGTACTAGCGCTATTGCCATCCTATTTAGAACGGAATAATGCTTCGTTGGTATTTATGGTGAATTATTTTATGCAGCAATCAGGACAGGATTTTGAAGGTTTTTATTTAAATGAATTCCAAGGATTATACAATAGAATTAATGAATTGCGTAATGAAAATAAAAAAATCATCTTGATTGGTGTAAGTTTCGCGCTGATGGATTTTGCAGCTCAATTTCCTGGCGATTTTTCAACAATTATCGTTATGGAAACTGGAGGCATGAAAGGACGAAAAAAAGAAATCACTAGAATGGAATTGCATGCCTTTTTAAAGCAACAATGGAATTTAGAAGCCGTTAACGCTGAATACGGTATGACGGAACTCCTTTCGCAAGCCTATGCCCAATCAAATGGGCACTTTAAAACCTGTGCTTCTTTGCGTGTTTTAGTTAGAGATGTAAATGATCCGTTTGAAGTTAGCCAAGAAGGGGTAGGGGCACTCAATTTTATTGATTTAGCCAATGTAAATTCTTGCTCTTTTATTGCTACAGAAGATTTGGGTAAAGTGTTTACTAGTAGCGACTTTGAAGTGATTGGTAGAATGGATCATACGGCATTAAGGGGTTGCAGTTTACTTTTGTTGAATCAATAAAGATATTAGGCTTTAAATTCCTAGTTTAAATTTGTTTTTTTAAGTCGGAATGTATATTTTTGGGAATTAGTTAACATTAACTATTCTCAAATTTATGTTTAAGAAATCGATACTTTTAGTAGCCTTAGGGTTGAGTTCCTTATTTACATCTGCACAAAACCATTGTGAGACAGATGTAGTTAACAACCAAGCGGTTAAAAAATATCCAATTATCAAGGATATTGAAAAGCAATTAGCCCTTCAAATGGATAATTACATTAAAGCGTTATCCAAAAAACAATTAGCTAAAACCACTGCGGATACTATTTTATATGTTCCAATTGTTTTTCACGTAATTCACACTTACGGATCTGAATATGTATCCGATAATGAGATCTACAAATGCGTTGCAGACATCAACATGATGTACAACAAACAAAATCCAGATACCGTTCAGGTAATTGCGCCATTTAAGAAATGGATTGGTAAAGCTAATATCAAATTTGTTTTTCCTACTAAAGATCCTCAGGGCAACCCAACCAACGGTATCACAAGAAGATTTTCCTACATGTCAACAAATGCTGGTGATTTAGCAAAATTTGACCAATGGGCTCCAGATTCTTACATGAACGTATGGATTGTAAATAAATTTAGCAGCGATCATGCATCTGCTGCAGCTTATGCATACAAGCCAGCAACAGCTGCTATTCCCTATTTCGCATTTTATGATGGCGTTATTACAGTAGCTTCTTATTTAAATACGGACAATACGATTTCACACGAATTAGGGCATGAATTAAATTTAGACCACACCTTTGGTAATACCAATGGTAATGGAACACAATCTGGTATTTGGTTTACCAATGCTTGTGGTGATGATGGTGTTGATGATACTCCACCTACAAAAGGTTATAATACAACCGGATGTATTGCAGGTGCTTTGTATGATACAACTTGTGCTAGAGGTTACAGTAAAGTGTATGTAAGACCATCTACAGGGGCATTAGACTCTTTGGTGGATTATCCTGATACGTGTAATTCTCAAAATGTAATGGACTATACCTATTGTTCTAAAATGTTTACGATTGGACAAACAGTTAGAATGAGAGCAGCTTTAAATAGTTCAACGGCTAGTAGAAATAATTTAATTTCTTCTACAAACCTTTCTAAAACGGGTGCATTAGCTCCTCGTGTTGATTTAAAACCAGTAGCCGATTTTTCTACGAATACTTATTTCGTTTGTAAAACAGGTGCTCCATTAGGAACAGGCGTAACATTTAGAGATAGAAGTTGGAGAGATACCGTAACAGGATGGAGTTGGAATTTTTCTAATGGTGCAAGTGTTGCAACGGCAAGCACTTCAACGGTTGCTAACACCTTTTCTCAAACTGGTTGGGCTACCGCTAGCTTAGTAGCTACTTCTAATGCAGGTGCTGATACCATTTCAAAAACACAAGTTTATGTTGCTGATCCAGCAGGTAATCAAGCAATTGGTTATTTCCAAGAATTTTCTGGAGCAGATGTTGCGCAATATCCAATGTTCAATTATTTCAATAATGCATGGAAATGGGAGTTAGCAGATGTAGGTTATTATGACAATAAATGTATTCGTTATCATAACTACGATACAAGATCTGGAACTGCTGGCTTGGCATTAAATACACCAGAAGGCGACTACGATGATTTTTATACCACTGCTTTCGATTTATCGGCTACTCCAGTTGGAAGTCCATTAAATTTAAATTTCTTTTCATCAGGTGCATTTAGATCTGCAAATTTTGATGATATGAATGATACCTTAGAAATTGCTTATACAGCAACTTGTGGTACTAATTATACAACTATTAAGAAAATTTCTAAAGCAGATATTGCAACTGTAGGTACCCGCTCAGAATTCTTCGTTCCACAATGGCAAGGAGATTGGAAATTAAATTCCATTGACTTAGGAACATTAAGAAATTCAAGTGTTTTCTTCAGATTTAGATATCGCCCAGGTGTTTTCAGTACATTCGATTTTGGTTCTGGTAATAATTTCTATATCGATCGAATTTATGTATCTAACATGCCTCTTGGTGTAAATACGGTGGAATTAAAAGAAAAAGGAATGACGATTTCTCCAAATCCAACTGCTGGCAATTCCTTTATTTCAGTTGATGGTGTTACTAATCAAGAAGTAGGTGTACAGATTTTTGATGTTACGGGTAAATTAGTTTACACAGCTAAAGAATTTGTTTTTGATGCAACTACAAAAGTTCAAATTCCTGCTGATGCAATTACTGCAAAAGGTATGTATGTTGTTCACGTATTGACCAATGACAAAACGCTTGTTCAGAAATTAATTAAGAATTAATATAGGATTTAGTGAAATTGAAAAGGGGACTTTTAGTCCCCTTTTTTTATTTAATAAATATAATTTCCTCTTTAGATAGTATATTTGTACAAATTATCTATTATGTCTGAAACCACTATACTTTCCCTTAAGCATGCACAAATCTTTCAATCGGATACGTTGATTTTAAGTGATGTTAATTTAGAAATTAATAAAGGAGAATTTATATATTTAATTGGGAAAACCGGAACAGGTAAGTCTAGCTTGCTTAAAACTTTATATGGCGATATTCAATTAAAACAAGGTAGTGGATTAGTGGCTAATTTTGATTTAGCAACATTGACTTGGAAGACTGTTCCCATGCTTAGAAGAAACTTAGGGATCATTTACCAAGATTTTAGATTATTGACCGATAGAAATGTTTATGAGAATTTAGAATTTGTATTAAAAGCAACTGGTTGGAAAGATACCTTATTGATTAAAGAGAAAATTGAAAGTGTTTTACAGAAAGTTGGACTGAAAAATAAAGGCTTTAAAATGCCTTACGAAATGTCGGGTGGCGAGCAACAACGTGTAGATATAGCACGAGCTTTGTTAAACAATCCCAAATTGATTCTTGCCGATGAGCCTACTGGAAATTTAGATCCAGAAACTACCGATGAGATTATGCAACTACTTTGGAGTATATGCAGCGATTATAATACAACCATAATTATGGCTACCCACGATTATTCCATCATACAAAAATTCCCCTCAAAGGTTTTAAAAGTGGAACAAGGCAAAGTATTTGAAACTAATATGGCAGCTGGAATTATTTAATTGGCAGCTTGATTATAGCTTTGATAAGCTGAAGGGTCACGAAAAAAGGAATTGTAAGTAAAAGAAGTGGTTTGTGAAAACAATGATGCGTATAGGCGGTTAATTCCCCTATGCGCATTTTTATTTTGCTATTACTTGCACCTCCTTTACTTAGTATGGGCCTGCCTAATATAGTAAGTGCTTCATCTAAAAAATAGATGGTTTGGTCATTAGAATAGCGCAACCATAAATCATAATCTTCCATATAATGCATATGTTCGTTAAACATTAATGGATGCACATTCTTGATGGTCACACATGGAGTGGCTATTGTATTGCCCAAATACAATCTGTATTTGTTCCAGCGTTTTGGTTCTGCTGTTATAGAAGTGCTATGCTTATTATAAGTAAAGGAATGGAATAGAAAATGAATATTCGGATTGTCTTGTAAGCACTTCTGGATTAATGCTAATTTTGTTGGTGCAAAATAATCATCGGCATCTAAAAAGCAAATGTATTCACCCTTTGCCATTGCAATACCTCTATTTCTACTATAGGATACACCCATATTAGAAGTGTTATGAAGGATAGTGATGTTTTTGTAATTGCTATAAGCATTAATAATAGCCTTGCTATTGTCAATACTCCCATCATTTATAATAATTAACTCAAAAGATTGCAGGGTTTGCGACAAGCAAGATTGAATAGCCCTTTCAATTGTTTGCTCATTATTGAATACAGGGATAATTATTGAAAACTGAATACTCGTATTATTAATCATGAAATAATTGTTTGTAAATGTTTAATAATACTTGTTCTTCGTTTTCCCAACAATAGGTATGCTTTGCTAATAAGCTATTTTGGTGCAGTTTTTGATAATATGCTTCGTCACTTAATAGTGCATTTAATGCCTTAGCTATAGTTGTCTCACTAGGGGTGTCTATCAAATGAGCAACTTCAATTTGTGTATTAATGACAGCATATTCTGGATAGTTCATGGCAAGTTGCGGCACGCCTGCTTGCATATAATCAAAAAAACGATTGGCTAGAGAAAGTTTATTGTTATTACTTGTAGCAATGAATAACGTTATGCCAATGCATGCTTTTTGGGTGATGCTTTCCAGTTCATGTGGAGGAATATAGCCCTTGAAAATCACTTTGTGTTGAAGCTTCAACTTATTTACTAATTCTTTTGCCTTTGTAAGATAATTACCTTCTCCGCATATAATTAATGTTCTGTCTACCTGCTGCATAGCCGGGATTAAAAATTCAAAACATCGACCTACATTAACGGCTCCTTGGTATAAAATATAGCCATTGGTAAAGTTGTATTGTATTGGATTGTTTTTATGTAAGCTTATGTTTCTAACTATGTCAAAATGCTTTTTATATTTTTTTTCAAAAATAGCTTTCAAACTATTGTTTACAGTATAACAAGCATCCATTTTAGGAATGCTAAATTTTTCAATCCATTGCCAAACCTTCAAGGTTAGGGGCCTATGGACTACTTCTTCTAGTTCGCAGAATAATTCGTGTGCATCGTAAACTATTTTCTTTCTTTTTAACTTAGCTACAAGTAGTGCAGGTATTATGGTGTCTAAGTCTATGGCGCAATAGGCATCTGCTTTAGTAAATAATAATCTAAAGAATAGTTTCCACCAAAAGCTTAAATAAAATAATTTGCCGCTGTCTATTCGTTGTTTTATTCTGAATTGATCAAAATTTCTTGAAATAAGCTCTTTGCTATTGGGTCGTTCTCTGCCTATAAGTAAAACTGAATATCCATTTTTTTGCAAAGTATTGCAAATGCGAATCATTCGCTGATCATAATTGGGGTCAGAAGTAATGGAAAATACGATTCGCTTCAATTTTTTTTATTGCAATTTAAGTTCAATTTATTAATCTTTCTCAACAAATTTATTTGATTAGTTGTTTTTTAAAAGGAAATAATAAATATACCATTTCAACAAGGTAAAATTTCAAGTTTACATCACATTCTTAGTGCCAAAACAGTAACTTTGCCTTCTAATTTTTAAACGATACTATGCTTAATACTATAATAGAGGCGATTGAAGACATAAAAAAAGGTAAACTCATTATTGTTGTAGACGATGAAGATCGAGAAAATGAAGGTGATTTTTTAACAGCTGCAAGAAATGCAACGCCCGAATTGATTAATTTCATGGCCACGCATGGCAGAGGCCTAATTTGTGCGCCTATTTCAGAACAACGTTGTAAGGAATTGGATTTAAATCTTATGGTACAAGATAATACAGTCTTGCATCAAACTCCATTTACTGTTTCTGTAGATTTAATTGGTAACGGATGTACTACAGGTATATCTGCACAAGATAGAGCGAAAACCATTCAGGCATTAATAGATCCTAAAACAAAGCCTAGTGATTTGGGCAGACCTGGTCATATCTTTCCATTGAAAGCAAAAGATGAAGGCGTATTGAGAAGAGCTGGTCATACGGAAGCAAGTGTTGATCTGGCTCGCTTAGCAGGATTTGAACCAGCAGGCATTATTGTAGAGATTATGAATGAAGATGGTACGATGGCTCGTCTTCCTCAATTGTTAGAAATTGCCAAAAAATTTGATTTGAAAATTATTTCTATCAAAGATTTGATCGAATATAGACTTCAAAAAGATTCCTTAATTGAAGAATTGGTAAGTGTTGATATGCCTACCAAAAAAGGGCATTTTAAGCTAGTTGCGTTTCGTCAAACACATACTAATGAGCAACATTTAGCGTTAATCAAAGGGACATGGAGCAAGGACGAGTCTGTAATGGTTCGTGTGCATAGCTCTTGTTTTACGGGAGATATTTTACATTCCTTACGATGCGATTGTGGAGATCAATTAGATGCGGCAATGGAAATGATAGAAGCTGAAGGGAAAGGGGTGGTTTTATATATGAATCAAGAGGGTAGAGGCATTGGATTACTAAATAAATTGAAAGCGTATAAATTGCAAGAAGAAGGGATGGATACGGTAGAGGCTAATCTTAGTTTAGGTTTTCAACAAGATGAACGAGACTATGGTATTGGGGCTCAGATTTTAAGACAATTAGGAATACAGAAAATAAAGTTAATCTCAAATAACCCTAAAAAGAGGGTTGGGTTAATTGGTTATGGATTGGAGATTACAGAAACAATTGCAATTGAGATTGCATCTAATCCGCATAATGAAAATTACTTAAAAACTAAGAGAGATAAATTAGGTCATTCCATTTTGAAAGATAAATAATGAAACTGTTATTCGTTGCTAATAGAATTCCTTATCCGCCTTACAGAGGTGATAAATTAAAGATTTATCATTTAGGTAAGTGTTTATCAGCATACAATGAAGTGCACTTGATAGCTTTTTTAGAAAATAAAAAAGACATTGTCTACAAAGCAGAATTAGAAAAAATATTCGCATCTGTTACCCTGATTGCTTTACCTAAATGGAAGTCATATTGGAATGTGCTTTGCGCCTTATTTTCTGCTTTGCCACTTCAAGTTGCTTATTTCAAATCAAATAAAATGGCGGTAGCTATTCAGCAATTGCTAACATTAGAACAATTTGATGCGGTACATATTCAACATATTAGAATGGCACCTTATGGATTAGCAATTAAAGTGGAAAATAAAATATTGGATTTGCCAGATGCTTTTTCATTGTATTGGGATAGACGGGTTAAGAATGCAACAAACTTTATTGAGAAATTTATAAATAAAGTAGAGCGCAATCGACTCTGGAACTATGAGCATAAGGTATTGCAACAATTTCCAAAAGTGCTTGTATGCTCCTCGGAAGATGCTTCTTATCTTGAATTAGAGCATTCATTGTCTACGGTATCTATACTTCCAAATGGAGTTGATGTTGATGCGTTTAATGGTAGTCAACATAATTATGAAGATAACGCTGTATTGCTGTTTACAGGCAATATGGATTATGCTCCCAACATTGATGCTGTAAATTATTTTGTTGCTGAAATTTTACCCGTTATAAAAGACCAATTTCCAATAATTAAATTTATTATAGCAGGTCAAAGGCCTGTAAAATCTGTTTTAGCTTTAGCTAATGAACATGTTGTTGTTACTGGTTTTGTAAAAGATTTTCCAAGTGTTTATAGATCTGCAAGTATTGTAGTTGCGCCTCTTCGATTTGGGGCGGGTACTCAAAATAAAGTGTTAGAAGCAATGGCTATGGCCGTGCCTGTAGTATGTACCCATATTGGGTTTCAGGGCTTAGGGGTTGCCAGTGGAGAGGGTGTTTATATGGAGTCAAATAAAGAAGCTTTTACTAATAGGATATTAACGTTGCTGGGTAATAATGCTATTAGAAAATCAGTTGGTGAAAAGGGTATGCAAGTAGTGCAGTCTAAATTTGATTGGAAAAAAGTAGCACAGCAATTACAGGACTACTTTACAGCGCTTAATTAGATTCTAAGATAGTAGCGCTATCATTTGCAGGAAGTCGTTTCGATTGTTTGCTTTTCCATAAGTCTGCTAACGAATTGAAAGACTTAGACCAAGAAAGTCCTATGCCGCTTCTAGAGATAGGTCTATCGATAAGTACATCATAATTGCTATTTCTAAATATACTCATTCTGATTCTTCCATCTTCTGTAAGTTTGTACTGCCCTCTAAAATCACCCGTGAGGTTGATGTTTGAATTCGTGTTTTGTTGCATTGCAGCATTGCCCCAATCATAGGCGCCTTCAATTTCTAACATTAATCGATCTTGCATGAAGTTTCTTTTTGCGTTTAACTTCACTTCGTTTCTATATATGGCAGAGCTGCTAGCATTATCTGTATTCACATTGTAGTTTTTATAGTTTAGGTTGATCGCTAAATTTGGATCTCCTAATATTTTATTTGCCCAATTGGTTAATTGCGAAGAAACGGTAGAAGAGAGCTTTTCGCCTACACTTGTAATAGCAGTACTACTTGCTGATGCTGTATTTACAATGCCCTCTGGAGGCATAAATTGTTCAATCAATAGTAAGGAGGCAACTTGATTAAATAAACTCTCTGGACTAAGATTAATACGCTCTAATTTGTTGTAGGCATACGTACCTTGTAATCGTTTATCTTGAAGCTCAATTTTGTAACTTGGTTTAGGTTCTTCGAATGTTCCATCTAAACGTAACTTTACATCAATATTTTGTTTTGCTTTAGTATCTGTCAGTTCATTTTCGGGTATTACACCTGGTTTTTTTTCATTTTCATTAAGTAAATCATAGAGGCGCGCTTTTGTAGTGTAGCTAGCGTTTATATCTAAGTTTATTTTTGTAATAGGTCCATTAAAAGTCACTTTACTTCCGTTGTTAATTTTAAAGTTCCATGGTTTAATAAAATTATTTATAGAGAATTTATAGTATCCACTGGTAATTTCAAATGTATTATAAATTTTAACGTCATTATCTGCAGGTACATTTATATTGATGGTTCCATTCCCATAACCACTAATTTGATCGCCGGTTTTAGCATCTAAAATCATTGTAATTTCTGCCAGAGGATTGGTAATAGCCGTTATATTCAATGCAAATTTACTAGCATTCTTTTTCTTTAAAATGGATGGCTCGTTTTGAGGTGTTTTAAAGTTTATAAAGTTGTAGTTGTAAACAGCTGTATTGCCAAATGGTAAGTAGATGTGGGATGCTTGAGCAGGGCTTGCTATCACATTCATAGTGATGTCATCTATTGGTCCATTTATGCTTGTGTTTACTTTTGTTATTGCATTACCATAAAAAATATCATTTTCATAGGATGATAAATTAATTGCTTCTATTTGGTTGGAATTGATTTCAATATTCTTAAAATAAAAGTTGCTTAAATTTGAATGTGTTATTGAACCTGTTGCTATTGCTTTGTTTTTAAAACGATCATAGAGTGTGATTTTACCCAGATCAATTTTATTATCCTCAAAATTTATTGTGGCCAAAGGTATTGTGTAATAGGTGCCTAAATATATTACTTTAGTTTTTGTTTCGATAAGTGATAAACTACCTTTCATAGTTGGTTTTTCGCTGCTCCCATTTATTTTAATGGTGCCATTTGTTTGCCCATCGATGTCACTAATATAGTCGGACATGAAAATAGAAGCCCATTTTAAGGGCGTATTAATGCATTTAATAGTGGCATTCAATTGGTTGTTTAAACTACTGCCATTGAATTGTAGTGCATTGTTATCATTTGAAATGCCTGATCCTTCATACACTTCCCATCCATTCTCATTTATTTTAAAGCTTGCATTAAGTTTGCCTAAGTTTTCATTTTTAATGGTCGTGGAATCTATTGTTACTAATCCTTTAGTTGTGGGATTGGTAATTGGGTTATCAATACTTAATTGGGCATTTAAATGACCATAGGGTTGATAATATTCTTGTTGCGCTAAGGTTCCTATTTGTGATAAGTCTAAGTCATTTATTTTAATTTCGAGTGTGTTTTCGTTGTTGTCTATACTATTGATTGCTATTGTTTGGTTGTTTGACTTGAATTTTAGTTCATTTACAAATAATTTATCAGCTGTTATTTTAATTTTTTTACTGTTCGTTATATTCCAGATTGAATTATTTATATAAAAGTTTGAATTTGAAAAATTAACGGAAATGGTGTCTAGTTTTGTTATTATATCTGCAGCTATGTTTGCATTTCCAAATCTGTTAAATGAGTTCGTTTTCAATTCGCAATGAATACTATCGTTTTGGATGTTGGTAGCTAACTGCACTTGTGTGTTCCATAGGGTATCTCCCAGCATCAATTGTTGAATATTGGAGGAAAGGCTTAGGTTTTCAAGATTACCAATTCCATGAAATTCAGCTTTGTTTATTCGGATAGCATTTATTTTACAGAAAGGAATTGTACCATTTAATAATAATTGTTTTTCGTTGGTATTAATACTTCCCTCAATAATAGTATTGTTAAAGCCATCTAAGTCTCTATTGACGAGGTGAATAAGCTTGTCGATTTTTTTAGTAGCTATATTAAATGAAAAATTCTGTGCTTCCCCATTGTATTTACTTTTGCTTATGTAGCTTGGTAAATATTTATAGAGATATTGTTTGGAAGCATCAATAATGTTTTCAACTTTAAAAAGTCCTTTTATTCCTAATTTAAAATCATTGCTTTCAATATTAATTTCGTGATTTATTGCTGATGCAATTTTTGAATGTAATTGAATGAAATCAATATTGAGTTTTTCTTTACCTCTTTTTAGATCAATATTGTTTAATTGAGCAGTGCCTTCTAGGTCATTTATATTGCTTCCGTATAGATTCAGATCAAAATCGGCATTGCCATTAAATGGCTCTTTGCTCAAACCAATTTTTTGAAAGTCGGCATGTAAGAGATTGGCTAATGCATTAATGTGTTTTTTTTCATTCGCAAAATCAAATTCACCATTAAAAGATAATGCTAAGTTTTCGTCATCTACTATTAAATTACCTTTAAATACTTTCTGATCTAAAGATCCTTTAATTAGAATTTGTTTATAGGCATAGTTTTTAAATTCAAATTTATCTAAATTGCCATCTAAGTAAATATCTGCGTTATTTATGTCAAAGCCTTCTCCTTTGACTTTCAAATTGGCATCAACTTTGCCAAATTCCTTATTGTTTAGTAGTACCCCAATATCTATATTTTCACCGTTTATTGTTCCACTGTATACTGTTAATTTATTTTTCTCTTCAGGGATGTTGATTTCCAAATTTATTTGCGCATTTCCAATTGCTGTGGCAATCTTATTGTTTGTTGCAAAATGATTTATTTTTCCATTAAATGATCCTTCAATATTAAAATTCCCCAATGTTGAAAATTTAATTGGACTCTCTTTGGCAAGATTAGGAGCATAATAGTCAAGCCCTTTTTTATCAATGTTTAATTTGGCATTTTCTATTTGAAGTATGCTCTCTTCCCAGTTAGGTAAACCGTCAATGCTTATATTACCCTTAAATTGGGCATAGGGTGCTTTAATGTCTGTAGCAGTAGCTTTGAATTTCGAAACGGTGCCTTTGAAATTGGTATTTACTGTAAGTTGGTAGGGAATTACAGCTACATTTCTAGAAAAATAGGCTACATCTTTTAAATCTATTTTGGCATTTTTGAAATTAGCTGTCATTGTTACAGCTTGCATATAATCCAAGAAGTCTGGGAAGCGCTTATAATACATAGCATAGTAATCTCCAATTTCACTATTGTTTGTTGCGATATATAGTTGATTGCAAATAGTTTTGTTGGGAGATACTATAACATTACATTTAAATTGTTTTAGTTGTAATCCACAACGCTCCTTGGCATTTAAGTAACTAATGCTGCCCTTGATCGTATCTTTTAGAATAGTGGTGTTTTTAATCAAAAGGTTGATATGGGTGATGTCCATATGCTCGGCATCAAATTCATTAATAATAGGTTGCTTATTATTATAGTTTAATTTAAAAATGCCATTGGCTACCTTAATTTGTTTGATAGCGACCTGCCAATTGCCTTTATTAAAACAACTGGTATCGATTTGCTTGCTAATGTTGTTTTTTGGACGGAAGGGGCTAGCTGGATAATCTTTTAATTCAATGGATGGCTCACTGAAGTTTATGTCCTTTATGGTTATTTTTCTTTTTGTTTCATTGAAGGTGTCTATGTCTATTGCCCCTTTACCGATTGACACATACATATTGCTTCCCACCCAAGCATCTTCTTCGCTATAGTTGATGCGCTCTAATTGTATTTTTTGAATTGATAATTCAAAACCGTTTCTATTTTTTTTATTGGTAGTATTGGATGTAAGTGCATCTTCTATAAAACTATAATTCCATTGGTTATTCTGAATCGTTCTGTAGGTATTAACACGTGCATTTTTTATACTAATGTACTTCAATACTAATTTGTCTTTGAAAATAAACCAATTGTTGAAATTGACATTAGCTAAACCTATTTGAAGGAGGTTGTTATTATTTCTGTCCTTAATTTGTAAGCCTTCAATTTTTATTTGATACAAAAAAGACAGCGAGATATAATCGATATGAATTGCTGTATTTAATTTTTTACTAAGGTAAGCGGTAGCCTTGTCTACTAGTATTTTTTGTACAGGAGTAAAATTTATCAAAAGCATGCTTGTTGCAATTAATATAAAAATTGCAAACACCGTCTTTTTAATATATTGAAGTATTTTTTTCAGTAGAGTTTAACTTTCTACAAAAATAACTCAATTGCTTTAAAAAACAGGCATTAATAGGGCCTACTTTAAGAGATTATTTACTTATGAAGCAAAGTAATTATTGATTTGTGTCATGCAACGCTTACTTACTTCTATTTGATTATTTGCATACCACCAAGCTGTTTGTTGAATAGCTTCTGTTGCATTCCATTTGGGTGTCCAATTGATTTTAAGTTTAGCTTTTTCACTATTTAGCATCAATAGATTCGCTTCATGAACATGCTGCTTATCATCGATTGCAATTTCCTGTTGGGAAGCACCAAATGCTGATATAAATGATTGTGTAACTTCTTTTACGGTTAACACATCATCAATAGCTGGTCCGAAGTTGAATGCTTCATTAAATGCTTCGGGGTGTTGATGCATATGAGCTGCAAGTAATAAATAGGCACCTAAAGGTTCTAATACATGTTGCCACGGCCTAGTAGCATTTGGGTTTCTTAAACTAATTGCGGTATGATTTTGAATAGATCGTACGATGTCTGGTATAATTCGGTCTTTTGAAAAATCTCCTCCACCTATCACATTCCCAGCTCTCACTGAAGCAATAGACTTTTTATGCAGATTAAAATCTTGCTTATTAAAAAAAGAATTTCTGTAAGAATCGATTACTATTTCGCAAGTTGCTTTACTAGCTGAGTAGGGGTCGTAGCCGCCTAATTTGTCACTTTCAACAAAGGCTGTTCCTCTTTCTGGGTTTTCATATACTTTGTCGGTTGTGACCATTATGCCTACACAAGCATTCGGTAAAGATCGCATTGCGTCCAATACATTCGCGGTTCCAATCGTATTCACCATATAGGTTTCAATTGGGTTTTCATAACTTTTTCTTACAAGTGCCTGTGCTGCTAAATGAAAAACATAATCAGGCTGAAATGCAAGAATTTCTTTTTTTAATAGATCAGCATCTAGGATATCTGCTATAATTGATTTTTCACAATATTGCGCTCCATTCAACTGGTTAAAAAGATCATGCTCATTTTCGGGTGCTAGTGCATAGCCACGCACTTGTGCTCCCAATTCCTTTAAAATAAGTAGCAGCCAAGAGCCTTTGAAACCTGTATGGCCGGTTACAAATACTTTTTTATTTTTAAACTGTTCTTTTAGTAAAGTATACTTCATGATTACCATTTTTTCCAAGGAGCTCCTTGTTCCCACATTGCTTCTAATTCTTCTTTATCTCTGAGCGTATCCATACATTTCCAAAATCCATTATGTTTATAGGCGCTAATTTGTTTGTCTCTTGCTAAGTCGTCCATTGGTTGTCGTTCCCACATGATATCGTCTGCGTCATTATTTAAATACTTAGCGATACTTGGCTCGATAATAAAAAATCCGCCATTTATCCAAGTCCCACTATCTGCAGGTTTTTCTTCAAAGCTATTAATTAATCCATCTTCTTGCATTTCAATAACACCAAAACGACTAGTTGCTTGTATAGCAGTCATAGTGCAGATTTTTTGATGGTTTTTATGATGTGCTAATAGCGCATTCATGTCAATATCGCAAACGCCATCACCATAAGTTAGCATAAAAGTCTCATTGCCTACGTAAGGTAAAACTCTTTTAAGCCTTCCTGCCGTCATGGTGTCTAATCCGGTATCAATTAGTGAGATTTTAAAAGGTTCTGCATTGTTTTGATGCACTTGCAAGGAGTTGTCCCCTAAGTTTACGGTTACGTCTGCATTGTGCATGAAGTAGTTTATGAAGTACTCTTTTATAACCCATCCTTTATAACCTAAGCATATTATAAATTCTGTATGACCAAATGCTGCGTATAGTTTCATGATATGCCATAAAATAGGCTTGCCACCTATTTCAATCATGGGTTTAGGTCTTAAAGAGGATTCTTCAGAAATTCGAGTGCCTCTTCCGCCGGCAAATAATACTACTTTCATTATGGATTATTTTTTAAAATGAAACTTTTAGGTATCGAAAAGGGCATTTCTAATTTTTCATTGAAAGTAAATTTTTGAATTTGCATGTCAATGAAATAATTGTCCCCTTTATTGTTAATATTAAACGTTTTTACATTTGCGAATCTATTAAAATTTTCTTTATTATAGTTGAAAAACTGAACGATACAAGAAGGTCCATTTTCGTCGCTTGATTGAAGTCCAATCGATTTTATTAAGCTATCTTGTTTATTGTAAGTGGTTGATTGTAAGAATGATTTTAAAACACTTTGTAAGGTAAGCGTACTTTCTGTTTCAGTGGCATTATAGGCATTTGTGCTATTTTCTAAGGGATTGCCAACAAGTAAGTTCTGTAGGTCTTTGAAATCCAATGTTACAGGTAGGTAATTACTTAGCTCGGCATAGGGTAAGATATACGCTTCGTTTTTAGTGTATAGCAACATTTTTAAAGTGTCTGGAGTAATTACTACTCGTGCTACATTAAAAATATCTAAAGCACTAATATGAACCCATATTTGTTGGTCTTTAACAATGCGTATGCTTGCGCTAAAAGTTTGTTTTTCATTTTTACCATCATAACGCATTTTTGTTTTACAGCTAAAAGTTTCAAAATCATTACGCGGTTCCCAAATAGGCTTGTATTGCTCTATTAGTGCTTGATTAGCTAAGCTGTCTAAAAGAAATTTCTGATGCACTAGCGCGCTGGAGTCAACAGCTGTTTTTTTTCTAATAGCATGCTTGCTTATTTTACAACTACTTATAATGAAAGTGCTTGTAATGAGTAATAAAATATAATTAGTTACTTTATTCATTAATGCGTTTGTTTTTTAGTTTATTATCCAGTTCATCACTTTGCATTCCTTTCTGTTTTGCTATTTTCCAATTTTCCTCTGCTTCCTTTATGTTGCCCAATTGAAATTCGATGTCTCCTAAATGATCGTATAGGGTAGCATCTGCATTTGGGGTGTTTAATTCAATTGCTTTTTGTACATATTGTTTTGCTTTAGCATAATTTTTTAATTGATACATAATCCATCCGTAAGTATCCTGGTAGGAGCCAATGGAAGGACTTAATTCAATGGCTTTTTTTGCCAATTTTTCTGCATAAGCAAGTCGTTCTTTTCTTATAGATAAATAATAACTGTAATTATTGAGTGCATTTACATTTTTATCATTCCACTTTAATGCCTCTTCAAAATGCACATCCGATTTGTTAAATTCCTTTAATTCATTATACGATTCAGCTAAGGATGCATTTACTTCTGAAAGCATTGCTTTTTTGTTTTCGTCTATTAAGTCTAAACATCGGTTGTAGTTTCGGATAGCATTGGCATGTAAATTCAAAAAAGCATACCCTAATCCTGCAAAATAATATAAATCTGCTTGATTGGGAAACAATCGAATGGCTCTTTCTGCATAGATAACCAAACTATCAGCCGTTTCCTTGCTTATTGTATTAATGACTAATTGCTCCCATGCTTTATAATTGCTTGGATTTAATTGTATTGATTTTTTATACGCAATAGTAGCCTCCGAAGTGTTGTTGTAAAGTGCGAAGAGATCACCTAATAGCTGGAAAACAGTATAGTCATTCGCATTCGAATTACAGAGTATTTGGGCATAATGAATATTGCTAGCGCTGTCTTTACTGATTTCTATGTAAGGGACAAATACGGCAATCTTATCTTCAATAGCAATAGTTTTATGGGTGATAATTTTTTCTATTTGTGCTTTATAGGCTAGGGTATCATGATTCGCTAAGGAAGTACTTATCTTATTTAATAATACCATGCCATTCTCTGGAAATTTCTTAGTGATGAGCGCGTCGAGTTTATTTTTTTCACTTGTTTTTTTACTAGCACCGTAGAGCTCGCTAAATAGAAGATAGTATTTTGGTTCGTCTTTGTGTTGAGCTACTAATTGTTCGCTTAAAATTAGGGCACTATCAAGCTGATTGTTTTTAATGAAAAGCTCTTGCATTTGAAGCAATAAATCTTCATTGTCGTCTTTATTTTGATTAATTAAAATGCGCATTTGTTCAATGGCTAAATCATATTTTTTTTCAATTTGATAAAGCCTGCATGCTTGCATTAAGTATTGGTCATTATACTTTTCTTTTTTTGCTAATTGCGCATACAGCGTAGCCGCTTCCGTATAATTTCCTTGTTCTAAGAGGATGTCACCTAATAAATTTTGATACCATTGATTGGATGTGTCTAGAGCAATTGCTTTTTTAATTTGTAATTGCGCTTTAATCAAATTTTTATTTTGAATGGCAATTTTAGCTAATTCGAAATACGCTACGCTTTCCTTCGGATTGGCTTGGGCAAATTGCTGCATTTGCTCTTCGGCATCACGAAGTCGGTTTAGGTATTTAAGGCGTAAGCCCTCATAAAAGGCTCCTTTATCAGTATAGTTCTTTTCTTGTGCTTTCCCAATATTGGAAAGTAGCAAGCAACAACTGAGGGTGCAAATAAAGAAACTTTTTAGCGTTGTATCCATTTAAGCATCTTGAGTTGAATAGTCGCCAATACTAAATGATTCTGTTTTGCCTTTCAAGTTGCATTCTTTACCAATAAGCGAATTGCTTAAGTTGGCTTTTTCAATGATCGCTTTTTCTTGAATGATACTATTGCTTATGATAGCTTGATTGATAGTGGCTCCTTGTTCAATAGAAACATGAGGTCCTATAACCGAATTAGTAATAGTTACGTTTGCTCCAATGAAACAAGGATGAATGATTGTGGTGTTGGTAATAGATGCCGAGGAATCTATGTGCGAGTCGTTTTGATATTTAATGGATAAGATGCGTTGATTAGTATATACCGTAGCATCTTTATTGCCACAATCTAACCATTCACTTACTTGATCGGTATAGAAATTTAATCCATTTTGCAACATGTGCTCCATGGCATCGGTAATTTGATATTCACCTTTTTGTTGGATATTATTATCGATTAAGCGTTGTAGTTCTTTTTTAAGTTGGGCGCCATCTTTGAAATAATACACGCCTATAATTGCTAGGTCGGATACAAATTCTTTAGGCTTTTCTACAAATGCTTCAATTTTATTGCCATCGCTTAATTTTACTACCCCAAAATTACTTGGGTCTTCAATTTTTTGAGTCCAGATAATAGCATCCTTTTGCGTGTCGATGCTAAATGTTGCGTTAAATAAAGTGTCTGCAAATGCAATAAAGGTATTGCCCTCGAGTACTTTTTCTGCACATAAAATAGCATGCGCTGTTCCTTTAGGCTCTTCTTGAACAAAAATATGACCGGTTGCACCAAGCGTATTCGCTACGGCTAATAAATGTGCGGCTACATCCTTGCCAAAGTTGGGGCCAATAACAAAAGCAATATGTTCAATTTTTTCTGAGCAAGTAGCAATGATATCTTCTACAATGCGTTGCACAATTGGTTTGCCCGCTATTGGAATTAATGGTTTGGGGGTTGTAAGGGTATGGGGCCTCATTCGTTTGCCCATGCCTGCCATTGGGATAATGATATTCATATGTATAGTTTATTTTTTTCCGGTATGTCCAAATCCACCTGATCCTCTATCTGTATCATCGAGTGTTTCGCTGAGCTCCCAATCTATTACTTCATACGTTGCAATTATCATTTGAGCAATGCGGTCGCCATCTTCAATGATTTGAGCTTCATTTGAAAGATTGATCATGGGTATCATTAATTCGCCTCTATAATCCGCGTCAATGGTTCCTGGCGTATTGACTAGAGTTAAACCTTTTTTGATAGCCATTCCGCTTCGGGGTCTAATTTGTGCTTCATGAAAAGCTGGTAAAGCAATAAACAAACCGGTTGGTATAAGTTTGCGTTCTAGGGGTTTTAATTCAATAGGCTCCGTTAAAAAGGCACGCAAATCCATTCCTGCCGAACCCGTTGTTTGGTAAAAAGGTAATGGATGCTTTGATTTGTTAATAATCTTTACGCGTGTTTTCATACTATAAAGCTTTGCAAATGTACTCTTTCATTTTAAAAAATAGAACTTTAAAGAAGGCTAAATACGCCTACATTAGTTAATTTTAATGATGAATTAACAAGTACTTTTCTGTTAACAGTTATTTTAAGTTAAATTTGTGTAATTAAATTAATAAATTTCATTCAAATATGGCAATATTAGGTAATCTAATTGCTCGGTCGTTATACATTAGAAAGCGCATGACTCCAAAGGTGGCTACACCTATCAAGTATCAAACGAATACCCTCAAAAAGTTGATGACAAAAAGTCAAGATACGTTATTTGGTAAGCATTATCAATTTTCTCAATTACTCAATAATGAAACTACTTTCATAACGGAATTTCGTAAAAATGTTCCTGTGCACACATATAATGAGATGTATGACCAATGGTGGCACAAATGCCAGGAAGGTATTTCAGATGTAAGTTGGCCTGGAAAAGTTAAATATTTTGCTTTAAGTTCAGGCACCTCAGAGTCGGCAAGCAAACATATTCCAGTTACCCAAGACATGATCAAGTCCATCAAGCGCGTTGGGTTTAAGCAATTGTGTAGTCTTACTAATTTTGATATCCCTTCAGCTACTTTTCAAAAAGGAGTTTTAATGTTGGGGGGCACCACAAGTTTGTTTGAAAAAGGCGAATATTACGAAGGGGATATGAGTGGCATTAGTGCAAAGAATATGCCCCGATGGATGTCAGCACTATTATACAAGCCAGGCAAAAAGATTGCTAAAAAACCCAAATGGGAAGATCGCATCAAGTTAATTGTTAGGAATGCTAAAAAATGGGATGTGGGTACAGTTTGCGGTGTGCCTGCTTGGGTGCAAATTGTATTGGAAGAGATTATTAAATATCACCAACTCAACACTATCCACGATATTTGGCCCAACTTAAATATTTATATTCATGGAGGGGTTTCCTTTGAGCCTTATAAAGAAAGTTTCTCAAAATTATTAGGCAAGCCTATATCTTTTGTGGAAACATATATGGCTTCTGAAGGATCGTTCGGATTTAAGGCACACCCTGATGCGTCTGGTATTAAGCTCGTTTTAAATGCAGGTATTTTCTATGAATTTGTCCCCTTCAATGAAACTAATTTTGATGAAGATGGCAATCCTTATGCACAAGTAAGTTCGGTATTAATTAATGAAGTAGATGAGCATACAGAATACGCAGTGATGCTTTCAACTTGCTCGGGTGCATGGCGTTATATTATTGGTGATGTTATTCGCTTCACAAACGCTGCAGAACATGAGATGATGATTGTTGGTCGAACTAAACAATTTTTGAGTTTATGTGGAGAGCATTTGTCGGTCGATAATATGAATAAAGCCATTGAGCAGGTTTCTAAAGAGTTTAATATAGCCATTAATGAATTTACGGTAATTGGTTTTCCTGAAGCTAATTATTTTGCACACAGATGGTATATTGGTTGCGATGATGCATCGATTAACGAACAAGAAATTGCTGCAAGCCTCGACAAAGCTCTGTGTGCTCTAAACGATGATTACGAAGTGGAAAGAAGTTCGGCTTTAAAATCAATTTATGTTACCTTAGTACCCAACAAAGTATTTTACGACTACATGAAATCTATGGGTAAAGATGGCGCCATGAATAAATTTCCAAGAGTGCTTAAAGGAAATACAAAAGATAAGTGGGAGCAATTTATCCAACAAATTGCAGAATAATATGAATATTCAAACGCTTTCCATATCCGATTTAAAGCTTTTGCACTTGTATCATAGTGCAGATGAGCGAGGCGATTTCGTTAAAACGTTTCATGCAATAGATTTCGAAAAATATCAATTAGACATGGAAATTAAAGAGTCTTTCTATTCTATCTCTAATAAAGATGTTATTCGTGGTATGCATTTTCAATTACCCCCAAGTCAGCATAGCAAACTCGTTTTCTGCTCGCATGGTGCAATTGTAGATGTGGTGCTCGATTTGCGAAAAGATTCTCCAAGCTATATGCAATTTATTAGTGTCGAATTACAGGCTTCAAAACCGCAAGCTTTATTTATACCTGCAGGTTGTGCTCATGGATTTAAATCATTGGCAGATCATACGATCACTAATTATTTTGTGTCGAGTGCATATGATGCCAGCGCTGATGCGGGCATTCATTACCAATCTTTTGGATTTGATTGGGGTATTGCAAACCCAATAATATCCAAAAGAGATCAATCATTTCCTTCCATAACCGAATTTCAATCTCCTTTTAAACGTATAACCAATACACTATGAATATTCAAAAAGTATTAAAGTCATTAGCTATCGATAAAACCAATATCGGTGTGTCTACAGGTGCAAAATGGATTAAAACCAATGCCCCAGTGCTCACTTCTTATTCACCAGTTGATGGAAAGAAAATTGCAATAGCTACCACCGCAGATGAAAAAACGTACCATGCAGTAATCGACAAAGCAGCTGCTGCTTTTAACGACTGGCGTATGTGGCCAGCACCCAAAAGAGGTGAAGTGGTGCGTCAAATAGGTAATGAATTACGCAAACATAAAGAAGCCTTAGGCACTCTAGTGAGTTATGAAATGGGCAAAAGTTTGCAAGAGGGATTGGGAGAAGTGCAAGAGATGATTGATATCGCAGATTTTGCAGTGGGTCTTTCGCGCCAACTCTATGGATTGACTATTCATAGCGAGCGCCCAATGCATAGAATGTATGAGCAATGGCATCCACTAGGTGTTGTGGGGATTATTTCTGCATTTAATTTCCCAGTGGCCGTATGGAGTTGGAATAGCTTTTTAGCATGGGTTTGTGGTAATACTTGCGTTTGGAAACCAAGTGAAAAAACGCCATTGACCGCCATTGCGTGTCAAAAAATTACTGAAAAAGTTTTTAAAGCCAATGGTGTTCCAGAAGGCGTTTCTTGCCTTATTAATGGCGCTGCTGATATGGGTATTTTGATGTCAAAAGATAGCCGAGTGCCTTTAGTTTCTGCAACGGGCTCTACCCGTATGGGTAAAGCAGTGGCTGCAACGGTGGCAGGTCGCTTAGGTAAATCGCTTTTAGAATTGGGTGGTAATAATGCAATAATTATTTCTCAGCATGCCGATCTAAATATGTCTTTAATAGGCGCTGTGTTTGGTGCGGTAGGTACTGCCGGGCAACGTTGCACCACTACGCGTCGATTGATTATTCATGAGTCTATTTATGATGCCTTCAAAAAGAAATTAGTTGCTGCCTATAAACAAATTAAAATTGGTAATCCATTAGATGCTAGCAATCACGTAGGGCCATTAATTGATACTGATGCTGTAAATGCCTATTTGAATACGGTGGCAGCTGTTAAAAAAATGGGCGGTAAAGAAGTGGTGAAAGCGGGTGTATTAAGTGGAAAAGGATTTGAAAGTGCTTGCTATGTTAAGCCATGTATTTTTGAAGTAGATAATGCATGGGAAATTGTACAACACGAAACATTTGCTCCAATTTTGTATATCATGCCATATAAAACCTTAGAGCAAGCTATTGCATTGCAAAATGCCGTGCCGCAAGGCTTATCTTCTGCAATCATGACGCTTAATATGCGCGAAGCAGAAACCTTCTTATCGCACAAAGGAAGCGATTGTGGTATTGCCAATGTGAATATTGGTACCAGTGGTGCTGAGATTGGTGGTGCATTTGGTGGTGAAAAAGAAACCGGTGGAGGTCGCGAGAGTGGCTCTGATAGCTGGAAAGTATATATGCGCCGACAAACCAATACTATCAATTGGAGCGATAGCTTGCCATTAGCACAAGGTATTAAGTTTAACTTATAAGAAACAACAACTTTATGATATGGATGCCTCAAGGCATCCATATTTTTATTATTTAGCAAACTATCTTTTATGACTTTTGATGATTTAAATTTAAATAAGCCCTTAATTCTTGCTTTAAAAAAAATGGGTTTGCAACAACCAACACCTATTCAATATAAATCATTCAACACCATCATGTCGGGTAAAGATGTTTGTGGTATTGCACAAACCGGAACGGGAAAGACCTTTGCTTATTTATTGCCGATCTTAAGGCAATTTGTTTTTACTAATGACAAAACACCTTCGGTTATTATTTTAGTGCCTACGAGAGAATTGGTTTTACAAGTTTTAAAAGCGGCCAAATTATTGAGTGCTTCCATGAGTATAGACATTCAAGGTGTTTATGGAGGGGTCAATATGCGCAACCAAATGAATGCTTTAGAGCAGGGGTGTAATATTGTAATTGGAACGCCTGGTCGTTTGTATGATTTATTTTTAAGTGGCTCACTCAAATTAAAAGCGGTAAAAAAATTAGTGATTGATGAGATGGATGAGATGTTGAATTTGGGATTTAGAGTACAAATCGAACGCATCTTAGATAATCTACCAGAGAAAAGACAAAATCTTTTATTCTCCGCTACTATTACAGATGATGTAGAAAAATTATTGCAGGTTTATTTTAAAAGTCCAGAGCAAATTACCGCTGCGCCAACCGGTACGCCATTGTTACAAATTGATCAGTCCTTAACTGCCGTACCAAATTTCAACACTAAAATTGATTATTTAAGTAGCTTGTTGCAAACAGACAAGAGCATGACGAAAGTGTTGGTATTTGTTAGCACCAAGAAATTTGCCGATAAAGTATTTGAATCCCTAACGCCTGTTTTGGGCGAACAAGTTGGTGTTATTCACTCCAATAAAGCACAAAATAATCGTTTTGCGACGGTGCAAAAATTTGAAAAAGGCGATTATACGTGTTTAATTGCTACGGATATTATTGCACGTGGATTGGATGTCGCCGAGGTTACACATGTTATCAATTTCGATATTCCCGATACGCCAGAAAATTATATTCATAGAATTGGTAGAACTGGTAGGGCAGATAAAAAAGGGATTGCTATCAGTTTTGCGACCGAAAAAGAAATGCCTTTTGTGGAAGCCATCGAACAGTTGATGCAACAGCCCATTGCAACATCAGTGCTCCCAGAAAATATTGAAATTTCGGAAGTGTTAATTGCAGAAGAAATGCCGGTGATTAGAATGAAAACGGATTTCATAAAACCTTTGAAACGCGATCCTAATGCAGGGAGTGCTTTCCATGAAAAGTCGGCTAAAAATTCTAAAACCAACAAAAAGGTTAGTCATAAAGATAAGATGCTTAAAAAATATGGTAAGCCTAAAAGCAGACCTAAAAAAAGATAAGGAAATTAAAGGGAAAGATTTAATCGATTAAAAAAATCGACTTCGTTGAGTTCTTTCACATCACCTGGTAATAAAGGGTTTAATTCAATTTGCTCAATAGCTGTTCTTATGAGTCGTTTGCATCGATGTCCTTTACTAAAAACCATTTTTCGCACTTGATGAAAACGCCCTTCTTGTAAGGTGAACTCCAACCAAGTTTCTGGTATGCGCGTGTTAGTTATTTTATAATCGTAAAGGGTATTTTCAGGATCCTCAATGCGTTTTACTTTACATGCAGTGGTAGTGAAGTGGGTGCTTTCGCCAATACGAATGGGAACTCCTGCACGCCATTCCTCAATAGTTTCGTCAGTTACGATCCCTGCAACCAGCACAGCATATACGCGGTAATGAGGTATTTTACTTTGAAAAAGTAAGCGTACTATTTTTTTATTGTTGGTAAGCAATAATAAGCCTTCAGAGTCTTTATCTAATCGACCCACCGCATTGGTGCCTTCGGGAAAGGTATACGATAAGTCGCCTAATAATACAGCATCTCCATCGCTTTTAAATTGCGACAACATGCCTCTCGGTTTATTGATAATAAAATAACGAAGTGCTTCCATTTACAAATGGTATAACCCCACTTTATACAAGGAATTGATAGGTTTATTATCCCAAAATAGTTCAAAGTCTTCCAAACCATTTTGCTCGTAATGGGCTTTAATTTCTTTGAGCGTCCATGTTTTTTCTTGGCTATTATGGAGCGCTTTTAATATAAAGGCTAACCATGTTCCTTGTTCTGGTGCTACTTTAATTTCTAGGTCGCCTTGGGGATTTGTAAATTTCAAACTTGCAACTTCCCAAGTAGCTCCTTTTTTAGATTTCGTTTGAATGCTTAAGCTAGGTTGACTGCCTAAAAAAATGACTTTTGCGTGAGGACTTGCGGAGTTTACATCGGAATTTTCTAAAGCTGTTTTTATAAAGTCGCTAGCTATGCTCGTTTTCGGCACTTTGAAATCAAACCATTTATGCAAAGGATAATCGAAGCAGGCTTTATGCATATAATTGAAAAGCGACTTTTTTAAGCCATAGCTATAGGCTTCGTGATCTGTTCCTGTTGGGTCGATATGGAGGAGATCATTATTAGCAAACGAACCCTTTTCAGGGGTGGCAATTTCAACTTGAAATTTTTCAGGATGCATACCAACGGGGCTATGAACGGTCATGGTAAACTGATGCCAATATGCAGAATGCAAAATGTTAGCTTCAAATAATTGTCGCACCATCTCCAAGGAGTCAATCGTTTCTTGTGCGGTTTGCGTTGGGAAACCATACATCAGATAGGCATGCACCATAATGCCGGCCTCACAAAAATGTTGGTTTACTTTAGCTACTTGCGCTACTGTAATGCCTTTTTGAATTAAGGCTAATAAGCGATCAGAGGCCACTTCCAATCCACCAGACACTCCAATACAACCTGCTTTTTTTAAGAGCAGACACAGGTCGCGGGTAAATTTTTTCTCAAAGCGGATATTGGTCCACCATGCAACAACTAATTTTCTTTTTATGATTTCAAGGGCTAATGCCTGCATTAAAGAAGGCGGTGCTGCCTCGTCTACAAAATGAAAACCATTCGTGCCTGTTTGTTGAATAATGGCTTCCATTCTATCGCAGAGCAAACTGGCAGCCACTGGTTCGTACAGTTTGATATAATCTAGCGAAATATCACAGAAGGTGCATTTGCCCCAATAACAACCATGTGCCATGGTGAGTTTATTCCATCTGCCATCACTCCATAGGCTATGCATGGGGTTGATCATTTCTATTACAGAGATATATTGATCGAGTCGTAAATCACTGTAATCAGGTGTGCCCACGTCAGCTTGTTTATAATCCTTGCAAGCGCTAGAATTGCTATAAACGAGTTCGTTATCTTGTACTAAAAAAGTGCGTTTAAGGTCGGTAGCTTCTATTGTTCCCTTGCAATAAGCAAGTAATTGTTCCATAGGGGCTTCTCCATCATCCAAGCAAATAAAATCGACATAGGCAAAAACGCGTTTGTCTTCAATGCTGCGCAATTCGGTATTGGCATAGCCGCCACCCAGCGCTACTTTAATGTGTGGGTAGTTGTTTTTTATAAATTGGCCACAACGCAAAGCAGCATAGAGATTGCCTGGAAAGGGAACGCTAATGGCTACGACGGTAGGTTGTTCTTGTTCTATTTTCTCTTTTAGTAAGGCAATGGTATAGGTGTCTATAAAGCTCAAGTTGTTTTCTAGTGCATGGTGTAGTTCGTCGAAGCGGTTGGCTGAACGACTTATTTTTTCTGCGTAGCGACTAAAACCAAAATGCGGATCGATGCATTCTTGAATAAAATCGGCCACATCCTCCAAGTACATAGTTGCAATATATTTGGCTTTGTCTTGAATGCCCATGGCACCAAATGCCCATTGCAAATCTTCAATCTGCGCAAATCGATTAGCTTCGGGTAGGAAACTGCGTTGAGCGATAAGATGTGCTAAATTGGGGTTTTTGCCTTGTAAAAAGGAAATGACGGCATCAATCGTATTACAATAGTGATCTTTAAGTAAGGCTATTCGTTGGGCGTTTTCAGAATACGTATCGGTAGCAACATATTGCTCAAAAACATGTTCTAATCCTTTTTTCGAAAATACGGCTAAGAGTACTTCAATACCCAGGTCTACCTGAAAAGAGCAAATCTTTTTGGTATTCAGAAAGCCTTTCAAATACGCCGTTGCGGGGTAAGGCGTATTTAATTGGGTAAATGGCGGTGTAAGTAGTAATAGCTTGTCTTGCAAAAGCACCAGAATTAAGGTTGTAAAAATACCGTTTAATATTGAATTTGTTGCATTGAGCTGCCAATTGACTTCGATTTAAAGAAAATGCATATAGTATTAGTGTAAATCCAATGTTACCAAATTATTAACTTTCTATTATTTCTTTTAATTCTTAAAAAGGGGTAATAGTTTTGCACTTAACAATTAATTCATAAAAAGATAACATGAAAAAAATACTACTTTTTGCACTATTTGTTAGTATAACACAACAAGGGCGTGCGCAAAAAATGCTTACTGATATGATGGATACGACATCCCCATTAGGTAAGAGTATGTATGGCATTTACAAAAAATATGACCGATTAAAATTCTCGGGATATATTCAAGCACAATTTCAAATGGCGGACACTGCAGGCGCTAAAAACTATGAAGGTGGCGATTTTAGTGCTAATTCCAATAATCGATTTATGCTTAGAAGAGGTCGTTTAAGAATGGACTATGCCAATTTTAATGAAAAAAACCAGCCTACGGTTCATTTTGTTTTTCAATTTGATGGTACGGAACGAGGTTTTTTTATTAGAGACTTTTGGGGCCGTATCTTCGATACCAAATACAATTTATTCTCAATAACCACCGGTATGTTTGCTCGTCCGTTTGGTTATGAAGTGAATTTGGGTTCTGCAGATAGAGAAAGTCCTGAACGTGGAAGAATGTCGCAAATTCTTATGAAAACAGAACGTGATATGGGGGTGATGTTAACATTTGAGCCTAGAGTGAAATTGAAACATGCTAATTGGTTAATAGCTAATATTGGCGTGTTCAATGGACAAGGATTATCTGCCCAAACAGTAAGTGGAAATATGGTGTCTACTTCAACAGATTATGATAGTCATAAAGATATCATTGGTAGAATTAGTACGAAAACCCTGAAAATTGGTAAGTCTAAAAGTACACTTACTGGAGGCGTTTCGGGTTATTTTGGAGGGATTACCAATCAGAGTAACCTGATGTATTCTCATAAAGATAATGGAGGGGGGTACGTTTTAGTTAAAGATTCATCCGCGACTAATGTGGGCCGAATTGCTAAAAGAACGTATTACGGAGCGGATGTACAAGTGAAAATTCCAAATAAAGTAGGTTTTTCAGAATTAAGAGCTGAATATATTGCTGGAACGCAATCAGGTACTGTTTCTAATTCGGAATCGCCAGGCGTTTATCCAGTTACAAATGGCATTAGTCAAGGCTTGTGCGAGCGTAATTTTAATGGAGCGTATATCTATTATTTACAACATTTAGGAAGTGCTAAACACCAACTAGTATTAAAATATGACTGGTATGACCCTAATACAAAAGTTGCCGGTTTGTCTATAGACCCTACTAAAGGATTTACTGCTGCAGATATTAAATTTACTACAATAGGTATTGGATATAATTATTATGCTAATACGAATTTAAAGTTATGCGTATATTATGCTATTGTTAACAATGAGAAAACTAGCCTTGTAAATTATACGGGTGATCTAAAAGATAATATCTTTACATGTCGAATTCAATATCGTTTTTAATCCTTTTTCAAATAAACCATTAAATTTAAATCTATGTCACTTAAATCCATTTTAAATTTCTTTCAACCAAAAGACAAAACGTTTTATTCTTTGTTTGAACAAGTAACGTCTACATTAGCTCAAATGGGGGCAACTTTTCATGAAGCGATGCATGAAACTGATTATCAAAAGCGAGTAGCGCTTTTGAAAAGCCTAGAAGATTTAGAACATAAAAACGATGAGGTAACCCATCAAATTTTTATTGAATTAGGTAGAAATTTTATTACCCCGTTCGATAGAGAGGATATTCACTATTTAGCTACTTCATTAGATGATGTCGCAGATTATATATGGGGTGCTGCAAAACGTATCGTTAACTATAATATGGTGGATATTGATGCTTCAACCAAAAGTTTCTCTACCGTAATTCATAATTCTATTAGTGAATTGCATAAAGGAGTTAAAGAGTTGAGAGGCATGAAAAATATGCGCGCGATTACAGAAGCTTGTGTTCGTATCAACAGTTTTGAAAACGAAGCGGATGATTTATTAGATAGCTCTATGGTGGCTTTGTTTAGCACGGAGAAAGATCCAATAGAAGTGATCAAGAAAAAAGATCTATATCAAATGTTAGAAATCGTTACCGATAAGTGTGAAGATGCTGCTAATGTGATTGAATCTATTATTATTAAATACGCATAATAAAACTTTTTTAACATGACCTTTTTAATTGTCATTATTGCATTGGCCTTGATATTTGATTATATCAATGGTTTTCACGATGCCGCTAACTCAATCGCAACGATTGTTTCTACCAAAGTGCTTTCGCCAGTCCAAGCGGTAATTTGGGCTGCTGCATTCAACTTTGCTGCCTATTTTATATTTCAAGATCATGCGGTTGCTAATACTATTGGTAAAACGGTATATCCTGAGTTTATTACCTTGCCCGTTATTTTCTCTGGTTTGATTGCAGCTATATTTTGGAATTTACTAACCTGGTGGTTTGGTATTCCTTCCTCGTCATCCCATACACTTATAGGTGGTTTTGCTGGTGCTGCTATTACGCATGCTTACATGACTAAAGGTTTTGTGGCATTCAGCAGCATCGTAGAAATGGAAAAAATCGGTAAAACGGTTTTGTTTATTTTCTTGGCACCTATTATTGGTATGGCGATATCCATGTTCATGACCTTGGTTACTATCATGCGCAATGTATGGGCTAGAATCGGCATCATTATTGTTACTACTATTTTTACAGTTTTCTTATTCAATATTTTCGAGCAAAATAAAATGCAAGAAAATATCTCTAAGTTGTACAAGGTTGATAAATACGAAAAAGAAGTAGCTAAAGATCCTAGCAACGAAGAAGTAAAAGTAAAATTAGAAAAAGCTAAAAAACATACCAGCGAAGCCATGGTCTTTGTTGCGAAGTATGATAAAATTGGCGCAGATTTCGTTGCAGATAGTATGCAGCATAATGGTTTATTAAAACCAATTGAAAGCACTCGTGTTAAAGATGCTTTGAAAAAAGCCTTTAAAATGGATAGCTTAACGAAATTAGGTAAAACAGATGCCAGTGTAAAAGTTATTGCCGATAGCATCACTAAAAAATTAGATGAGGGTAAAAAACTCTATGCACTTTATGGTACGGTTGATAATGCGGTTTTATTAGATACCCTTTCATCAACATTTGTATTGTCTGAAAAGCAACAAGAAAAAATTGGAAAAGCTATTGCTGAAATTAATGCTAAAACCGAAGTGGTGAAAGCGCTTAAAAAAGCAGATAATTCGTTCTTAGTAAATTGCTTGATAGGTTTAGTAGTTATTTTCATTCTTACTTATTTATATGTAGATGTTTTGAGAGAGCCTAATGCTTTTAGAAAAGCAAATATTTTTAAGCGTTTACAATTATTATCCTCTGCAGCCTTCAGTTTAGGACATGGTGGTAATGATGCGCAAAAAGTAATGGGTATTATTGGTGCTGCTTTTGTGGCTTACAATAGTCAAAAGTACGGCGATGTTGGTGCCGCTTTAAAAGAATTGCCTTGGGTGCCTTTAGCATGTTATACTGCAATAGGTTTAGGAACCTTGAGTGGTGGTTGGAAAATTGTTAAAACAATGGGTTCTAAAATCACAAAGGTTAGTCCGTTAGAAGGTGTAACAGCTGAAACGGCAGGTGCCTTCACGTTGTTCATGACCGAACAAATGGGTATTCCGGTTTCTACAACACATACGATCACTGGTGCTATTATGGGTGTAGGCGCATCAAGACGCTTATCGGCTGTAAGATGGGGCGTTACCTTTAATTTAATTTGGGCTTGGATTCTTACCATTCCAGTAAGTGCTGCAGTAGCAGGCTTGGTATACTGGATAGTGAGTTTCTTTGTGAAATAGCATAGTAGTTAAATAAAAAAAAGCCCCATCAAACGATGGGGCTTTTTTTATTTAGATTTTAGGGAACTTGGATGCCAGAAAAGTCATCCCAGTTTTCCATAAGCCAAGAACTAACGAACACATAATGTTTATGAATACTAAGGGAATGAGAAATGGTATCGAATTGTATATTGATTTCATCTAAATGATCATTGAAAGCAGTAGTGCCTCTGCTTCGTAAATAAGTGGAGGTGTTTAATACTTTAAATCCTGGGTTGCAGATATCCCAAATGGGTTTATTGAGTAGAAATGTATCGGTGCCAATTTTGCTTATTGTAATTGTGTCTAAGATGCTGGTACTGTCTTTGTAGATAGCGCTGCCTGTATTTGTTTGTGCACGATGTTGTAAGGTGCCCACATAGGATCCGCATATTTTATAGAGCAAAATACTGTTGGCATTACCTTGTATGCGCGCATTTTTAGTACAGCTGCCCAAGAGTAAGATTAGGCTCAGTATAAATATTGAGGGTAAAGAAAAGCGTTTCATTTTATTTAAATAATCTTCTAAATTACATTTTTATTTATAATTTAATTGTAATGTATATCGTATGGCGAAGATGCTTCATGATTCAGTAGCGGCTTATTTAAATACCCTAGAGCCGTCTGTAAAAGAAAAGCTATTGCAAATTAGAGCATGTGTTTTTGAATTGATTCCTGATGCTGAAGAAGGCATCAGTTATCAAATGCCAGCCTATAAATACAAAGGTCTTGTACTTTGTATGGCGGCCTTTAAAAATCATATAGGCTTATATCCTACGGCTGCACCCATTGCTCATTTTAGCGAAATACTGCAAGCGTATAAGACAAGTAAAGGAGCCATTCAATTTCCCTTAACAGAGCCTTTGCCCTTGGATATCATCAAGCATATAATTGCTTATAAAGTAGCGTTGAATTTGAAGAAGCGATAATTCAGTTGTGGTGGTTAAAATTTTAATGTTAGCAATATAAAAATTATAGTTAAATTGAATAGTTATTCAAAATTGCAATATCATGTCTTATCCATTCCAAATAAAAAGTGAAGCGGCTTATCATCAAGCCTATCAGCAAAGTGTTGCCCATCCCGAGCAATTTTGGGAAGCTATAGCCCAAACCTTTCAATGGCAAAAAAAATGGGATCAAGTATTGGAATGGAATTTCAAAGAACCTCGTATAAGCTGGTTTAAAGGTGGACAATTAAATATTACTGAAAATTGTTTAGATCGTCATTTAGCAGAAGATGCCAATTCGCTAGCTATGATTTTTGAACCGAATGATGTTACTACACCTGCACAACAATTTACCTATCAAGAATTGTTTGATAAAGTCAATCAGTTTGCTTGGGTGCTCCATAATAACGGAGTTAAAAAAGGCGATCGTGTGTGTTTGTATATGGGGATGATTCCAGCATTAGCCATTGCAACCCTAGCTTGCGCGCGCATTGGCGCTATTCATTCGGTCATCTTTGGAGGTTTTAGCGCACAAAGTATTGCCGATCGCTTGCAAGATGCACAAGCCGCATTTATCATTACTTGCGATGGCGCGCATCGTGGTAATAAAACAATCGATTTAAAAAATGTGATAGATGATGCCCTTGTACAATGTCCTTTTGTGCAACGTGTTATTGTATATATGCATACACAAACGCCCATCAGTATGAAAAAAGATAGAGATGTGTGGTGGGAAGATGAAGTACAAAAAGTTATAGCAGCACAACAAACATTTTTTCCAGCCGTAGCTATGGATGCCGAAGATCCTTTATTTATCTTATACACTTCAGGTTCTACAGGTAAGCCAAAAGGGGTGGTGCATACGGTTGGTGGTTATATGGTTTACGCCACATATACTTTTGTAAATGTATTCCAATATCAAAAAGGTGATGTGCATTTTTGTACCGCTGATATAGGATGGATAACCGGACATAGCTATATTGTTTATGGCCCTTTATGTGCCGGGGCTACTACCTTATTATTTGAAGGAATTCCTACATGGCCCAATGCCGGACGATTTTGGGATATTGTAGACAAACATCGCGTGGCCAATTTATATACGGCTCCTACAGCCATAAGAAGTTTAATGGGTTTTGGACTAGCCCCTTTGGAAGGAAAAGAGTTGCACTCGCTTAAAGTCTTAGGTACGGTAGGGGAACCCATAAATGAAGAAGCATGGCATTGGTACGACGAACATATTGGTAAAAAACAATGTCCTATTGTAGATACGTGGTGGCAAACCGAAACGGGTGGTATTTTAATTTCAAACATGGCGGGTATTACACCTGCTAAGCCAGCATATGCAACGCTTCCATTGCCAGGTATACAGCCCGTATTGGTCGATGAAAAAGGAACGATACTTGAGGGTAATGCGATCAGTGGCAATTTATGTATTCAATTTCCATGGCCCGGTATGCTACGCACTACTTATGGCGATCACGAACGTTGTAGAACCAATTATTTTGCTACTTACGATAATTTATATTTCACGGGCGATGGCTGTTATAGAGATGAACAAGGCAATTATAGAATTACCGGTAGGGTAGATGATGTGCTCAATGTAAGTGGTCACCGCATTGGCACCGCTGAAGTTGAAAATGCAATTAATAGTCATACCGGCGTAGTAGAATCTGCTGTGGTGGGCTATCCGCATGATATAAAAGGGCAAGGCATTTATGCTTTTGTTATTATCGACTCCCTTCATGGCGATGCTCAACTCACCCAGTTAGATATTGCACAAACGGTAGCGCGTGTTATAGGTGCTATTGCCAAACCCGACAAAATTCAGTTTGTGCATGGCTTGCCCAAAACGCGCAGTGGTAAAATCATGCGTAGAATTTTGAGAAAAATTGCAGAAGGTGCTTTAGATCAACTAGGCGATACGTCTACCTTGTTAGACCCGAGTGTTATAGCGAGTATTGTGGACGGTAAATTATAGCATAAACTAAAATTAATGTACATAAACTATTGATTGTTAATACAGTTTGTATTAACCTGTTTATTATATGCTTTATGCAAACCTTTTTTCTTAATTTTAAGTCTACCAATACAACCTTAATAAACCATTTGTATGAAAAAACAATTACTATTATTAGTAGCCAGCTTGCTATCTATCGTAAGTTATGCTCAAATTGCTTGCAATCCTTCTTTCACTTGGAGTCAAACACCTACGAGTGCTAATCCGTATCAAGTGACGGTAGTAAATACCAGCACGCTTACTGGTGCTCCCGTATATGCGTTCACAACCTATACGATGAATTGGGGAAATGGCACATCAGGAATTAATCCAACAGGTAGTACAACCCATAATTATACGGCAGCGGGAACCTATACCGCGGTATTAACCATGAACGTATATGATTCTTTAAATAATACACTATTATGTTCTAGTACTTATAATGCTACAATAACCCTTGTTACTGCAGCTTGTAATACAAGTATTACTACAACCAATAATGGTAATGGTTCTTATTCATTTGCATCGAGCAATCAAGCAGCGGGTATGACCTATGCTTGGAGTTTTGGTGATGGTACAAGTGCAGGTAATGTTGCGACTACTAATCATACCTATGCAAATCCAGGTGTGTATACCGTTACGCTTACCACTACCCTTAACGGTATGACTTGCACGACCACCTATACCGTAAATTATCAAAACACTTCATTCAACTGTGCTGCTTTAGTTGCAAGTTTTACAAAAACACAAAACAATTTGAGTGTGACCTTTAATAACACGTCATCAGTAGTAAATAATACCAATCCGGTTATATCAAGAGTGTCTGATTGGACATTTGGAGATGGTGGTGTGGCTAATAACACCTACTCGAGCGTGTCGCATACCTATGCAAGTGCGGGTACCTATACCGTTCGTTTAATTAATAAATATGTAGATTCTGCAAACGCTAATACTGTTTATTGTAGAGATACGGCGTATCAAACGCTTACGGTTACGGGCACAACAGCTAATTATATTGCTGGTAATATTTATTGGGATAGCACTTTAAATATCGCTGCAAGTTCATTCAAAGTATGGTTAATTACCTTTGATACTACAACCAATATTATTAATGCAGTAGATTCCATAACTGCATCAGGTGCTTACGGTCAAGTGGCTTACCAATTTAATAATAAAGCAGCAGGCACTTATCGTGTAAAAGCGGCAGTAACGCCTGGCGCTGCAGGATATTCGCAAATGGCGCCTACCTATCACAATGCTACCACCTATTGGGCAAATGCAACTTTAGTAAATCATACAGCTGGAGCTTCTGCAAATAGAAATATCTATATGCAAGCTGGTAGCTCTGCAAATGGTCCTGGCTTTGTGGCTGGTAATGTTACCTTAGGTGCTGGAAAAGGAACCGCAACAGGTGTTCCTAATCTCTTAATTATTTTAAGAAATGTATCGAACCAACTTATCAAAAGCACCTTTACCAATGCTAACGGTGATTACTCGTTTAGCAATGTGCCTTTAGGTACCTATACCATTTATCCTGAGAATATGCCACAGGTTACAACCCCTTCTGCTGCCTTTACTATTTCGGCTACCAACACAACATTTAATGGCATCGATTTCACTAAGAATTCTAAAAAAATTATTCCTAACAATTTAAGTGTAGCACAAACACAATTAACGCATAATTTTAGTGTGTATCCAAATCCAACTAATGACTTGGTTACTATTCACGCATTAGGAAATGCAAGTGCAACTACGCTTCAATTAGTAGATATGACAGGCCGAGTTTTACTTACTGAAAGTAATGACGGTGCAGCGGATATGACGCTATCATTGACAACAATCCCAGCGGGCATGTACTATTTAAAAATTAGTTCAGGTGCTACGCAACAAGTAGAAAAATTAATCTTACAAAAATAAATTACACCTACAAGAGAAACGCCCACATCATTGATGTGGGCGTTTTTTATTTAAACCCATAATACAATACCCTTGTCTGTTTTGAAAAATAATTGTTAAGGGGTCCTGCAATATGATTTTTTTAATTAATTTGCAAGCATTATTAATTACCGTTTTGTTTCATTTTAAAATAAAGTTAGCATGTTATCACCCTTACTTCTTTCTAAACGCTTGCGTTTTACATTCCTTTTTGTTGTACTTGCTTTTTTTCATGCGTCCCTTTTTGCACAATACTGTGTACCTATTCCCCAGTTTGATTGTTCTGAAGATTGGATAGATGATTTTTACACCACGGGTGGTGTGTCGAATATTAGTAATCTAAATACAGGCTGTAATGGTACTTATAGTGGAACCTTTATTACAAGTACCTATACCTATTTCAGTACTAAAACATGTTCTCAAATGCAAGGTCAACAAATCACCTTGCATATGCAATGCGGCACTATGTGGGTGCAAGGTTTTAGAGTATGGATCGATTGGAATAAAAATAACAGCTTTGCCGATCCGGGAGAAGATGTATATGTATCGCCAAATGCAAGTTTCTCTATTTTTACAGTTGCCATTACCGTACCCGCATCGGCAACAATAGGCACTACCAGAATGCGGGTGCAATGTAGATATAATGATGTGCCGACCTTAACCAGTTGTTGTGGGACAACAAATTATCCTGGTGAAACGGAAGATTATAACTTTACTGTTTTAGCAGCTGGTCCTTGTTCTGGTATTCCAACTGCCGGAACCGTTGCTGGTGCATCAACTTGTATAGGTGCATCAACGATACTTTCTGTTGCAGGTTTTTCAATAGGCTCCGGTATTACCTTTCAATGGCAACAGCTAAATGGATCGACATGGGCAAATGTTGTAGGTGGCTCAGGTGCTACAACGGCAACGTATATTACGCCTAATTTATTCACGAATACACAATATAAGTGTTTGGTCAAATGTACAAATAGCAATAGTACATCGAGCACTTCGCCTTATACCGTTGTTGTTACACCTCCTCTGAGCACCGCACCTGTCTCGGGTGCTTATGTTTTTGGAGCTACCACTAATACTAGTTTTAATACGGCAACTAATTGGTTTAATTATACTACGGCAACGGGGTATAGTATTGCTAGTGTTCCTCCAAGTGCTACGCATACAGTTATAGTACCTGCTATTGCAACTTGTGTAAAAGCATTGCCTGTACTAATGGCCGATGCTAGTATAGCTAATTTAGAGATACAATCGGGTGCAAAATTAGCGCTGAACGGCTTTGATCTAACACTTATGGGAGCTCTTACTGGAACAGGCACTATTAAAGGTGCTATTACCTCGTCGTTAAACATTAATAGCAATGCAAGTAGCACGCTCTATTTCGATCAAAGTGATCCGGGTTATTCTAATGCGCTACAGAATTTATCTTTAAGCGGAACAGGCACTATAAGCTTAGCTACGTTGTTAAATATGTGTGCAGGTAGCACTGCCGGTACGGTGCAACTCAGTAGCAATAAAACTTTACAGACAGGAGGTTATTTACGATTGCAATCTGATGCAAATGGTACTGCCCGTATTGCAGAAAGTGGAGGCACTATTTCTGGTGCTATTACACAAGAGCGTTATGTGCCTGGTAAATGGTCGCGACGATGGTCTTTTTTAGCAAGCCCTGTTACGCAATCATTAGCTGCTGCATGGCAACAACAAATTCATATTACCGGACCAGGAACAGGTGGTAGTATGTGTACGAATTATACTAATGCCGGTAGTATGGTAACACATAGTAATGGGTTTGATGTAACACAAACGCAAAATCCTTCTTTTTATACGTATGATGCGCTTACTGATAATTTTATACCGAATACTACGGGCACCAATGCTTATATGCTTACACCAGGTGTTGGCTATATGGCATTGGTACGTGGCGATAGAAATGATCCTGTAAATGGTGGTTGTGCATTATTAGCAGCCGATGATCAGGCAGCAAATATTGCTTCCGATGTTACCTTAGTTGCAAAAGGAATAGTGGGACAGGGAACTATTACTAAAACCTTATACCCGGGATATAATTTAGTTGGCAATCCCTATCCTTGCGAATTGGAGTTTTCAAATTTTGTTTTAGATGCTGCAAATAGTGGTTTTATAGAACATAAATATTGGACATATTATCCAACCAATAGCAATTATACCTTCTCTACCTATAGCGCAGGCACCAGCATCAATGATGCCACACCGCAAATTGCAAATGGTCAGTCTTTCTTGTTGCACAATACGGGCAATGCTACTGCAACTATTACATTTAAAGAAAGTCATAAGTCGACCATTGCAGATAATGGTAATTTTAAAACTACTCAAGCTTGGAAAGAACGAATCCGAATTGGATTCCTTAATCAACAAGGACTTCGACAAGACGAGGTAGTGATTCGATTTGGAGAGGATGCTCTGATAACACCCGCTATGAATACTTTTGATGTGACTTCTTTAAATGCTGGTCAGCAATGGATTAAAACATTAAAAGATACTAATGCGTTAGCTATTCAAACGCGACCGTATGTAGTGCAAGCCGATACCGTTTCTTTGTCTGTTCATGCGCAGCAGGCAGGTACCTATCAATTCAAGTTTAGTGAATATCAAGGATTGGTCAATCAAGAAGTATATCTTTTGGATCTAGAAGAAGCTCGTATACAAAATGTGAAAACGATGCCTAATTATTCTTTTACGCTAGCTGCGCATACCACTACTAGCACTCGATTTAAATTATTGTTTCATACAACTACAGCTACTACAGCAAAGCTGACTGCCGATGATTTATATGTGTATCCCAATCCCACAAAGGATATAATTACAATCACTGATCCATCATTAGAAGCAGGGGTGTATCAGATTCATGTCTTTGCTATTATGGGTGCCGAAGTGATGCACACAAAAGCTACGTTTGAAAAAGCAGGCTCCATGACCCTTTCTCTAAAAGACTTAGCGGCAGGTATGTATATCGTTGAACTGCAACAAGAAAATGGGCTTCGTGCTAGACAGAAAGTTTACAAAAATTAATTGTACGTTATTATAACTATTAAAAATGAAAAGAAAGATTTATATGGCTTTGCTTTTAAGCATAGGACATAGCTTGCCAATACAAGCGCAAACTTACAATACCCATCAAGCAGAAAGCTATACCGATGAAACGCTTGATCAAGCTGACAATAACGATGATAATAGTGAATGGAATTGGTATGAAACTGATCCGGCAGCGGCTCGCTTGTTGCAATCGTCTATCAATGATGATGCCCCTGCTAGCAACATGCTCTTTAAATTACCAATAGGTAGTGACGGAGCAGCATTGGGAGGGATTCCCGACCCCTTACCCGACACGCCCATAGACAGCACTATTTATGTGCTGTTGATTGGGGTGTTGTTGTATGGCTATGTCACTTTTCGTAAAGAAAAAAAACTGCGATGGTGAGTGCGTTGTTGCACCTGCACGATTGAAGGTTCTTTGTGCTTAAAGATTACAGGCATGCTTTTCTTTAGTTAAAGTGGATTGTATAAACGAACATACTGAGTTTCATAAGGGTGCAATGTCTTATGCTTAATCTCAATATTGATTTCATCCTTTATTTTAGTTGCATTATCGCTTATGTAACATCAGTTGCAAAGGGAGTCTATATTTTATTGCAATTTTGTACTATTAAAAAATTAATTAAACTCTTTAGTATGAAAAAAAATATGGGTATTCTTGATCGCAGCATACGTGTAATATTAGCAATAGTGCTTATGGTGCTGAATTTTACAGATGCAGTTACAGGTAGGACAGCAATCATTACAATAAGTATAGCAATTGTTTTTTTGCTGACAAGTTTGTTACAATTTTGCCCATTGTATCTCCCATTTAAGATATCTACGCGTTCCAAAAATTAATATTCAATTTTTATGCAACAAGCATTTTGGAATGCTCGATATAGCGAGAAAGAATATGCCTATGGCATTGTGCCTAATCAGTTTTTAAAAGACTATTTGGATAACCTACAACCGGGTCGTGCCCTGTTCGTAGCCGAGGGAGAAGGTAGAAATGCTGTATATGCCTCTTCGCAAGCTTGGCAGGTTGCTGCTTTTGACAGCAGTGAAGTAGCTAAAAGCAAAGCTATGCAACTAGCTGTTGCACAAGGTCAAACTATTTCCTATCAAGTAGCAGATGCTCTAGAAGTTCAATATCCAAAAGATAATTTTGATTTAGTGGTATTGGTTTATGCGCATTTTCCAAGTGCTGTTCGACAGTCCATTCATCAACGGCTGGTATCGTTTTTGAAACCGGGTGGCGCTTTACTTTTAGAAGCATTTCATGTATCGCAGTTGGGCAATGCTAGTGGTGGTCCGAAAGATATCGATATGTTATATACACAAGAAATCATACAACAAGATTTTAAAAGTTTAACAACTTGCTTTTTGGAGCAAACGCAGATTGTATTAGCTGAAGGTGCTTTTCATCAGGGTGCGGCAGAAGTGCTTAGATTTATTGGAAAAAAATAAAATCATACGTATGAAAATAATTAAGAACCATAAGCTTTCTATTTTGGGTGTGTTGTTTGGCGCCATAGCCGGTTATTTGTATTATGCTCAAGTAGGCTGCGCCAACGGTACCTGTGCTATTACATCCAGTCCTGTTAATAGCACCTTGTATGGTGCGATGATGGGTGGCCTGCTCTTTTCTGCATTTAAGAAGTCAAACACTTAAATCATTAACTGACAAGAATCATAGCATAGTGCAATGCTCGTCAGTACTTACTAAACTATAAAATAGTTTATTTGAGGATTATTAAAGATCTAATTTATGCAAATCGAACAAATTTATACCGGCTGTATTGCCGAAGCAGCTTATTACTTAAAAGCAAATGGAGAAGCCGCTATCGTAGATCCCTTACGAGATACACAACCCTATTTAGACCGTCT
>JAHEFK010000031.1 GCA_024640225.1 Bacteroidota bacterium | reverse complement strand
AAGGCAATGATTGGAATACTACCACCACCGCGCGTAGGAATTGGATCCTTGCCAAAAGTAGTTTGAATAGCTTTAGACGCTGCTTGGTAGGCCTTGCTATCAGTAGGGGTAACTACAGGCTCACCACCATGGTGTGCTGTAACTTTTACTTGCACGCTTGCTGGTGCAATGCCTTCAAAATGTTGTTGGAAGATTGCTGCAATTTCATCGCTGCTTTGGTGCGGTACTAAACGCATTGATATTTTTGCAAATGCTTTAGACGGTAATACGGTTTTTGCTCCTTCGCCTGTATAACCACCCCAAATACCATTCACATCTAGAGTTGGTCGTGTGCCCGTGCGCTCTAAAGTGGTATAGCCTTTTTCGCCCCATACATCTGCTACGCCCAATTCGTTTTTATACTCATTCAAATCAAAAGGAGCATTGTTTAGCGCTGTTCTGTCGGCATCACTCAAATTTTCTACCTTATCATAAAAAGCTGGAATAGTGATATGATTATTTTCATCGTGTAAAGAAGCAATCATCTTACATAAGATATTGATAGGGTTGGCAACCGCACCACCATAAACACCACTGTGCAAATCGCGATTAGGGCCCGTTACTTCAACTTCCATATAGGCCAATCCACGCAAGCCAGTTTCTAAACTAGGGTGCTCCATGCTGATCATAGAAGTGTCCGAAACCAATACGATATCTGCTTTTAATTTTTCTTTATTATTTTCTAAGAACACGCCCAAATTACTACTACCTACTTCTTCTTCTCCTTCAATCATTAATTTCACATTGCAAGGAAGCGTATTCGTTTTAGCCATAACTTCTAAGGCTTTTACATGCATAAACATTTGTCCTTTATCATCACACGCACCACGAGCAAATATTTTACCATCTTTAATTACGGGTTCAAAAGGACCGCTATGCCAAAGCTCTAATGGATCGGCTGGTTGCACATCGTAGTGACCATAAACCAATACCGTTGGTTTTGCAGGGTCAATGATGATTTCGCCATAAACAATAGGGTGACCATCGGTAGGGCAAATTTCTGCATGCGTGCAGCCAGCTTGTAATAAGCTTGCCTTAACAGCGTCGGCGCAACGCGCTACATCACCTTTATATTGACTATCAGCACTGATAGACGGAATGCGTAAGAGGTCTAATAATTCGTTAAGAAAACGATCTTGATGTTGTTGTTGGTAGTCTTTCCAAACTTGCATAGTAGATAAATTTTGAAGCCAAAAGTAAGTAAATGATTGTTAAAACGTGAATAGATACGCTAGAAATCTTTCCTGATTTATCGCATAATTCGCCTAGAATTCAATATTTTCGATAATAAAAAAAATAGTGTACCTTTGTCCACTTATAAAAAAATTAACTTTACTATCTTATTTCTATGAAGTTATCTCAATTCAAATACGACCTTCCGTTAAATCTTATCGCGCAGCATCCTGCAAAATCGAGAGAGGAGAGCCGTTTGATGGTCGTGCATCGTAACACGGGAAAAATTGAACACAAAGTATTTAAAGATATCATCGATTATTACGATGATAGAGACGTGATGATTGTGAATAATACTAAAGTGTTTCCTGCTCGTTTGTATGGTAAGAAAGAAAAGACAGGTGCGCAAATAGAAGTTTTTTTATTAAGAGAATTGAACAAGCCTAATCGTTTGTGGGATGTAATTGTTGATCCTGCAAGAAAAATACGCGTAGGTAACAAATTATATTTTGGTGATAATGATGAGTTGGTAGCAGAAGTAATTGATAACACTACCTCAAGAGGTCGTACAATTCGTTTCTTGTATGATGGCGATGATGCAGGCTTCAGAGCAAAATTAGAATTGTTGGGCGAAACACCCTTGCCGCGTTATATCAAACGCACGCCCGATGAAATGGATAAAGAACGTTACCAAACCGTATTTGCTAAATATGAAGGCGCTGTTGCAGCACCTACAGCGGGTATGCACTTTAGTAGAGAATTGATTAAGCGTTTAGAAATTAAAGGTATCCGTTTTGCAGAAGCTACCTTACATACCGGTTTAGGCACCTTCCGACAAATTGAAGTAGAAGATTTATCGAAACATAAAATGGATGCAGAGTACTTTAAAGTAGATGATTATGCTTGTAAAGTAGTGAACAGAGGTATTGAAGAAAAAAGAAAAATTTGCTCTATTGGTACTACTACCTTACGTGCTTTAGAAAGTTCTGTTACTGCTCAAGGTTTATTAAAACCAACAGAAGGATGGACTAATTTATTTATTCATCCACCACACGATTTTTCTATTAATAATTCATTAGTTACTAATTTCCATTTGCCAAAAACAAGTTTGATGATTATGACCTGCGCTTTTGCTGGGTATGATTTAACGATGGAAGCCTATCACACAGCGATCAAAGAAAAATATCGTTTCTTTAGCTATGGCGATGCCTTGTTAATAATTTAATAAAAACTGAAATTTATAAAAAAAGCGTACCAACACGGTGCGCTTTTTGTATTTTTGTAGGCATTCAACCAACAACTATGAATACTAAAATTCACGATATTATAAGTGCTTCCATTTCGGTGAAGCAACAAGTGCTTGCCGATACGCAATTACTTCAAGAAATAGCTGCTGCAACACAGGCTTGCATTATAGCTTTGAAAAATGGCAACAAACTATTGTTTTGTGGTAATGGGGGTAGTGCTGCCGATGCACAACATCTAGCTGCCGAATTTACGGGCCGATTTTATTCCGATCGTAAGGCATTACCTGCAGAAGCGTTGCATTGCAATACTTCTTATTTAACGGCCGTAGCCAATGATTACAGCTATGATGTGGTGTATAGTAGAATGGTAGAAGGCATAGCAAAAGAAGGTGATATCTTAATTGGCTTAAGCACTTCGGGTAATTCAAAAAATATTGTCAAAGCATTGGAACAAGCTAAGGCGATGGGTGTTTGCACCATTGGCTTTACGGGCGCTGGTGGCGGAGCAATGAAACTATTAAGTGATCATTTGATTGCTGTACCAAGTAAGGATACACCTCGTATTCAAGAAGCACATATTTTAATAGGACATATTATTTGTGAATTGGCTGAAGCAGCATTAGTATCTTAAGAATGGAATCTATTATGAACATAGCAAAAGGTGCGGGCTGGACATTGTTTTTAGACCGAGATGGGGTCATTAATAAAGAACAAGAAGGCACGTATGTAACCAGTTGGGAGGAGTTTGAATTTCTACCAGGGGTATTAGCTGGATTGTCGGGGGTGAGACCGTATTTCGACAAAATAATTATTGTTACCAATCAACGTGGGGTAGGGAAAGGGATCATGAGTGTAGCAACGCTCAAAGAAATACATTCAAAGATGCGTGCCAGTTTTACAGAGGCAGGCGTGCACATCGATAAAGTATATAGTGCTATAGCACTGGCAAGTGACGATATCAATAGAAAGCCGAATACCGGAATGGCTATGCAAGCAAAAGAAGATTTTGAAGACATTGATTTTAAAAAAAGTGTGATGGTGGGGAACAATTTATCGGATATGGAATTTGGGAAGCGCTTAGGTATGAAAACTGTTTTTTTAACCACTACCAAGGGTAAAATGGAGCTGCCTCATGAATTGATTGATATGCAATGTGATTCTTTGCAAGAATGGTGTAATTGCATTGATAATCAAGTGCTTAAAGTGTAATAAAAAGGCAAAATTACATTCGTAAATAGCGTACTAAAACCCTATTTTAATAAATTAAAAAATGTTTTTCAAATTTTTGAGGAATAAATAAATTTTTTTTTATACCTTTGCAGTCCTTAAAAAATATGGCAAAACAGTCCTTAATCAAACAAGATGGCGTAATCGTCGAAGCATTATCTAATGCTATGTTCCGTGTACGCTTAGAAAATGGGCATGAAATACTTGCTACAATCTCTGGAAAGATGCGCATGCACTACATTCGTATCCTACCAGGCGACAAAGTGGGAGTAGAAATGAGCCCTTACGATTTGACTCGTGGCCGTATTATATATCGATATAAATAAACAATTAAAATAACCAGCAATGAAGGTTAGAGCATCCATAAAAAAACGCAGTGAAGACTGCAAAATCGTACGCCGCAAAGGCAGATTATATATTATTAACAAGAAAAATCCTCGTTTTAAACAACGTCAGGGTTAAACTTATTTTTTTAATTTAAATTTTGAATTATACATGGCTCGTATAGCTGGTATTGATCTTCCGAAAAACAAACGTGGTGAGATAGGTCTCACTTACATCTACGGTATTGGCCGCAGCACTGCACAGTACATTCTTGACAAAGCATCTATTAGCTTAGATAAAAAAGTTAATGAGTGGAACGATGATGAGCAAACTGCCATTCGTAACATTATCAACGCTGAATTTAAAGTAGAGGGACAATTACGTTCTGAAGTTCAGATGAACATCAAGCGATTGATGGATATCGTATGTTACCGTGGTTTACGTCATCGTAAAGGGCTTCCATTACGTGGACAACGTACTCGTACTAACAGTCGTACTCGTAAAGGAAAACGTAGAACGGTTGCGGGTAAAAAGAAAGTCGCTAAAAAATAGAACACCCACTATAACAACTATTGCATGGCCGGATCTGCAGGGTGTTGCAAGGAGGCATGTAATGGGGTCAATTTCGGTTGACTTACATTTTATTGATTACCTTTTATTAAAATTAAAATGGCAAAAGCACAATCAGGCAAAACCGCTGCTAAAAAGCGCGTAGTAAAAGTAGAGCCACATGGTGATGCGCATATCAATGCAGCATTCAACAATGTGATCATTAGTTTAACCAACAAATCGGGTCAAGTTATTTCTTGGTCATCTGCTGGCAAAATGGGTTTCCGTGGTTCTAAAAAGAACACACCTTATGCAGCACAAATGGCAGCACAAGATTGCGGTAAAGTAGCAATGGATGCTGGTTTGAAAAAAGTAGACGTATTTGTTAAAGGCCCTGGTGCTGGTAGAGAAGGTGCTATTCGTGCTTTAGCTAATATGGGTATCGAAGTAACATCTATCAAAGATATTACGCCATTACCACACAACGGTTGCCGTCCTCCGAAAAAACGTCGCGTATAATCTTAATTAACTTTTTCAGTATAAGCGGATTGGATCAAATTTTCCGATTTTTACAAGAGACAATTCGCAATTTTTAAAAATCGATAAAAAAAAATAACATGGCTCGTTACACAGGACCCAAAAACAGAATTTGCCGTATCTTCGGAGAACCTATTTTAGGATCAGGCAAAGACTTAGCAAAAAACAGTAATCCTCCGGGACAACATGGCCCATCTCGTAAACGTAAAACGTCTTCTGAGTACGCTATTCAATTAAAAGAAAAACAAAAAGCAAAATATACATACATGGTATTGGAAAAACAATTCCGTAACACGTATGTAGAAGCTTCTCGTTTGAAAGGTGCAACGGGTGAGAATCTAATCAAATTATTAGAAGCTCGTTTAGACAATACCATCTATCGTATGGGTATTGCTCCAACACGTCCTGCAGCTCGTCAAATCGTATCTCACAAACACATTATGATTAACGGAGAGATTGTAAATATTCCTTCTTATCGTTTGAAACCAGGAGATGTGATTGAAATCAAACCAAAATCAAAAGTAAATCCTTCGATTTCTTCTTTGATTGGTCCAAAAAATCCAAAAATTTCTTGGGTTGAATTTAATGAGAAAGAAATGAAAGGTACCTATTTAGCGCATCCAGAGCGTGAAAATGTTCCTGAAAACATTAAAGAACAACTAATTGTAGAGTTGTACTCTAAATAATCTTTTGAGTAATTGCTTCTTCATCAAGAAGCAATTACTTATTTTAAAATTAACAATCAAACTCAAAATTCATACTATATGGCTATATTGAATTTCCAAAAACCGGACAAAATTGTTTTACAAAAAACAACTGAGTTTGAAGCTCAATTCGAGTTTCGTCCTCTAGAACCAGGTTATGGTGTAACGATTGGAAATGCATTACGTAGAGTATTGCTTTCTTCATTAGAAGGATTTGCTATTACATCTATCAAAATTGCTGGTGCAGATCATGAGTTTGCAACCATCAAAGGTGTTTTAGAAGATGTAACTGAAATTATATTAAACTTAAAACAAGTACGTTTTAAACGTGTAGCGGATAGCGATGTTACTACAGAGCGTTTAAGCTTAAACTTAAAAGGTAATAGCGTATTTACAGCAGGTATGATTGGTGAGCAAACAACCAATTTTGAGGTAATGAACCCAGAATTAGTTATTTGCACTATGGAGCCTTCTACTAATTTCCAAATTGAAATCAATTTAGGAAAAGGTAGAGGATATGTGCCTTCTGAAGAAAATCGTGCAAAAGATGGTTCTTTAGGTGTTATCGCTATTGACTCTATTTTCACTCCGATCAAAAATGTAAAATATACTATCGAAAATACACGTGTTGAACAACGCACTGATTTCGAAAAATTAATCATGGAAATTCATACCGATGGTACTATTCACCCTGAAGAGGCTGTGAAAGAAGCATCTCGTATTTTGATCCAACATTTAATGATCATCACGGATGAGAACATTTCTTTAGACACCAAACGTGAAGAAAAAGAACATTTAGTTGATGAAGAAACATTGCAATTAAGAAAAATATTAAATACACCATTAGAAGATTTAGAATTATCGGTGCGTGCATTTAATTGCTTAAAAGCAGCAAAAATTAATTCTTTAAGTGAGTTAGTGCACTATACACAAGAAGAATTAATGAAATTCAGAAATTTCGGTCAAAAATCATTATCTGAAATTGAGCAAATGTTAATCGACAGAGGCTTATCATTCGGAATGGATTTAAACCGTTTAAACTTAAGAGACTAATTTTTTAACCTAAGTACTGCGTATCCCTTGACACGGTGCGTGGGAAGCTGAAAAGCAAAAATCAATTTATATGCGTCACGGAGATAAAATCAAAAATTTAGGTCGTACTCAATCGCACAGAAAAGCGTTGATGTCTAACATGGCTGTATCCTTGTTTCAACACAAGCGTATCACCACTACATTGGCTAAAGCAAAAGCATTACGCGTTTATGCTGAGCCATTAATCACAAGATGTAAAGTAGATACTATGCACAATCGTCGTGTAGTGTTCTCTTATTTACAAGATAAAGAATCTATCAATGAATTATTCGGTGTTATTAGTGATAAAGTAGCTAATCGTCCAGGTGGTTATACTCGTATCATCAAATTACCTCGTCGTATGGGGGATGCTGCTGATATGGCTATGATTGAATTAGTTGACTTTAACGAATTGTATGTTAAAGAATCTAAAGATACCGCTAAGAAAACTCGTCGTAGTAAAAAAGCAAGTGCGCCTAAGGCAGCTCCAGTAGCAGCACCTGTAGAAGAAACGCCAGCAGTAGAAAACGAAGCTCCTGAAGCTCCGGAAGCAAGTGCTGAATAGTTTATTCTAAATCACTACAAAAAAAATCACCCAAATATTTGGGTGATTTTTTTTTGCTAATTTGTTCCATATTATTTACTTAATTTGTATCTTTCGGAATAATTTTATTTTTATTTAGCACGCCCTTTTCTATGAAAAAATATACCTACTTAGTAGCTTTTTTACTTGTTGCAGTTTTTCTTACAAGTACTGCAAATGCACAGTATACGGTAAGAGAGTTCTTTGCAAGCGTAGCGCGTTCTAACGAGCCTTTCCGCCCATTGCAGCGCATAGAGTTGGGCTATGGTTTTTACAATATGAATACGGCTAATTTTCAATTTGATTATAATAAAACGGATATTAATAATCAATTGATTGATACCTATTATGTAGCTACCATGAAGCCTACAGCGGCTATGAGTGCTTCTTTTGGCTTGCATTTTCCTATTGCTATGCTGCGCAATAGAGGAGTAGTAGCCGTAGCTACTACATTTGCCTACAACAAAATGGATTACGAAACTGATAAATTCTATTTAACTACTAGTAATTATCTTACGTATAAATTTGCAACTACACAAATGGCTGCTCGTTTAGGCGTAGATTTAATGGTGGGCAATCATGGCGTTTTGGATAAATCAAAACCTACTTGTTACACTATAGGCTTAGGTTTAGCGCCTACGCAATTTAATATGACACCAAGCGTAATAGGTACAGATGGTAAGACAACAACTGGAGATGCGGTGTCCAAAATGAAAATGCAACCGTATATTAAAGCTGAAATTGGCTTTATGGCTGGATTGTGCTTTAAGTTGAGAGCAACGTATTCTTTTGGTCGTGCAGACTTAATGCGTGTTACTACACCGAGCGCAGTACCTGCTAGCTATCCATTAGCTACTACTTTTCAAATGCGTTCTAATCTAGAATTATCTTTTATCATTATGCCATTATCTCCAGCTTGGAGAAAATCACGTTGGTACTAAACTTAACATATTTAACCAGCAACATTTAAGTCAACTCTTTTCATGAAAAAAATATTTTTAAGCCTACTTGCTGCAGTGGCAATGCCTGCTGCATTTGCTCAATTTAAATGCGCTACCGATGAGGTCAACAATGCGCGCATCAAACAATATCCTCAGATACAAGTGGACATGGATCAATTCAATGCAGCGTTTGATGTGTATATGAAAGCAATGGCTAAAGGCAATTTAGCCAAGACTACTGCATTTGGAGATACAATGCATATTCCCTTGGTTTTTCATATGGTACATAATTATGGTTCAGAATACGTTGCTGATACCATCGTATATCAAACAGTGGCACAAATGAATTTGATGTATAATTCCTTGCAGCCTGATACGATTGATGTAATTGCACCATTTAAAAAATATTTAGGTAAAGGAAATATCTTATTTCACTTAGCACAAAAAGATCCTAATGGAAATCCAACTAATGGTATTACACGCCGCATTAGTAACTTGTACAATCAAGGTACAGACCAAGCAAAAATTGATGGATGGCCTAATAACAAATACTTGAATATTTGGGTGGTCAATACTTTTGATGCTTCTCATAATGGTGCCGCTGCGTATGCCTATACACCGCAATCGGCTAATGGTATTCCTTACTATGATGGTGTTATTTCCTTAGCAAGTTATTTAAATACAGACAATACGATTTCGCATGAAGTAGGGCATAGCCTTAATCTTTCGCATGTTTGGGGTAATACCAATAATGCCGGTGTTGGCTGCGGCGATGATAACGTAGATGATACACCACCAACAAAAGGACATAATCCAGTGGGTTGTGTGCCTGCGGCTTTGTATGATGTTACGTGTGCTACCAATTATATTAGAAACGGCATTGATTATCCAGATACAGTGAATGCTCAAAATGTAATGGATTATACGTATTGCTCTAAAATGTTTACGCAGTTGCAAATGGCACGTTGCAGAACCGCTTTAAGTGCTGCAACAGCAGGTAGAAATAATTTATGGAGTGCTGCTAATTTAAGTGCTACTGGTATTTTAAATACACCTACTGATCTTACGCCTATTGCAGATTTTTCAGCGAGCAAATTGTGGAGTGTGTTAGGAGTGGTTTTACCAATTGCTATCACCTTTAAAAATCAATCGTGGAGAGATACTATCAGTAGTTTGCAATGGTCATTCTCTAATGCTCCATCAATAAGTACGGCTACAAATTCTAGTGTTGCTAATTTGTTTAATGCACCAGGTTGGGTTAGTGCAAAACTTGTTGCAACATCAAATGCAGGTAAAGATAGCATTACCAAAAATCACTATGTTTATATTGCCGATACTGCTGCCATCGTTCCTGGAAATTACGTACAGAAATTTAATAGTGCAGATACCAATTCCTTTCCTTGCATCAACTATTTCGAAAATAGTTTTAAATGGGAATATGTAAACGGTGTTGGCTATGACGATAATAGTTGTATCCGTTATAATAATTTTGATACAAGAACTGGAAATGCAGCAAGAGCTGGAAAACCTGAATTTGATTATGACGATTTCTTTACGCCTGGTTTTGATTTTACCAATGTGCCTTCCTCTGCACCGCTTACTATGAGTTTTTATACTACTGGCGCATACAGAAGCACTACACAAACAGATGTATTAGATATTTATGCTACAAAAAATTGGGGAATAACCTGGACTAAACTACCTGCGGGTTCTTTAACCAATAATAGTTTAGGTAATACAGGTCTAAAAACAACGGCCTATACACCAGTTAGCGCTGCACAATGGCAATTGCAAAGCTTCGATTTAAGTAGTTATAAAGGTAGTAATCATGTGTATTTCAAATTTAGATATACCCCTAGTGTAGATAATACAGATCTAGGTGCGGGAAATCATTTTTATTTAGACAATTTACAAATCACGCAATTCCCATTAGGCATTGATGCGTCTCAATTAAAAGGACAACAAGCAATAGTAGCTCCAAATCCTGCGAGCCAAACTGCTTATGTTACTTTAGTTGGATTAAATAACGAAACCGTTCACATACAACTAGTAGATATTACGGGTAGTGTAGTTGCTTCTTTACAAGTGCCTGTTCAAGAAGATCGAAAAGTAGTAGCTATTCCTGTTGCTCATTTAGCAAAAGGAATGTATATGCTTCGTGTGCAAACAAGTACCTTTAATCAAGCTGATAAATTAATCATTCAATAATATGCGTATTATTTTATTAGGGCTAATTAGTATCTCCTTGTTGGTTTCTTGTGGCACGGCTCAATCGAGCATGAAACAAAGTGCTGAGCTCGAGGAATCAAGTAGTAAAGGCCAAAGAGCTACGAAGAAAGTAGATAAAGCAGATGCTGAATTGTAGCCGTTATCAAGTATTTTGCATTACAGCGCAATGTTGTATGTTCTCCTAATAGATAGTTTTTCTTCGCTTTTCATTGTTATGTAATAAAGCAAGAAAAGTGTTCAATAATTTAGTTTAAATTTGTTTTATATTTTGCAAACATCCATTAGGATGTTTGCATTTTTGCAATATAAATGCGCAATAAACTAAAACCAATGAAAAGAAAAAGCATCTACATATTCACTGTCCTATCGCTATGTGCTTACTTTGCTCATGCTCAAGCAAAGAAAAAAATCAATGTTTTATTTTTAGGTAACAGCTATACCTTCGTTAATAATTTACCACAATTAATAAAAGATGTGGCTGCTGCCAATGGAGATACGCTTTTGTTTGACAGCAATTGCATAGGCGGCTATACGTTCAATAATCATTTTAATGATGCCACCAGTATTGCAAAGATAAAAGCGCAAGCTTGGAATTATGTTGTATTGCAAGCTCAAAGTCAAGAGCCTTCTTTTTCTCCTGCACAAGTAGCTGCTCAAACCTTACCCTTTGCAATTAGTTTAGATAGTTTGGTAAAACGAGCTAATCCATGTGCTCAAACGGTCTTTTTTGAAACCTGGGGTAGGAAAAATGGCGATGCGTCTAATTGCGCTGCTTATCCGCCTATATGCACCTATTCGGGCATGCAAGACAGATTAAGAGCTTCTTACAAATTATTTGCTGATACCACTCATACAATCATGTCGCCAGTTGGTGAAGCCTGGAGAAAGTCCATTGCCTCAAAACCTAGCTTAGAATTATATAGTACCGATGAAAGTCACCCCGTAATCGAAGGCTCCTACTTAGCAGCTTGTGTATTTTATGAAGTATTATTTCGTAAAAGTGTAGTTGGCAATACGTATACGGCTGGACTAACCGCTACGAATGTTGCTTTTCTGCAGCAAATAGCCCACAGTGTGGTGAATGATAGCTTATTGGTTTGGAATATTGGGAAATATAACCCTTGTCCCACTGCCGGCATTCTAAATGAGGGATTGCATGCACCAATAACCATATATCCCAATCCCGCAAACACGATAGTATATACCAATGCTCATTTGCCCTATAAAATCTATGATGTGCTTGGAAAAATATGCGCATCAGGAGATAAAAGCGAAGTTATTCCCATAGAAACCTTACAAAGTGGCATCTATTATCTTGAATTGATGGAAGCTAATACTACCCGAAGATTTCAATTTGTTAAAGAATAAGCATCAATAATGAATCATTTGAGTATTCCTGATCAAATAGCCAACTATTTGGCAAGCTTACCGCCCTCTAAAAGGGCAGAAATGCAGCTATTAGACCAAATGATAAGGAATACTATGCCGGGAGCTCAGCTTTGGTTTTTAGATGGTAAAGATGCCAACGGAAAAGTAGTCGCCAATCCCAATATTGGCTATGGCTTACTCCAATTAAAAAATAAGAGCGGAATGGGTAAGGATTTTTACCAAATAGGCCTCAGTGCCAATACCACGGGTATATCGGTGTATATCATGGGCCTTTCCGATAAAAACTACCTTTCCAACAACTATGCCGAGCGAATAGGTAAGGCTAGTGTTACAAGTTATTGTATCAAGTTTAAGGCATTATCAGCAATTGATTTAGCTGTTTTGGAAGAATTGATCCAAAATGTGCTCTTACAAACGGGCAATTAGCCAGCGCCCAAGCTTTACTTCCATTCTCGTACTTCCCATCCTTTAATATAAAACCCATAGCAAGCTCAGGACGATAAGCTAATGGGCTGAGGAAGTTGATTTGCTTTATTTGAAAAATTATTATCCCTAATCCCTAACCCCTAATCCCTAACCCCTAACCCCTAACCTCAACCTCAACCTCAACCTTAACCTCATCTTTCCATCTACCTCAAATCAATCCAAAGAGCAGGGGAGCGGCTGGCATATTTCTGCTCTTTTCAGTATCAGCTCAGTACCAATAGATAGGTCACAAAATAGCTATCTAAAGTGAAGCTTTAGGTTGAATTTATACAAGTAGGGAGCAAGAGAAGGCTGAAGATTTCCAATATTCTTAGATTTATATCTTTACATGAAGTAAATAATAAATTAGATTAGTTTAAATTAATGTAAATCAATTATTTAGTATTAATTTTTAAGATTATTATAGTTTTAAGCTATGGAAAGCAAAATTTGCTAATTTTAAGTCTTGTTTCAAAGCGACTATATTTCCTCTATATTTTTAATATAATTAATTTAAAATCAATTATTTATATAGGTTATATAAGGTCTAAACCCATTGTAATGACCAATCGAATTTTATCTATAAATCAATTTATATAAAGTTTATAATTAAATGACTAACAATTTATTATGAAAATATTTTAATTTCCTTAAGCAATACTGCCAGTTAATTACAATTTGTTGTTCGTTTGACAAGATGTCATAAGTATAAACAAAAAAAATCACCGTAAAAAGGCTTACGGTGATTTTTTCGTTATTTAGTTTAGGTAAACTTTATAAGTTCCACATTTCTATTGAGTTAACTCTTTCTTTTTGGTATGGAGCCTGAATTTTGATATAATTGTCACTATACCCCTCCATCATTCCATTTTTATCGGCTTGCTCAAACAAAACAGCTCGAGTCTGACCACGATGTTGCTCCGTAAAAAAGTTCATTTTTTGAAATGATAAATTTCTTAATATTTTATTTCGTTGATTTCGGATCTCGATCGGCACCACCGGTTCCAACAAAATTGCCTGGGTATGATCGCGCTCGGAATAGGTAAACACATGTAAATAATTTACATCTATTTCGTGTAGGAACTTGAACGTATCTTGAAAATCTTCATCTGTCTCTGTAGGAAATCCGACAATCACATCGACCCCAATACAACAATGAGGCATTAACTGTTTAATATATTCAACTCTTTCTTTATATAACTCTCTTTGGTAACGTCGCTTCATGAGACCCAAAATTCGGTTATTGCCACTTTGAAGCGGAATATGAAAATGAGGCATGAATTTTTTAGATTGGGCAACAAATTCTATGATTTCATTACTCAATAAATTGGGTTCTATCGACGAAATTCTGAAGCGCTCGATTCCCGAATCAAATACTTCTATTGCCTTTAAAAGGTCTAAAAAGTTGTATTCTTTACGCTTTCCACCCTCATTGCCCTTGCCAAAATCGCCTAAATTGATGCCCGTAAGCACGATTTCTTTACAATCTTTCTGTGCAATTTCTTTTATGCGCTCCAAAACGCCTTCAATTTCATCACTTCTGCTATGTCCGCGCGCTAAAGGAATGGTACAAAAACTACAATTATAATCGCAACCATCTTGTACTTTAAGAAAGGTGCGGGTACGATCATTTTGTGAAAAAGAGCTGTGAAATCCTTCTACATCTTCAATATCACAAGAGCAAATTTTAGTGCTATCGCCTTTGGTAAAGGCTTTAAGGTGACTAACAATATTGAATTTTTCCGCAGCACCCAATACCAAGTCTACGCCCTCAATTGCTGCAATTTCAGCAGGTTTGAGTTGCGCATAACAACCCGTAATAACCACTACACTTTCTGGGGCTTTTTTCTGAATTTTTCGTACGATTTGTCGGCACTCTTTATCGGCATTTTCTGTTACCGAGCAGGTATTGATGACATATACATCGGCAACATCATCAAAATTGATTTTGGTAAAACCTTCTTGCTCCAATAATCTACTGAGCGAAGAAGTTTCGGAGTAATTTAATTTACAACCTAAAGTATGAAAGGCAACTTTTTTTACGGATTCCATTAGGCTGCAAAGGTAACTAATCGTTTTAAAAAAAGCACTTGCTTTGTATTAATGAATGCCCTTTTTGTTTAAGGCTTCGTGGTAATTTTTTGCGTTTTTTAAATGCTCCTCTAAGGTTTGAGCAAAAATATGTTGCCCGTTTAAATCTGGGTGAGCGCAAAAGAAGAAGTTATTGCTCTGGCTTGCATGCAATACAGCGTCTATGCTGCTTGCCGATGGCGTACAAATAGGCGTGGGTGGTAGGCCTGTATGGATATATGTGTTAAACGGAGATTCGGTTTTTAAATGCTCCTGTGTAATACGCTTTATGGTAAAGTCGCCCAGGGCATATTTAATGGTTGGATCGGCTTGTAAGGGAATGCCTTTTCGTAAGCGATTCAAATACACACTGGCAATCATTGATTTTTCTGGAATATAATTAGTTTCTTCTTCTACAATGGCTGCAATGCTAATGATGTCGGGAATAGAAAAACCTTGTTTAGCAGCAGCTTTTCTTCGATCTTCATTCCAAAATTGCAAATAGGCTTTGCCGATTTTGGCTAATAATTTTTGAGCACTACAATTCCAATACACTTCATAGGTATTGGGGGTAATAAGGCAAAAACTAGTTTTGGCATTAAGTTGATATTGGTTTAAAAAGGCTGAATCGGCTAGTAACAGTTTGAGGGCTAGGGTATCGGTTGCTAATTTTTGTGCTATAAATACAAAAAACTCATGTTGCGTTCTATATTTATTAATCACTAAGGAAATAGCTTGTTGTCGGCCCGAGAAAAGCACTTTTAATAACGGCAAGGTGCCCATCCATGAATCTATAGCGTAGCTACCCGGATGTATATGTTTTGGATATCCGGTAAGGACGGCTGCCCATTCCAACAATAGTGGAAAGCGAAGTTTGTCTTGTGCGCGAATGTCTTCTTTTATATATTCCCAAGTTGCATTGGGACGAATTTTTAGTGTTGTATTGGGTGTCTTTACAATCGGTAAGAATAGTATCGCTACAGCAAGCAATCCGGCAAAAAGTAGGATTCTAATTACTTTCCCGGATTTAGATTGCTTGTTTTTTGTATGCGAGCGATTCTTTTTAGCCATGCTACGAAAATAAAAAAAACCTGCAGCAAGTGCAGGTTTTTTATATAAATGTTTTGTAATTATTTAGCGGGTTTAGCAGGAGCACTTTTTTCTGCTGGAGCTTTTACATCTTGAACTTTCTTTGTTTTTTCAAAAAATACTACAGAAAGAATACACAATGCAGCAATTACACCCATCGTGGTCCAAGTTCCTTTTTCCATTACATCGGTACTTTGCTTTACGCCCATTACTTGAGAGCCAATGCTACCAAAAGAACCGGTAAGTCCACCACCTTTTGGGTTTTGGATTAAAATAAAGAAAGCGAGAATAACACACGCAATTAGGATAATTATAGTAGATAAAACGATCATAAATTATTCTTTTATAATTTTTTCAATGAGTGTTGCAAAGTAACTACTTTTTTCAGGATTTTGCAAACTTAATTTTTTATACATAGCAATAGCGTCTTCTTTTTTCCCTTGTTTATGCAAAATGCTCGCTAGCGCTTCGCTGATTAAGCCATTTTCATTGCTAATAGAGTTGACCGCCATTTCAAATACATTTTCTGGGATATCATCGTCTTCATCGCCAAGTGCTTGCGCAAGCTTTTCTCTTTGCCACATGCTTTTCAACGCTTTAGCTTCTTGTTTTTCTTCTTTTTGCTTTTCTGCATTGGTTTTATAATAGTTGAGCCATTCTGCAAAGCTCATCACTACCATCAGCGATTTATCGGCATCGTCCTCATCTATATTCGAAGTAGTTTGCAATTCTTGTAGATCATCTGGTATATCATTTGATACTTCAATACCTTGATGTAAGAAATAGTCCTCAGTATAAACTGGTTGCAACAAATCAGATGTAATGTCGGAGCTTATGGGCTCTTTTTCTTCCGAAGCTATTATTGCTTGCAGCGCTTCCTCTTCTTCTACACTCCATTCATCAATTGATGTTGTAGTATCTTCTATAGTAAGACTAGCATCGTTGGCTAACCAATGATTAAACTGTATCCAATTTTGAACGTTGGGATAGACTGCGTCAATTATTGCAGTACTCAATTGGCGGTTGTTTTCTAAATAAGCTTTTTTAGCTTTGATATAATGTGCTGGAACAAAATAGGGGTATTGAACCAATAAGCTTTCCAATACTTGTTGGTCGAGACTTTCTATTGCCGCCGACGAATTAAAATAGGTATGTAGTTGTTCGTTCGAAATCATTTTAATTATTAAGGGCTACCAGTTTACAAATGCTTTATTAAAAATATCATCTGCTAATTGATTGCCAATGTCTTCAATTAATTTTTGCTCCACACTTTGTAAGGTTTGTGTAGCGCTAAAGTCTGCAAATCTATTAAAGCTTTGTGTGAAATTAGCTTTTTCGTTTTTCTTATTTTTAAATATAATTTCTACACTTATGGATAATCGGTTTTGAGAAGCGGTTTGATTATTTTGCAAACCCGATACACTCACTTCATAATTGGTAATGGTGCCCGACAAATCATAATCGGCAGCATCATTATTAATTGGTGCCAAACCTGTTTGTGATAAGATGCGTGTTTTAATTTTTTCAGATACATTAGCACTTAAGGAAGGCACAATATTTCTCGATTTATTCTCCAATACATGAATATAAATTGATTTACCTTCAATAGTAGCACCCGTAAAACTATAGACGCCACAAGCAGCTAGTAATACACTGAATAATACGATAATTAGTGGGGTATACGTTCTCATTCTTCTATTCCAAATTCTTTTATTTTTCGATACAGCGTACGCTCCGAAATTCCCAATTCTTGTGCTGCTAAATTTCTTCTTCCTTTATGTTTTTTGAGTGATTTAATAATAAATTCTTTTTCTCGTTCTGCTAATTGTAAATTCTCTTCTACAAATTGTGCTGCTTGTGCTGTTTCACTAGGGTGTAGCAAAATGGGACTATGAATAGCTACCGGATTTGCAAATTCAGTTGGATTGGAATAGTTATTAGTTAAGTTTGTTTCCGTAAACGGAGCGGCTGGAGTAAAGCCTTGTTGATGCGCCATTTCAAATAACAACTTTTTCAAATCGCTGATATCTTTTTTCAAATCAAAAAATAATTTGTACAAAAGATCTTTATCTGCACCTGCAAATTCTGTATCAAATGGTTGTTGGTTCATAGCAGTCAATACGGGTAAATAATTATTGTTTTGATGGGGAACAATCTTAGGTATATACTGATAGATAGATTCGGCTGTAATATTTTTATCGATACTTAAAACAGAAATCTGCTCTGCCATATTTTTAAGCTCTCGAATATTACCAGGCCAAGCATAATTGGTGAGCAATTGAAAAGCTTGCGCATCTAAATGAATGCCGGGCATTTTATATTTTTCCGAGAAATCGGCTGCAAATTTTCTAAACAATAATGGAATGTCTTCTTTGCGATCGCGCAAAGCCGGCACTCGAATGGGCACGGTGTTTAAACGATAATATAAATCTTCTCTAAAGCGACCTAAGTGATTGGCATTGATCAATTCTCTGTTCGTAGCAGCAATAACGCGAACATTGGTTTTTTGAACTTTCGATGAACCCACTCTAATAAATTCGCCCGTTTCTAATACACGCAACAAGCGTGCTTGTGTACCCAAAGGCATCTCTCCAATTTCATCTAAGAAAATAGTGCCTCCGTTAACCGTTTCAAAATAGCCTTTTCTGCTATCTACGGCTCCCGTAAAGGCTCCTTTTTCATGACCAAATAATTCACTATCAATGGTGCCTTCTGGAATGGCACCACAGTTTACTGCGATGAAAGGATTGTGTTTGCGTGCCGATAAATTATGGATAATATGTGAAAAAGCTTCTTTACCTACACCACTTTCACCCATGATTAATACGGTAAGGTCGGTATTGGCTACCTGGCTGGCAACGGTAATAGCATAATTAAGTGCTGGAGCACTCCCAATAATTCCAAATCTATTTTTAATACTTTGTATATCCATAAAATAAATTTTAAGCGTCGACTAAATGCCCTATTAAAGTAGCCTGACTTGCCTTTGTAACCGTTACCTGCACATACATTCCTTTTGTTATTGGGGCATCGGTTTTTGGGAATACAATCATTTTATTTTGACTATTTCTGCCACTCCAATCTTTATTACTTTTTTTACTATCGCCTTCTACCAGTACCTCAAATGTCTTACCTATATCTTGTAAATTACTGGCCAATGATAATTGTCCTTGCAACGCAATTATTTCATCTAAGCGTCTCATTTTGTCAGCTTCACTTACATCATCTTGGTAGCGTTTAGCGGCCAAAGTACCTGGTCGTTCGCTATAAGCATACATGTAAGAAAACTCGTATTTGCTTTGTCGCATGATATCCAATGTATCTTGATGGTCGGCTTCTGTTTCTGTGCAAAAACCCACAATAATATCGGAGCTGATTGCACAATCCGGCATAATTTCTTTAATGCGTTTTACTTTGCTCAAATACCATTCTTTGGTATAAGTTCTATTCATCAATTGTAGAATACGCGTATTGCCACTTTGCACGGGTAAGTGAATGTATTTGCAAATATTTGGGTATTTGGCCATCACATGCAAAACTTCGTCGGTAATATCTTTAGGATGCGAAGTGCTAAAACGAACGCGTAATTGAGGATCGATGAGGGCTACCATTTCTAAAAGCTTATCAAACGTAATCGCTTCCGTTTCGGTGCCTGGTTGATAATGATAACTATCTACATTTTGCCCTAATAGCGTTACTTCTTTGTATCCTTCTGCTACTAATTGTTTACACTCTTCAATAATACTTGCAGCATCTCTACTGCGCTCTCTGCCACGGGTGAAAGGCACTACACAAAACGAACACATATTATTGCATCCACGCATAATGCTAACAAATGCAGTTATGCCGTTTTGATTTAAACGAACAGGTGATATGTCGGCATAGGTTTCTTCTCTGCTCAATAAAACATTTACACTTTTCTGTCCAGATTCGGCTTCTTCAATTAAGCTAGGCAAACTTCTATAAGCATCCGGACCTACAACAATATCTACTAGTTTTTCCTCTTCTAATAATTTTGCTTTTAAACGCTCTGCCATACAGCCCAAAACACCTACCAATAAACTTGGATTTGTTTTTTTGAACACAGCATAATTTTGCAATTTATTACGAACCGTTTGTTCCGCTTTTTCGCGGATAGAGCAAGTATTGATGAAGATCAAATCAGCTTCTTCAATGATGCGGGTGGCACCAAAGCCTTTGTCATTCAAAATGGAGGCAACAATTTCAGAATCACTAAAATTCATGGCACAGCCATAACTTTCTATATAAAATTTCTTGTTATAAGTATTTGGGTCGTTGGCAAAAGGAGCATATACTTCGCCTTGTTTTGCTTCATTAATATCTTTGCTGATAAGCGTTTCCATTGCTGTACTTCTAATTTTGTACAAAGTTACGACAAATTGACATGTTTGCTAATCCGAAGCCTTAATTTTTATATAATAATTGCTTAAAACAAGGGCTGTTTTTATTTAAAAAAATATACCGACTTTTGTTGCTCCAATTCAACCAATGTATCAACCAATATTTAGAATTTTATTCTTACTGACCGTAGGCGTTTTACTGCCCTTTTTATCTTCTGCACAATGTAGTAGTGCCATAGCATCCTTCCCTTATAGCGAGGGTTTTGAGTTGAATAATGGCGGATGGACATCTGGAGGCACGGTTGGTAATGATTGGGCTTGGGGCACGCCCAACAAACCCGTAATCTCTGGTGCTGCTACCGGAGCTAAATGCTGGATTGTTGGCGGACTCACCACTAGTTCTTACAACAGCGGTGAGCGCTCATGGTTGCAAAGTCCATGTTTCAATTTCTCTTCCTTGAGCTATCCGTATATTTCATTTAAAGTTTTTTGGGAAACGGAAAATACTTATGATGGGGCTTCTCTGCAATATTCTACCAATAATGGAGCTACCTGGAATACCGTTGGGGCCTATAACGAGCCGGCTAATTGTATGAATGCTATTTGGTACAATCAAGCGAGTGTTACCAATCTTACCGGATTGGCTACCAACAAAGCGGGTTGGGCCGGTAATAAACAAAGCACGCAAGGTGCTTGTCAAGGAGGATCGGGGAGTACTACTTGGCTTTTAGCGAAGCATTGCTTAGATAATTTAGCTGGACAAAGTGCCGTTATTTTTCGTTTTGTTTTTGGCGCGGGCACCACTTGTAATGCATTTGATGGTTTTGCGATTGATGATATTTATATTGGCAATGCACCGGCTACCAATGCTACGTTTACCTACCAATGCCAAGGTAATGCCATGCTGTTTAGTAATCCCGGCGGCTCTTGCAACTCTACCTATGCATGGAATTTTGGAGATCCTGCTTCGGGAAGCAACAATACTTCTTCTATCACCAATCCTACGCATACCTTTTCTGCGCCTGGTACGTATACGGTTACCTTGCAAGTTGCTGGTCCCTGCAATCCAACGGCTACTTATTCCAAAACCATTACGGTTTTAAACGTACAAGCACAAATTGTACAAGCGCTTAATTGCAGTGCAAATAATGGTGTTGTTACCGCAGTAGTTACCGGAGTAGGGCCCAATACACCGCCCTTTACTTATTCATGGAATACCACGCCCACTCAAAATACGCCTACCATAAGTAATCTAGGACCCGGACAGTACACGGTAAGTATCAGCGGAACTGATATTTGTCCTACATCTTCGAGTGTTACTTTAACTTCACCCACGCAATTTCAAAAAACGAGCACGAGCACACCCACCAGTTGTAGCGTAGCCAGTGGCACCGCTTCGGTACAAGTAAGTGGAGGAGCCGCACCGTATACCTATCAATGGTCGCCAAGTGGAGGCACTGCAGCCACTGCTGCTGGATTGGCTTCTGGCGTTTATACGGTAACTATACACGATGCAAATGGATGTGCCGATACAGCACAAATTACGGTTGGTAATTTGGGTAATTTCAAACCTAGTTTAGGAAAGGATACCACCTTGTGTAAGAATGCTATCATCGTTTACAATCTACCTAATTATGTAACTTATTTATGGCAAGATGGATCGAGCTTATCCAGTTTTTTAGTTTCGGTGCCAGGTACGTATTGGGTACAAATAAAAAATGCACTTGGATGTGTGGGTCGCGATACCGTCATTGTAAACTACAGTACGATTACAAAGTCTTATACGGCACAGCCAAGCGATTGTTATATACCTACAGGTGCTGCACAAGTATTCTTGTCGGGTGCACGCGCCCCAATTCAGTATAATTGGATGCCTGCTGTTTCCATTGCAAGCAATGCCAATAATTTGCCAAGTGCTACGTACATCGTGCATTATAAAGATGCAAATCAATGTGAAGATACGCTACAAATTAAGGTGCCTAATTTGAATAATTTGGTAATCAGTTTAGGGGTAGATACTATTTTGTGCCCCGAGAAAAGTTATACGCTTAGTCCGGGTTCTAATTTCCTAAGCTATCTATGGAATACGGGAGAGCAAACACCGAGTATCGTAGCCTCGCAAAGTAATTTTTATTGGGTGACAGTTAGCAATATTATTGGATGCACTGCACGCGATACGGTAGGGGTTTTATTCGATTGCCAATACGATATTTTTTTTCCTACAGGATTTACGCCTAATAATGACGGCAACAATGATCAATTTGGTGCCATGGGTAATACGTTGTTTTTAGACTATTATGATTTAAGTATTTACAATCGTTGGGGCGAACGTGTTTTTCATACCCGAAATGCAAGCGACAAATGGAATGGAAGCTACAAAGATGTACCTCAAGAATTGGGTACCTATAACTGGATTTGTACCTATCAAATTATCAATAAAAAACAGCAAGTTAAAAAGGGCGATGTGAGTTTATTGCGTTAGTTGTTGCTCTTTTTTCGTTGTTCGTTGTTCGTTTGTCGTCTATCGTTTTTCGTCTATCGTTTGTCCTCGACCTCGACCTCATCCTCAATCTCAACCTTAGCCTCAACCTCAAACGCTCTGAGATCCTTCGTTCCTCAGGATGACAAGCTAGTGTGTTGTAGCAAGTGGTGAGTTGTTGTTCGTTGTTCGTTTATCGTTGTTCGTTCCTCGTTGGTCGTTTTTCGTTGTTTGTTGCCCATTATTCGTTGATTTGATATCCCCTTCTCAAACACAAAATACAATACTCGAGTGACGAAAGTCGAAAGACGAAAGACGAAAAAAATAAACGCTCTCAAATCCTTCGTTCCTCAGGATGACAAGCTAGAGAATCAAAAAAAAGCCACTTCATTTGAAGTGGCTTTTTTATTACAGCAGTAGTTAATTATTTAAATTCTTCGTCGCTGATTCCTTTGTTGATTTCGATAGTTGTTAATTTCATATCGAAAGCTTGAGGACCTGCTTGATATTTAACCGTGTACGCAACTTTGTATCCTTTTTTACCAGGTACTTCTTTATAGTCGCCATATTCTACAACAATAGACATTGGTCCTTGTGGAGTGTCTTGCGTTTTTACTTCTTTTACTTTGAAGCCAGTAGCTATATCATAAAATTCTTTTGAAGTTTCGCCTTTAGCATCTTTCACTTCAATAACATACATATTGCCATCTTGTCCTTTTAAAGTACGCGTATTGCCAATTGCTGCTTGGTGAATTTCTGCTTGAGGATCTAATTCTTCTTTTTTCTCTGCAATCTCTTCAGCAGTCATTTCTTTCTTTTGTCCTTGTGCCTCTGAGTAGCCTGTAGTTCCGTTGATCACAGATTTTTGGAAAGTCATACCCATTTTAGGAACACTAACAGTAGATTTTAATTTACCCGCTTTAGAAAATTTGCTAAAGTTAAGCACCATACCTTGCATCTCTGCTTCAAATACGGTTTTCACATCTTTAATAGTTGCAATTACTTTTTCGCCACCTATTAAGCTGATGTGTTTGTTGTAAACGCTTTCTGCTGTTACACCTGCTGGAGCTGCAACAATCGTTGTGTTTTCAACTGCATTACCATAGTTATCTACATAGTCGATAGTACCATTGCTTGCAAATGCTTTTAATTTAGGAGCTACTTCTTCTTTGCTACCTACTACAATGATATTTGCATTGTCTGGATTGATATATTTTTCAGCCATAGCTTTTACATCTTGCGGTGTAACAGCAGCTAAATTTTTCAAGTAGTTGTTATAATAATCTTTTGGCATTTTATAACGATCGATATTGATTGCAAATTGTGCAATACGACCAGGGTTTTCTAAACCTAATGCAAAAGCACCCGACATATTGTTGATGATGTTTTGTAAATCTTCGTTAGGTACTAATTCGCTATTCAGTTTACGCATCTCTGCTAATAATTCTGTGATAGAGCTATCCGTTACTACGTTTCTACATTTAGCATAGCCTTTGAAATTACCATAGATATCATCAACATCAACACTTGAATAAGAACCGTAAGTCCAACCGTGTTTTTCACGAAGATTTAAAAATAAACGACCTTGAGAACCGCCACCTAAAATAGTATTGGTTACATTCAATTTAATAACATCTTCTGTTCCCGGTTTGATATCGATTGGGTAGGTAACATTAAATACACTTTGTACCGCACCTTCTCTTGCTGCAAAAACAACGCGGTTATTTTCAGGTTCGGTTGGAGTAGGGTAGTTAGCTACCGGCACTTCCGCACGTTGCCATCCATTGAAATATTTTTCAATTAAAGGTTTGATTTCTGCTAAGGTTACATCACCTACAATAGCCATATACGCTACATTCGGACGAACATAAGTTTGGAAGTAATTAGTACAAGCCGCTAATTCAATATTAGCTACTGTTTTGTCTGTAACTACTTCTCCATAAGGATGGTTTTTACCGAAATTGATCACCGATGTTACATTGTTCAACATCGCATCAGGTTCGTTTTTAGAAGATTCTAATCCCGCTAATAATTGTTTCTTAGCTTTTTCAAATTCATCTTGTTTAAAATCTGCATTGATAAGGATATCACTTAAGATTTCTAATAAGGCTGTTTGATGTTTTTTCAAGCTACCAGCAGAAATACCCGAAGTGCTTGCATTTACTTCAGCGCCGATATTATCAATAGCACTACTTAATTCATCTTTAGATTTAGTTTTAGTACCGCTTGTCATCAACTCTCCCGTGATTTGAGAAAGACCTGCTGCTTTACCTTCTAAAGCTGGTTTCGTATCAAATTGAATAGAGATATCAAGCGTAGGTAATTTGTGATTTTCTACAACAAATACTTTCAAGCCATTCGCTAAAGTAAATTGTTCTGTTTTACCTAATTTGATTTCAGGAGCAGGTCCTGCTTTCGGACGAATGCTTCTGTCTAAAGTGGTAGTAGGCACAGTAGCTGCTTTTGGAGCGGCTTTCTTAACGGTGCTTTGCGCATAGCTTGCCGAAGCAATAAAGCTAAATGCAGCTATATGTAAAATAATTTTTTTCATGTTGACTGTTTTTTAAGTTAAATGCCGATTTATTTTTTTTCTTCTGATTTAGGTAAATAATCTACCACCAATCGGTTTTCTTTAGAAAGATATTGTTTCGCAACGCGTAAAATATCTTCTTTAGTTACTTGTTGGTAAAGGGCTAATTCGGTATTTACTAAATTGGTATTTTTTAAATACGTATAATTCGTAGCTAAGTTTTCAATAACACCTAAAATACGACGGTTTTGATTGATGAAATCGCTTTCAATTTGGTTCATCAATTTTTTGTATTCTTCGTCCGACATTAAAGTAGTTCTTACTTTTTCAATTTCATCGTTCATAGCTGTTTCTAATTCAGCATTCTTAACGCCCATATTTGCAATTGCAAACATCATCACTACGCCCGGATCTTCACTTGGCATAGGGAAAGCGCCTACTTCTACTGCTTTTTGTTGTTTGTCAACTAATGCATTGCGTAAGCGAGAGCTATTACCTTGCGATAATAATTGCGCTAATAATTGCATAGCATAAGCATCTTTCGTGAAAGGCTTAGGTGCTTTGTAACTAAAGATTAAAGCCGGCAATTGAATATTGTCGTAAAAGGTAGTGCGTTTTTCAGCTGTTTGTGCTGGCTCTACGATAGACGGACGGTATAATTCTTTGGTGCCTTTTGGAATGCCACCAAAATATTTCGCAATTAAGGCTTTCGTTTTAATAGGATCGATATCACCACCAATTACTAACGTAGCATTGTTGGGTACATAGTATGTTTTGTAGAAATTGATGAACTCATCAATAGTAGCTTCGCTCAAATCTTTATCATAACCAATCGGTGTCCAATGGTAAGGATGTTCTGTAAAGCTGTTTTCATAAACTACTTTCAATAATTGTCCGTAAGGGCGATTATCATAGCTTTGTTTCTTTTCTTCTTTTACTACTTTGCGTTGTGTTTCTACACCAACCGTGTCGATTTTAGCGTGCAACATACGCTCCGATTCCATCCATAAGCCCAATTCTAATTGGTTAGACGGTAATGATTCGAAATAGAAGGTACGGTCTTGAGAGGTATTCGCGTTTAATTGACCACCAGCAGCTTGTACTAGTTTCATGTACTCGCCACGTTTGATGTTTTCGCTACCTTCAAACAATAGATGTTCAAAAAAGTGAGCAAAGCCTGTGCGGCCTACTTTTTCGTTTTTAGAACCTACATGGTACATAACGGATACAGCAACGATAGGCGTAGCGTGGTCTTCATGCAAAATAACATGCAAGCCATTGGGCAAATCGTATTCTGTAAATTTGATTTTTTCTGCTGCCGAAGCGTTGCTGCTCAACGCCACAAGTCCAAGAGCCAGAAAGTTTAGAAATCTCAACTTCATTAGATTGATTTTTATAGTTAAAAATGGAAGTGTGAAATTAGGGATTTAATTACAAAAAAAGGCTCTTGGAGG
>JAHEFK010000030.1:23979-26599 GCA_024640225.1 Bacteroidota bacterium | reverse complement strand
TTGACACTATCCATATTATTATGTCATATATTGGGAATGGAGTCCATTTTTTAATTAGGTTAGCATCAGTTAATCCATTATAAGCATATGTTCCCATAAAAATACTTAATAACCCAAAAAACGTTGGAACAAGTAAATAATCTTTGTTAATGTTATTATTTTGGAAATAAATTCCAAAACCAATCACACTAAAACTAAGAATTCCTATAATAATTAAAAAATACTCTAGTCTTTTTTCTGTCTTTGTCAAAATGATTTCATTCTTCATATTTTCTTCTATATTTTTTATATTACTTATAGCTCTTAAATACAAGAACTTTGTAAACCTAATGGCTACTCGTATAGTATCTTTTCGTAAATATATTATATCCTAAGCAAATTACCACTAATACTAAAGTCCAACAAATTTTTAGCCGGGGATTTATCCCCGAGTAGAGGAGTAGTGCATAAAAAGCCCCAATTTTTTGGGGCTTGTAAATAGTTTTTAAACTAGTTATTTGTTTTTTGTGTTGTTCATTCAATGTTTTATAAAACATAGGTTTCCTGAATAACGGTCTTAATGTTACCGATTTCTTTTTCAGTTAACTTGTCAAGAAGCTTTACGATCCGTTGTCGGTCAATTGTTCTTATTTGGTCTAGCACAACCCAGCCTTTGGTTTTGCCATGCTTTACCGCTACGCGTGTAGGGTAGCTTTTAGAATTACTTGTCAAAGGAGCAATAACGATAGTCTGCAAGTATTTATTCATTTCATCTGGAGAAATAATAACACAAGGTCGTGTTTTTCTCATTTCGCTTCCAATGGTAGGGTCTAGATTCACCAATACTATTTGATATTGCCTTAATTCCATTCTTCGAAGTCTTCGTCTTTAAATACGTCTGATACAAGTAGTTTGTCGTCGCCGTTTTCATGCATTTTTTTAAATGATTTTTCCCAGCCTTTACGAGCTTCTGTCTTAGGTTTTAAGATGATATAACCTTTTTCAAGGATTAACTCAATAGTATCTTGAAAATTATATTTCTCAATAAGGGTCTTTGAAAGACGAATTCCTTTTGAGTTGCCGATTGAAATTAATGATACATCCATTTTTTAGTATTGTGATTACAAAGTTATTACATTGGTTCGAAATGTAAAAATTAAATTTTTAGTAATCTTAAGCACATTTGGCTTTAATGTTTTTCGTCTTAGAGATGAGCAGGATTTTTACTACTAGTGTTGATACGAAGTACAAATGCTAAACCTTGTACAAATGTATCTATGAAGCACGTCAGCCTACCTGACGCAAAAACCGTGTTACCAGCAGTTATTTTATTCGGGTTTAATTTCAATAGTTGCTTCATTACTCTCAATTCCTTTATTAGGGTCTTTTAGTAAAACTAATTTTTTGTCAACATATTTTGTCCAGTTGGCTGAATAACATTGTTCGATCCCTAAAACGCTGTCAGGAACAATCTCGAAACTTAAACTCTTTATTGAATTTCCTCCACCAATTGATGTTCCAAAAAATGTCGATGGATTAAATCCAACAAGATTTTTATCAAGATTTTTTCCGTCTAATTGTTCAACTATTGGTCTTGAATATGTTTTGTTAAATGTCCATTCGTTTATATAGCCAATTCCGTTACTGTCTACAGTCAAAATGTTGTCTTTTACGTTTGATAAAACGAGATTTATTTGACCTTTATATCCATTAGGAACTATGATTGTCAAGGTCGGTGAATACAATTGGTAGTGAAAAGCTAAAAATGAAATTGTTGTCGTTATCGAAAGAATTGTCAGAAATGAAGTATTTTTGAAAATTAGCTTTAACAGTCCAGATAATATTAAGCAACCTATAATAATTCCGACAATTATCATTCCGCCAAGAAAAAGTCCTGACAAAATCATTCCTCCTGGAACATTTTTCAACTTGATAAGCAAAGTTGTCAAAAGTCCAACGGATAAAATTCCGAATATGATTTTTAGTTTACGGTCTGTTGTCATATATGCTGCTAAGTAATAAAAATACAAACATTTCGGATATAAATAAAAGTTATTTATATATTTTCAAGGTGTTGATTTTCAATTTTTATTTTAATCTAATTATGCGCAATTTGTATTACTAATAGTACACTTTACGCAACTTACTTATTAGAGAAATCTCTTTTTGTTACAACTAAAGTATATCATTTTAAAAATGAATTAATGCTCTAATTAATCCTAAGGCAAATTACCACTAAAACCAAAGTCCAGCAAATTTTCTGCCGGGGATTTCTCCCCGAGTAGAGGAGTAGTACAAAAAATCGCCCCAATTGTTTTGGGGCTTGTAAATGGTTTTTAAACTACTGATTTGTTTTCTATTATCAAGCGCTTAATGCTTACTTTTGCACAGCAAACTTTTATACTTTACTTATGATCACAACTGTGCTTTTTGATATGGATGGCTTATTGCTAGATACCGAGCTTTATTGGGGCGATAGCATGCTTAAAATTGCTGCAAAGCACAGCATCCCCATTACGCGAGAGCACTTTAAAGCAACCACCGGCTTGCGCATCTTTGAAGTGACCGAATATTGGCAACGCAATTTTCCTTGGCAAGGCGCCAGCAGCGAGCAAGTGGCCAATGAGATATTGGATGATAT
>JAHEFK010000030.1:22710-23879 GCA_024640225.1 Bacteroidota bacterium | reverse complement strand
GGATTGATATACGCATAGATGGTAACAATGCCAATGGGTAAGTGGCGCAGGGTGTACAAATAAAAAGTATAGGCCATTACCGAACCCACGATCACTAAATAAAAATAGGCGATAATCACTTCAGCATGCTTCCAATCTATATGCTGATGCTGCTCGGTACATGCACTGATAACAAACATAATGCAGCCTCCAATAAATTGTTGCCATCCGGCATTGCTCAAAGGCGCGGTATTGTTTTGAATTCGTTTATTAAAAATACTTCCCAAAGCCCAAATCATAGTGGCTGCAAAGAGTGCTGCTACACCCCAAGCATAATTGGCTTGGAGTAGCAAGTGCCAACTACTTTTAAACATATAAGCGATACCGAAAAAGCCCAGTAGTAAGCCGGCAATGATGTACTTATTTATTTTTTCATTGGGTACTAAAATAATATTGAACAGTACCGCAAAGAGAGGCATCATACTACAAATAATAGCCGCTACGGTGCTTTCCACATGCTGCTCGCCCCAGCACACAAATCCATTACCACCGGCAATGAGCAAGAGGCCTACTACGGCATGTTGTTTAATGCTTTGCCAGCTCCATTGAAATTTTTCTTTCTGCAATGCGGCAATGCCAAACATCAGTAAGCCAGCTAGCGTTTGTCGTGCACCGGCAAACAAATAAGGGGGAAGGTGCTGCACCACTATGCGAATGCCAAAATAAGTGGTACCCCAGGCTATGCTTACAAAGGCTAAGGCCAACAATGCTTTTTGTTTTACGGTCATGAATTAGTTGTTTTTTTTACTGGTTTTTTTTGCTTGGGTTGGCGCTTCTTTCGGTCGCACAACCACCCATTCATCGAGCTGCACTTGAAAGGGCAAATTTCCGATTTGAATGGTGTGTTTTTTATCTTTCATTTCAACGAGGGTACCAATTTGATGATTGAGTTTATTGCGCATCAAATCTCCTAGTTTAGGAATACCACCTACTACCTGATAGCGTTTATCGGCCTTATTGGCCATTGCTGCATTGGCTTGCAGTTGTTTCTTTTTAAAGAGCAATTGCTCGGCCGATTGGATAACTTCTTGTTTGTTTTCGCTTCGTTTCCACTCTTGAATGATTTGCTTGAACTTGCGTTCCATATCGCGCAAATAATCGAGCTCTTCTTTTTTTATTTCATTCTGCAG
>JAHEFK010000030.1:21235-22610 GCA_024640225.1 Bacteroidota bacterium | reverse complement strand
GTTGTGCTTTATTTTGTAAGTATAATAAAGGGTGATAGGCGTTGATAACCTGCACTTGCGGATGCTGACTCAATTGCGGCATTACCCCTTTATAATCTAGTGCAAAGAGGGCTTTGGCACGAATAAAATCTAAAATACCAATGAGCTGAAAATAAAATTGCAAGGGTATTTGATAGGGTGCAATGGCTTGTGTGGTTTCTAATAAAATTTTATAGAGCTCTCTTTGTTCTGCTCGTTCATACGAACTAATAATATTATTGAGTTCAATGGTTTCTTCAGGTTCAATGAAAACAATTTTACCCGAGTCGCTCTCGCCATGCAAAATACCTTTTACAATACGTTTGTGTTCAGCAAAAATAGCCACCGTGCGTCTGCCATTCAGAAACCCTTCGGAGATATCGGCCAAATAGCCTTGTTTGTTGAGCTTGCGAATGATAGTTTCAAAAACTTTTCGTAATTCATTGCGATGCTTTGCCAACTGCGTTCTAATCTGTAGTAACTCCTTAGAAGCGGTATCTTTAATAAAACCTTTAGGGTCTATAACTTCACTAAGGATAGTAGGTATTTCTTTTTCAAAATTTATTTTTTCGATGAGTTGAGCAAGGTTTTTAAACAAACCTTTATTTTTTTCGAACCAATTTAAAATAGAACGAATGCACAAGGTCAATTCCCAAATAGCAATGAGTTGTTCAATACTTAAGGCGGCATTAGGGATCCCTAATAATTTTAATTCCTTTTTAATGTTCTTGGTAAAATCATTGGGAATGCTATCTCCACTTGATAGAATATGCTTATAGTCGAGGGTTTGCAACAAGTTTTTTTCAATCAAACTTCGTTGGCTTTGCCATTGAATAGCGGCTACGCGTTCTTTACCTGCATCGGTTTTGCAATGTGCAGTTAATAAGGATTTGATTTTATCAAATTCGATGGTAGCAATAGCTTGTTGAGGATATATTTGCAGCATAGGAGCGATAGACCAATAGCTTGGCTTAATAGGGATATTTAATTCGCAAATATACGTTGTTACTCCAATGCTTTTATATTAAATTGCAATTTCAACACATAGATGTTATCCACTTATTATGAGGCCATACGACTTATTGATAGAAAAATTAGATCAGTTTATTAGAAAGTACTATAGCAATCTATTAAGCAGAGGTGTGGTAAGTTTATTAATAAGCTGTTTACTTTTTGTGGTATTGATAAGTGTGAGTGAATATTATTTATACTTTCCGTCTCTTATTCGTTTACTATTCTGGTGTGTTTTTATTGGGCTCAATTGCTTTATTCTGGTGCAATGGATTGTTCGTCCCTTATTAGCCTTATTTAAATTAGGTAAGCGCTTACAATATGAAGATGCGGCGCTTATTATTGG
>JAHEFK010000030.1:19762-21135 GCA_024640225.1 Bacteroidota bacterium | reverse complement strand
CAAGTGCCAGAAGGTACACGCTTACAATATGATTTTGATGTGCAAGCCGCTTCCTCCGTTTGGTGGCAATGGTCTTCAGAACAAGCGCTCGTGTTTAAAAGCGCTACGCAACATTATCATATTACTAAAACAGCCTCCAACTCGCAAGCACTTTCCATATTGTTGCAAAACAAGTATAAAGGGAATAAAGACACTTTGCACTATCAATTAGATGTAATAAAAGATCAATTCCCTCAAATTCAAGTTCAGAAAACAAGTGATACTTTTTCGGCTGATAAAATGTTGTTGCATGGGGTGGTTTCGGATGACTATAAAGTGGCCAATGTTTCCTTTGTTATACAAATTTTGAGTGCCGATAAGCGCGTGAAAAAAATAATCAATAAAACAATTGCTGCACCCAAGTCGGCCGTTTATGAGTTTGATTATTATTTCGATAAATCCAGCATTCCCTTAGTGCTAGGCGATCGCTTGCAATATTATTTTGAGGTTTGGGATAATGATGGCATTCACGGAAGTAAATGCACGAAGAGTGCTATCATGCAGTTTGCGCAGCTTACCAAGGAAGGCTTAGATGCTGCTATCAACCAAAGTAATGATCAACTTCAACGCACGGCTCAAGGTGCTGCACAGCAAAGCAAGCAAATGCAACAGGAATTGAAGTCGCTCAGTAATAATTTGTCGCAGCAAGGCGATGCAAACAGTTGGGAGCAACAAAAAAGCTTACATGAATTGTCGGCTAAGCAAGAGCAACTAAAAGTAAAAGTTGATCAGATGAAACAGGCTATGGAAGAGCAGCTGGAGCAATTGAAACAAAATAATTATAGTGAAGACTTGCAAGAAAAACAAGCTGATTTGCAAAAGCAATTAAAGGATGCCTTGCAAAAGGAATTAGAAAAACAAATGCAAAAGTTGCAAGACTTAATGCAACAAAAAAACAATCCCATCACGCCCGATCAAGTTAAAGAATTAGAACAAGACAATAAGTTATTCTCCATGGATATGCAGCGCTTGCAAGCCCTCATGAAGCAGTTAGAACATCAAATTGGATTGGAGCAAATGGCTAAGAAAATAGATGCCTTAGCAAAAGAGCAAGAGGCGCTAAAACAGCAAACCGATGCAAAGCAGCAATCCTCAGAGGAATTAGCAAAACAGCAAGCAGCCCTAGAAAAAAAGTTAGCGGCGTTAATGCAAAACAGTTTCGATTCCTTAAAAAAAGAAGCACAAGATCCAGGCGAAAAAGCCGCCTTGAATAAAGCTGCAGAAAAAGCTACAGATGCTAAAGAGGCAATGCAAAAAGCGAAACAAGCCCTTGATAAAAAAGACCAGCAGGGCGCAGGTGAACAAGAAAATGAGGCTAAGAAAAATTTGGAAGA
>JAHEFK010000030.1:0-19662 GCA_024640225.1 Bacteroidota bacterium | reverse complement strand
AACGCAGAAAATATTGCACGACTCGCGCAACAACAAGCGGCTATTCGTCGACAATTAGCAGCAATCAATGCGCAATTGCAAGCCAAAGGAATGAATATGAGTAAAGAGCTCAAGGCTATCATGGAGGAGATGGATAAAAATGAAACAGATTTAGTGAATCGGAAAAGTGCAGCCCAGCTCCTACAAAGACAAAAAACGATTGAAACACGCTTATTAGAAGCGCAAAAAGCCTTGCGTGAACAAGAACAAGATGATAGCCGTGCCGCATCGGCAGGAGAAGACAAACCTGCCGCTATGCCTAGTGCATTATCTCAAATGCTATTGCAACAAAAAGCCTTCATGGAATGGTATAAAACGGTGCCAGCAGCGCTAAAGCCTCATTATCAAAAAATGGTAGACCGCTATTATCAACTCATAAACAAGTAGTTATATTTTTGTTGATAAGTTGTTCTAAAAAAAGTGTCTTTCAAGTGCATAATTACAAGCTATTTCCGTAATTTTCTTATAGAAATTTAATTGTTAACCTATTAAAATTTGTAATTATGCTATTTTCAAGAAAGTATAAAGTAAGATCAAATTCAAGATTAACAGACGTTAAGCATAGGTTGTTAGGCAAGCATACGACAGTACACAGTTTTGATTTTGAAATTTATGAAGATGAGGATTTGCTTCATATTGTTCCCAATCGCGAGCATCGCGATGATGACGGAAGCATTTTGCCTGTTATGCATTTAAAATTAAACGAAGCCAATCAGCAAACAGACATTCAGGTGGTTGCTGAAATGCGCGCACAAGATGCTGGTGGACCTTATTTGGTGCTCGTGTTTACAATGCTATTATTGTTGGGCTCGCTTGCTTTTTATTTAATCAATGCCAAGGAGTTTGAAATCTTCTACCTTACAACTTTAGGTTTGGGAGTATTGATTTTTAGTATTTTTTGGATCAAGATGGAGATGGGCTATTTTAGTCATGTAAGAAAACTAAAACAATATTTACAAGCTGTGCTTAATTAGGCTATTAATTTATATAGGCACGAATGCTATCAATAGCTATATCACCGGTATAGTATTTTAGCAATTTGCGGTCTTTACCATAGATGTTTAATTGAGGTAAAGATTGATACAGATACATTTTGTTGATCATCTCTGAGCTGTCTACGCCCATTGTGAGGGTAGGGTATTTGCTCAATTCATGTTTTTTAATAAAGTCGGGCAAGTAAGGTTGCATCATACTGCCGGCTACCATGATTACTTTGGTTTTTTTGAAAAGGAAAATGTTCTTCTTTAAGGTTTCTGTAAACTCTTCGCAGTGTCCACAGGTTGGATTGAAAAACATGATAAAAAGATTACCATCGTATTGGGCATCTTTTCTAACAATTTTTGTGCCATCTAAGCGCACTACTTTAAATTCAGGAAGGGGAGCTCCAATTTCTTTATAATTGACAATTGGAATATTATTGGTATTGCTTGATTTTATTTCTTTAGTTACATTTGTTTTTTGAGCTTTACAAGCAGCAAATAAAAATAGAATTCCAACAGCTAAATATAATTTCTTCATCATTCTGCAAATTAATAAAAATATATTCAATGTTCCATCAAGCTACCCCTATTCCTTTAGCAGAGCGCATGCGTCCCAAACACCTTGACGATCTAGTAGGGCAGCGGCATTTATTGGGGGCGCAGCAACCCCTCTACAAAGCAGTAAGTAATAAACAAGTGCATTCTATGATTTTGTGGGGACCGCCAGGAGTGGGAAAAACAAGCTTGGCTCGATTGATAGCTGATGCTTTTCAAATGCCCTTCATGTCATTAAGCGCTATTGAAAGTGGCGTAAAAGAAATAAGGGCTTGCATTGCGCAAGCACAGCAAGCAGGGGCTGTTGTTTTGTTTATTGATGAGATACATCGTTTCAATAAAAGTCAACAAGATAGTTTATTAGCTGCTGTAGAAAAGGGATTAATAACCCTTATAGGGGCTACCACAGAAAATCCATCCTTTGAAGTAATCAGTCCTTTATTGAGTCGCTGTCAGGTGTATATTTTAGAAGCCTTGCAAGAAAAAGAATTACAACAAGTGGTGCAACAAGCAATGGAAAAAGATGCTTGGTTGAAAGAAAAGGCACCCATTATTCAAGAGTGGGAGGCCCTGTTTCGATTAAGTGGTGGCGATGCAAGAAAATTACTTAATACCCTAGAATTGGTGGTGAGTAGTGTTGATGATGGGGCGGTGGTATTAAGCAATGCCGTGGTTATGGATGTGGTGCAGCAGAAGATGGCATTGTATGATAAAAGTGGGGAGCAGCATTACGATATTATTTCGGCTTTTATTAAAAGTATTAGGGGCAGTGATCCTAATGCCGCCGTGTATTGGTTGGCTAGAATGGTGGCTGGGGGCGAAGATCCTACCTTCATTGCGCGTCGTATGTTGATCTTAGCAAGTGAGGATATAGGCAACGCCAATCCCAATGCCTTACTATTAGCACAGAGTTGTTTTCAATCGGTATCGGTGATAGGTTGGCCTGAGAGTCGCATTATCTTATCACAATGTGCCATTTACTTGGCCTGCTCGGCAAAGAGTAATGCCTCGTATATGGCTATAGAAGAGGCATTAGCGCAGGTTAAAGCAAGTGGAGATCTGCCGGTGCCCTTAGCGCTTCGTAATGCGCCAACAAAATTGATGAAGAACATAGGTTATGGTGCCGATTATCTATATGCGCATAGCTATGAAAACAATTTTGTGGCTATGGAATTTATGCCTCAGGGCTTAGAAGGTAGGGTCTTTTATGAGCCGGGAAACAATGCGCAAGAAGAAAAAATGAGGCAATTTTTAAAAAATAATTGGAAGGGGAAATATGAATAGCTAGTTTGTAAGTTGTTGATAATAAGCGTTATAAAAGCAATAAATTTGAATTTTAGCAGTCAAATTAAAAAAAGATTAGAAAAGTTTAAAAAATATTTTGTTAGTTGAAAAGTAAATTATACCTTTGCAGTCCCAAATTTTACGGGAAAAGAAGATTTTTAAAAGTATGTCACAGCGTATCAGAATAAAGTTGAAATCTTACGACCATAACTTGGTTGATAAGTCAGCAGAAAAAATCGTAAAAACTGTGCGCAACACAGGAGCGGTTGTAACAGGCCCTATTCCGTTGCCAACAGAGAAGAAGATCTTTACTGTATTGCGTTCACCGCACGTAAATAAAAAGTCACGTGAACAATTCCAATTATGCACGCACAAGCGTCTATTGGATATATACACTTCTTCATCTAGAACAGTAGATGCGCTTTCGAAGCTTGATTTACCAAGTGGAGTTGAAGTAGAAATCAAAGCGTAACAGGTTACGTTTTTAGAGTTCTTTAAAAAATTGAATGACAACAGTCAAACCTAAGCCCTCCCAAAGGTTATTAGGCTCTTGGCTTAAATAATATAAAATGAAAGGTATAATTGGTAAAAAAATCGGAATGACCAGTGTATTCGAGCCTAATGGAAAGCAAACTGCTGTAACCATTATTGAGGCTGGTCCTTGTGTTGTTTTGCAAAAAAAATCTGTAGATACCGACGGATATGATGCTTTACAAATTGGCTTCGGAGAGGCTAAAGAAAAAAACACGCCAAAAGCTTTGTTGAATCACTTCGCAAAAGCAAACGCAACACCTAAAGCTGTTGTAAAAGAATTACGTAATTGTTCAATCGATAAACAAGTAGGGGAGTCACTAACTTGTGAGATTTTCACTGAAGGAGAAAAAGTCAACGTAGTTGGTATCTCTAAAGGTAAAGGTTTCCAAGGTGTGGTAAAACGTCACGGATTTAGTGGGGTTGGTGAGGCGTCTCATGGTCAACATGATCGTCAACGCGCTCCAGGTTCTATCGGTGGTTCGTCTTACCCTAGTCGTGTATTCAAAGGTATGCGTATGGCAGGCCGTATGGGTGGCGATCAGGTGAAAGTGAAAGCACTACGTGTAGTAAAAGTGTTCGCGGACAAAAACTATATATTAGTTACAGGTTCAGTTCCAGGTCATAATGGTTCTATTGTTTTAATTCAGAATTAATTTTAGTCATGCAAGTTGACATAGTAAATACCAAAGGTGAAAAAACAGGTCGCGTAATCGAGTTACCTGAAGATATTTTTAATATCGAGCCAAATACACATACGATCTATTTAGCGGTTAAGCAATATTTAGCAGCTAAGCGTTTGGGTACTTCGAAAACCAAAACTCGTGCAGAGGTAAAAGGTTCTTCTAAGAAATTACACAAACAAAAAGGTACGGGTGGATCTCGTAAAGGTAATATCCGCAACCCTTTATATAAAGGCGGTGGTGCTATCAATGGTCCTTCTCCTAGAGACTATGCGTTTAAATTAAACCGTAAAGTGAAAGATTTAGCAAAAGTATCTGCTTTATCGGTGAAAGCTAGAGAAAATAAAGTAGTAGTAGTTGAAGATATTAAATTATCTACACCTAAAACTAAAGAGTTTGCTTCTATCTTGAACAAATTACAAGGAGCTAACCGTAAGTCTTTATTAGTATTACCAGAATACGATACTAATATCTACTTAAGTGCTAGAAACTTGGCTTTCAACAAGACAGTTATTTTAAGTGATATCAATACGTACGATGTAACCAATTCAAACGTTTTAATTTTCACTGAAAGTGCTGCGAAGTTTTTCACTGAAGAACTTGAAACTGCTTAATTAAATAATTTTTCGTAACTCGAAATAGATAAAACATGAAACCCGCAGATGTATTAATACGACCTGTGATTACTGAGAAAGTTAACGCACAGATGGAGACTTCCGGTCGCTACACATTTGTTGTCGATAAGAGATCTAACAAATTAGAAATCAAAAAGGCAATTGAAGAATTTTACAATGTAAAAGTTGTAGACATCCACACGATGGTAGTACCAGGAAAAAATAAAACTCGCTTTACAAAATCGGGTTTATTAACTGGAACCAAGTCTTCTTACAAAAAAGCAACAATTACTTTAGCACAAGGGGATTCAATAGATTTATTCTCTTAATAATATAGATTAAAGAATTTTAAAATGGCATTACGTAAATATAACCCGGTAACAGCCGGAACACGTTGGAGAATCGGTAACGCATACGCGGAGATCACAACAAATGTACCAGAGAAAACGCTTTTAGAGTCAATTTCTGGAACAGGTGGTCGTAACGTGCAAGGTCGTAGATCTATGCGCTATATTGGTGGCGGTAACAAAAAAATGTACCGTATCATCGATTTCAAACGCAATAAATTTGATATTCCTGCAACGGTTAAATCAATTGAATATGATCCAAACCGTACCGCATTTATCGCTTTATTAGTGTATGCAGATGGTGAAAAACGTTATATTTTAGCGCCACAAGGTTTACAAGTAGGTGCAAAAGTAATAAGCGGCGCAGCAGTAGCACCAGAAATCGGAAATGCATTGTTGTTGAAAAATATGCCATTAGGTACTACGGTTCACAACATTGAAATACAACCGGGTCAAGGTGGAGCAATCGCTCGTTCAGCTGGTACGTACGCACAATTATCAAATAAAGAAGAAAAATATGCAGTTCTTAAAATGCCTTCTGGTGAGTTAAGAAAAGTATTAAGCTCTTGTATGGCTACTGTAGGTGCGATATCTAACAGCGACCACGCTTTACAATCAATGGGTAAAGCAGGTAGAAATCGTTGGAAAGGTATTCGTCCAAGAAATAGAGGGGTAGCGATGAATCCAGTAGATCACCCGATGGGTGGTGGTGAAGGTAAATCTTCAGGAGGTCATCCACGTAGTCGTACGGGTAAATATGCTAAAGGGTTGAAAACTCGTAAGCAAAAAGGTTCGGATAAATTAATTATCCAACGCAAAAACGGTAAAAAATTATAATTAATTCTAATAGTGAAGTGATGGTCACTTCTACGATTAAAATAGCTTAAACTAATATGGCTCGTTCAATCAAAAAAGGTCCTTATGTAGATGCTAACCTTGAAGGTAAAGTACTAGCAATCAATGAGGGTAACAACAAAAGAGGTGTAATAAAAACATGGAGCAGACGTTCTACGATCACTCCAGACTTTGTAGGACATACTTTTGCTGTTCACAATGGTAATAAATTTATTCCTGTTTATGTAACAGAATTTATGGTAGGTCACAAATTAGGTGAATTTGCTCCTACTCGTAACTTTAAAGGACATAGCGGATCTAAATAATAATATTAATTAAAGGCCCCTAGGGCTGATTAAATAGAAACAAATACAATGGAAGCTGTAGCTCGTTTACGTAATTATCCTACTTCGCCACGCAAAATGCGTTTATTGGCTGATTTAATACGTGGCATGGAGGTTGAAAAAGCACTGAACACTTTAAAATTCAGTACTAAACATCCTTCTGTACCGATGGAAAAACTTTTATTAAGTGCCATCGCAAACTGGAAAGTAAAAAATGAAGGTGCTGATATGGCCACTTCAAACCTATATGTAAAAACTATTTTTGTTGATGCAGGTCGTACGTTAAAGCGTATGCGCCCAGCTCCACAGGGTAGAGCGTATAGAGTTCGCAAACGTAGTAACCATGTTACTCTTTTTGTAGACAGCAAATCAAACAATAATTAAAAAATTCAACTTTAATTTTAATATCGAATGGGTCAAAAAGCAAATCCAATAGGTAACAGATTAGGAATCATCCGCGGATGGGATTCTATGTGGTATGGTGAGAAGAAAGACTTTGGTCAAAAACTTATTGAAGATCATAAAATTCGTACGTACTTAAATGCACGTATCAACAAAGGTGGTATTTCTAAAATCGTTATTGAACGTACATTAGGAAAACTAATCGTTACTATTCATACTTCAAAACCTGGTATCATTATTGGTAAAGGTGGTCAAGAAGTAGATCGTATTAAAGAAGAGTTGAAAAAACTTACGAGTAAAGATGATGTACAAATCAACATCATGGAAATTCGTCGCCCTGAGTTAGATGCCATGATTGTTGGTGAAACAATCGCTCGTCAAATCGAAGGTCGTGTAAGCTACAAACGTGCTGTGAAAATGGCGATTACTACAGCAATGAGAATGGGTGCAGAAGGAATTAAAGTGAAAGTTGGTGGTCGTATCGGTGGTGCTGAGATTGCTCGTTCAGAAGAATTCAAACAAGGACGTACGCCATTACATACCTTCCGTATGGATATCGATTACGCTTCTGTATATGCCTTAACAGTATACGGTAAAATTGGTATCAAAGTATGGATTTGTAAAGGTGAGGTTTTAGGAAAAAGAGATTTAAATCCTAATTTCTCTACAGGTTCTGATCGTCGTGGTGCTGATGCTCGTCCAGAAGGAGCTCGCTCAAACGATAGAAGAGACAACCGTAAACCAGGTGGTGCTGGTGCCGGCAAACCAAAAGCAGGTGGTTCTCGTAGTAGAGCATAATTTTTAACAAGAAGATTGAACTTATAAATTTTTGTAACCATGTTACAGCCAAAAAAGACAAAACACAGAAAGGCCCATAAAGGGAGAATAAAAGGAAACGCTCAAAGAGGTGCTATGATTTCTTTCGGATCTTTCGGATTGAAAGCATTAGAACCAGTTTGGTTGACTAACCGTCAAATTGAAGCAGCTCGTCAAGCACTTACACGTCACATGAAACGTGAAGGTAATGTGTGGATCAGAGTATTCCCTGATAAACCAATTACTCGTAAACCTCAAGAGGTGCGTATGGGTAAAGGTAAAGGTAACCTTGAATTCTGGGCAGCTGTAGTAAAACCAGGTCTTATATTATTTGAAGCGGAAGGCGTTCCAATGCAAGTTGCAAAAGAAGCTTTTGAATTAGCGGCACAAAAATTACCGATTAAAACAAAATTTGTAGTGCGCAGAGATTACGCAGGAAATTAATAACAGATTTAGATAAACTCATTTATTATGGCAAACAAGAAAAAAACGAACCAAGAAGACTTACGTTCGTTGGATGAAAAAGTCCTTGCTGAGCGATTAGCAGAGTTGCAATTACAATTGAAAAAATTGGAATTCAACCACGCTGTTAATCCAATTGAAAATCCACTAGTAATCAGAGCTACACGTCGCAATATTGCACGTATCAACACTGAAAAACGTAGAAGAACATTAGGTTTCTAATATTAATAAGATGTCAACTATGACTGAAAGAAAAAGCAGAAAAACCCGTATAGGTATTGTAAGCAGCAGCAAAATGGAAAAAAGCATTAGCGTTGCTGTAGAACGTAAAGTAAAACATCCTATTTACGGAAAGTTCGTTAAAAAAACGACTAAATTTATGGCACATGATGAAAACAATTTAGCCGGAGCAGGCGATATTGTTCGCATTATGGAAACCCGCCCTTTGAGCAAACTCAAACGCTGGCGCCTAGTAGAAATTATTGAAAAAGCTAAGTAACCTTTTTAAAGATGATACAACAAGAATCCAGGCTCAATGTAGCCGACAACAGTGGTGCAAAGGAAGTACTTTGTATTCGAGTGTTGGGAAATTCTGGACAACAGTATGCGGGTATAGGCGATAAAATCGTTGTATCTGTGAAAGCAGCTATCCCAGCAGGTGGTGTAAAGAAAGGAACTGTTTCAAAAGCAGTTATCGTTCGCACGAAAAATAAATTACGCCGCAAAGATGGTTCGTACATCAGTTTTGATGACAACGCTGTCGTATTGTTGAACAACTCAGATGACCCACGTGGTACTCGTATATTTGGACCAGTAGCTCGTGAACTACGAGACAAAGGTTATATGAAAATAGTTTCATTAGCACCTGAAGTATTATAAAAATAGTTGTACATTTGCACTCCGAATTTTCGGGAAACATGTTCAACACTAATTCATTGTAATTGTGAAAAAGAGATTTCAACCTAAGTTTAATATCAAAAAAGGCGATGACGTGGTAGTTATTGCAGGCGATAATAAAGATCGTTCTCAACCACGCAAGGTATTAGCGGTATACCCACAAGAAGGATTAATCCTTGTTGAAGGTGTCAATATCGTTACTAAACACCAAAAGCCAAGCGCTTCTAACCCACAAGGTGGTATTGTAAAAATAGAAGCTAAAATTAACATCTCTAATGTTATGTTATGGGATGCTAAAGCTAAAGCTGGAGTACGTATCAAACGCGATCGTACAGAAGGTAAAGTAATTCGTATATCCAAAAAATCAGGGGAGGTAATCAAATAATGAGTACACTAACTTACAAACCTCGTTTACAAGCACATTATAAAGATGTAGTAGTGCCGGCTTTAATGAAAAAGTTCAACTATACGTCTATTATGCAATGCCCTCGTTTAGTTAAAATTTGTTTGAACCAAGGCGTTAAAGGTTCGGTTTCAGACAAAAAATTAATCGACGATGCAATCAAGGAAATGACTATGATTTCTGGTCAAAAAGCAGTAGCTACCTTATCTAAAAAAGATATCTCTAACTTCAAATTACGTAAAGCAATGCCAATTGGTTGTCGCGTAACGTTAAGAGGCGTGAATATGTTCGAGTTTTTAGATCGTATGGTATCTATCTCTTTACCTCGTGTACGTGATTTCAAAGGTATCAATGATAAATCATTTGATGGTCGTGGTAACTATACCATGGGTGTTAATGAGCAAATCATTTTCCCTGAGATCGATATCGATAAAGTAAATCGTATCAGTGGTATGGACATTACGTTCGTTACAACTGCTCGTACCAACGAAGAAGCATACGAATTATTAAAAGAAATGGGTATGCCATTCAAAAACGCTAAAAAAGAAACAAACTAAAATATAAACTAAGATTTGATGCGGCTTACCGTGTCAAATCTTTCTTATTTAAATTATGGCAAAAGAATCAGTAAAAGCTCGTCAACGCAAACGCGAAAAAATGGTTGCTCAATATGCTGCTAAAAGAGAAGCATTAAAAGCAGCAGGTGACCTCGCTGGATTAGACAAATTACCTAAAAACGCCTCTCCGGTACGATTGAAAAATCGTTGCCAATTAACAGGTCGTCCTAAAGGTTATATGCGCTACTTCGGTATGTGTCGTAACATTTTCCGCGATATGGCGTTAGATGGCAAAATACCAGGTGTTCGTAAAGCAAGCTGGTAATGTAAACGTAGTCAGGTCAGTACCCACTGAAACCGACAGCAATTTTTTTACTCAATAACAATTTTAAAAATGGTAACAGATCCAATAGCAGATTTTTTAACTCGTATTCGTAACGCACAGATGGCGCGTCATCGTATTGTAGAAATTCCTGCATCTAATGTTAAAAAACGTATGACCGAAATTCTTTATGAAAAAGGTTATATTTTAAAATACAAATTTGAAGCTGATAACAAACAAGGTGTTATCAAAATCGCGTTGAAATATGATGCAGTATCGAAAGAGCCTGCTATCAAATCATTAGAGCGTATTAGCCGTCCAGGTTTACGTCAGTATGCTAAACCAAGCGAAATTCGTCGCGTACAAAACGGTTTAGGTATTTCTATTGTATCTACTTCAAAAGGTGTGATGTCTGATAAAGAAGCACGCGCTCAGAATGTAGGTGGAGAAGTACTTTGCTCAATCTATTAATCGTATTCTCGGTCTTAAGCTGTGCCTATTGTAGGCTGACAACCGAATCATTTTTTTTAAACACACATCTATGTCTCGTATAGGTAAAAAAACAATCCCTGCAGCGGGTGTTACATTAACAGTAAGCCCTGCTAACGAAATCACTGTTAAAGGTCCAAAAGGCGAATTGAAACAAGTGGTTGATCGTGATATCAAAGTGGAAATGGTTGGTGATGAAATTCACGTAATCCGTCCAACTGACCAAATCCGTCACAAAGCATTACATGGTTTATATCGTTCTTTAGTAGCTAATATGGTTACTGGAGTAACTACTGGTTTTCAACGTAACTTGGAATTAGTAGGGGTAGGTTATCGTGCTACGGTAACTGGCCAATTAATTGATATGGCATTAGGTTATTCTCATAACATTATTCTTGAATTACCAAAAGAAGTGAAAGCTACTGCTACTGCAGAGAAAGGACAAAATCCTAAAATCTTCTTAGAATCTATCGACAAACAACTTTTAGGACAAGTAGCTTCAAAAATTAGAAGCTTGCGTAAACCAGAGCCGTACAAAGGTAAAGGGGTACGTTACAGCGATGAAATTGTACGTCGTAAAGCTGGTAAATCAGCAGGTAAATAGTAATTACCTAAAATTGTATTTTTTTAGTAATACATTTTACATTAATTTTGCAACCCCGGTAGCCTACCTTTTGGTAGAGCCCGTAACAAAAAATAGAAATTATGACTTTAGATCAAAAAGTAATTCGTCGCCAAAAATTACGTTGGCGCATACGCAGAAAAGTAAGTGGCACTGCAAGCAAACCACGTCTTTCTGTATTTCGTAGCAACCGTGATATTTATGTTCAATTGATTGATGACGCTAATGGAGTAACTTTAGTAGCGGCTTCTTCAAGAGATAAAGATATCGCTGCCATGAAAACTAATAAAGTTGAAAAAGCTTTAGCAGTTGGTAAAGCAGTTGCACAAAAAGCAAAAGCTGCTGGCATTGAAAACTGCGTTTTTGATCGTGGTGGTTATTTATATCATGGTCGTGTAAAATCAGTAGCTGATGGTGCACGTGAAGGTGGTTTACAATTCTAATTTTTATTAACTTTTTTTTATTTTAAATATAATGGCGAAAACACAATTAAATCGCATTAAAGCTGGAGACCTTGAATTGCACGAGAAAGTCGTAGCAATCAACCGTGTTGTTAAAACAACCAAAGGTGGTCGTGCTTTTAGTTTCTCTGCTTTAGTAGTAGTAGGAAATGGAAACGGTGTAGTAGGGCATGGCTTAGGAAAAGCTAAAGAAGTACAAGAAGCAATTACAAAAGGTATCGATGATGCTAAAAAGAACTTAATTAAAGTTCCGGTTATGAATGGTACTATCCCTCATGATCAATTAGCAAAAGAAGGTGCTGCTAAAGTATATATCAAACCTGCTGCACATGGTACAGGTGTGATCGCGGGTGGTAGCATGCGTGCTGTTTTAGAAGCAGTAGGTATCACGGACGTTCTTTCTAAATCTCAAGGATCTGCAAACCCTCATAATGTGGTTAAAGCAACAGTAGTAGCGTTATCTAAATTACGTGAGCCTATCCAAGTAGCGAAAGATCGTAATATCAGTTTGAAAAAAGTATTTAACGGATAGTTTTATCCATTCACTTATTAAGAAATCATAGCGTCATGGCTAAAATTAAAGTAACACAAGTAAAAAGCGGTATAGATCGCTCGTTGCGTCAAAAACGCACATTGATTGCATTGGGCTTGAAAAAAGTTCATGGTCAAGTGGAAGTAGAAGCAACTCCTCAAATATTAGGAATGGTGAATAAAGTGCACCACCTAGTAAAAGTGGAAAATTTATAATTTATTTTATCAACTAATTTGCGAGCGGTTATAAACATTCCGCGCAAGTTCAAAAAATGTAAAGTATGCAATTACACAACTTAAAACCAGCAGAAGGTTCCGTTAAAAAAACAAAAAGAATAGGTAGAGGAGAAGGAAGTGGTCATGGTGGAACATCTACAAGAGGTAACAAAGGTCAACAAGCTCGTACAGGTTCTCAATCTAAAAGAGGTCACGAAGGTGGACAGATGCCTATTCAACGTAGAATGCCTAAAAGAGGTTTCAAAAACAATAACAGAGTAGAATTCAAAGTATTCAATTTAGGTCAATTAGATCATTTGATTGAAAAATATACCATCACTGAATTTACTTTAGATAACTTATATGTAAATGGTTTAATCAACCGTACCGATGTGGTTAAAATCTTAGGTGCTGGTGAAGTAAAATCTAAAATTCCATTCAAAATTAACGCCATCAGTGCAAAAGCAAAAGAAGCGCTTGAAGCAGCTGGATGCACAGTAGAATTACTATAATTTTTGTACTTTGAAAGACGCATTTGGAAAAGTGCGTCTTTTTTAGTTTATTCGCTTTTTATTTAGTTAAACTCCTATACCTGTGAAGAAATTTATCACAACTTTGAAAAATATTTGGGGCATCGATGAGCTCCGTAAACGTATTATTTTTACGCTTACATTAGTATTGATTTACCGCGTTGGTTGTTATATTACCTTACCGGGTATCAATCCCGTAAATCTTACTTTAAACAGTGGTAAAGAAGGTTTATTAGGCTTATTCAATATGTTTGCAGGTGGTGCATTTAGCCGTGCTTCTATCTTTGCATTAGGTGTTATGCCGTATATCTCTGCTTCTATCTTTATGCAATTGGCGGGTATCATTATCCCTCAAGTCGCTAAAATGCAAAAAGAAGAAAGTGGTCGTAGAACTATCAATCAATACACGCGTTATTTAACGGTTTTAGTTACTGCTTTCCAAGCAAGTGCTTATATCGCTTATTTAAGAACACAATCTGCAGCAGCAATCGCTCCTGAGTTTGGTGGTTTATTATTCTCTATGTCTACCATCATCGTGTTAACGGCTGGTACGTTATTTGTTATGTGGTTGGGTGAGAAAATTACCGATAAAGGTATTGGTAATGGTACTTCTTTAATCATCATGGTGGGTATCTTAGCGCGTTTTCCAGAATCATTGTTATACGAATTTACGTCTAAAAATACTGGCGCTGGTGTAGGTGGAATGTTAGTGTTCTTAATCGAAATGGCTATGTTCATCGCGGTTATTGTTGGTTTGATTTTATTAACACAAGGTACCCGTCGTATACCTTTAAATTATGCTCGTAAAATTGTTGGTGGTGCTAAAGATGTAAGCAGCTCAAGAGATTTCATTCCGTTGAAAGTAAACTCTTCTGGTGTTATGCCTATCATCTTTGCGCAAGCAATCATGTTCATCCCAGCTACTATTTTAGGATTTACAAACAACGAAAGTGCTCAAGGTATTATTCGTGCTTTATCAGATCATACTTCATTATGGTATAATGTAGCGTATGCTATTTTAGTAATCGGATTTACGTATTTCTATACGGCTTTAATTTTCAATCCAACTGAAATTGCAGACAACTTAAAACGTAATAATAGTTTTGTACCCGGCGTAAAACCTGGAGAAGACACGGCTAATTATATTGCTACCATTATGGATCGCATTACCTTGCCAGGTGCTGTATTCTTAGCAGTAGCCGGTATCTTACCTGGTATTGCTTCCTTATTGCATGTAACAAGCGGATTTGCTTCTTTCTACGGTGGTACCTCTATGCTTATTGGTGTGGGTGTTATCTTAGATACCTTACAACAAATAGAAAGCCATTTATTAATGCGTCAGTATGATGGATTAATGAAAACAGGTAGAATTACTGGCCGTCAAGCCGCAACAACTGTATAATATAGACTAGATGATACATATTCGTACAAACGAAGAAATTGAATTAATTAGAAAAAGCGCCTTAATGGTTAGTGCCACCTTAACAGAGGTGGCAAAATTTTTAAAGGAAGGTATTACTACCGCTTCTATCGATGCAATGGCCGAACAATTTATTCGCGATCATGGTGGCGTTCCTTCTTTTAAAGGGTATGGTGGCTTTCCGGCATCGTTATGCATTTCGGTAAACGAAGTAGTTGTGCACGGTTTTCCTAGCGATTATGTGCTCAAAGATGGCGATATTATTTCGGTTGACTGTGGCGTGTATATGAACGGCTATCATGGCGATAGCGCCTATACTTTTGCCATTGGCAAGGTAGCTCCCGAAACTTTAAAATTATTACAAGTTACCAAGCAATCCCTTTACAAAGGAATTGCGGAAGCAAAAGAAAATAACCGAGTAGGGGACATCTCTTTTGCTATTGAAAATTATACGCATAAAGAACATGGCTATGGGGTAGTTAGAGAACTCGTAGGCCATGGTGTTGGCAAGAATTTACACGAAGATCCACAAGTGCCTAATTATGGCCGCAGAGGCGATGGTAAGCGCTTAAAAGAGGGTATTGTTATTGCTATTGAACCCATGATTAATCTTGGTCGCAAAGAAGTAGTGACTTTAGAAGACGGATGGACCGTTGTTACCATCGACCGAAAAATGTCGGCACATTTTGAGCATACCGTTGCAGTAAGAAAAAACAGTGGCGAGCATTTATCTACCTTCGAAGGCATTGAAGCTGCTGAAAAAGCAAATCCTGCATTGACGATTGGTTGAGATTGAGATTGAGGTTGAGGTTGAGGTTAGTGGTTAGTGGTTAAGGTTGAGGATTGTTATTTGTCAGTTATGCTACAAAGTTAATATTAAGTATTTATTAGGTATTTCTTTTCAAAACTTTTTGGAGAAGCGGGGAGAAATCCCCGTTTGTTTATTTGCAGTTTATATATATTAGGTATAAATTTGGTTAATAACAATAGATGTACGACAACTAAAATTTATAAATAACCTATTTTTTGTTTTGTACATTTCAGTTAATAATTAAACTTTAAAATAAAGTACTTGCCATGAGAAACCTTCTTCTTTTATTTATTGCTACAGTATTAATGTTGCTTGCTTGTAAGTCAAGATCTAAGCAAATTCAAAAGCAACAAAATTTTGTTGATGTAGTTGAAGTGTCAGCAGACTCAGCAGCAGCAGTAGCAGCTTCATCAGCACCTGAACCTTCATCAGCATTTGCTCGGGCAACGGTGAAATTTACACCTCCAGAAGTAGTTGATGATGCCGAAGTAGTAAATGATAATGAATCTAGTAGAGAATTTTTAGGTGATAAAGCTAATCTGAAACAAAAAAGAATAATAAAGAATGGAAACATATCCATTGAAACTAGCAATTTATCAGAAAGTAAAAAAAATCATAGATAATTTACTAAAAAAGTACAATGCTTATTATGAAAGTGAAGGCTTAGAAAATAATGATCAAAGAATTGTTTATAATTTAAGAATTCGAATTCCAATTTCAAATTTTGATATGCTGATAACTAGTATAGAAAATGGTAAAGTTGAAGTGAAAAGTAAAAGCATAGAAGTACAAGATGTTACTGAAGAATATGTTGATATAGAAACTCGATTAGCAAACAAACGTGCTTATCTAAAAAGATATAAAGAATTGCTCTCTAAGGCACAAACTGTTAAAGATATAATTGCTATAGAAGATAATATTAGACTTTTGCAGGAAGAAATAGAAAGTAAGGAAGGTCGTCTGAATTATTTAAATGATCAGGTGTCATATAGTACGCTAGAACTTGAATTATATAAAGAAAAAGAATTTATTTATAAACCACAACATCAAGACAATTTCTTAGAAAGAATCAAGAAATCATTAGGTAAAGGATGGGGTGCGATCGTAGACTCAATTCTCTTGATAATTTCTGGATGGCCTATATCTGTAATTGTGGTATCTGCCTTTTTAATTATTAAACGTATTATTAAAAAAGGGCACTCTAGAAATAAAAGTGTCAATTAAAGCTATATAAAGTATGCTATAATTAAAACTATGCAAGAAAAAATAACAGCTTTTTTTGAAAAGGAAGGCGCTTGGCAAGATTGTATGCAAGCACTGCGCGTTATAGTATTGCAGTGTGGCCTCGAAGAAACCCTCAAGTGGAAAGTGCCCTGCTATATGCACCACGGGGAAAATGTTGTTATCATTCATAGTTTTAAAAACTATTTTGCACTCAATTTTTTTAAGGGCGCGCTATTAAAAGACCCGAAAAAAATACTCACGCAACAAACTGAAAATGTACAAGCAGGCCGACAAATTCGTTTTACTTCCATGGCCGAAATCAATGCTTTACATACAACCATTAAAGCGTATCTTAAAGAAGCAATGGCTATTGCGCAATTAGCCGATAAACCAGCCTTACCCGAAAAGAATGCCATAGCGATTCCACCTGCCTTACAAGCCTTTTTTGAGCAGCAAGCTACATTAGCAAGCGCTTTTTATGCGCTTACGCCTGGCCGACAAAGAGGCTACTTAATTCATTTTGCGGATGCCAAACAAGAGGCAACGCTTATTAAGCGTGTACTCGCTTGTCAAGCTAAAATACTGCAAGGCAAAGGATTATACGATTGCACCTGTGGCTTATCTAAACGCATGCCCCAATGCGACGGTTCGCATAAGCAGCTCCGAGATTAAGTATGATGGAAATTTCCATTTGTTAATTTTTTGGTCAGCTTTTCAATAATTAGTATCTTGAAAGTTCAACCAAAAAATCATGTTACGAAAATTTTCATTTCTAATAGTTTTTCTATTCCATTCCCTGTTGTCTAATGGGCAAGGTCAATTCAATAATTGGTTTTGGTCGCTTGGACAACGCATTACTTTTAATACCAATCCGCCATCAGTTCCAACCAATGGCGCGAGTATTACATCATTTGCCTACACCTCTGCCGTTATATCTTCGCCCACGGGTGTATTGCTTTTTTATACCGATGGTAAAGTGATTAAAGATGCAGCGCATAATACGATGCCCAATGGTACTTTAAATGGAAGTCCGAATGTGCCTGCTTCTTATTCTACCGGTAAGCAATCGGCGCTTATTGTTCCTGATCCCGGAAATAGCAATTGTTATTATTTGTTTATTGCTATCTACTATAATGTTGCAGGAACGGTATTTAAAGAGTTGCGCTATTGTAAAATAGATATGACTTTAAATGGAGGTATGGGTGATGTAATCAGTACTAGTAAAAATGTTTTTATTGCCTATGATGTAGATGGTCAATTAACCGCTGTGAAACAAACAGGAACCAATAATTTTTGGATTATCTCACACAGCAATTCCAATAATACCTTCAACGCATTTTTATTGACGGCTGCGGGAATCAGCTCCACACCGGTTACTACATCCATTGGGCCAAGTAATTCTAATCCAAATAACTATTACTATTGGGGTTGTATCAAAGCGAATCCACAAGGTACCAAGGTTGCTCGTATCAACCCATATTACTATACCGGAAATTATAATAATGACTCTACCGAACTTTATGATTTTAATGCAAGCTTGGGTACTTTCTCCAACTATCAATTACTTACCTCTGGATTGGTAAATAATTATAATGGGGGATGGTGGAATTCAGGTTTGGAATTTTCTATGAATGGCAGTTTATTATACCGTACCCATAATCAGTTTTATACAACCACTACTTCAGATACTATTATTCAATTTAATTTAGCGAATAGTAATGCAATGACTTATATACCGGTGGTGAGTCCATCATATAATACGTGGGGTATTTTTGATATGCAATTGGCGCCTAATGGAAAAATCTATTTAATCAATGATTCTATTGCTAGCAATTCCATTAGTACAATGAGTGTTATTGATCAGCCTAATGTAGTGGGTTTGGGTTGTAATTATATGTATGCGGCACAACAAATCGTTTCTAATAATTCTTATTGTTATGCTTGTCCGTTCCCTAATATAGTACCTAGTTTATTGGGAAGTTTTGCACCTAGTTTAGATAGTCAGTATGCCAATAATGTGTTGTATACCACGGCTACTATTCATGCACGCGTTAGTTGGGATGGCAATTCGCCTATCACGCAACGTGGATTCTATTATGGTACTTCGCCTTTGCCTTTAACGAATACAACATTGGTTGCCGGCACTACCGGTTCATACTTAGCTAATCTTACAGGGCTTATACCTAATACACTTTATTACTATCGTGCCTTTGCTACCAATGCCAATGGTACTACTATTTTCTATGATAGTACCTTTCATACCTTGCCTATACCTAATACGCCACCCGTTATAAAAAATGTACACAACAAAGCTACTTGTGTTACCGATACCATGCGTTTTGTTGTGATAGATGCGCAAACAACGCCGGCTAATATGCAAGTAAGCTTTACTACCAATAATCCTACTTTAATACCGCTTGCTAATATTGCTATAAGTGGTGCCGATACCAATAAAGTTATTACGTTTACACCCGTGCCGTTTCAGTCGGGCGTATGCACCATTACCATTACCGCTTTAGATACGAACGGATCAAGTGTGAGTCAGACCTTTACCGTAACAGTAGCAGCCGGCACACCACTCACGATTACAGCACCTAATGGTACTACCACCTGTGCTGGTGGTAGCGTGCTATTTGCTTGTGCTATCCCTACGGGTGCCAGCATCGATTGGTCTATCAATAACACCGCTAGTGGTATTAGTACCAATACGTATACTACCAATCAAGCAATTAGTATAAAAGCAATTTGTACGAATGCAGCAGGTTGCAAATCTAATTCCAATACCTTGCAAGCTGTCATCAATCCAAAACCTACAGTAAGTGCTACGGCATCCGGACCAACCACTATTTGTATTGGTACTACGGTAGCATTACAAGCACAAGCTATTGCAGGCTATACTTATCAATGGTTTAAAAACAATGTGGCTATAGCAGGTGCTACCAGTGCTTCTCTATCTGCCAGCACTACGGGTGTGTATAAATATGTAGCTACTTTAAACGGCTGCACCGATACTTCTAATGCTATTACCGTAACGGTTAAAGAAAAACCAAGTGTCATCATTACCACGCCCAACACTACGGTGATTTGTAATGGACAAGGTGCTTTATTGCAAGCCAATCCATCTACAGGTTATTCGTATCAATGGCAAATGAATGGTTTTGATATACCAGGAGCTACGAATAGTACCTATAGTGCCACCATTGGTAGTTATTACAATGTAATCATTAGCAACGGCACCTGCACCAATACTTCGCCGCCCATTTCTATTTCGGTAAACAGCTTGCCGGT
>JAHEFK010000029.1 GCA_024640225.1 Bacteroidota bacterium | reverse complement strand
CTAATAAATAGCTATTTACATAGGTGCTATTCTGCGCTACGCTTTTTAGTAGCTGTTGTTGACGCGCTATGGTATTGGTATCAATTTCATAATCTCGTAAAAACTGTTGCATCAAACCAGGTACCAAGGTAGCCAAATGGTTGCTGCGAATAAGTAGCACGCTATCGCTTTGACTGCCATCGTTAAACAATGCATAAAGGAGTTTATCAATCACCTGCGATGGTTCATTTTCCATATACATTGCCAGAGCATCGGCTATAGGGTATTTGCTCTGTGCTTGGCTGTAAGCTTGTAGTGCGCGCAGCAATGCTGCTGGCTGATTGCTCAAAAACTGTTGGCGCAAGCCCGCATCGGCACTAAGCACTTGTCCTGCCGATTGCGCAGGCATACTGCTACCTATATGGGTTTGAATACTTTGTTTAAAACTCGGATCACTCAGCACACCAAGGGTGCTTAACGCGCTTACATAAAAACCCGAAGGATTGCTAAAGCCAGAGCCCGTTGCCACTGCTGGGTCTATGGCTGCATAAGCATTTTGTAAGAATTGTAGTACATACTTTCCACTATGCCATTGTTTTTGCAGCTCATAGATCGATAAGATATTTCCTGCTGCATCGCGCACATAATAGGTGTTTTTATCTAGCTTACCAGTATCGCTGCTTAGCTGTTGCGCTTTGCTCACGCGCTGTCCTGTAGCATCGTAGCCATAGCGAAGGGTCCATTTTTGGGTCTTGTTTTCTACCCTACTCACTTTACCATAAAGGTTCCATTGTATGGTATCGGTACCGCTTGTTTGGTCTTTGCTTAGCTGTCCTAGTTCGTCGTACAAATAGCGCACCGTAGGTGCTGCACTTTGTTTGATATCATCATAGCCTCCGCTGAGGTTAGCGGCTCTATCCCATACATCGCTCAATTTATTATGATCGTTGGGTGCTGCATACACATAGGCAAAGCTATCGAGCAAAGCACCGGTGCTGTTGTGGCGCACCAAGCTTTGCAAATTGCCATCCAAGTCGTAGGTATAGGCACTGGCATACCAATTATTAAAGTCCAATACTTGTTGATTATTAAGGCTGCCATATTGCGCTTGTCGAATGCGGTTTTGCTGATCGTAGGTATAAGCCGTAGTCAGTGCACCAAACACACTCAAGGCTGTAGTTTGGCGAGCAATATTTCCGTTATACAAGTTTTTGGTTGGTTGTGGCACATTGTTCCAATTACTTGCACCAATAGCTGCGTAATCGTTATTAAAATAATTGAGGCTGGTGCCATAAGCATCTTGTGGTGTTATACTGCCTGCTTTACCATCACCACCCATATCTAAATTCGTATCGAGTGCCGAGCCGTTGATCGCTTTCAGCCAACCTTGTAAGGTATAGGCATAATCTACCCCTTGCACGCGCTGTGCGCCCAGCGATATACGCGCAAGTGGCCCGTGTTGGTAATAGGTATAGCCCGCATCGCGCTTCCAAATAAAACCATCATGGCTCGTTTCCACGCTTTGTATTCTATTATCGGCATCATAGCTATAACGTTGATAAAACTGATCGGCATAGCCTCTATTATAACTGAGTAGATTTACTTTACCACTGTGCAGATCAAACTCATAGTCGATACGCTTATACTGCTGATGCACCGAGCTCAACTCTGGAAATTCTTGTACTAAACAATTTACATTCCCTGCCACATCGTATGAATAATGCGTGGCATGGGTGTAGGCCGATGGTATATAGGCACTATAACTTGGATAGTACAAGCTTGCTGCTACGCGATTGCGTAAGTTGCTTTGTCTGCTCATTCCTGGTTGAGTAGCCAGATTTACAAATTCTTTATCATACACCGTTACCACTACTTGTGTGCGCGGTTTACTTTGAATGGTTTGAGCAAATTGTGCATTATCAGTAAAATTAATTTGGCTCGATGGCATACAATAGGTCCATGTACTGGTATTCAAATTCTGACAAGCACACGCATTGGGTGGTGTTGTCAAATTTCCATTGGCATCATACAAAGGCACATCAGCAAAATAGACACAGTTCATCCAATTCACCTCACCTGTTTCTATAATTCTATTTTGTGCATCGTATAAGCAATAGGTATATAAGCCTTTCGGTCTTTGCTTATCGTTTTGCGATAAGATCAAATTGCCTTTAGCATCATAGTACATTACTTTTTCGCCACCATCGGGAGTAAACTCATGCACCAACTGATTGGCACTATTATACTCATAGCGCGATGTTTTTTTATGATCAGGTAATTGTGCTATGTTAAACGAATTACTTGCACGCATAGCATCTATAGGCACGCAACTAGCACTATCTAAAGGATGCACGCCCATTGGCGGAATGGTTTTAATTAAGTTACCCGCCAAGTCATAGTTATAAAGCGTATAAGCAAAACGCTTGTCGGTATAATCAATCCATAAATGCTCATCAGCTGCTTGCATGATATAATCGTAAAAGGCAGCATACAGCGCTGATTTAGTAGAATCTACATAATTAGCATACTTCACCTTCCCTGCAAGTATTGCATTGTTCAAACGATCTTGCTCGCAATTATTTTCAGCACCCAATGTGCCACTAAGCCCATCCATATTATTATTACGTGCACTAGCTGTTCCCAACAATACATTGTGTAATACTTGGCTCCAAGCCAAATCAAAATCACAACTACCTTGCACCGCTATCGTATCACTTGGGTATTGTGGGTCAATCATGTTCACCACAAAGCGTTGAACAATCGTATCTCCTGTTGCTAGTTTCACACTTACAGGCACTAAATAAGGATGCCTGCTTTTTTGTACCACCGGTGGCACACGCAAATACATAGTGTACAATTGCAAACTACCATTTTTGAAATATTGATAGCCATACAAGCCATCTTGGCATCGATACAATTTCAATAGACCTGTATTAGACGTTGCATTTAACACACTACTATTGGTGGGCAACAACAAAGCATTGTTGAGATTATTTTTTACTTCATTTAAAATAGTAGTAAGTACTCCATAACCAGCATATACCTGCGTAGCATTGCTATAATACAAATTGCTTCGGCTATCTAAAGAAGTACTAGTACTATAATAGCTAGGCACCATTCCATTGAGGGCACTTAAGTTGGCACTCAGCATACTTGCTTCGAGCGTATCTAATACACGTGGTGTAGCACGAAGTTGGGCACTATAGGTATAGTTTAAATAAGCTTGCTTCAACGGATTATAATAGTCTGCATTTACGGTAGCTAAAGCATAGGGCATCCAATAGGCAGTAGTATTAGTTTGATATATATTATCGTACAGCTTAGCAATGGCTTGAGAAATCACCATCGGACTAGCATTGCTGTTTGCAGCAAGTGCTACCCGTTGCCCAGTAAAACTCGCACCGCCGACAAGAATAGTAATCGATTGAGGTGAACCCGAAGTACTTAGTCCGGTCGTATTTAATAAACTACTCAAAGTAGCCGATGATGGATAAAGCAAATAACCTATTCCCGTATTTCCTGAAGTACTGTTTACCGATCCACCATAGCTTTGTACCAAAGCTTTCAAAGTAGCGTGTTCGGCATACGGAATCGAATGCGGGTCAATAACTACCCATTCATTGGATCCACTTTGATAATCGATCAAAGCCTGCGGTGTATAAGTACTAAAACTAGATTGAAAAGCTGCGAAATTAGCATAGTTTACACCATTTACATACGGTGTAGGGAAGCTCAACTTTGCCCAACCTCCATTAGCTGGAATGATCATTGAATCTGCTAAAGCACAACTTTGTAAAAAATCTCTATAATCATCGATTGTAAAATCACGTTTTAATATATAATTACTAAAATTTCTCAAAGCTGTAAAATAGAATGGATGATCAGCATTAAATGCATTATAGAGCTGCATGCTATCTTTGAATGCTTGAAAAACTGTTTTGAATTGTGTGCAAGGCACACAAGTAGCAATACTACTTGTACTAACATCACTCATAGCAACAGATCCATTGGTCCATCCCAAAAAGGCAAGTTGTGTACTTCCATTGATATCATATCGTTGAACATCAGCATTAAACAAATACAAACCAATTTTACCATCAGCATTTACATTTGGATCACTATAATAACAAGAAATAGCATTAAAGTTTATGTTATTTGTACTTTGAAAAGCTGGTATTGTTTGATTATTCAATTGCACGGTCGAATTGGTATGCAATGCAATGGCAACAGTATCTGAGTTTCGAATAAAATGCAAACGATATATTTTATTGGCAGCATCATATAAAGCGATCAATGATGTAGCAACACCAGACAATTTAGCATTAAGGGATGTTGCAAATAAAGTATTACTTGCATAAGAAGGATTGAGATAAGTAATAGCTGTAGTAGTGGCAAAACGAAGTGCAGTTTTAACACTATTTTCATTTAAAAAATCCTTAACTGATAAATAAAATTCATCTGACTTACAAGCACCTGGCACTGATGACTTATCGTAATTAGAAACATAGTCATAGTTATACAAATAAGGATGACACAAATCACTCAAACTATTTCCTGATGCAACTATCGCATAGCGTACTTGATTGGGTGTAAAAGCACCATTATAAATATGCTCTCTATTATAAATGGCAATCAATGTATCATGTAATTTTTGAATTCCTAATGAAGAAGAAAAACAATTAGCCAATTTTGAAACAATACTATCTATTGCAATATTTGCTTTTAATGAATCTATGGATTTCTGGTTAGCCAATACACTATCTCGACGTATTCGAATTGCAGTGGTATCTGTAGCACTTACATTGAATAAAGCATCTAATTGTTGTTGTTGAGCAATCGGCAATGAAGCATAAACTGACCCAGGAGCCGTATTAAGTGCTCCTGTTGGAGTATAAACAATTGGCACTAAAGGATCAGGTAATACGACACTAATTCTTCCTCTATCTCCAATGCTACAAGGCAAGCATGTTGAAGAAGCATTTCCCATTAATATATTTTTCCATTTTTCACGATTATTTATATACAATACTTTAAGCGAACTAAAATAAAGCTCTTTAGTACGACTATCCGTGGTGTTCATAGCTGCTATAGCATCCTTATATATTTTTATAGCATCCTTACTAGCAGCAGTATCATCAGTTTTTGTAAAAGCAACTTGCATTGCTAATGTATCTATACCCATAGTCCCATTATACAAAAACCGCAACGAGTCATTAATATTGGTTAGATTATAGGGAGCAGTCATTAGTTTAGTTATCAGATAACTATCTTTTTGCAACAAATCATTAATGGTATAATAGCCATATCGTATGGCTTGTGAAGCTGTACTCATAGCCTCAAAGCGCTGCAAAAAGGTGTCTACAAAACAAGCTGACAACTTACAAAACTCTGGATGCAAAGGCAATAGCGCTTCTGCAATTTTATATTTATCTTCTTCGCTACAATGCTCATATACATACCTAAAAGTATCTGCGGGAATAGTGCCTAAATTGGAATACGTAAAACCATAAACATTAAGCGTGATCGCATTTAATGCATTCAATACACAAGGACTATTATAGCGATATTTCTTCATATCAGAAGTGTCGTAAAATTCTGGCAAAGCCCTAAAAAATATAGATGCATCCATAGCTTCTGTATTATATCCTGCGGGTCTATTAACGCTTACCGTATAGGTACCATACTTATTATTGGGAAACAATTCTTCCATCATTTGTTTTTTCAATCGCTCACAAGGATTGCTTTCATCAATCGAAGCACAAGGGAAGGAAACGGCATCAACTGACTCTTTGATAAATTCGTTTTCAGTTTTTAAACACGTTATAGCTGGATTATTATTTGCATAAGTTATAAAGGAATCTACAGCTTTATGTATTGCAGCGCTAGGTACAGTTAGAGATTTACTGATAACATGACTACCTGCTGACATGTTTAATATTCCTAAGTCCACTCCACTTGAGTTAGTTGCAGAGGATAAACTAATTCCAGATGTTCCAAAAGTACCACTACGCTGCAACTCAACATTACCACAATCTTCAGCTATTCTATAGTTGTAATTAGATGCAACTGTTAATCCAACATAATTAGGGCTTGCACAAACCTGAAAAGGAGCCAATGCAAAAGTATACTTAGCAGTAACGTTAGAAGCATTAACATCCATAACCTGCGTACCCGTCCAGCGTTTTTCATTACCTACAATCGATTGTAATGCTCCTAATAATTTATCTTCTTTAATTTGCTTTGTTTCAGGCACTTCATCATTTAAAATCAGAGCTTTCGATACGGTATCTACAGTACCCAATAAGGAACTAGCTACCAATTTCCCTCTAAAATCTTTTATAGCCATTGATAATTGACCATTTTGATCTTTACTCACCGTCTTATTATAGTAAGATGCAATTCCCGCATTTAGTCCAAATAGCGCATTTAAGTTTTTTTGTTCCGTAGTTGTGTAATAATTAATGGCATCATGACCTGTATTTATCTGCAAAAGTGGTCCTGCTCCACCTTGTTTATCAACTCGATCACTAAACCCTGGCGATAATTGCGTATGCACAAATGGATATCCATTAGCTTGAGGTACATACTTTTGGGCACCCATCGTATCGGTATTCAAGGTGGAATAATAAAAATTAGAACGTGATTGACTAATAAAAGAGGGAATTAAAGTGTTTTCAGGACAATTAATAGGCTTAGCATCAAAATCAGCAGCTTGATAAGGCAAATTGGTTTGTGAAGAAATACTTACACTATCCTGAAATTTAAAAGCAGGTGATTTAACCACAGACGGCAAAGTACTAATGGCAGCCCTTCCTTCATAATCGTAAATATTTTCCGTCACTAGTAACTTATCGGGGCTGCTATTAAAACGAGTTATCGTTTGCCTGTTCTTTAACAAGCCATCATAATAACTTAAAACATGTTTATACTTACCTCCTTCAGCAAATTGAATTGCATAATTCCAATTGAGAGAATCACCCAAATGCGGTGTTGCAACTCGATAATAATGCGTACCGTTACCTAAAGCACTCACTACCCCATTGACATTGGACAAACTCCAATTACCATAGACAGGGTAACGATACTGACTAGCATCTGGTCGTACCATGCGAACTCTAAAAATTACATAACCGCGTGGGTATACAATTGGAATTTTATAACTCATGGAATCAGTTGTCACACGTGTTGCATTATATTTAAAATTATAATGTACAGCACTACTAGATAAAGGCGTACTTGTAGAATCGCCATAGTCATCTACATAGGTCCATTCCAAATCATATTGCGCTGGAGTATGCGCACCTAAATAAGGTGCATTAGCATAATTCCAATTCACCGTCAACATTCCTTTATTAGCATCATAACTACTACTAGTCTGTAAATTCATGTTTGATAAAGAGGCAATTTTGGTATACACTTGATAACGCATCAACAATTCAATTCCAAAATTCTTAGCTAAATTGGCACTTGGAACTAACGTTGGCGCAGAAGCCGTTGCATCATAAATACCTAATACAGTTACTTTAGCATTGTATAAACCTGCATATATTTTTATTTGCTCATCTTGATAGGCAGTTAACGAATCCCCATTATATCCAATAACTAAAGTATCTACTACATTAAAATTAACAGCTGAATCTTGCAACAAGGTAGATCCTTCTATTTTATAGACCATTCGATACACGTATGATTGCACAGGTAAAGTGTCTGTTTCATGCAACACAGCAAAGCGTACTTGTGTAAAATTACTTTTATACTGTACATTAGCATTAAACGTAGCTGTGGCATTTAATTGAACCGTACGCTGATCATTACTTACATACAGTATTGGAGCTGTAGGATATACATTATTAACACAAGCTGCCTGTAATTGAGTAGCACGCAATACACCACTACTCTGTTCACGAACAGGAAAATGAAAACCCTGAGCTCTAAGCGCATAAGTACCATTTAACATTAATAATAGTACCACTAAAAAGGGTATTTCACGAATAGAGACTAATTTTAATTTCATAAAACAATTAATTAATAATGTATTTAAAGACCATTGGTATTAACAAGGGTATAATCTGAATAATGTTGATTTAAAAAAGTTTTCAAATCTCCTCCAATAGATAACAACAATGCTTGCAGAGCAATAGGCTCATGTATTGAATAATGATTTAAAACCACATTGTGTTTTACGATAACACCAGATTCAGTTTGTTGCGTAATAAAATAGTTTATCGACTCCAGCATTTGCCTACGTGGATTATATAAAATTTTAATATAATCTCCATGTAAGCTTTTGGGGTAATTAACTTTATAGTAGTTTAATAATCCCTTATTTTTTAACGTAACTTCAGATTGATTTAAAAAAACACTGTCCATATTACTAAACGCGTCTGAATCCTGGTTGTGTTTGATATAATTTTGATAAGCACTATCATCATCGAACAAACAATAACTTATCAACTTTTTTTGTTCATCACAATTAAAATACCCTAACTTACAAGAAAGAAATATTCTATCTTTTGAAGAATAGTAGCTTACATGCTTACTCTTTGAAAAATAATATATTGCATTCGTCTGAATCAAATCATTTTTAAATGTGTCTATAGACACCCTATTTATTTTAGTGCTAGTCTGTATACTATATGAATAACTATCAGCAGATGCAAATGAATTGAACAAAGCTATTAATGCATCTTTCGCTTTTTCATTATTACCCGCTAATAAAGGCAGATTTAACACCAATAAAATCAATAACAATAAATATTTTTTGTTCATAGTGCAATTAATTTTTCTTATGAGTATTTCTCGTTTCAGACAAAGTAATTATACCCTTCTCCGTTTCTTTTTTCGTACGAATTAGATTACCCTCTGCATCATATTCATAAAATGTTGCAAAATTATTTTCATCTAACGTGGTCATTAATTTCCAGGTGAATGGATCATAGACAAATGCTTTACTATTAGCACTATATGGAGTAATACGTATATCATCATAATAGTATCCACTAGGTAATAGCAGACCTAATTGACTATCATATTTTGTAGTTAATAACACCTCATACTGCTGCCAACCATCAATAATAGAAGTTTTAGCAATTAATGGAAAATAAGGCGGATTTGACAAAGCTGCTTGTGCACTATCAATATTAACAACTGCTGCAATTGTTGTTCCATAATTCAAAGTATTAAAGGTAGTTGTACCAATTGGCTTAAGCCATAAGGAAACAACTAGTTTTTCTGAATCATTTACTGCTAAAGGAACTTTCAATTTAAACGAATAGTTTTGGGCCATAGCTGATCCACTTCCATTTAATGGCACTGTTGCAGTGCCGGAATTTACTTTTAAAGCATACAGTCCACTATGAGCATCCTCTTGAGTAAGAAGCACATTCGCGTTTAAGAAATTACCTTGTAAAGTTGATTTTTTAAACCCTGTTGATAAATTTAAAGTTGATGTAAAAAAGGGAGCAAATGGAGAATAATTTAAGCGTAAATAATTTGCTCGTTTTGAAGGAATACTCTGTAATAAGTTATAATCTTCAAATCCATCATACAAAACCTCTGAATGACGAGCATTTTTGGCTACACAAATAGGCAACTGCTGATTATACCCATAAATAGCAGCATTATAACCCAATCCTAAGTCCTTGTTTTCAATTTCATTTCCTGTAGCATTGTATAGTGTAGAACGTTGAGGTGCAATCCAATTTTCATTTTCAGATACACTACTATGACCAACAATGCCTAACTCGATTTTTTTGTTTACTCTATATGGCAATTGCACAGTATTTATAAAATAAGTCCAATAGCTATTTGTTGTACTTGTTGAATGTGTTTGAGTTTGAGAACAATTTTGATCTCTTGCCGACCATCCATTTATACAAACTCTGTTATTATAGCCTTCTCTTACACATCTAAAATTAGTTCCATCAAAAGTAATATAAAACGTACCTACCTCATTTGTAAATGGATTTGTAATATCTAATTGAAGCCCTGCAGGCCTTGAACTCGTTCCTGTATAACAAGTATGATATGTGTTTGATGCATTTATAAGAAGTGAATCATTAAAAGTTGCAGACACATTACATGTCGAAGACACCCCATTTATTGAAGAATACGGATATTGATATGATGATGGCATACAAGCATATTCATTATAAGTGTGAAAGTTAAATGCAGGTGGATATAATTGTTGTGTAGTACTATTATTCAAATTACCACAGCAATGACCCGATGAAATGAAATTAAACTGTATTAAATCACCTGCTATTCTTTGTATATAAAATTGCATACAAGTTGCATTATGATAACAAACATTTGAAAATGTATGTAAAGTAGAATCTAAAACAGTTATAGTTTTTTCGGGACAATAACTATTAAAACTATCCTTTTCAATTTGCCAGTAACTCTTACTATCAAATAATCCAGCATTTCTATTTAATCCTGAAGCATAGTTCCTTTTTTTAATATTAATTAACTCCATTTCTGGACGGTATAACCCAATCTTGCCTGTTACGTATGGATTTAAAGAATCGCTTGTAGTATTAGCCGCACATACTTGATTAATTGAATGACTAAAACGTTGAGCTTGTATGGATATTAAATTACTAAAATCATTTTTTAAACTTGGAATAAGATTATTTTTATCCATCGTAGTCAAGCTCTGAATTGTTTCTGTTGTCCTATTGCTTCTACCCGACTTCACTATTCGATATGGCAAATGATTGGTACTTGTAACAGGATTTAAAATATTGCCAAATGACCATTTTCCTGCTGTATCAGCTGGCAGATTATATGGTTCACGAGGGGCAAGAACAACATAACAATTTGAATTGTCAGATGTGTATCCCATTACCCAAACACGAGTAGGTGGCAAAAGCAAACCAGACAGATACAATAAAATTTCGTCACCTAAACCAAATTTGGGCATCTGTTCATCCACAATGGTAAGCCCAACAGGCATATTTGAAGGTAAATTAATTGCAGTACTAAAATCAGTATTATAACTTCTTAAACGATTCGCAAATGCACCTAACGTATCAATTTTCAATGGATTAGATAGGTTATCCCAAATATTCTGATTTTCATATACAGGACCAAGCTCCTTGTATGCCCAATATGCTGGATAATTCGCAGTATATTGCTTATCTCCAAATTCATTATTAATAGAGGATACTAAAACAGCCCCTGTTTTAGGATCAAAAACTTCATTGTGCAATTCTGTATTTGCTCCTTGACTATAGTTTATCACCTTACTTAAAATTCCATATTGCTGTGTAATTTTAGTAACAGTTGTTGCTTTAAAATCACGTTCGCAAAAATTATAGGAAGGAATAATTGTATTCACTACTATTGGAATTGGCGGAACAAGACTAAAAATATTTAAGTTAGCCTGAATATTAATTGTATTAGATTGTTCTTTATTTTCTCTTGAATCTAATGTAACATCTGTTTCAACCCCCAATAACTTATTAGTAATTGTTATAGTACCTTGTTGTGGATTAGAAACATAGGTGGGTACCGTATTATTAAGTTTACCAGCAGATGTAAAATATTCCTGTTTTTGAAAACTCACCAATTCTCGAACGCTATCTTTCTTAACCACCCAATGTTCTGTGTTCATTGGTTTTCCATGCATATCATTAAAAACAAAAGAAAATCCTTGTTTAACCTTTTGATCAAATTTTGAATATAACAGTAAATTAATTGACGAATTAATATTAGCAATAGGAGTAGCTTTTGTTACGACTGGAAAATCTTTTGCAGTATAAAAATAATGTAGGTCCTCATATTGCGATGATCTTCCCTGATCGAAATGTAAACTTCGAACACGCACTTTACTATATCCAACAACTGCAGAAGGGAAAAAACTTTCTCCGATTGGATCCTCTTGATACAATTCAACTGGATCATTTGGTGGAAATGAAACACCTTGCTGAACCTGATAGCTGACAGGTACTCGATGAGGATTTTCATCACCACCAGCTGAGGGCTCCCAACTTGCAACTCCACTACTTATGATACTCTTTCCATCTTCATCTAACATTGTATAGTCATATGCTTTACCATACACAGCTGTGTTACCTTGAGTCATTGCCTCCCAATTATCATAAAAATAAATCACTTTTACCCGTTGCCCACCACCTTTCTTTTTCAATCCAGGAGTGTTTAATCGTATGAATCCATTGCTTATATCAGCTCTGTTGGCATATGATTCTTGTAGATAATATCGAAGTGGATTTTTAAATATTTTAAATAGCTCAGTGAAAGATTGTCCTAATCCTGCAAGTATATTATGCATATCCCCTTCATTTGGGTCTTGACCATCAAATAAAATGTGAGGTAAATTATAACGACCTGTATTTAATGCGGTGTATACTATTGGATTCGTTACCCCAGCTGAATTTTCTAAATTCTTTGATTCCATTTTTAAATAACCATGAACACTATCTGAACATGCTCCTATTTCTTTAATTGTAGCATATCCCTTAATTGTTTCATATACATAATTTTTTAATTGAACTGGAACGTTATAGTATAGCAAAGAACTTTCTCTTAAGTAGTTGTCTTTAAATGACAAATAAATATTTTCATCAGTTTTACGTCTCTTAAAGTAAATATATAAATTAGGCGTTGTGGATGCTGTATACAACTGATTACTTGCAACAAAATCTTTAGAATTTCCAAATCCATCAACTTTAAACATTTCCATTGCGCGTTTATCTTGTACATAAGCATAGTCATCTGATTCATAATCAACTTTAATTACTCCTCCAGAAGGTAAATTAATCTCTGATAAGGACCACGCTTTAGCATATTCATTAGTTGCATTTGATTGTTCAGTGAAAGGAAACAAAGTATTGCCTATCCCTGCTAAATTAGGCTTATACATATCCCAACGATCTTTAGCTACTGGATTATAAGCATAGTTATTAGTGTATGTAAATTTGTATGGAGCACTTACATTTAGTTTAGAATCAGCATATTTAAAACGAATGGCTTTAAGTGTAAGCTTACCGCTTGAACTATTGGGTACACCTTGACATAAACTATAATCGTAGGTAAAATAAACTGTCTTTATAGATTTTGCTGATGCTCCATTAGCAAATCGATCATGTTTGTTATACAATACAATTGAGTCTAATTTATAGCTCTTATTATCTCCAGCTGTATTCAATGCTTTATACACTGGATCAGTGTAGGTAGCCGTTGAACTTGAACCTAAAATTGCGTCTAGCACACCCTGAGCATCTTCTCGAACGGATACATAAAACTCTGCTACATAATTTTTTGTTTCAATGGAGTGTAAATACCATTGCTCTCTTGATCCGATCATATATGCCGCTTTATCATCTTTCTTATCAGAAAAATAACCAGGTATGTAGTTTGCTTTATTTAATTGAGATGGCGATCTCCATCTATAATCTTTACTTTTACGAGTATAATTAAACTTTGTAAACGAACCCAAATCGTCATCACTAATACCATCTCCAGTCACATCTATATAATCGTTTGAAAGTACTCCCGTTAGTAAATTTGCAGTAATATAAGTTGGTGTTACAGTCGATGAATAATAGTTATCTAAGCCATTTGAATTACTTTTATTGTCATCAATATCTTTTTGATAATTAATTAAATTAGTAGATTTAGTAAAACTGTCAGCATTATTATTATCTATGGCAAATACAGCTTCACGTTGAACATTATTAACAACAGGCAATCCATACACATATTTACGACCATCTTTTTGAACCTGTACAATTTCCGTAATATGATGTTCCTTTCGACCAAATGCTTGGCTTGCATCGTCAACTCGTTTTATTACTTCTTTATTAACTATAGGAAAATTTGCAAACCCACTATTATTAAATGAATAAAGTGATTTTCCATCCAACAAAAGTGAAGTATCTAACCCCCTGCCACTTATAGGATATATATAATTTGAACGTACAACACGTTTTGATGAACCAACCTTTTCTAAGGGCAATTTCATTGCATCATCAGGAGTTATTAATGATGTATTACCTGAGCTATGATTTATATATGTTTCATTATTTTCAGTTAATTCTCCACCTTGCTTAAAATACACATCTTCATATTCACCTGTTCTAGGACCAGTAAATTTTCTATAATATGGATCCCATGGACCTACCTTCGAAGTTGTTAATACAGCTTTGGCATCTGCTCCAAGCTCCATTATATTAAGGTATCCAAATTCTAAGTCTAAATTGTAATTATTAATACGTTGCTGATTTAAATTTGGATCAAATACGCTTCCAATATCATTTCTAAATGGTCGAAACGACCCTCCAGTTCCTTGACCTGAAACATTATATAAATCATACGTTAAAGTTGATTGCGGTAAGTAGTGCATTGTTGAATTCCATTGCATATCTTTTTCTCTAGAGAAATCCAATAATGAACTTGGATTTGCATGATGAAGATTCAAAAAACCATATGCACTTAAATCACCATTTGGCATAAATTTTGTTTCGTAATAAGCTGCTGCTGCTTTAACAAATGTATATGCACCTGTAAATGTAGGACCGATTTTTATTTGCCCAGAAAATGAATTCATGTATGAGGCATTACTTATAACCGATGTATAGTTTTGTAGACCTATTGGCACTTGTGAACCAAGTGCTCCAAGTCCAGTAGTTCTTTTTTTGCCATTAAGCATTAGCTCATGTTGAAAGGAAAGAGAAAAACCATTAGATCTATGCAGCCCATTTCTAGAATTATATACTCCATTTGTATTGAAATTGAAAACCCCATAATTAGCTTTTCCAAATATATCTGTAATCTTGGATCCAAAACTAGCATTATAGTTGATGGCTGCTCCTGTTTGAGAACCTACTGAAACCCCTGAATTTAAACTTACAGTGTAAGGACCTGAATTTAATTGTGCGCCTGCATTTGCACTAAAATCCATACTAACACCCCTGTAATTATTTAAAATTAAGCTCGCATCTCCAGCTAAATTTGCTTTAATAGCTTTTTGAAATCCAAATACTTCTAATCCTGCACCTAAACTTAGTTTTAAAGTCTTATCCTTTTTAATATTAATTTCTTTAGCTATAGTTTCTCCATCAAAATCATCTGGCAAACCCCTTACAGCCCTATTTACTGCCCCAGGTGTAATATTCCAACCTAATCCAACCCAACTAGCTTCTTGATCTAAACCTACTCCACCATGATAGGCAATATTGATAGGATAGCCTTCAACATCCAGCAAGGGGATATTATATACAAAATCACCTGTAAAAGGATCCACCATATCTGTTGTGCCCACAGGCTCAAAACCATGTGCTTCTGGTTGTACAGGACCAGAGGTTAAAGCATGCGCAGTATTAGATGTACCCATTTGTAAAAGCAAAGCATAAAATACCATCCATGCAATTCGCTTTTGATTCTTTTTATGAAAATAAGGTAGTAACATAGTTTAATTATTTATGAGTAATAAATTGATGTGGAGTAAGATTAAATACAATAGTATCCTGTGTAAAAACTTTGTCTACATAAGCGATAAGTCGATCGCTATGTCTTTGCTTCTTCTCTAATATTGAATAGCCAAAATTGATCGCTTCAAAGGGGAATGCATTGTAATTATTTTCAACAGCGTAATAGTTGGGATAAAAAAGATCGTTATTAGAAAATAATATAAAATCATTTTTTGCCTGATTCAACAAGTAAGCATAGGCAATATTATATTCATCTATATTTTTAACTATTTTTCTCAAGGGACTGAAATTATCAGAGGTATTAACCACTCTAATTGAATATAACATTTCGTGTTGCCCATTCGCCACTGTATCGTTAAGCATATACAAGCTAAAACGAAGCCAACCTTTATCCACTTCGTCAATTAGCAAAGGTGAATGAATAGCTGAACTCATGTGTTTAGAAGTGAGTTTGCAACTCGCAGAACACATAACAGCAATGAGTATGCCTATTAATTTATAATTAATGCTTTTCATATTAAACTTATAAAAAATCTGGATTTACATATTTAAATGGCAATTGATAAACTTGACCCATAGCATCAACAATTTGTAAGGTATATACCCCTAAATGCTTCAACGATACTTTATCTTTCAATTCGATTACACAACGATTATCTCCTAGCTTCATTTGTAAAACAGCTTGTGGCAACTGAATTTGTTTACCATCTTTATTAAGCAATGAAATTTTCAACTCTTCTGTTAAATGATCTTCTAAAACATATTTTAATTTAATACAACCTACTGCATAGTAATTAGTAGCTCGTTGCTCGTTTTTAATGTCTACAAAATAACTTTCATGAGGTAGTGTTTTTTGAACACTATCTTCAATTATAGTAAACTTCCAAGGTGCTGCACCTCCCAATAAAATATCTTTATAATAGGCATCTATTGTCCATGCATAAGGCTGAAACGCAACTAGTGGAGTTCCAGAAACTGGATAATTAACAAAAGTCTGAGGCAGTTTTGACTCCTGATACACTGCATTATTACGTGCAATTGCATTTTCAACAGTTTGACCATTTACTATTTTAGCAACTCGTATTTTGTACGTTAACAATGATGCAAATGGATAATTGACAACCCAACTAAATAAGGGATAGTATTCATAAAGTTTTGCATCATTATCTGGACTGATTAAATTAATTAGAAACAAATCATTCGATTGTTGTATACTACATTCTTTACCTTCAGCAATTGGATAGGGCTCGCCAGTTGAAGAAGTTGGCATCGCAGAAACGCAATATTCATAAGTGCCTTCAGGAAGCTTTTTATAATCCATGAACAACTCCCTAAATGCACTGCTAGAAAAAGTCCATTGAATAGCAAATGGGTTTACATTGATTGTATTTAGTCCAGGATGTAATAGTTGAGTAAAGGTATAATGCCAATACAAATTGGTGGCTTTATAGTGCAAATCCCCACTAATTGTTGCATTCGTTGACGCCGAAAAGGTAGATTGCACTTGAAAAGACAACACATTATCTGGTGTAAGGGAAACACCTTCAGTTGGTGCCATATTTACAATTAGCTGCTGAGCAAACAAGGTGTTTGTTGGAAGCGCTGAAAACACCAATACCATGCTAACTAGCATAATAAGTTTGTTGTATTTAAATAAATAGTTTATAGATTTCATAAGTATATTTTTATTCATTTTAATTTGATCATTTAAGTAAGTTTCATTTTTAATTTCCAAACAAACTCCACGCTACCTGAGTATAGTTTCTTCCAAGCATCATCAGCTAATAGCTTATATGTCATATTACGTGCAGCTACTCTAATTAAAACAGGTAAACGAGAAGTCGTGTAATTTATTGATGCAGACATTCCATATTTAGTTAAACCAAAGGCCGCATAAGCTACATCAAGACCTCCGGAAACAAAAACATGTGGATTCAGCTGTTTACTTAATAATAATGAAAAGAATTTTGTTTGTTGATGAACTACTGTAAGTTGTGTGGCATTTTCTATGCTAGTAGCACCTATTGACATGCTAGCCTGCCAAATCTTACTTGCATATGCAACTACACCTTGTGAAATTTGCGCAGCATAGGAAAGTGTGTCAATAATAGAAACACTCTTATTGTACATTGCCATAAATCGCCAAACTGATCCTGCCCTTTTAAATTGATAGGAAAGTTTACCGGTACTTACAGCACCAACTATTGGTCGTTGAGGAATTAAAAAGGTATCTGCATAAGAGCGAAAAGTGGCATAAGGTTTATAGCCTAAGCTAATAGAAGGGTATTGTTTAGAATGGGTAGCCAATTCAAAACCCCACTTATTATTTCCTCCAGCATAAGAAAAATTCTGTTGTTGAAGTCGATTAAAATCAATACTTGCTGTTAAAAATGATTTTAAAAAGGTTCCTCTTAATGCGCATTGATACCGATCGGTTCCGCTAATATTAATGGGTAATGTTGCATTGTTGAAATCAATACCGCCATGCTCAACAAGGGTTTTAAATTGCAAGGGTGTATGTGGCAATTGACCTTCTAAACTAATATTCCATGCTAATTTTGTAGACTGAAAGTTCGTCATCCAATCTTGACCACTAAAACGTGAGCTAGCTAACTCTCCCCTAATAGTAATAGCTTTAAATAACATGCCTTCATAATTGGAAGACAGAATATGAACAGGATTTTTAAATGAAGGAAGTGTAAATTCAATATTCTTATAAAAGGGCATATTAAGCTCTTGTTGCAGACTTGGTATATATGAATAATAGACAAGTTGTGCTTGTTGGTTTTTAGATAAAGCAAATGCTGATTTAACCATATAGGTAAAGTACTTATCCTGTACCCCATCTCTTCCAACAAAAGCAGTATTACCAATTGAAATGCCAAGTTTACAAACCCCGATATCATAAGCCATATCTACACCTCTAAGTTGCTGACCAGCCATTGTATACTTAGAAGCATATGAGTTAATAACACCTATATCAAAATTGATAAGTCTTGATAAGAATTGCATGCTTTTGTTTTTAGGCATAAAATGCTGCGATGCATTGAACCATTTTCTAGGATTATTTTCTTGTATCAGGTTTTGAATTTGACTATAACCTAATGAAGAATCAAAATAATGTGCATTTTTGTATTGAGCGATCAGCTTACTGTATTTATTGATTTTGATTTCAAGCGCTTGAATTTCTTTATATCGATGCATTAAATGTTGATATATACGCTCTACTGAATCTGCAAAGGTTTTCGACTTGGCTATTAAATTGCTTTGCGAGGCAACACTGTCCAACTTTTTATTTGCACTTTGCTTTAAAGTTGTTAGCGTGTCCGTTAACTTACGCATAAGATAAGCCTCTATTTGTTGTTTCACTTCCTCTTGAGAACTTGAAGCAAAATTTGAAAACGGCACTCCTGATTGTTGTTGAACAATAGCTATCAAATTGCTTTTTTGACGCTGCAATTGATTAATACTATTATCATAAAGCATTTCCATGCCTTTTCCTTTTGCTTCTAGTTGGTCAAACTGCTGTTTAAAACCATTAATAGCCGTTTGCATGCTGCTCCTATATTTCGACACATCGTAATGCAATCTCAAAAAACTAGACTTAAGCCTTCGATTTTGATCTTGAGATGTATAATACGCTTCAAGTGAAACTGGAATTGAAAACAATTTAGTAGCCAGATCTCCTCGTAACTCATAATAGTTATTATCGAGGTTAGCATATTCAGGTTGTGCCGATGCAAAACTACTAGTAACGGAAAGAGTACCCATTAACTCAATAGGATCTTTACTACCATCAAGCATCGACTTCATTTGAGACAGTAAAGTGTTGGATTGAAGAAAATCTAAGTTAGATAGTGACGCTATATTTTGTTTGACGCTATTTTGACGTACACTAACTTGTTCCAGTATGGGCGTATTTTCTGCAATAACATATCGGCCAACAAATTTAGCATTAAAATATATTGATAAATAGTTACGAAGAGCATCTGTCTCTTGTTTAAGTTCAAATCCCTTTTGTGCTAGTGCATGTTCTAATTTTCTAGATAAGCGAGCAAGCACCTTGCTTGGTTTAGTTGCAACAACAGAAAATTGTGATAGCGTATTGTTAATTACAGAAGGAGTAATATTAGCATTAATAACCCTATCGATTGTTCTTTTTATACTAGAATAAGGCACCAAAGTAGAATCAATTGCATAGACATAAACATAAGAATAACACTGGCTATCTTTAGATTGTAAGGAAAGAAATAGCTTGTACTGACCAAATGGAATGGTATTAAGCCCAACAAAGGATTTATAAAAATTATCGAGCAAATAATTATTGCGATCGTTATACTGACTAAACGGTAATTTTAATATCGAGGTGCCTTTCTCAAAGACACATGGCCTATTACGTATGGAATAAATTAAAGTACTATCACCTTTACAATCATAGGTGTAACAAACACAGGTTACAGATAACTCTTGTTTCGCAGTTGAAGCATATTTTAATTCCTGAAATAATTTATGACCCTTTTCTATTAATGGTAAATCAGCATAAACTTTAATATTTGTCAATACCGAATCTTTCTTATCTGCAGGTGTAGCATTAGCATACGTCGACCATATATACGTATATAGCAGAATGATGAGAAGGAAACGTAATGAAAAACGCATAACTACTAACTAGCAAAAGATGCTAAATAAAACTTTTTAAAATAACCTAATAACTTACCCCTAAAAGTAGGTAATAATTCAATACAAAGATCCTGCATTAGCTTTTAATTTTTAGTTTTCATTAACAAAGTTAAAAGCAGCAAAGAACTTTTTTCACGGTAATGTTACCGCAAAAAATTAAAGAAATTTTTAGTATGGGGAATTTGCAAAAAAATATAAACTACTAAGAATTAATACGTTGCTGAAGTTCAGCAACATCAAAATCACTTAATAAATTAATTGGGAGTGCACTATATGGGACCGTAATTGTGATTGTAGTACCTAATTGACTGGAAGATTCAATATTAATTTTTCCATTTATTAGAATTTCTCTATTTCTCAAACTTGAAAGGCCTAAACCGAGAGCAACTGTTTCAAAATCAAATCCAACACCATTGTCATACACATTGACGCAGAGATAAGTGTCGGCATAGGAAAGACTAATTTCAATATATGTGGCATTTGCATGTTTAATAGCGTTAGCCAAAAACTCTTGAATGGTTCGGAAGACTAGCAATTCAATATTCTTGTTTAAGGGAAATGCAGTACCAACGATTAAATAATCAAAAGTAATTTTTTGATTGTTTTGATTCTTCCTACAGCTTTCAACTAGCTTTCTAACTAAATAATACAAATCATGATTATTAGCTAAATCAGCATTAAGCAAATGACTGAGCTCTCTAACGTGACTACTCAATTCAATAGACGACTGTAAGGCATTAGTGATCTCAGCATTCTTATTCGAATTCAAGGAAAGACTATACAAAGTAAGGTCTCGTGAAATTTGATCTAAAATAGAACATACATTATCATGCAATTCACAGGAAACTCTATTTATAGTAAGTTCTTTCTCTTTGCTAAAAATCTCATAAAATAGCCTAAATAACTTTTTCTCATTCTCCAATTTTTCAAGTTGAAGTTTGAATCTAGTTTTAGTAGCCTTATTAACAAATAAGAACATTGCAACTAAAATCATTACAAGAACAATAACTAATATAATTATTAATACAGGTAGTGTAAAATTAGTTTTCATTTTTATTTAAAAATAACTTGATTGTAAAACCAAATCCAAAAATATTGTATAAAAAAATAAAGTTTTGCGTAAAAGCTATGTACAGTGGATCTTCAAAATATGAATAGTACATAAAAAATTTATTTACCAATGACATAAGTGTAAAAAATAGAAATAAGAAATTCATTTTTAATACTTCATGGTTTTTAACTTCCCAACCTAGAGATACCCAAAATAATAAAACACCTAAAATAAAATTTAGAGTGGTATATATTAATGTATAGTAAAAATCAAAATCGCTTGTTTGAGTAAAAATAAAATAACACAGAACTAGTATAAATGCATTGAGACAAAGTGTTAATATGTAAAATGCGTTACTTTTTTTACCAAATAGATTACGTATGTAAAAGAAGAGAAAAAGGTTGAATACAATAAAATCAAATAGTATATATACAGATGTATTGTCCCATTTAATATAATTAAAATAAAGCCCTAACAACTCGAATAATAAAACCGAAGACACAATTATTAAAAGCAACTTTAAGTTTATACTCAACTTATAGAACTTAAAAGCACCTGTCAAAAAAGCTATAATCAGAATGATGAAGTATGTATACAATAAAAATTGACTACATACATTTATAAAACTATTCAACTATCAAATCATTTGAAGCATTGCCAGAAATTGGACGCTTTGGTCTCCAAAAAGCTCTATCGATACACAATCCTTTTGGATGTATTACATAGTTACCTAAAGTATCAAAACCGCTTATAACAATTGTTAAATGTTTTCCATTATATCCACAATTAATATTAGAATCTGTACTATACGCAGTAGATGCATTGTGTGCTAATGAAAATTTTAAATTGCTAACATTTAAGCCTTCGTCAGAGTTTAAATAACAACGTAATGCATTGGCATCAACGATAAAAGATCTTACATCTGTGTCATTATTTTGATATTGAATGCTGTTCAAATAACTAGAAATCATTTTATTTGCAGAATCAATTGGTATATAAGAATTTACATTACTACAATTTTCAGATTGATCTTTTACATTTCGTTTTGTATCAACACAAGATACTAATCCAATAAATAAAGCAAGAGCAATTAATTTTGAGTACATTTTCATAGGTTTTTTGGTTTAGACGTGCTGTAAATATAAATTTTTATCTTCAACATTTACAATCCCACTTTGTAATGCGAAAAATACCAAGGTAGAACGGTTAGTAATGTTTAATTTCTTATACAAGACTTGACGTTTGTGATCCAAGCTTTTAATGGTCAACTTCAATTTTTGAGCAATGGCAGGATAAATAAGGTCAGTACAAAAATATTTTATGATTTCAATTTCTTCTTCATTCAATTCGAGATCAATATCCTCCAAATCAATATTCAAATTGGCAAGGTCTTTGATAAAGCCAAAATCTTTTATATGCTGTAATGTATCCCTTACAACTTGATAAGGTTCAGCTTTCAGTAAAAATGCACTCGCACCCATTCTAATTGCCTGCTGTTTATGAAATTCGGAATTACTGCGAGTAATAATTAAACTTTTTAATTGGGGGTACTTTTCGTTAATTTCATTCATCACATCTAATCCATTCATTTTATGGTTCAAAAAAATATCATAGATGCAAACATTTATTTTTGGAGCATACTTATCAATTTTAGACAGAAATTCATCGGGACGAGCTGATTCAAATAGCACTTTAAAACCTGGCATACTACTAATCAGTCCACACAACCCCATCCGAGTTAAGTCATGGTCTTCTAAAATTACTATATTGAAATTCTTTTTGATAGCTTGAATAGTTTAATCAAATATAATTAATAATAATACAATTGTTCTTGTTATTATAGCTCTGAATAATCTAAAGCCAAAATAACCCAGTTAAATGCTTGTATTTGGGTTACTATATGTTTAGGCATAAACAATCTGATAAAGCGTTCGATGATGTCAACATAAATTGGGTTTAAAATATTCAACTTAGACCGAACCTCATTTATAATATAAAGTACTTCTTCTATTTCCATCTTATCAAAAGGGGTTGCGTCTGGAAATCCTGTTACTTTTGGATCTCCAATCGGATAGGCAGTAGTTTTATACCCTTCATATTTCAAATCATCCTTGGTTGTCAATTTAATCATACTGTACATTTAAAATGGCACATTACATACATCACATTTACCATGCAAAAGTACAATAACATCTATTTTTAACAATAACATTATTTAGGGTAATATTACCGTGGAATGTATTTGGAATTATCTCAAAAGCAGCTTAACACTCACATAAATGTAACAAATTATTGAATCCGATATAAGTTTTACAATACTCAACTATACATAATCACAATTTGCTATTTCATCGATACTTTGAACAATTTCCTCCGCACAAATCTGAGATAAGCGCACTTAAAAACAAAAAATCCACCTTTCTCAAGGTGGTTTTTGCTTTTATAATACTTGCATAGTTAAGTTATGGATTTCGAGCAAGAGCATCTGCCAACTCAAAACTCATCGCCAAGCCATAATGATCTGCCATATCAATGTCTTGACCTTTATAATAGACACTAGGCGTTTGCAACTGAATGCTCTCTTTTAGCGGCCATAAGGCAATCAGGTTGGATAAAAAATAATCTAAACGCTGTGTAACTTCTTGTCCTTTATTCCAATAATTTTTGGAACTAAATGTAGGCAATTGCATTTTGAAATCAGCGATGATATCGTGCAAGCCTAAAATATCCTTCAAATGCCGATGCTCATCCGATGCTGCAGCAATATTATAATCGCCTGTGCATATCAAGGCATCGCTTGCATGTATATAAGGCGTGATCAATTGTGTTTTGATTTGAAGTAATTGTCGCTGGCGAATACTGGCATGTTTAGCCTTAGCATCATCGGCTTGTAAATGGGTATTGATGAAAAATATTTTTTGCGTTTCCACCTCGGCACAAAGGAGCTGCGCTCCTTTAGCAGCAAACAAATCGGGATAGGATTTAGCCTCGTAAGTAATATGAGCAAGATCGGTAATAGGAAATTTAGAAAGCGTCCATAATCCATTAGACAATTTTATACCGCTACCTTGGTGTGGTGCTATTCGGTAAGGATATTGTACTGCTAAGGAATCGCTAAGCACTTTTAAAAAATGCGCATCGAAAGCTTCTTGGAAAAATAGGATATCAAAATCGTTTTGCTTTATATAACTTAAGATCCATTGTGTGCGAAGCTGTTGTTTTTTTTGTAACTCTTTAGACAAAAAGCTCCATTTCGATGGCAGCATTTGCACGTTCCAAGTGAGCACTTTTACGTTTTTGGCGAAGGTAAAAGAGGCGCTTAAAAAATGGACGAAAAGAAAAAGTGAAATAATAACTACACATCGGTTGGATTGGTTCATATAGTTTTTTGCAAAACTACCGTGGCTATATTACTAAGATGTTAGGAGATAACTATGAAATTATTAAGAATCAACTAAACCGATTTTACAATAATGGATTCTAAAACACAAGTTGCATCTTGGCAATAGTCCAATACTTGCATGAGTAAATCGTAAATGATCTTAATTTTAATAACCTCAATGGGGTGTTCTTGCTCTTCGTAAAGGGCTACTAAGGCAGTTTCTAACAATTCAGACGCTTTGTTTTCATACTGATTGATTAAAAAACAAGATTCTGTAACTCGATAAAAAGCATTGGCATCTTTTAATTGCGCTATCGCTTTTGATAATTCTTGAATGGCTTGTTCTAACAAGACTACAAATTGATCAATAGCCGTTCTCGATACCTGAACCTCTAATAAGATGACTCGATTAGCCACCGCACAAGTACTATCAGAGATATAGTTGAGGGTTTTAGAAAATTCATGAATATCTAAGCGATCAAAAGGCGTAATAAAATTTTCGTGCAAAGCCAGTACAACTTGTTGTGCCAGCAAATCATTTTTTTCTTTAAGCGTCGTTAAGGTTGGCAGCAAGGCTCTTCTATAGGTGTTGTCATTGGAAGACAATACTTGTTTTAAAAGTAAATTCACCTCTTTTAAATTGACCGCCATTTCGTCGAAAAGGGTAAAGAAAATCTTTTTATTTGGCTGAAACTTACTGATGAGGTTGGCAATAGTCATAGGTGCATCTTATACGCAAATGTAAAAGCGAACTTTCTAAAAATTGCGCTTTACATATTAAGTATGCGTTAAGAATAGATTATATTTTACAGCATCGTTGTGGGACAAACATAATCGGTTTTTGCCAAATCAGTTGCTTTAATGGCAGCAAATCCGCCTTTCACATCTACAAAATTATGGAAGCCTTTCTTTTTCAATAAAGAAGCGGCAATCATGCTGCGATAGCCTCCTGCACAATGCACAACAAAAGCTTGCTCTTTGGGCAATTGATCTAATTGTTGTTCCAAATCATTTAAAGGAATAGTATGCGCTGCTACTAAATGCTCGGATTGATATTCGCTCGTTTTACGCACATCAAAAATAGGCATAGGGGCTTGCTGATACCTACTTGATAATTGATGGGCGGTAATACGCTCTACCTTATCTATGACTTTACCCGCAGCTTGCCAAGTTGCAAATCCACCTTGCAAATATCCAATACTATGATCGTAGCCCACTCTCGATAATCGAACAATACTCTCCCTAACTTTTTCTTCATCATCGGCAATGATTACAATAGCTTGATCTAGATTATCAATCAACTCGCCTACCCACATCGCAAAATTACCGTCTAAGCCAATATTTATGCTCCCAGGAATAAAGCCCTTCGCAAAGTCATTTGCCGAACGCGTATCTAATAGCATTACAGATGCATCTTTTGAAAACACTTCCACTTGTGCTACACTTAAAGGTGTCATACCTTTTGCCAAAATCGCATCTAAGCTCTCATAGCCTTGAATATTCATCAATACATTTTTAGGGAAATATTGTGGTGGCCGTGCTAAACCATTGAGCACTATAGCTACAAATTCATCTTCCGTCAAAGCAGGATTCAATGCATAATTAGTTCTTTTCTGATTACCCAAGGTATCGGTTGTTTCTTTGCTCATATTTTTACCACAAGCACTGCCTGCACCATGATTGGGATATACGATTAAATCATCGGACAAGGGCATGATCTTAGTGCGTAAAGAATGATAAAGATGGCGTGCCAATTTATCTTGGGTTAAATCGGCAATGACATGCTGAGCCAAATCGGGCCTGCCAACATCGCCAATAAACAAGGTATCGCCCGTAATGATGCCTTGCTCTTTTCCCTGCTCATCTTTTAATAAATAACAACTACTTTCCATAGTATGCCCCGGCGTATGAATCAGCTGAATACTACTGGCTCCTAGAGGAAAAACGGCTCCATCCTGTGCTACCTTTTTCTCAAATGCAGTGTCCATCGTTGTTGGTCCATATACGATGGTAGCGCCTGTTTTTTTAGCTAAATCGATATGACCCGAAACAAAGTCGGCATGAAAATGTGTTTCAAAAATATACTTTAGTTGCACGCCATCGCGCTCTAGACGGTCTAAATAGGGTTGTGTATCTCGTAAGGGATCTACGATAGCGGCTTCTCCATTTGCTTTTAAGTAATAAGCTGCTTCGGCAATACAGCCGGTATAAATTTGTTCGATTTGCATAA
>JAHEFK010000026.1 GCA_024640225.1 Bacteroidota bacterium | reverse complement strand
GCTCCAGCAAAATAAGGTATAACTACTTATATAAAAGTCAGCAAGCAATTGCTGACTTTTTTATTTTAATTAAAGCAATTTTTAAATTATTTTTGCGCCATGCCAAACATATCATCTAGAGGGGTAGCAATGCCACCTTCTCCAATCAGAAAATTAGTGCCCTTTGCAGAAGCTGCTAAAAAAAGAGGCGTAAAAGTATATCACTTAAATATTGGTCAGCCCGACATAGAAACGCCTAAAGCTATTTTAGATGCGGTAAGAAATGTTGATATGAAAGTGTTGGAATATAGCCATAGTGCCGGTTTTGAATCGTACAGAAAAAAGCTAGTTACCTATTATGAAAGAAATAATATCCATGTAAACGAAAATCAAATTATAGTTACTACCGGTGGTTCTGAAGCTATTTCGTTTGGTATCATGAGTTGTTTAGATGCAGGAGATGAGATCATTATCCCAGAACCGTTTTATGCTAATTATAATGGCTTTGCCATAGCTGCAGGTGTTAAAGTAGTGCCTATTCCATCCGCTATAGAAAATGGATTTGCCTTGCCATCAATGGAAGCTTTTGAACAAGCCGTTACGCCTAAAACAAAAGCCATTATGATTTGTAATCCTAATAATCCAACGGGTTACTTATACAGCTTAGAAGAATTGAATGTGCTTAAAAATATTTGCTTAAAACACGATTTGTTTTTATTCAGTGATGAAGCCTATCGTGAATTTTGCTACGACGGCAGACAACATATTTCTGCATTAACCCTCGAAGGTATGGAGCAGCATGTAATCATGATGGATACCATTTCTAAACGGTATAGTGCATGTGGTGGAAGAATAGGGGCTTTTATAACTAAGAACGAACAAGTGTTGAGCGCTGCAATGAAATTAGCTCAAGCGCGTTTAAGTCCGCCTACCTTTGCTCAAATACTTGGAGAAGCAGCCGTTGATTTGCCTGCCGATTATTTTGATGCCGTACATGCAGCCTATAACGAGCGAAGAGATTTGTTAGTGCAACGACTAAATGCTATGGAAGGCGTATTCTGCCCTAATCCAGGCGGCGCATTTTATGCAATGGCTAAATTACCTGTGGCCGATACCGAAGTGTTTTGCCAATGGTTACTTGAGCATTTTTCATACAAGAATGCCACATTGATGATGGCTCCTGCAGCTGGATTTTATGCTACACCTGGACAAGGAAAAGATGAGGTACGATTAGCTTATGTTCTAAATGTAGATGCTATTAACGCTGCAATGGATTGCTTAGAAGAGGGATTGAAAGCATTCAAGGCGCTATAATTGCAAAGGAGTAAATTTAAAATCAACTCCATCAAATAAACCTTTATCACTTAATTTGAGATTAGGTATTACTAATAAAGCCATAAATGACAAGGTCATAAAAGGGGCTTTTAAGGTAGTACCTAATTTTTTTGCTGCCGCATCGATTTCGATATAATCTTGTGCTAATGCAGTGCCCTCTTTTGTACTCATTAAGCCCGCAATAGGCAAAGGCAAAATATGTGTTTCCTTTTGATTGACTACTGCAATGCCACCTTGCTGTTCAATGATAAGATTTACTGCTTTGCAAATACTTTCATCATCTACACCAACGGCTATTATGTTGTGGCAATCGTGACCGACAGTACTTGCAATTGCACCTTCTTTTAAATTGAAATTTTTAATAAAGGCGATTGCTGGTTTTGTGTGAGCAGTGTATCGGTTAACGACCACCATTTTTAAAATATCTTGGTCCAAATCGCTTTCGATATTGCCGTTTTGTATATGCGCATCGTGAAGGCTAGCATGAGTTATAAGTTGTCCTTCTATGGCTTCTATAACTCTTATTTGCTTTGTACTTTTATGCGCCTTTATAGCAAAATCGCTAATTTGATAAGGCTGTGCTTTAAAATTATTAATGATTTGCTGAGAAGGGATGTCAATATAAGAATGGCCGTTTGCTGCAACTTGCTGTCCTTTTAGATACGTTGCTTTTATACTATGAAAAGATAAATCATTAGTAATGATAAAGTCGGCAGAATCACCAACTCGCAACATGCCCATCGGTAATTGATAATGTTGTATTGGGTTGATACAGGCTGCCATTAATACATCATAAATATTGTACCCTAAATCAATTGCACGTTGAACCAATTCATTGATATGACCCTTTATTAATTCATCAGGATGTTTGTCGTCACTGCAAAACATCAGCATTTCTGGATGACTTCCCAATAAACTATGTAACGCATTGAAATTTTTAGCTGCGCTCCCTTCGCGAATGAGAATCTTCATGCCCAAGTTTATTTTTTCTAATGCCTCATCGAGTGTAGTGCATTCATGATCTGTGCTAATGCCGGCATTGACATAGGCTTCAGCCATTTCACCGCTTAGTCCAGGTGCGTGGCCATCAATTGGTTTTTTTAGTTTGCGAGCAGCTTCTATTTTTCGCATTACTTCTGGGTCTTTGTGCAGGACGCCAGGGTAATTCATCATTTCTGTAAGATAAAATATTTCTGGTCGTTGCATCAACTGCTCAATATCTTTAGCATCAATGCAAGCGCCAGCTGTTTCAAAAGCTGTTGCGGGCACACAAGAGGGCGCGCCAAAAAAAATATTAAAAGGGCTTTGTCGGCTGTTTTCAATCATGTAATCTACCCCTTCAATGCCACATACATTGGCAATTTCATGCGGATCGGAAACGGTTGCTACAGTGCCATGTTGTACAGCTATTGCTCCAAAAGAGCTAGGTGTAAGCATCGAACTTTCTATGTGAATATGTGCATCGATAAAGCCCGGTAGTATATAATTATTGGGCGCATGCTCGAGCTCGGTAATCGCATGAATACGATTATGTAGTACGGAAATTTTTGCCGCTTTTATTGTTCGGGAACATAAATCTATTAATTGTCCGCTTACTTCAAAGGGCTGATTCATTATAATTTTCTGGAATTATCGTTGAACAAATAAACAATACACCTCCTTTGGTCCATGTACACCAACAACTAATGTTTTTTCAATATCAGCAGTTCTGCTGGGCCCTGTGTTTAAATTTATCAAAGATGGTAATCCATCCGGATTGTTTGCTTTTACATAATCAATGGCATGTTGGATGTCAAGCACAATTTGATCGGAATAGAGTACAACAATATGAGCTGGATAAAAAACAGGTGCCGTTCTTCCCATGGTTTGTTTGCTAGAGAAAATAAAGGACCCGGTTCTCGCAACAGCACAATCGCACAAGGTAATGCACGCGTCAGCAGTACTGTTAGTTGGCGTCATTTTAGCGATGGCTTGTGGACTTAATGCATTCACTTTGTTTAAAGTGTTCTCATCAGATGAAAGTACTTGATTCCAATTTTGTTGATCAATAAGTTGGATAATATTCGCATGCATTTCCGCTTCGTTCGCACAATAAATAAATTTACCACCTAGCTGAATAAATTCGGTTGCAAATAACTCATCTACTGCTGTATTAGCATAAGCAAGTGCGTCTTGCAAGTTTGTTTTGTCTGCTTCTGGGAAAGGCATAGGTGCTCTGTAAGCATGTAAGCCTTTTCTAATATTTCTTAAAATATTCTCTCGACCTCTAGATGTAGTGTATGTTTCCATGTCAAAAAAAGAAAAGCGATGCCTATTAAGCATCGCTTATTTAGTTTGTTAAGCTTCTGTTGTAGTGGAGGCTGTTTCTTCAGCTTCTAAAGTTGGTATTGTTTGTAGCGTTTCTACTACTTCAATAGGCGCTACCGTATCTTCTTGGAACGGTCTTTTGCCAATTAATACTTCTAAGTCATCTTTAAATAAAACTTCTTTTTTCAAGAGCTCTTCTGCAATAATTTTAACCGCATCAAATTTATCTTGTAATAATTGTTTTACTCTTTTGTATGAAGTGTCTACTAAAATTCGAACTTCATCATCAATCATTTTTCCAGTTTCTTCGGAATAAGGTTTAGAAAAAGAATTCTCGTTATTAGGATCGTAGAAAGAAATGTTGCCAATCTTATCATTCATTCCATAAACTGATACCATAGCATAGGCCATTTTTGTTACGGATTGCAAATCGCTTAATGCGCCGGTACTAATTTTATTAAACATCAATTCTTCCACTGCTCTTCCGCCCAAAGCCATACACATACGGTCAAGAATTTCTTCTTTGATGGTAAGGTATTTTTCTTTTGGTAAATATTGAGCATAACCCAACGCTGCATCACCTCTCGGAACGATCGTAACTTTAACTAATGGATAAGCATGCTCTAAGAACCAACCTGCTACAGCATGACCCGCTTCATGGTAGGCAATGACATTTTTCTCGTCGGGTGAAATGATTTTATTTTTCTTTTCCAATCCACCAATAACTCTGTCAACTGCATCGTTAAAGTCGTCAAGATCTACATGGTCTTTCCCTTTTCTAGCAGCAATCAACGCTGCTTCGTTGCATATATTAGCGATATCTGCCCCTGCAAAACCTGGAGTTTGTGACGCTAATTTTTTGATATCAAGATTTTCATTGGTTTTTAATCCTTTCAAATGCACTTTGAAAATTGCTTCGCGGCCAGCTAAATCAGGTACGTCTATCGATATTTGTCTATCAAAACGACCTGGGCGTAATAAAGCGGCATCTAAAACATCGGGTCTATTGGTAGCAGCTAAAACAATAATACCACTATCGCCACTAAAGCCATCCATTTCAACCAATAATTGATTTAAAGTGTTTTCACGCTCATCATTACTCATCATCATATTCTTGCCACGAGCTCTGCCTATTGCGTCGATCTCATCGATAAACACAATACAGGGCGATTTTTCTCGTGCTTGTTTAAATAAATCACGCACCCTACTAGCACCCACACCTACAAACATCTCCACGAAATCTGAACCAGACATTGAAAAGAAAGGTACTTGAGCTTCTCCTGCTACGGCTTTCGCCAAAAGGGTTTTACCCGTTCCCGGAGGTCCCACTAACAAAGCACCTTTAGGTATTTTTCCTCCTAATGCAGTATATTTTTTTGGGTTTTTAAGAAAATCAACGATTTCCATTACCTCTACTTTTGCTTCGTCTAACCCAGCTACATCATTAAAGGTGATATTCACTTTGGTGCCTTTTTCAAATAATTGTGCTTTAGATTTGCCGATGTTGAAAATGCCACCAGCGCCACCACCTTGAGCACCACCGCCCATTTTGCGCATAAACAAAACAAAAAGGCCAATCATGAGTAAAGCTGGAATGATAAACTCACCGATACTTCTCAATAAATTGCCACGTTCAGCAAATATGGGTGTAATTTTCTCTTGCTCACTTTTATTCGCTTGGGCAGCATCGAGCATTTTTTCAAATTGCTCTACCGATCCAATTTCGAAATTAATGATAGCAGGCTTGTATCCTTTTTTAGTGTGTACTTCTACTTCAGATTTATTGTACACATAAATCTTATCAACTTTATTGCTATCTAAAAACTGGGTTTTAAATATTTGAAAGGTGTATTCTACCGAATTGCCCCCAACGCCTCCATTCCAAATATTAAGTCCAATGATTACGGCAATGATGATGCCATACATCCAGAAAATATTGAATTTAGGTCCTTTTGAGGGTTTAAAATTGGGTAATTTATTTTTTTGTTGATTTTCCATTTTGAAATTGCGTTTACTTTTTAGTTGTGTTCTTTTCTGTCTGCATCCATCCAAAGACCTTCTATGTCATAGAATTTACGTTGGCTTTCTTCAAAAACATGTATTACAATATTGATATAGTCACTCAACGACCATTCGTTGCTTTCTGATCTATGATAAGCTTTTTCATCACATTCTTCAGCTGTTCGCTTTTCAATATTATCTAAAATGGCTCTCATTTGCGTGTGGGATTGTACATCACAAATGATAAAAAAATCAGCCACGGCTTCGTCTATTTTTTTCAAGTCTAAGGAAACTATTTTGTTTCCCTTTTTTTCTTCTATGGCGCTAATAATCGTTTTAAATAACTTGCTCGATCGACTGAGGCGATTCGATTTTGTTTGCTTGGTAGATTCAATCATTTAATTAGTTAAATTTGTTTTTTATATTTCTACAATCTATAGTTTATATATCTTTCAAAATTAGCAAATCTTTTGTCAATAAACGTTAAAGACCTGTTTAATAATCTACACATACACCTAGATGAAGTAGATAGTACCAATAATTATGCCATGCGCTTAATTGATGACGATAAGGCGCAAAATGGACAAATTGTTAGTGCCCGACATCAATTTAATGGCAAGGGTCAACGATCTAGAATATGGACAGCAACAAAAGATAAGAGTTTAGCTATGTCTATTATAGTGCAGCCTAATTTGACTTTGTCAAAAATGATTGCTTTTAATAAAGCTATTGCAGTAGCTATAATACAGGCTATTCATAATTTTTATCCCACACTTACTTGTTATATAAAATGGCCTAATGATATTATCTGTGATGACAAAAAGGCAGGGGGAGTATTGATTGAGAATGTTATTCGTGGGCAACAATGGGCGTATTCGGTGATTGGTATTGGCATCAATGTATTTCAGGAGGGGCCTTTGGCAGATTTGCCACATGCGGGTTCTTTATTCCATGAAGATAGCAAACCTAATGATATCAATGATTTAATGATCGAACTTTATGCGACTATATTAAAACAAATTACTACTTTTAAGGAAGCAGAAATCAATATTTTTTACCACACCCTTTTATATAAAAAAGCGCAACTGCAACGCTTCAAAAGTGATGCTATTATTTGGGAAGCTTTTATAGAAGGAGTAGATGAAAAGGGCGATTTGATTTTAACCAAACCCGATGGCTCCTTATTGCAATTAAAGCATGGAGAAGCAGAGTGGGTTTGGGATACACAATAATATTAAACTATGTTTGCAACAAAAAACTTAACCCTTATTGCAGTCCTATTTCACATCATAGGATTTGTTGGTATTTTATTTTATAAGCCTGCAATGATGCAGCTTGCTACACCTTGGCATTTGCTATTAATGATGCTGTTTTTTGTTGTGGCTGTAGCAGCGCAACACAAGCATATTTGGAAGTGGATAGTGCTTGTATTCCCTTTTGGTTTTGCTATTGAATGGTTGGGTGTGCATAAGTCAATTTTGTTTGGTCATTATGCTTATACATCGGTATTGGGTTTGTCGTGGCAACAGGTGCCCTTATTAATTGCATTTAATTGGGTGTTTGTCCTTTATGCAAGTGCTTCTTTAGCACAAGCATTCACGGCAAATAAAATACTAGCCCCCTTATCGGCTGCAACTATTGCTACTTTTTTTGATTGGGTAATGGAGCCGGCAGCTATTAAGTTGCACTACTGGCATTGGTTTCAGGCAGGCGTGCCCTTGAGTAATTATGTTAGTTGGTGGTTGATCAGTTTATTGTTAGCTATTTTATGGCAATTTTTAAAGTACCAATTCAACCAATTTGCCGTGAATCTGTTATTAATACAATTGCTATTTTTTGCAATTATTCAATCACATATATGAGTATCCTGTTTGTTTTAGTTGTACTATTTTCATTTTTAGGAATGGAAGCTGTGGCTTGGTTGGCCCATAAGTATCTTATGCATGGCTTTCTGTGGCACCTTCACGAAGATCACCATAGAGGCGGCTATACTCCTTTTCAAAAAAATGACGCATTCTTTTTGATTTTTGCTATACCAAGTTGGCTATGTATTATGTTGGGTGCTATGAATGGAGCACCATTGGTGGTAGCTATTGGCCTTGGTATTTTAATTTATGGATTCACTTATTTTATAGTTCATGATGTGATTATACATCAGCGATTTAAATGGTTTACGAGATCTAATAATAAGTTTATTCGTACCTGGAGATGGGCACATAAAATGCATCATAAGCATTTAGAAAAAGAACATGGCGAATCTTTTGGCATGTTGTTAGTTGCAAAAAAATATTGGAAATTGTAATGACTAATAGTATGGGAAATTATACCTACTTGGTAATAGATATATTAACTATTTTATTTCCTTTCTTATTGAGCTTTGATAAAAAAGTGCATTTCTATACGTACTGGAGATCCTTATTTATAGGTATTGTATGGGTGGGTTTAGTTTATGTGTGCTGGGATATGCTTTATACGTATCTGGGTGTATGGAGTTTTAATGCGCGTTATACGCTTTCTTTTAGAATAGGCGCTTTACCCTTAGAAGAGTGGTTGTTTTTTCTTGTAGTGCCCTATGCCTGTGCATTTATATACACTTGTTTAAATGCCTATTTTACCATTAAGCAAGCAGGCAAATTGTTGTGGTCACTTTTTTTTATAAGTGGAATAATGCTGATTATTATTGGGATTATTTTCCATGATCTTTATTACACTGGTGCTACAATGTTATTAGCTGGTGCTGTCAATTGTTATTTATATTTCGTAAGAAGTAAATTAACGCAATTTAATTTACGGGTTTTTATTTATTCCTTTCTAATAGCATTAATTCCTTTTCTAATTGTAAATGGATTGCTTACATCCTTACCCGTGGTGCTTTATAACAATACTGAAAACTTGGGAATTAGAATTTATTCCATACCTGTAGAAGATGTTGTTTATGGCTATGTGTTACTATTAGGAACAATCGTTATTATGCAGCAAGCTAATAAAGCTAAAATATAATTGTTGCCCAATTCTTTAATAATTGCATGCCTACTTTAGTGCCAATGCTCTCTGGATGGAACTGTATGCCAATGATAGGAAATTCTTCATGAGCTATAGCCATTACGGCGTTGTCAAAATTACTAATAGCAATCGTTTTTAGCGCGCTATTAGGTTTCATTTTTAATGCTAACGAATGATACCGCATGACATCAAAAGCAGTATCAATGCCTATAAATAGTGGGTGCTGTGTATGCGTAACACGACTTATTTTACCATGTTGTGGATATGCCGAGCGAACTAATTGTGCTCCAAAATACATACCCAATGCTTGATGGCCTAAACAAATGCCAAGTATCGGTGTGGTAGCATGAAAATGTGCTATAATATCTAAGCAAATACCTGCTTCATGAGGCGTTTTAGGACCTGGGGATAAGATGATTCTTGAAGGCTGTAGCTGCTTTAATTCAGCTATTGTAATGGCATCATTTCTGTACAGTACACATTCGTGTATTTGCTGTAGATAATGATGTAAAATATTAGAAAAAGAATCGTAATTATCTATTAATACCCACATGTTATTTAGAAGGTATAGCGGTGATGAGCGATTGTAAATCTGTGAACACTGGTTTAATCCAAGGGATGATTTTTCCCATATGCTCCATGATCCAAGGTGTAATAGGTGCTATTAATGCATAGCTTTTAGAATTGCTAAAATGCTTAGCGTCAATAATATGTAAGTTATTAATAAACCAATAAAAACTAGAAAGCACTATTAAGGAAATAAAACCATAGAGTATAGCTCCTATGAGATGATTGGCCCATCCAAGTAGTAAAAGCGAACTTATTTTTTCAATGAATTTTCCAATTAAATGAATTGCTAAAACAAAAAAAATAAACACCAATATAAAACTAGCGAAGGGAGCCCATTTGCTAGACGTAATGTGTTTGTCAATTAAAAAGCTAGCAAAATAATGAGTGAATTTTAAGGACAATATGATGCCCATCAAAAATGCCAACATAGAAAACGCACCCATGATAATGCCTTTTTTGAAGCCTTTGTACAAGCCAAAAAGTAAAAATGCCAGTGCGATAAAATCTAATAGCATAATTTATTTTTGAAGTAGTTCTTTTACTAAAGAAGCAATTATTTTGCCGTCTGCCTTTCCGGCTAATGCTTTACTAGCAATTCCCATCACTTTACCTAAGTCGGCCATTGAGCTAGCGCCAACTTCTGCTATAACAAGCTCTAATGCTTGCTTAATTTCCGCCTCGCTCATTTGCGCTGGTAAGAACTGTTCTATTATAGCCAATTCTTCACGTTCTTTACTCGCTAAATCTTCTCTTTGTTGTTGTTCGAAAATTTGTAAAGAATCTTTGCGTTGTTTGGCCATTTTTTGCAACATCTTTATTTCTGTTGCTTCATCTATTTCGCCAGTAGCACCTTCTGCTGTTTTCTCAATAATAATAGCTGCTTTAATAGCACGCAAAGTGCGAAGAGCAACTTCATCTTTTGCTTTCATAGCCGTTTTCAACGACTCCATTATTTTTGCTTCTAAGCTCATGTCTTATTTTTTATTGGTTTTGTTCTTTATCTAAAGCATCCATAGCTTTTTTCTGAAAACTACTAGCAAATGCTTTTAATTCTTTTGCTAATGCTTGGTTTTTTGTAGCTCTTTCAAATGTTTCTGCTAGTCCATAAAAGGTTTGAAAGTAAAAATCAATCATTTCGTCTACCATCATTTTTTTAGTCCAAAGGTCAATTCGCAATGCACTTTTCTCTTTGCCATCCCATAAGCCTAGTAATAAGGCTTTAGCTTCTTGCAATTCACTTACCCCTCCATCGGGTGCTTCCCATTCAATGATTTCTGGCATTTTATCTTCGTCGAGCGTGATGTCTATTTTAATAGAGGATTTTGTCATTTGTATGTATTTAGATTGCAAAAATAGGATTCTTTATCAATATTTATTTACTCCATTTTCTTAATTGTTGAAGACTAGCGCGCATATCTTTTGGGAGCGGAGCTTCTACAGTTACCATGTTTCCATCAGCCTTTTTAAAGCTGAGTTTATGAGCGTGTAAAGCTAATCTATTTAAAATAGGTTTTTCTTCCTCTTCTAGTTTAGCTAAATTAAATTTCTTTTTTAACTGAGAAACATAGAGCGCAGCACCATCACCATAAAGGAGGTCGCCTACTAAACTGTGACCCAATGATTGCACATGCACTCTTATTTGGTGGGTGCGTCCTGTATGAATTTGAAAGCTAACTAAGGAGTAATTTTTGAATTCCTCAACCACTTCATAGTCGGTATGCGAAAATTTGCCTTTATGAGCGATGATCATTTTGCCATTCTTGGCAGGGTGCTCTGCTAAATTATTTTCTATGCTTCCTGTATTAGGCGTTAATTTGCCATGCACCAAGCCTAGATACCATTTCCCAATGTTATGTTCTTCAAATAATTTGGAGAGGTATTTGTGTGTTGTTTCATCTTTTGCAAAGCAAATCACACCACTGGTATCTTTATCAATTCTATGTACCGTAAATACTTTTGCACCTAAATAGGCTTCAATTTCCTTTTTTAAAGTTGGCGCATGCTCGTCAAATCTATCTGGTATTACTAATAATCCAGATGGTTTATTGACAATTATTAACTCCGCGTCTTCGTAACAAATTTCTAGTCCTTTCATGCTTATTGCTTAAAATAGGTATTTAAATAGTATTCTTCTTTTGCTCTCATCAATGCCGCATCTTGTTTTGATTTGTCTTTAAGTCCACACAAATGTAAAATGCCATGAAAGAGTACTCGGTGCAATTCCTGTTCCATGCTGCTATTGAATTTTTGAGCATTTTCTTTTACACGGTCAATGCTAATGTAAATATCACTCACAATTTCGGTTTCGTTATTGCTTAAGTCGAATGTAATGATATCAGTATAGGTGTCGTGTTGTAAATATTCTTGATTGATTGTTAACAGATATTCGTCAGAGCAAAAAATATAATTGATGGTATCTATGCGATGATTTTTTCTAAAATCCTGAACTATACTAGCCAGAAAATGCTTTAGTCGTATTTTATTTTTTAATACCACGCTTTGGTCAGCTTGGTGAAAATGGATAGCCATTATGAAATTTTAAACAAAGTTTATAAATAATTTAGGTAAGCAACTACTCAACATGTATTTTTGCATGTATGAAAGAAACAAGCCTAGAAGAAATTCGTTTAACGGAATTACCCTTGGGTTCTAAAGCAAAGATAACAAAACATGATGAAAGCGAATTTCATTTAACCTTGTTAGAAATGGGTTGTGTGCCAGGAGAGCCTATTTGGCTTGAAATGGTTGCTCCTTTAGGAGATCCTATTGCTATTCAAATAGCGGGCTATCATTTGAGTATTAGAAAAAAGGACGCTGAAAAAATTTGGGTGTCCGTTATTTAAATTATTATTTATGCATATTGGTTTATATTTTGGCAGTTTTAATCCCATACACACGGGGCATCTTATAATAGCAAATCATATTTTAGAACATACAGAAGTAGATAAAATTTGGTTTGTTGTATCTCCTCAAAATCCTTTAAAGCCAGCGCATACCTTGCTTAATGAATTTGATAGATTACACTTGGTGCAATTAGCTATTGAAAGCAATAATAACTTACGAGCGAGTAATATTGAATTTTCTTTACCAAAGCCATCGTATACAATTGATACTATGGCTTATTTGCATGATAAATTTCCGTTAGAAAAATTCTCCATCATAATGGGCAGCGATAGTTTTCAGAATTTGGAACGTTGGAAAAATGCAGAAATTTTAATAGCTAATTATGAAATTATCATTTACAAAAGACCGGGTTATGAAATTGATAATAAAGTAGGTGCCAAAATCAATGTTGTCAATGCGCCGCTTATAGAAATTTCCTCTTCACTTATCAGGTCACTAGTAAAAGAAAATAAATCTATACGTTATTTAATGCCCGATGCGGTAATGCAATATATTTTAGAAAACCGCTATTATAAATAAGAATAAACGCTCTTATGATACACAGAAATAAGTCACTATTTGGTATTTTACTTGGTGCGCTTTTAGGCTATTGGTTGGCTAGTGATAAGCAATCACGCATAAAAGATTGGCAAGCCGTGCAAAATGCATGGGCTAATTGGAGCGCCAAATTTCGTAATAATTTTTAAGGGTTCGTATTAAAATCCTTCACGATAGCATCTGGTATAAACTGATGCACATTTCCATTATTTCTAATAACGTCTCTTACTAAAGTAGATGAAATGGTAGAGTAGAGTGGCGTGCAAGTTAAAAATACGGTTTCTACTTCAGGCGCCAACATGCGATTCATATCTGCAATTGCTTTTTCGTACTCAAAATCATTGATATATCGAATGCCTCTAAGAATAAATTGAGCATTGTATTTTTTACAACAATCAATGGTTAATCCTTCGTAGGCGATTACTTTTATTTTTGGCTCGTTTTTGTAGATGCTTTCTATCCAAGCTATGCGTTGTTCTAAAGAAAACATAGGTTGCTTTGATGAATTGATACCTATGCCTATTATCAGCGCATCAAAAAGCCCCAAGGCTCTATCGATAATATCCGTATGCCCTTTTGTAATCGGGTCGAAGGTGCCAGGGAATAGACATATGCGTTGAGCCATAATTATGCTTTGAAAAATGAAAAGAAAGTAGTTCCGTATTTCTTCTGTTTTGTAAAGTTAGGATGATTTTCGAAATTTACATTAAGCGTATGTTCTAAAATTAAAAGCCCATCTTGCTCGAGTAAATTGGCATTAAGTATCATGTCGGGCAACTGTTTCATCTCTGGAATGGCGTATGGCGGATCTACAAAAATCAGTTTGTAAGTTGTGCCACCTGACTGTATCCATTGAAGTGCATTGGCAGGTACTACTTGTATCTGCTCCTCAATTTTAAATGCTTGTGCAGTTTTTTTTATAAATGAAACAAGTAAAGGGTCTTTTTCTATTAGTGTTGCATGCTGAGCCCCTCTAGAAATTAATTCAAAACTAATACTTCCTGTGCCAGCAAATAATTCTAAACAATTGCAGTCGTCATAATCAAGCATAGACTGCAAGGTATTAAAAAGACCTTCCTTGGCTAAGTCGGTAGTAGGCCTTGCTTGCATGTTTTGGGGCGGGTGTATTCTTCTGCCTCCCAAGAAACCACTTATTATTCGCATGCTGCTAATTGTTGATAAAATTTATGAACAGGCATCCACTGCATTTGATCACCAAAATAAGATGCAATTAAATCGCGGGCATTGATATTAGTGTCATTTGTTGCAACGGCTATGGTATAATTATTTTTTTCAGCTAAATATATATTGAGTTGTGCAGTGATTTCTTGTAGTGTGTGATTATGTAAAATTTGATGCGTTTGAAGTTGCCCATTATCAAAATGCGTGAGCATGCAATAGGCATTGTGTAAATGAACTGATATGGAGGTGTTATTTGGATGCGTAGCATTTATAAAACTACTTGCAAGTGGTTTTACTAGGGCATTTTCAAAATGTGTATCGATGGTTTGTAACAGATATTTAGGATAATGCATCATATACATAGCCTCTTCATTATTAATGGGGCATTGATGAATAAGATGATGCTTGGGTACAAAATTTATGGAACGATACCACTGCTCTGCTAGTGAAGGTTCGTGCAAAGTAGCTGGGATTACCATCCCTTGCTCTGGTGCAATAAAGATATGGGTGATTAGCTCTTTGTTAGTTAGCAGGTGTTTATCCATTAAATCGTTAAAGAACATCTCCTGCATATATTGTGTCGTATCGTCGGTAGTGATAGATACTATTTCAATTGCTTGTTTATTGTTATTAAAACTTGCTTTACTTATGCCATTTGGGTAAATAACTAAAATAATTTGAGTTATGGTTGTGTCGGATAGTTGATCATTTGTATATAGGGTATGAAAGTTTAAAGTATCCATTGGTTTGTTTTTGTTGTGTAAAATTAAGTAGAGAAGCACTACTTTCCTATTAATTCAATTGAAATTATAGAATCCCTTATTATTAAAGTATATTTGGAATTGAAATTTACGTAATGTTGGAAAATCAATATTCCTTTAAGCAAATTATAAAAATTGCTGCACCTATTTCTGTAGCTATACTCATCCCTCAGTTGAGCTTCCTTACAAATACAGCTTTTTTAGGCCGTTTGGGTGCTAGTGAATTGGGCGTTAATGCACTGAGTGGTGTTTTTTATTTACTACTTAGTATGCTGGGCTATGGACTAACCAGTGGTTTTCAAGTGCAAATGTCGAGAAGAATAGGGGAAGGAGATCATGCTGGTTTGGTTTCATTGTTAAAGCACAGTATGGTATTGGTGCTTTCTTTCTCTTTTGTCCTTATGTTAATAGCAAGTTTTTTAGTGCCCTATTTATATGATCAAGTTTTACACGATGCAACAAATAGATATTTAAATCAATCGTTTTTCAGCATTAGAATTTGGGGCTTGCCATTTTTAATGTTAACGCATTTATTTAATACCTTTTTTATTTCTATAAATAAAACAACGAGTCTTATATGGGGTTCCCTTTTGAGTACGCTTACTAATATACTATTTGATTATCTCTTGATTTTTGGCCACGCAGGCATGCCTAAGTTGGGCATACAAGGAGCTGCTTATGCATCAGTATTTGCAGAAACTGTTTATGCAGCCATTATGATAAGTCAATTTGCCTTTTCTTCAGATACAAAAAGCTATGTTTTGAAAAATGCAGGCACTTTAAAAATTGATACGATGTTGCAATCTTTAAAAGTAGCAGCGCCATTAATAGTTCAATTTCTATTTAGTATAGGTGGATGGCAGATCTTTTTCATATTTGTGGAGCATTTAGGAAAATTAGAATTAGCCAGCTCTCAGATTTTAAGAAGCATATTTGGTGTGGTGGGTGTTGCTACTTGGGCTTTTGCTTCTACCACCAATACGCTGGTTAGTAAAGCAATTGGGGCTGACCAATCGCATCTTGTTTTGCAAATTATAAAACGTATAGCCATTATAAGTTTAGGTTTTACCTTGCTTATATGTAGTTTATTGTTGTTGTTTGCCAATTCCTTTTTAACATTATATACGCAAGATGTTGCCATTATAAAAATGGCTTTACCTAGTTTGCAAGTAATTGTATTAGCAATGGGTATAATGTCGCTCGCTACGGTAGTCTTCAATGGTGTTGTAGGAACAGGAAATACCTTAATTAATCTTATAATGGAAATTTCATGCGTAGGCGTGTATCTTATCTATTGTTTTATTGTAATAGAACAGCATAAGGCAAGTTTGCAATGGGCGTGGATGTCTGAGTTTGTGTATTGGAGTTCGCTATTGATCCTCAGTATTGGCTACTTGTATTCAGGCAAATGGAAAGGTAAAAGAGTTTAATTAGTAATGTTAATTATTTCTTCCATGTTGATACTTCCGTGTGTTTCGTTGTAAAAGCAGCTGCCATTTTTAATGAGTAAAATCTGTGGCGAAGCATGCTCTTCTTGGAAAATAGTTGCAATTTCATTGGATATAGATCGATATTGCAATAAGTCAAGAAAATAAAAATCAATTGTATCAGGCGCAACACTTCTTTCTAATCGCGCTAGTGCCATAGTGCTAATACTACAACGCGTACTATGTTTAAATATAGCAGCTATTTTACCTGTATTATCATTTTTAATAGCATGTAATTGTTCTATGCTTGTTAAGGCTATCCAGTTCATACCATAAAAGTACCATTTTTTTGAATGCGCAATTCAATTTTAATCCAAGGACGAATACTATTTTTTTATTAAGTTTGTAAAAAAAAATTAGATGAACGCATTTATATTTCCTGGACAAGGAGCACAATTTGTAGGCATGGGCAAAGAGCTTTATGCTAGCAACGATCAAGCTAAAAAATATTTTGAAACAGCCAATGAGATTTTAGGTTTCCGAATTACCGATATCATGTTTGATGGTACCGATGAACAGTTAAAACAAACTAATGTAACACAACCTGCGGTTTTCTTACATTCTGTTATCCGTTATATGTCTTTAGAAAATGCACAGCCAGCAATGGTTGCAGGTCATTCTCTTGGAGAGTTTTCTGCTTTGGTAGCCAACAATACCTTGCTTTTTGAAGATGCCTTAAAATTAGTAGCAATGCGTGCTGCCGCTATGCAAAAAGCATGTGAGTTGCAAGCATCTACCATGGCTGCTATTTTAGGACTAGAGGATGCAAAAGTAGAAGAAGTTTGTGCGTCTATTAATGATGAAATAGTTGTTGCTGCAAATTATAATTGTCCTGGGCAATTAGTAATTAGTGGTTCGCTACAAGGTATAGAAAAAGCATGTGAAGCTATGAAGGCTGCAGGTGCTAAAAGGGCACTAGTATTGCAAGTGGGCGGTGCTTTCCATTCTCCGTTAATGCAACCAGCTAGAGAAGAATTGGCGGCAGCTATTGAAGCTACCCAATTCCATACCCCAATTTGCCCTGTTTATCAAAATGTAAATGCATTACCTCAAACAGATCCTGCAATAATTAAACAAAATCTTATTGAGCAATTAACAGCACCGGTAAGATGGACACAAATCGTGCAACAAATGGTGCAAGATGGCGCCACTCATTTTGTTGAAGTAGGACCAGGTAATGTATTGCAAGGCTTAGTAAAGAAAATTCATAGGGAAGCTATAACAGAAGGTTTTAGCTAATAAAAAAAGAGAAGCAATATTGCTTCTCTTTTTTTATTATGAAAGTTCGAAATTATTTTATCTTAAATCTACTGTTTCTACATTTGGATATTTTTTAGCATCAAATGAAAATAAGGCGTCCGCTAAAGGTGCATTAGGCACAAAAGAAGTAACATCGTATTGGATTCTATTGCCATTTTTTTCAAACACATTACCGCCAATAATTAAAGAAGTAGCTTGGTCGATTAGAATTTCAATTTTTGCAAATTGTTTTCCTTTACTAATAGGTATTAATTCAATAGCATCACATTTTTTATTTTGCGACATGCGCACACCTAAGTATTTGTAATTATATTCTTTGTCGTAAAAATTGGTAAATAATTTTGCAGGCGAAATTGTTTGTTCAGCAGGATTGTAAGAGCTTATTTGAACTTCATTCGCATCTTTAACATAGGTCCATACGGTTTTGTTATCGCAAATAATTTCTTGACCACCAATTGCAACTCTGTATTTATTGCCTTTTAATTGAATTTGACCTTTTTTAGTTTCTTTTACTTTGTTATTCGCACTAGACAGGTTTAGGGAGAAACTTGCTTTGATATTTTTTATGGTATTGATTTTTTTAGTCACATTTGCTAAAATGGCTTTTGCTTTAGGATCACCTTGCTGGGCAATTGCAGAACTTAAGCTTAAGCATAGGGTGCAAATAATTAAAAGGAATGCTCTCATTTGTTTTGAATTATGTTTTGTGTTGGCAAAGATAGTTTAAAGTAGCGAGGATAAAAACTGTTCCACTTCCATTTCGGTTTTGAAATAAACATCGCGTGGTTTGCTACCCATAGCCGGACCAACAATGCCCGCAGCTTCTAATTGATCCATTATTCGGCCAGCTCTATTATAGCCTAAATTAAATTTGCGCTGCAAGTTAGAAGTAGAGCCAGATTGCGTTTGTACTACTAAACGTGCACAGTCTTCAAATAATTTGTCTCTGTTTTGAAGATCTACATTTTTACCCTCTGCATTTCCTTCTTCGCCTTCGTATTCAGGTAATTCGAAAGCGCTTGGATAACCTCTTTGGGAACCAATAAAATCAACTACTTTTTCCACTTCGTTAGTGTCTACAAAGGCGCATTGCAAACGTAATAATTCCGATCCGTGAGATACTAACATATCACCACTACCAATGAGCTGTTCTGCGCCACCAGTGTCTAAAATTGTTCTAGAATCTACTTTTGCAGATACTTTAAACGCAATACGGCCAGGGAAATTAGCTTTGATAATACCGGTAATTACATTTACGGATGGGCGCTGTGTGGCAATGATTAAATGAATGCCAATAGCACGCGCCAATTGGGCTAATCGAGCAATAGGCATTTCAACTTCTTTGCCTGCTGTCATAATTAAATCGGCAAATTCATCAATCACTAAAACAATGAATGGTAAATAACGATGACCGTTTTGAGGGTTTAACGAGCGACTAATAAATTTCTCATTATACTCTTTGATATTTCGTGCACCCGCTTCTTTAAGTAATTCATATCGATTATCCATTTCAATACACAAAGCATTGATGGTATAGACTACTTTTTTGGTGTCAGTAATAATCGCTTCTTCTTCATTGGGTAATTTTGCTAAAAAGTGTTTTTCAATTGTTCTGTAAATTGATAACTCTACTTTTTTAGGATCAATCAAAACAAACTTTAATTGAGATGGATGCTTTTTGTACAACAAGGATACCAGAATCGCATTAATACCAACTGATTTACCTTGTCCTGTAGCACCGGCCATAAGCAAATGGGGTAGGGTAGCGAGGTCTAGAATATAATTTTCATTATCAATTTTCTTTCCTAAGGCAATGGGCAAACTCATTTTATTGTTAATGAATTTTTCGCTGCTTAACAAGGTGCGCATCGAAACCATTTGTTTGTTCATATTAGGCACCTCAATACCAATGGTGCCACGACCCGGAATAGGTGCAATAATACGAATGCCTAAAGCAGCTAAGTTTAGTGCAATGTCATCTTCTAAATTTCTAATTTTAGAAATACGAACACCTTCGGCGGGTACAATTTCATAGAGCGTTACTGTCGGACCAACGGTTGCGCTAATGCGTTGTATTTCTATTCCAAAACTTTTTAGAGTTTGGATAATTTGGTTTTTATTTTTTTCTAATTCTTCTTTATCAACTGAAATTTCCGTAGTACTTCTTTCCTTTAATAAATCTAAAGTGGGAAATTTGTAATCGGGTAAATCAAGTTCCGGCGCATAGGGTTCTTTGTCTGCAATACTGATGTGTGCCCCATGTGCAGGTATGGTAGCCTCCTCCTGTTTTTTAATAACCTCAAAGGTTAAATCAGGAATTATTTCTGTTGCAAGCTCTTTATCTGCAGCGATCACATGGTTTGTATCAGTATGATCTGTTGTTATCAATTCAATTTCTTGATTTTCTAAATCTTTCTCGAGGGCTAATTCCTCATCGCTTACTTCTTGCCCCTGAATATAATTTGTTTGTGCAATTATAATTGGGGAGCCATCTTTCGTAAAGTCATCCTCTTCCTCCTCATTAGCATTCATTTTTTGTTGTAAAATACTGTCATCAATGAATAATTGCGAATCTGTAGCATTCTCCGATATTTCTTCTTCCTCTAATTCTTTGTCTAATTCATATGCTTCCTCTTGTTCTAAGGGGTGTTTTTCTGTTTTAAATAAATCACCTAATTGATTTTTTCTAGCGCTTATGCCAGCTAAAATTGGTTTTATATCTAATGAAAAAACGATTAAACTTAACATGCAAAGAACGGCAAATAATATCAAGCCAGTTCCTAAACTCCCTGCTGCTAGGTTTAAATGACTGATGATGCTATTACCCCAAGCTCCACCCCATGGAAAACTGCTATGCCCTAGGCCTGCAATATAAGTAAGTGTAGGTGCTATAAACAATAGCGCATAGCTCATCCATCGTATCAGTTTTAGGGTGTTGCTAAAACGTTTATAATTAATAAAAGCAATGCCTAAATGAATAAGAAACAAGCTAATTGTTAAGGCAGCTATTCCAGCCATGTTAAAAACCAATTCATGTGCTACCCATGCTCCTGCTTTACCACACCAGTTTGCAACTGGAGTAGTTTCGTTTAATATAAAACTCCAAAATCCATTATTGTTTCTCACGAGATTACTGTCTTGCTTCCATGTGAAAAAATAACTTATGATAGCAAGGGTATTAATAAGGCCTAATAGTATAAAGGTTATACTTAAACCAATTCTAACTTTAAGCATTGTTATGCCATTTGGAGCGGCAGCATCATTTGATTTTGTTTGTTTGGATTTGCTTTTATTTAATTGGGCAGCCATGTAAGTAGATATTCGAATAAAAAATGAAATTGAAAGTAAAAATAGCAGAAATAAACGCATAAAAATGTATATTTGATAATATTTTTTCAAACCATTTGACAAAAAATGGGGTCTTTTAATTTATAGAAAAATATAGTATGAAATTATATTTGAGAATTAAATTAATGATGTGCCTAGCTTTAATAGCTGTATCATCAAGTGCGCAAATCAATGTTACGCCTAGTCAAACTGCAGCTCAGTTGGCACAGATGTTAACAGGGAATGGCGTTACGGTTACCAATCCTACATTAACATGTCCTACCGTGGCCAACGGAATATTTTATACCGTATCTAGCAACCTTGGTTTGGATAGTGGTATTATACTTACCTCTGGAAGAGCACAAACGGTGGGCACTTTAATTGGTGCCAATGGAGCCGGCACCTTATTTGCAAGCAATAACAATAATGCAGCGGGCGATCCACAATTGGCAGCACTTGCAGGTCAAACTTCGCATGATGCCTGTGTATTAGAATTTGACTTTCAACCAGCGGGCGATACAATAAAGTTTGATTATGTATTTGGCTCTGATGAGTATACTACTTATAATTGTTCTATTAATGATATGTTTGCCTTCTTTATCTCTGGACCGGGAATTGTAGGGCAAAAAAATATAGCACTTGTACCGGGTACTACTGTTCCCGTGGCTATTAGTACTATTAACAATGGTTCTGGTTATTCTGCTACACCGTCAAATCCATGTTATGTAAATACGCTTGGGAATGGTCCGTACACGCAATATTATGTTACTAATAATGGCACCTCTGTTGTTTATAATGGCTTTACCACTGTGCTTTCTGCCATTTCAGCAGTTACCCCGTGTACTACTTATCATTTAAAATTAGCTATTTCAGATGCTTCAGATTTTATCTTAGATTCCGGGGTGTTTTTAAAAGCAGGGAGTTTAACTTCCAATGCAATATCCGTTTCTTCAGTTGGTGGTGGCGGTTTGTCCTTGCCAACTCCATATTGTGTAAGAGGCGGTTTGCCAGGTCAATTTAAATTTAAACGACCAGCAATAAAACCAACTCCATTAACTATTAAATATTTGATTGCTGGTACGGCCATCAATGGTACGGATTATACGCAAATTACGGATAGTGTAATCATTCCTGCAAATGATACTGTTGCCTTTGTAAATATTTTTCCATTACCTGCGGTGCCTCCAACTGGTCCAAGAACAGTAAAGCTACTTATTTTAGCGCCTTACAACTGTGGCATCAATGGTAATATTATCGATAGTGCAAGTATCTTAATATTAGATTCTATATATGCTATTATTTTAACTCCAGATACTTTAATTTGTAAAAATTCACCCGTACATATTCGAGTAGATGGTGATTCTCTTTTGAGTTATACTTGGACGCCCGCTTTAGGTCTTAATAATCCTAATATTAAAGAGCCAACAGCTATCCCATTAACAACTACAACCTATAAATTGACAGCCACATATCCAGGAAGCGGTGCTGCACCAGCCATTCGATATATAACCATAACGGTAAAACCACCTGCGAGTATTAATGCAGGTCCAGATAGGGCGTTTTGTTTAGGTAATCCTATTCAATTCAATCCAACTATTTCACCCCCTGATCCAAATTATGTATTTACTTGGTTCCCTGCAACGGGCTTATCATCAAGCACGATATTGAATCCTGTGTGTAATGCTACCGGCAATACCACATATATTATAAGAGCAGAAAATGGTATTGTGGGATGCGAAGGCTACGACACCGTGAAAGTGAGAGTTTTGCCTAATGATTTTTCATTATTTAATAATGATACGGCAATATGTAAAGGTGCTACGGTACAAATTAATGCTGCAGGTGATACGGCTTTTGCATATGTTTGGACGCCGTCTACCAATGTGTCTAATCCACTAATTATTGCGCCAACTATAACGCCTGATACAACAAGAACCTATACTATAACGGCTAGCTTCCCCGGTTGTCCGAATATGGTGAAAACTATTAAAATAGACGTGCAGCCCAACCCAATTGTATATGTTGGTCCGGATAGAATTAAGTGTCAATGGGATACCTTGCAAATTCAAGGAATTGTTACCCCAAATTGGTATCCAAATTATACCTATTCGTGGACGCCTACAATAGGTGTAAATAGCCCTAATGCCGCAAATATTGTTTTTAATGGCGAAACGACCACCAGTTTGCATTTGCAAGTAACCACACCTGCAGGATGTACTGGTTCAGACGATGTGCAATTAACCGTTAATCCAGGAAATTTTGCTTCTATTAGCCCTATTGATCCATCTATTTGTCCTGGAGACAGTGTTCAATATGCTATTACGGGCGGTGTATTGTATGATTGGTCGCCAAGCACCTACCTTAGTGCAACAGATATTGCTAATCCTGTGAGTCATCCGCCAACATCGATTGCCTATACTGTTTTAGTGACCGATATTACAGGCTGTAGAGATACGCTTTATTCAAAGTTGACAGTGAATCCAAAAGCGGTATTTGATCTAAAAGATTCTGTTCACATTTATCCGGGCGAATCTACTACGGTAAATCCAATAGGTAATTGTTTGTATTTCGATTGGTTCCCTTTATTAGGATTAAGCAATCACTTGGTTTCCAATCCAATAATAAGTCCAAGTGCTAGTACAAAATACATCGTTAATGCTAAAACAGAAGCAGGTTGTTTGGTAACAGATACCTTAGATGTGATAGTACATGACGACTCCGCAATTGACTTTCCAAATGCCTTTACTCCGGGTTCAGATCCGAATGCAAAAATAAAAATTGTTTACCGAGGTATTGTAAGTTTAAAAAATTTCCGTATTTTCAACCGTTGGGGAGAGCTTGTTTTTGAAACCACTAAGTTAGAAGATGCTTGGGATGGAACAAAAAATGGAGTGCCACAACCTATGGGTGTTTATATTTACATGGTAGAAGCGAACACGTATTTAGGAAAAAGATTTTATAAACAAGGTAATATTACATTAATTAGATAATTACAATATGAATTTTATGATTAATAAAAATTCAATAAAAAAAGTTGCAGTTGCTTTATTGCTTGCAACAAGTACAGGAACTGCTATTGCGCAAGATGTTCATTTTACACAATTTACAGCAACGCCATTGTTAATCAATCCTGCATTTACAGGTAACAACAACGGGTTATTTAGAGCGTCTGCAATTTATAGAAATCAATGGGCTAGCGTTACAGTGCCATTTAAAACAATTGCAGTGTCTATAGATGCGCCATTAATTCAAGATATCAGTACCGATGATTATTTAGCATTTGGTGCACAATTTTATAATGATGTTGCTGGCGATGGTAATCTTACTAATTTTACCGGTTTACTTTCAGTAGCCTATCATAAATTCTTAGGGGCAAGTGTCAATAAAGTTTTAAGTGTAGGTATGCAAGCTGGCTACTCACAAAAAAGTTTTGACTTATCAAAATTGTATTTCCCTGATGAGTTTTTAAATGGTGGCTTTCAACCAGGAACTTCTCAAGAGTATCCTTTTTTAGGAACAAAAGTGTCTTTTTACACTGTGAATACGGGTATTTCTTTCTCTCATCGCCCATCTGATCGTTTTTCATACACGTTAGGTATAGGTGCTAATAACATTAATCAACCACAAGAATCATTTATTACAAAGAAAAACAGTGAAGTTGGTTTAGGTATGCGTTATACAGCGCAATTTGGAGCTATCTGGCAAGTGGGTGAGAAATTTAGTTTGCGCCCTACCGTTTTATTCCAAAGCCAATCTACTGCATCTGAAATTGTTGTAGGAAACGAGTTTCACATGATAATGGGTAATCCTGAATTTCATTCCATTGCAAAAGCATTATTTTTAGGAACTTATTACCGTTTGGATGATGCAGCATTGTTTACTTTTGGTATTGATTTTAACGGCACTCGTTTAGGTGTTAGCTATGATTATAATACTTCAAAATTAAAATCGGCTTCTAACGGAAATGGTGGATTTGAAATAAGCGCAACCTTTATTGCTCCTAATCCATTAGATTTTGCTCGTAGATTAGTTTATCCATGCGCTAGATTTTAAAATTTTTAAAAAAAGAAACCAAAAAGTTTCTTTTATCTAAATCAATTTATAACTTTATACCCATTAATAAAGCTCGAATACATGAGGAAAATATGGCTACTTTCGGTATTAGCAACCATCATCGTTTTTGCATCTAATGATGCTAATGCTCAATCTTTAAAAGAAAAGTATCGCAATAAAGCAAATGATCCCATTGCTAAATTGCCCTATTATAAGAAATTGCGTGAAGCTGACTTCTTCTTTAAACAAGGTAGTTATTTCAATGCGATTGAATATTATTTGCAATTGCAACAAGAGCAAGAACGTAATCCATATTTAAACTATCAATTAGCAGAATGCTATGTAGAAACTAGAGATTATGTAAATGCGGCAAGGTTCTTTGGAATCGCTTACAGTTTGGCTCCCAAATTATATCCTGTTGCGCTTTTTTTGTATGCAGATAATACTAAAAAACAAGGCTTATACCCTCAAGCAATTACACTTTATAACCAGTTTTTGAAAGATAATCCAAAAACGTTTAAAAAATTAAAGAAAAGAGCCTTAAGAGAAATTGAAGGATGTAATATGGCTATGGCTTCAATGAAAGCTCCAGAAGCGTTGACTGTTAAAAATGCCGGACCTAATGTAAATACGTCTTATTCAGAAGCTGCACCATATCCTTTGGGAGATACTGCATTGTTATTCGCAACTACAGGTCGTAACGAAGTGTTTGACTATGACAAAAGAAAAAGAGAAGATTTCATGATGCACTTAATGGTGTCTCAAAAACAAAAATACATTAATGAAGTAGATTCTTTTCAATGGGCACTTTTCTTCAAAGATGGTAATTTTAATTCACCGGTTCAGCAAGTTAGTAATCCTTGTTTCAGCCCTGGCGGTGATCGTTTTTACTTTTCTAAATGTGAGCAATTAGATTCTATGAAATTTATGTGTAAAATATATGTTTCTGAATTTGTAAATGCACATTGGTCAAGACCACAAGTCGTTGATGAAGGTGGCGTGAATGATACAAGTTCCAACTCTCAGCCTTTTATTGCTCAAGTTGGTAAAAAAGAAATTCTTTATTTCTCATCTAATCGTAAATTACAAAGCAGAGGCGGATATGACATTTGGTATTCTGTTTATGACACTGCTAGCAAACGTTATCGTCGTCCTCAAAATGCTGGTAAACAAATTAATACAGAATTAGATGAAATAACACCGTATTACAATAGTAAAGAAAACAAGCTCTATTTTGCATCTAACGGCTTACCTAACTTTGGTGGTTTCGACGTATTTTCTGCAGATGGTGGTCCATCTCGTTATAGTAATGTAAGAAATTTAGGTTACCCAATTAATACTTGTGCAGATGAGTTTTATTTCATCAAAGATCCTGTAGGAAAACCAGATGCCTATGTAGTATCAAATAGAATTGGTTCTATGGCGTTGAAAAATCCAACATGTTGTGATGATATTTATAGAATTCAATATGAGCCTAAATTAGGTGTTTATGGTAAAGTGGTTAACAAAAAAACAAATGAATTAATTTCATCGGTTGTTGTTAAAATGGTAGACGAGTCTGGAGAATTAACAACTTTCAATTCTACAGATGGTAAGTTCTTATTCAATATTTCTAGAGGTCATGCCTATGTTTTTACAGGTGACAAACCTGAGTTTACATCTTCACATGTAGATATTAGCACTTTAAACACTAAAAGAACAGATCCAGATCATCGTGATACAGTAACTATTTATATGGATTCTATTACTATCGATTATCGTTTCCGTGTAAGTAACATATTATATGATTACGATAAATCTGAATTAAGAGCTGAATCTGTTGCTTCTTTAGATTCTTTGATTGGTTTCATGAAAGACAATCCTTCTTTAACTGTAGAAATTAATTCTTTTACAGATTCTAAAGGAGATGATCGTTACAATGCTGAATTGTCTCAAAAAAGAGCACAATCTGTATTAGATTATTTATCAGAAAAAGGTGTTGAGCGTTCTAGAATGACTGCAAGAGGCATGGGAAAACAAAATCCAATAGCTCCTAATAGCATCAATGGTAAAGATAATCCTAGAGGTCGTCAAGCAAACAGAAGAACGGAGTTCAAAATTACCGCTGACATTCCTACTAAACGTTTAATCTTCGATAGTAGCAAACCAGGTAATATCGAACAACAAAGTTTGAATGTTGAAAACAATGAAGCAGATATTCCAGAAAGTGGGGATGCTGAGTATAAAAAAGGAAGTAGAGTAGGAGAAGGAAACTAATCCAATTTTAAATAAAACATGAATAAAGAGTAGCTTAACGGCTACTCTTTTCATTTTATATAATCCTAATAATAAGAATAAGGGATATTCATTAAAGGTATGTTTGCTATCGCCCAATAGATACCAATAAAAAAGGCTAACCATTGGTTAGCCTTTTTTACTATTGCTTAAATTGATTATTCAGTAGGTTTGTTTGGTTTGCGTTCTTCGCGCTCTACATAGCCTTCTGGTTTAGGTAATAATACCTTATGACTCAATCTGAATTTTCCAGTTTTAGGGTCAGTGCCAATTAGTTTAATTCTAATTTTATCACCTTCTTTTAAAACACCATCTAATGAATTTAATCTAGACCAGCTAATTTCAGAAATGTGAAGTAAGCCTTGCTTGCCTGGTAAAAACTCTA
>JAHEFK010000024.1:19049-27580 GCA_024640225.1 Bacteroidota bacterium | reverse complement strand
AACTGTTTTTTTAGATTTTGATGCACGATAATATTTTTATGGAAACGAATTTTGAAAAATGGCCCTTAGTTGAATTTATGTTGGTAGAGCGATTTGGCAAAAAGCCAAATATGGAAGCTATATTATTTTTAATTGGAATCAATGAAGTGGGCTGGCCTTCAGATAAACAAATTACGAAGGAACAAAAACAGGATTTAATGCATGTAGCGGTATGCACCCTGTTAAGTACTCGAGGCTATTTTGAACTAGAGGGAGTAGATGAAGATGGCTGGCCTCATTATAAACAAACACAAGGTGTAGATGCAGAAGAAATGATTACGCAAGAATTATTGCTGCGTTCTTGTATAATAGAATATTTCGGAGTGTAATTAAAAAATAATAAAAAAGTCCCGCAGTTTACTGCGGGACTTTTTTATTCAAAATAAACTAGAATTATTTAGCTACTGTAATTTTTTCAGTAAGTGTTCCGTTATTTGTAATGATTTGTACATTATACAAGCCATTAGAGAATTGAGCAACAGGAATTTGAATGGCATTCAAACCACTTTCATAAGTAGCAGCCGCTTTTTCAAATACTATTTTACCCATCATATCAAATACTCTAACGCCTACACTCATTGATACTGCATTTCTGAAACCAACTTCTGCATAATCAATAGCAGGGTTAGGGAATACCGATAAGCTAGTCATGTTTTCAATGGTATTTACACTAGTTGTTGAAGCTGGTGTAGCATAAGATTGAATGATATCTTTGTTGGTATTGTCTTGAACAAAAGCAACCATATCACTTCCAATTGGATTTGCCCAGAAGTTTAAGCTGTTTTGAGTAACACTACCTACTGTATATTTTGCTCTGAACGTAAATGATTGACTTTGGCCAGCTGTTAAGTTAGCTAAAGTTGTACCGTTACCATCAGGGAACATTAAACGCATGATGCGAACATAGTTTGTTTGTGATGTAGTACCACCAGTAAAAGTATATTGTCTTTCTACTGCTGCAACATGTAATTTAAATGGAGTAGTTGTAGTAATATACGGAGTTACTGTTACGGTGCAAATGATAGAGTCAGCACCTTTTAACCAATAAGTACCTGTAATTGCAGCAACTGCAGGATCTGCTTTAGAAGCATCAATTTCTGCTTGATCGCCAGCACCGCCAGCTAAACCGTTAGTGAAATGATCAGGGATACCAGAAACACTATAATAAGTTCTTCTAGTTAAACCATGCGGATTATAGCTAGGGTCAGTTCCTGGAGAAGGCCAGTTCATTTGGTATTTTACTACATTGAAACGGCTAGAAGCAACATTAGAATTATTAGATACAATTAATGGATCAAATGTTGCATTGAAAGATGCACAAGGGGCACAAGTAGAAGAAGAGAATTCTTCAATTAAACCACTTCTAGCAACACCTTGAGAAGCACCTGTGAAATTTGCTGTTTTAACATTGTTAGCAGCATTAGGATCAGTTACACCATTTACTTGCGTAATAGTTCCAGTGATTGTTAGAGCACCAGTGCTAATACCACTAGCTAATGTAGTAAACGTTAATGTAGTTGCTTGGAAAGGCATTAAATTCAAACCTGTAAATGTTTGAGAAACGGCTGCGTTAGCACCTATTTTGTAATTTACTGTAACCGAAGTAATAGTTTGTACACCAGCATTACTTACAGTAACACTAACTTTTGTATTATTAGCTGCATATCTTGGGAATGTTATAGCATCGATAGCTGCGTCTTGCATATTGGCAACATTTTCAACAGCTACATCATCCAAGAAGAAATAACGTTTGTTATTGTTTTCATTTACAAACGCTAAACGTACTGTTTGACCTGCATAAGCTGCTAATGAAATACCTCTTTTAGAGAAGTTATTAGTGCATTGTGCATTAAATAAAGAAGTTGTGAAAGCAGCAGCAGTTGTGCCAGCAGTAGGAGAAATCATAATTTTAATAAAATCATTACCAGTAGTTGGTGTGTAATCAGACCAAGATAATACTGGATTACCGGTAGCAGGTACAGTAAAAGACGGTGTAATGATCCAACGGCTAGCAGCTCCTGTTGGAGAGAAATAGCTCGGTGTAATTAATGAAGAATCTGCAGTAGCTGTTAAATAGTTAGCATACGCATTGTTCGTTAATGCTGGTGTTAAAACCGTTCCAAAATAAGAAGAAACAGGAAGGTTGTTATCATTCTTAATTTGAATCCAGGTTGTTGGTATACCTGCATTAAAATTTTCTGACCAAAGTTGCGCATGTGCATTTGCTGCAACTAATAAAGACATGGCTAGTAATAGTTTTTTCATTTTAGTTTATTTAGGTTGTAAATGTAAATAAATTATTAATTGAAAATTACTTTTTAGTAAAATAAAAAAGTCCCGATATTCGGGACTTTTTTATTTTGTTTAAGTTTGATTACTTAATTACAGAAACGCGTTGCGTTAAAGTACCATTTTCTGCATCGATTCTAATGCTATAAATACCTGAATTTAAAGCAATTGTATTGATTTCAATGGTGTTTGTACCAGCATTAAAATTGCCTTTAGCAATTGTTTGTACTAATTGGCCTAATTGATCATAAACAGCAATATTCAAGTTGCTTGCTTTTTCTAATGAGAAGTTCAATTTTGCCATGTCTTTTGCTGGATTTGGATATACCGTAAGTTCAGATAAGCCATTGATTTTATCAACACTTAAAGAAGAAGCTGTTTTAAACCATCTGCTTTCGCCTTTGCCATATTGACCATTAGACGAGATTAAAGCAGCAGGAGGATTTTGACCATAAAGTTTGTAGCCACCAACGCCTGTTCCTGAGTTTACACCATCACCATAAGCATCAGCAACATCTAATCGATAACATTTATTAGGGCTTACTGTAAATGATTTTGAGTGTAATAATGTACCAGAAGCAGATAAGTCGGTCCATGGTCCGTCTTGCGCTACAATAGTATTTGCAGCTTCATCATATAATTTCCAAGTACACTCCGATCCATATTGGTCTTGTGTAAAGTCCATGGTCATGAATGATGATTGATCGATAAGTGTAGTTAATAAAATAGCAGATTTAGCTAAGGTATTGTTAGCTGTGTTTTGATCCGCTGCACCATTTACATTGCCTACAGTCACATTTAAAGTATTGGTGGTAGTTGGGGTAAAAGTGATGGTTGGTAATGTGATTTCTAAGGATGTTGCAGGAGGAATACTGCCGTTGAACGTATAGTTGCTATTGGTTCCGCCATTAACATTGTAAGTTATGTTAGCAGAAGTAATGGTGCTGCTACCATTATTGTAAATTCTTGTTTTAGGATTTAAAACGCCAGCACATACCGTTGTTTCCGAAGTAACGGTTTGTACCTGTGCATCTTTTGAATATGCAAAACCACTTAAAGTTATTGGACCATAAGCACCTGAAATAATTTCAGTATTTGATTCTGCAACAAAAGCTACTAATTCTAAATTACCCAACTGTGGTGTGTTGTTTACAAATTGTGCTGGGATTGTATAAGTATATTGTTTTTGTACTAAGGTACCAGAGGTAGTTGTAGATAATACTTCACCCATTGCACTTGTATTTAATACTTTACGCAACATGTGTTGGTGATTATAAGTACCGTCTGAATTGATTTGAGTAGGGTTATAATTACCATAGTTAGATTGTGGTCCCACAACATTGTTTTCTAACAACATAACAGTTAAGTTGTTAGTAGCAACAGGGCTAGAACCAGTATAATATACTTCTACGTTAACTGTTAATAAACGAGAGGTAACATCTAAGGTTCCTTGTAAAGCTACATTCACATAAGAAGATTGTGCTAATGTTTGTGTTGCATATTGTGCCCATACACCACGACTCATTGTAATAGCAGTACCTGTATAAACGTGACGGTTCATAGAACCCGTAGGGTAACCAGTGATACCCATCGTTGAAATAGCAGCAATAGCATTACCTTCAGCTGTTCTATAATCTGGTTCAGAACCACTTGGTGTTGCATAGCCACCCGTATGTATGTTGATTGGAATTACTTTTCCTGGCGTATTTGCTGCTTTAATATCATTAGCAATTCTATGTCCATCAGGGCAATATCCACAGTGGATACCTGTAAACTCTTCTAACACCACCGTTTTGTTGGATGGAGCAGTACTAACAGGTAATTGAGCGTAAGCCATAACGTTCAAAGCTACAGCAAAACTAGAAAGTAATAGTTTCTTCATGTTTTAGTTTTTAGATAATAAAAATAGGAAATAAAATTGAAAAAAAGACAGGTTCTAAAAAAATCTAGTACCTTTGAACTCTAAATTACGGGGTGCCTTAAATATATCAGGCTGAGATCATACCCGCTGAACCTCGACCAGGTAATGCTGGTTAGGAAAACAAAAAAAACTTCAGCGATTTTATGATTATTTATATTGATTTCAATATCAATTAAATAAGTCAATTTATTGAGCGTATCCTGTTTTCTAAAAACTATATTAGATATGAAAAAAACAGTATTCGCCTTTTTATTATTAGGCCCTATTGGCAGCTTTGCGCAATCTACTGACAGCCTAGTGCTAAAATCTTTAAACCCAGTTGCCGTTAGTGCTTCCTCTGCAATTCGTGCTACGGATAAGGATCCTTTTGCTGCTACAACGCTATCAGAAAAGACCATTCAAAAAAACAATAACGCTCAAGATTTGCCTTATCTCTTGCAATATTTACCTAGTGTTATTGTAGGTTCCGATGCCGGTACGGGTATCGGTTATACGAATATACGAGTGCGCGGAACCGATGCTACTCGTATCAACGTTACTCTAAATGGAGTGCCGGTAAATGATGCTGAATCGCAAGCTACCTATTTTGTAGATTTTGCCGATATAGCGAGTTCTACTAATTCTATACAATTACAACGAGGAGTTGGTACCTCTACGAATGGTGCTGGCGCTTTTGGTGCCACTTTGAGTATGCAAACCATCGATCAAGAGGCTGCTCCTAAACTAAGTATTCAAGCGGTAGTTGGTTCTTTAAATACAAGCAAGTGGTGTGCCAAATGGCAAAGTGCTCGTTTGAAAAACGGATTACAATTTGGATTGCGTGCTTCTAAATTAAATTCAGATGGCTATATCAATAGAAGTGCGAGCGATTTAAATGCTATGCAATTTAATATGAGTTGGCTTCAAAATCCTACTACCAAATGGAGTGCAATGATTATGCGAGGCAAAGAAAAAACCGGACAAGCTTGGGATGGGGTGCCAGAGGATTCTTTAAAAACAAATAGAACCTACAATGGATTAGGTATTAAAGAAGATGGCACTTATTATAATAATCAAACCGATAACTATCAACAAACCTATTATCAAGCTTTTTATGATAAAACATTAGCACATCAGGCAACACTGCACGCTGGGCTTTTTCTTACCACTGGCAAAGGGTATTATGAAGAATATAAACAGGATCAATATTATGAATCGTATCACCTTCCTAATTTTATTAGCCCTAACAATGACACACTCACTGCCACTAGCTTAGTGCGTCAATTATGGTTGGATAATAAAAACTACGGTGCTTTGTTTTCCTATAATCAAGTTTTTAATAAATGTAATTTGACTTTGGGTGGAATTGTATCGCAATACGAAGGAAAACATTTTGGATTAGTAAAATGGGCCACACAGGGAATTCCGGCCGACTATAAATGGTATCAATTAAGCTCTTTGAAAAAAGATGCTAATGTATATGCCAAAGCGCGCTATCATTTTTCTGATCAGTTGATTGGTTTTGCTGAATTGCAATATCGATCTGTTTATTATGAAATGAATGGTTTTAGAAAAAACATTGATTTGCATCCTACCGCTTCGTATCAGTTTCTAAATCCTAAAATGGGTATTACCTATTTTATGAAAAAGACCAATACACTGATGGAAAAAGTATATGCGTCGATTGCTATTGCTAATAAAGAACCCAATAGAGATGATTTTGAAACATCTACGCAGCAAATGCCTAAAGCAGAACATTTAACTGATGTAGAATTGGGCTATGAGTACACGCATATAAAAGCACAATTTGCAGCTAATTTTTATTTTATGAATTATAAAAATCAATTAGTTAATAATGGTAAAATTAATGATGTGGGGGCCTATACGCGGGTGAATGTTGATCAAAGTTATAGAGCAGGTTTAGAATTACAAGGCGCTTATGTGATCAATAAAAAATTCAATCTATTTGCCAATCTTACACTTTCAAAAAATAAAATAAAAGCAATTAACGAATTTATAGATGACTATGATTCTTCAACGCAACGTATAATAGCCCACACCAATACAGATATTATTATGTCGCCAAATGTAGTAGCGGCAGCGGGTTTGCACGCGTTAGTTTATCAAAATAAAACGAAAACTATAGATGTGGATGTGTTGGGCAAACATGTTGGTCAACAGTATTTAGATAATACATCTAACGCATCAAGAAGCATAGCAGCGTATACGGTAACGGATCTAAAATCAAGTTTCACTTGGGTAACCAAAAATGCAGCTAGCATTCGTTTACAAGCAACGGTAACTAATATTTTTAATCGTGCATATGAAGCAAGCGGGTATAATTTCAACTATTATTATGGTGGTCAGTTGAGCACAAATAATGTTTATTATCCGCAAGCAAAAAGAATGCTCTTGTTGAGCATTTTATGGCAGATAAAATAGTGCGAATACTCTTTTTATAAACAAGGATTATAGGACTATAACAGAAATTAGTGTAGGCTAGTATGCTAATGCTGTTATAGTTTTGTACCTTGTGAAAAATTTTATTTCGACTATGTTTATTAAACAATTATATACCAATTGCTTGAGTGAAGCTGCTTATTTTGTAGCGAGTGAAGGAGTAGCTATTGTGATTGATCCGTTAAGAGATATTGATGCTTATTTGGCACTAGCAAAAGAACACAATGCTGAGATAAAATATATTTTTGAAACGCATTTTCATGCAGACTTTGTTAGCGGTCATTTAGAATTAGCCCAAGCAACTGGTGCTACCATTGTGTATGGTCCTGATGCTCAAACGGGATTTAAAGCGCACCATGCTGTAGATGGAGAAGTGTTTATAATAGGTAAATTACGCTTACGTGTCTTACATACCCCTGGCCATACTTTAGAAAGCACTTGCTATGTATTGCAAGACGAACATCAAAAAGACTATTGTGTATTTACAGGCGATACTTTATTTGTTGGCGATGTGGGGCGCCCCGATTTATTCTCGGGCAATTTGAGTAAAGAAGAACTTGCAGGTTATTTATACGATTCTTTGCATAGCAAAATAATTAAACTAGAAGATCACGTACTGGTGTATCCTGCACACGGGCCAGGATCGGCTTGTGGTAAAAACCTAGGCCCTAATACACACAGTACAATAGGCGAACAAAAACAAACTAACTATGCTTTAGCACCGCAAAGCAAAGAAGCATTTGTAGCAGCTGTTACTACGGGATTAAATGCCCCACCCGCTTATTTTCCTGTCAATGCATCGATTAATAAAAAAGGCTATGATAGTTTAGATGCTATTAAAACAAAAGGTTTAAAGGCCTTATCGATAGCTGAGTTTAAAGAAGAAGTAGCTCAAGGCGCCTTAATTCTAGATACCCGCAAAGCAACTGAATTCACCGAGGGTTTTATTCCAGAATCTATTAGTATTGGTTTAGATGGTCGATTTGCAGAGTGGGCAGGCACGCTCTTACCCTTTCAACAAGCGATTGTATTAGTAACCGAAACAGGTAAAGAAGAGGAAACTTTAATTCGTTTAGCACGGGTAGGTCTCGATACGATACACGGTTATTTAAATGGTGGCTTTGAAGCTTGGGAAGCGGCCAATGAAAAAATTGATATTATTATCGATGTAGATACCGAAGAATTAGCCTTAGATATTCCACATGATCCTAAGCTAGAAATCATAGATGTGCGCAAGCAAGCAGAGTTTGATGCGGGCCATATTGTTGCGGCTAATTTAATGCCTTTAGATACTTTAATTGATCCCTTACATTTATCGGTGATAGATACCGAAGCTAATTTGTATGTGCATTGCGCCGGTGGTTATCGATCGGTTATTGCATGTTCCTTATTAAAACGACAAGGCTTTCATAATGTACGCAATGTATTGGGTGGCTGGACGGCTATCAAGGAAGTAGCTGAGATTCCGAAAGAAATGAGTAGTGTTATGAATTAAAAAAAGGTGCAATTGCACCTTTTTTTATATTCTTTTTATAGCAGCACCTAATGCATTTAAGCGCTCATCGATGCGCTCATAGCCCCTATCAATTTGTTCAATATTTTGAATAGTACTTTTGCCACTAGCTGATAATGCAGCGATGAGCAAGGCTACACCAGCGCGAATATCTGGAGAAACCATATTGATGCCTCTTAAATCATTTTGTTTATTGAGGCCAATCACTACCGCTCTGTGTGGATCGCAGAGTACAATTTGTGCCCCCATTTCAATTAATTTATCAACGAAAAACAAGCGGCTTTCAAACATTTTTTGATGAATTAAAACCGTGCCTTTAGCTTGTGTAGC
>JAHEFK010000024.1:0-18949 GCA_024640225.1 Bacteroidota bacterium | reverse complement strand
GAAGCGCCGGCTAATCGACTGCCATCTAATTCAAATAAATAATGTTCTACATTGTAATTAAATACAACACCTAGTTTTTCAAATCCTCTAATATGGGTGTCTAGTCGGCGTCGTCCAATTTTGTCGCCACCTGGTTGTGGAATTTGCGCTTTTTTAAATCGTGCTAATAAAGGCCCTGCTAACATTACAGCACCTCTGAGTTTACCGGATTTATGTTTAAAGGTTTGTCCAGAAAAATAGTCTAAATCAATATTTTTTGCTTCAATGACTACCGTATTGGCATCCGGGCGTTCTACTAGAGCACCCATATCACCTATCAATTCTATCAATAAATTGACATCAATAATATTCGGCACATTGCTTAGCGTAACTTTTTGATCGGTCAATAAAGCGGCACACAATACTTGTAAAGCTTCATTTTTAGCACCTTGTGGGGTGATTTCACCCGAGAGTGTTTTTCCTCCTCTTATTTCAAAAGCATTCATACGCTAGTATACTATTTGTTGGGTTTATTCTTATTAAATTTACGATTTTTATTATAACCGCCGTTATTATTACTGTTATTATTATTGTTGTTGTTGAAGTTGCGCTGGTTATTATTTTTATTGCCTTTAAAATTATTACCACCGCCTTTTTTGAAATTGTTTTGCGGTCGATTATCAAAATGCACTTTAAACCCACCGGTTTCAAAATCCATTAATCCTTTCGTGATTTCTAATAATTCATTTTTAATCATATCATCATGAATAGGTTCTCTATGCCAATTGGTATAGGCCAATTTCATATAATAGCCGATATGTTGTGTGAAGCCTTGTCGGCGTTCTTCATCTTTTTCTTGTAAGCCCAGTTCTAATAATGACTCTAAGTTTTTCCCTAAATGTCGATATTTAATTGATTTCTTAGGATAGGCAATGGGTGCTGGTTTTTTATATAATTCTTCTGGTGTTGGTTTTGGGTAGGGTCCTTCAATTTCCAATTCAAAATTGGCCATTTGATGCAGGTGATCCCACAAACGATGTTTATAATCTTCTTCTAGTTTTAAATTGGGATTTAAAATACTCATTAACTCTACAATAATTTCTGCATTTTGTAGGCGCTTTTTAGGATCTTCAATGGTTAAAACATGTTCAACCATACGTTGCACATTTCTACCATACTCTGGTAGCGCTAGGTGTTTTCTTTTTGTATTATATTCCATGTAGTTATGGTGCATGATTCAACATGCGTTCTTAATTTTACTAAAATGAATAGATTTGAATTGCTGTTAGATGAGCTACTATTACTTTAAAATGCTGAGCAAATATAGTAAATCGAGGGAATTATAAAATAAAATTTAAATAAACTTATACTTTTGCATAGCTTGTAGATCGAAGAGCAACTAACTCCTTTTTTAATAGTAATGAAAGCAATAATAAGCAACTGGAAGCACGCATGTCAAAATAGTTATTTTAGAAATGTACTATTAATTACGCTGCTCCTTTTTATAATTCTAGTTTGGGTGTATCCCTATTTTTTTGAATTTATTGAACATAGACAGGGGTTTAAGCTTCAAGACCCCATTGTAAATTTCTTACAACCTAGAGATAATTCCAGCCTAATTTTCTCCCTTTTGTGGTTCAGCATAGGTATGCAAATTTGGATCTTAAAAGATAAGCCCCAACAAGCTCTTTTGTTTATAATGAGTTACTTCATTATTAATTTAACGCGTATTATAACTATTTATGCAGTGCCGCTAAATCCACCAACGCATTTAATTCCCTTACAAGATCCGTTGAGTAATTATTTTTACGGCACTTCTTTCATTACCAAGGATTTATTTTATTCTGGCCATACTGCAATTGTGCTATTAATTGGTTTTACAAGTGTAAATAAATGGTTGAAATTTATATTTATAATGCTGGCTATTGCAATTGCTTTTATGGTGTTGTCTAATCATGTGCATTATACGATTGATGTACTTGCAGCGCCATTCTTTGTTGCATTTGCGGTTGTGGTAAGCAAAAAAATTGTTTATAAACTTGGTTTACATTAATTGTGAATGGGTGGTTTGTTAAATTATAATTATATTTGCCCTTTAATACTATTAACCAAAAAATAATAATCAAGTAGTTTAAAACCTACTTGTCTTAAATATACTTATGGAAAAACTTGTCTGTCCACATTTTAGTTTAGGCGAATCGCTTACTAAAGAGCAAACCGACTTTTTTGATGCGAATGGATTTATCTTATTTAAAAATTTTATAAGTAAGGAGCAAGTTGCTTTATTTTTACAGGAGGCACAACGTGTAGAAAAAGAATTAATTGAATCAGGTACCACCGTTATTAATGGCACTCCCTTAAAATATGGTTTAGATGATGATGGCAATAAAATGATTCAACGCATGTGTTTCCTCTCTCAATTTAGTCCTGTTTTACAAGCCTTTTTTGAAGATAACCGTTTAAAATCATTACTACCCTTATTAAATCCATATCAAGGAAGAATTGGCTTGAATGAGAAAGACGGCTTGGTGATGAACCATTATGTGCGCACTAAGCAAAGTAAGTTTTCCCAAATGGGTTGGCATACCGATAGCCCCAGAGATTTGTTTTTAGGACAAAAAATCATGCCTATGCTCAATGTGGGTATACATTTAGATGATTGTCCGTTTGATAATGGAGGCTTGAGAGTATTGCCGGGCACCCACAAGCAATCGATGTTTAAATTACTTTTCGGTAAAAAATATTTTGTCGATAATCGTCCTGATGAACGAGAAGTGGGCTTTGATATTGAAGCCGGAGATTTAGGGGTGCACGACGGTCGCTTATGGCATCGTGTGCAGCAATCGCCCAATTATGGAGATGCTAGCAGACGACGCGTTATGTACGTGCCTTTTATCACGGGTGCTGTTAAAGTTAAAAATGAAAAAACAAAGATGCCTTTTTATCATAAGTTTATGAATAAAGTGCAATAATCTTCTGCTCACTACAAGTTTATAAATCATGTCTTACGCAATAATAACGGGTGCCAGTAAAGGAATTGGCAAATGCATTGCTACTGAATTAGCACAACGAGGTTATGATGTGCTATTGGTAGCACGTAGTACTGATTTATTAAACAGCTTGGCACAATCGTTGTCGCAAGAATATGCCATTACAGCCAAAGCGCTTTCCGTGGATATGGCAAGTGCCGATACTGCTGCAACCATTTTTGATTATTGTCAACAACAGCAATTGTCTGTTTCCATTATCGTCAATAATGCAGGATATGGTTTGAGTGGTACTTTTGAAAAATATGCTGCTGCAGCGCACGAAGCTATGCTGCAAGTAAATATTATGAGTTTAACGCAGTTGTGCGCATTGTTTATTCCCCAATTAAAAAAACAACCACAAGCCTACATTTTAAATATTGCAAGTTCTGCAGCCTATCAAGCGGTGCCTTATTTAGGCGCTTATGCGGCTAGCAAAGCATATGTATTACGTTTTAGTAGAGCCTTGTATCAAGAGTATAAAAATTCTAATTTATCTGTTTCTTGTGTGTGCCCTGGACCAACAGATACGGATTTTGTAAATAGAGCGTTACTTGGACCTAAGGGTATGAAAGCGGCAGCAAAAGTGAATATGACACCTGAACAGGTAGCTCAAATTGCAGTGAAAGCAATGTTTGCCAAAAAACCAACAACCATAGTTGGTTGGGTCAATAAATTGGGAGCTTTTTTAGCTTGGTTATTACCCAATACGATCGTAGAAAGAAGCGCAATGAGTATTTATCAATAGCTTAACAAATTCAGATTAAACAATAAGGACTGGGATATAGTCTAATTTTAAAATTCTACTTATGAAAGCAGCTTTCTTTTTATTACTAGTTTGTTTAAGTTCTTTTTTTTGGAGTTCTTGCATTACCGTAGCGCCTCCTATGCGTCCGGCTAAGCACTTTGGCTTTAGACCGCTGTATCGTCAAAATTATCGATATGCGGTACCATATCGACCTTTCTTCCATTCTCGCGGTTGTCGTAGAAGATAAATACGCAGACACTATTCATCGCAAGTATATTTTATATATTTGTGCATGTTTACAACCGATCTTACTGGAAAATATGCTTTGATTGCAGGAAGCACGCAAGGCATTGGTTTGGCTACTGCCCAAACCTTAGCGCAATTAGGTGCTACATGTATTCTCATGGCACGAAATGAAAGTGCTTTGCAGGAAGCCCTTGCAACACTTGCTACACAACATCAACAACAACATCGAGTGGTGGTAGCTGATTTTCAATTTCCACAACAAGTGCAAGCGGCCATATCAGCAAGTTTAGCCATTTCGCCTATTCATATTTTAGTCAACAATAGTGGTGGTCCGGCTGCAGGTCCTATTGTAGAAGCTACAAGTGACGCCTTTTTAGCCACCTTCCAACAACATCTTATTTGCAATCATATACTCACCACTTCCGTATTGGCAAGTATGAAAGCAGCACAATATGGACGCATTATCAATATCATTTCTACCTCGGTAAAAGTACCTTTAAAAGGCTTAGGCGTAAGCAATACTATTCGTGGTGCAGTGGCTTCTTGGGCCAAAACAATGTCGATAGAAGTTGCGCCTTTTGGCATTACAGTCAATAATGTATTGCCAGGCGCTACCGCTACTGGTCGACTACAATCGATAATTGAAAATAAGTCTAATAAACTTCAAACCAGCAAAGAAATTATAAGCGAAGAAATGCTTGCAGAAATTCCTGCAAAGCGATTTGGAACGCCAGAAGAAATCGCAAATGTAGTGGCATTTTTAGCTACACCTGCAGCCGCTTATGTGAATGGTACGAGCATACCGGTAGACGGCGGTAGAACAGGTGCGATTTGATAAAAAAAATGACGAAAAAATGACTCATAAAAAGTGATATTTGTCATGAATGCGCTGAAACCCTTACTGGTATTGGTAAATTTTTTTTTAAAACCGCTTTAACTTTTAACCTTTCTGTTGTAAATTTGCCTTGATTTTGACAAAACTTTGACAAAAAGGAAACCTTAAATTATCAATTTTTTTCTGTGCTAGAACTACATATGCTTCGATTCAAAAAAATAGTATTTCAGTCCATTGCCTTAGTTGCAATCGTACTTTTCAGCAATTTTTCCGCTTCCGCTCAAGATGGGAAAGCGATTTTTCAAGCAAATTGCGCAAGCTGCCATAATCCAATTAAAGATGCTACAGGTCCTGCCTTACAAGGGGTAGATAAGCGTGTGCCATCAAAAGAATGGATTTACAATTGGGTGCACAATTCTGCAAAGGTTATTAGCAGTGGCGATAAATATGCTAATGATTTGTACAACAAATGGAATAAAACAGCCATGACGGCGTTTCCTCAGCTTTCTAATGCAGAGATTGATGCAGTTGTAAAATATGTAAATGATTATAAAGCCCCATCTGCAACACCTGCAGCAGGAGCCGCTACTTCAAATGCACCAGAAGAAGACAACAGTAACATGTATATCTTAGTTACATTGGCTTTGTTGGTGTTGATGGTGATTCTTTGGAAAGTAAACAGCGGATTGAAACGCGTTGCTAATGAAAAACAAGGATTACCTAACGTTAAAGAAATTCCATTTTACAGAAATAAATTATTTGTAGCTATCGCTATTATTTTAGCATTCATATTAGCAGGCTATTGGATTGCTAATGGATCTATTGAAATGGGTCGTCAGCAAAATTACAAACCAGAGCAACCTATTTTCTATTCTCATAAAGTACACGCGGGTATCAATCAAATCAATTGCTTGTATTGCCATGCGGGTGCAGAAAAAAGTAAACATGCAATGGTGCCTTCTACCAATGTATGTATGAATTGCCACAAGCAAATCAATGAATATACTGGCGAAGCAGAACATCCTTTGTATAACGAAGAAGGTGAAAAAATAAATGGTACGGAACAAATTCAATTATTGTACAAATATGCAGGATGGGATCCAGTTAAGAAAGATTATATCCGTGATGAAAAAGGTGCTATCCAAGCGACTCCTATCAAATGGACAAAAATCCATAATCTTCCTGATCACGTATATTTCAATCACTCACAACACGTAGCGGTTGGTAAAGTACCTTGTCAACAATGTCATGGTCCTATCCAAGAAATGGATGAAGTATATCAATTCTCTCCATTATCAATGGGATGGTGTATTAACTGTCACCGTCAAACGAAAGTGCAATTTGAAAACAACAACTACTACAGCATTTTTGAAAAATACCATCAAGAATTGAAAGATAAAAAAAGAGATGGTGTTACAGTAGAAGAAATTGGTGGTTTGGAATGTCAACGATGCCACTACTAAAATAATTTAAAAAACGTGTAATTCATCTGCTTAATCAGCAACGTAATTAATCAACAACTATGAGTCAAAAACAATATTGGAAGGGTTTAGAAGAGCAACAAGGTACGGAAGCGCATAAAGTAGCGGCAAGTAATGAGTTTAGTGAACCATTGCCGTTTGATATGAGCGAAGGCTTATTAGAAGCTCAAACTCCTCGTCGTGATTTTCTTAAATATTTAGGCTTTAGCACTGCTGCTGCGATGTTAGCTGCAAGCTGCGAAATGCCGGTACGTAAAGTAATCCCGTATGCTATCAAACCAGAAGATATTATTCCTGGTGTACCTAATTATTACGCATCTACCTTTGTAGATGGTGGTGATTATTGTGCCGTTGTAGTTAAAACAAGAGATGGTCGTCCTATCAAAATTGAAGGAAACGACAAATCATCTATCAATAAAGGAGCGAGCTCTGCAAGAGTACAAGCGTCTGTATTAAATTTATATGATACAGCACGTTTACGTGGTCCTTTAGCGGATGGCAAAGAAGCTACTTTCGAAGCGATCGATAGAAGCATCACTGCTAGTTTAGCAAGTTCTAAGAAAACGGTTTTATTAACAAGCACCGTTTTAAGTCCTACTTCAAAAAATGCCATTCAACAATTTTTAGCAAAATACCCAACTGCACAATGGTTGACCTATGATGCTATTTCTTATAGCGGCATGTTGTTAGCGAATGAAGCAAGCTATGGTAAAAAAACATTACCAGCATATCATTTTGAAAATGCAAAAACTATTGTCAGCTTAGGTGCAGACTTCTTAGGTACTTGGTTGTCACCAACAGAATTTGCAAAACAGTATGCACAAGGTAGACGCGTATCGGCTAAAAACTTGGAAATGTCTAAACACTACCATGTTGAAGCAAATCATACGATTACGGGTGCAGCAGCTGATGAGCGTGCTACTTGCAAACCATCCCAAATGGGTGCTGTAGCGGTAGCTTTATACAATGCTATTCAAACAGGCGCTACGCCAAATTTAGGAACAGAAAAATTAAACGCACTTGTAAAAAATGCAGCGGCTGATTTGAAAAAAGGCAACGGTTTAGTGGTTGCTGGATCTAATGATGTAGCTGTTCAAACAGTGGTAAACGCTATCAACAGCGCAGTGGGTGCTAATGGTACTACTATAAACTGGGCGGTTACTAGCAACTATAAACAAGGTATAGATGCTGATTTTGTAGGCTTAGTGCAAGCTATGAATGCTGGTCAAGTAGACACCTTAATCATGCAAAATGTAAACCCAGTGTATGAATCTGCAATGGGTGATCAATTTGAATCTGGATTATCTAAAGTAGCTAACACCATTACTTTTGCTTCGCATTTAGATGAAACAGCACAAAAATGTAAATACATTATTCCAGATCATCACTACTTAGAATCTTGGGGTGATGCAGAACCTAAATCAGGTTTCTATAGCTTAATGCAACCAGGTATTGCTCCAATTCACAAAACAAGAGCATATCAAGATAGCTTATTGACATGGGCAGGTGCCACAGAAACCTACTTCAATCAATGGGAAGCGTATTGGAAAAACAAATTAGGTGGTCAAACTAATTTTGACTTAGCCCTACAAGATGGTGTTATCGAGCCAGAGCAAGAAACAATGGGTGGTGCATCGTTTAGTGGTAATCTTGCTGCAGCAATGCAACAAATCAATGCTACAAAAGCGGGTAAAACAGAAGTTGTAGTGTATGAAAAAATAGCAATGGGTAAAGGTGGTGCATGGAGTAATAATCCATGGTTACAAGAAATGCCAGACCCAATTTCTAAAGCAACTTGGGACAATTACGCATGTGTTTCTCCTAAAAAAGCAAAAGAATTACAAGCAGAATTAACCAGCATTACAGAAGTAGTAGCGGCTAAAACTGTTATCAAAATAAAAATTAAAGGATTTGAAGTAGCCTTACCATTGGTTGTTATACCAGGTATGCACAACGATGTTATTGCTGTTGCATTAGGTTATGGTAGAAGTGAAAAAATTGGTCGCGCAGCTGCTAATACCGGTAAACGCGTAGCACCTTTGATGCACTATAACGGTGCTACATTTGTAGCGTATAATGATGTTACGATTGAGCGTACTAATGAAACGTATGAAATTGCTCAAACGCAAACACATATCAGTTATGAAGGAAGACCAATTCTTCATGAATATACTTTGGAAGAATTCAAGAAAAATCCAAATGAACTAATTGAAGAACGTGCAAAAGAAATTGGTCATTTTGCTTCCGCTACACCATGGGAAAACCATGAAGGTGGTGAAAAAGAAGCTATTGACGCTAATAAATTAGCAGAAGATTTCCGTGTAAATGGAACCTTATATCCAAACTATGAACACTTAGGGGTGCATTGGGGTATGTCGATTGACTTAAACAGCTGTATCGGTTGCGGTGCTTGCGTGGTAGGTTGCCAAGCAGAAAATAATATTTCTGTAGTGGGTAAACACCATGTATTGAAATCTCAAGAAATGCACTGGATTCGTATCGATCGTTATTTCAGTGGTATGCCAGATGATGCAGATAGCATTCAAACAGTATTCCAACCAATGATGTGTCAGCATTGCGATAACGCTCCTTGTGAGAATGTATGTCCAGTAAATGCGACCAGCCATAGCAGTGAAGGTTTAAATCAAATGACTTACAACCGCTGTATCGGTACTAAATATTGTGCAAACAACTGTCCGTATAAAGTACGTCACTTCAACTGGATGGATTGGAATGGTGCAGATGCTTTTGCTGATAACTTATACGAAGATGGCAGAAGAGATGATATGAACGATGAGTTGACAAGAATGGTATTAAATCCAGATGTTACTGTTCGTAGCCGAGGTGTTATGGAAAAATGTTCATTCTGCGTACAACGTTTACAAGAAGCTAAACTTACCGCTAAAAAAGCAGGTGAACCATTAAAAGATGGTGCTGCAAGAACAGCGTGTCAACAAGCATGTCCTACAGATGCTATCATCTTCGGAAATGTAAATGATAAAGAAAGTGCTATTCATAAAGTTCGTCACGAGCAACAAAAAGAGCGTTTGTTCTATGTTTTAGAGCAAATTCACACCTTACCAAATGTTAACTACTTAAGCAAAATTAGAAATGCAGAAGAAGTAATAGGCGGCAACGAAGTGAAAGACGGTTTAATGAATGACCACATTTAATAAATAAAAGATAGGACCACTATCCATTACTAATAATTTCAGAATTTTTCAAGTGCTATGCATTTAAAGTACGAATCATCAACAAGAGAACCACTCGTAGAAGGTAATAAGACTTACCATCAGGTAACGGAAGATATCTGTAAACCTATTGAGCAAAAACCAAGCCGTTTGTGGTACATTGGTTTCTTCTTTTCCATTTCCTTATTATTATTCGGAGTATTTTCGGTATTCTGGGAAGTATATTGGGGTATAGGTGTATGGGGTATCAATAGAACCATTGGATGGGGTTGGGACATTACCAATTTCGTATGGTGGGTTGGTATTGGTCATGCTGGTACCCTTATCTCAGCGATCTTATTGTTGTTCCGTCAAGGATGGAGAACAGGTGTAAATCGTGCAGCAGAAGCAATGACTATATTTGCCGTTATGTGTGCTGGTCAGTTTCCAATTTTCCACATGGGTCGTGTTTGGGATGCCTTTTATGTATTACCTTATCCTAATTCACGTGGTCCATTATGGCCTAACTTCAACTCGGCATTATTGTGGGACGTATTTGCGATCTCTACGTATTTTACGGTTTCCTTATTATTCTGGTATTCTGGTTTAGTGCCGGACTTTGCAACGATTCGTGATCGTGCAAAAACGAATTTACGCAAACGCTTATATGGTTTAGCATCTTTTGGATGGACGGGTACTGCTAAAAACTGGCAACGTCACGAGGCTTTATCATTAGTGTTAGCAGGTTTATCTACTCCACTAGTATTATCGGTACATACAATCGTATCGTTTGACTTTGCTACATCGGTTATTCCAGGTTGGCATACAACGATCTTCCCTCCTTACTTCGTTGCGGGTGCGATTTTCTCTGGTTTTGCGATGGTACAAACCTTGTTGATTATGGTGCGTAAAATCTTCAAATTAGAAGAGTATATCACCCTAGCGCATATTGAGCGTATGAATAAAGTTATTGTACTTACCGGTTCCATTGTAGGGGTAGCTTATTTAACAGAGTTATTTATGGCTTGGTATTCTGGTGTTGAATACGAACAAGCAGCATTCAAATGGCGTATTTTAGGTCCATATTGGTGGAGCTATTGGGCAATGATGTCTTGTAACGTAATCTCTCCACAGTTCTTCTGGTTTAAAAAATTACGTAGAAATGTACCGTTTACCTTTATTATGTCCATCGTAGTAAACATTGGTATGTGGTTTGAGCGTTTCGTAATTATCGTAACTTCTTTGTATCGCGATTATATTCCTGGTAGCTGGAGTTATTATAGTCCAACATGGCCAGAGGTAGGTTTCTACTTAGGTACTTTCGGATTATTCTTTACTTGTTTCTTCTTATTTGCTAAATACTTCCCAGTAATTGCGATTGCAGAGATCAAATTCATTTTGAAAACTTCTGGTAACAATTACAAAGAAAAAATGGCTCCAATAGAAGAGAAAAGTGTAGAAGAGTTTGCGCATGAAATGGAACATGCACATTAATTTAAACAGTATTATTCATCAACATTTGAATATTTAATATTATGGCAATAAAAAAGTTTGCGGTTGCTTGTTACGATGATGAGGCAGTATTATTTCCTGCTATCGACAAAGTACGCAATAGTGGTTATAAATTACACGATGTGTATACGCCTTTTCCAGTGCATGGTTTAGACCAAGCAATGGGTTTGAAAGAAACAGATTTACACATTGCTGGTTTTATCTATGGTATTACCGGTACCTCTACGGCGGTAGGATTTATGAGTTGGATCTTTACAAAAGATTGGCCAATAAATTTTGGTGGTAAACCTCATTTCTCTTTGCCAGCATTCATTCCAATAACATTTGAGTTAACGGTATTATTTGCAGCTGTGGGTATGGTTTTGACATTTTGTTATTTAAACCAAATTATGCCAGGTGTTAAAAAACATGTATTTCACCCACGCCAAACAGATGATACGTTTGTAGTGGCTATCGAATTGAGTGAACATACTTCAGAAGCAGAAGTGCTTGCCTTTTTAAAGAGCACCGGTGCTAACGAAACCAATGTTCAAGTAGCTGAATCAGAGTGGTGGTATGGCCGATTTGATAAAAAAGAAGCTTACGAATTAAGCTAATTATTTTTAATTAAGAATTTGAATTATATCATTTTATGAATAAGAGCAAAAGCATAGTAGTTGCGAGTCTTCTAATAGGGTTAACCATAACAGCCTGCAATAGCGGATATACTAGACGCAACCCTGGTAAAATCTACGCACCGGATATGACCTATTCAAGAGCGTATGATGCCTATACTGAAAATCCAAACTTCGCGGATAGTCAAACAAGCCGTAAGCCAATAGCTGGAACAGTTGCTGTAGGTCACGATTTACCAGATCATTTAACAGAAGCAGATACCAATGCTCAAAAAGCATTCACAACATCGCTTCGTTTCAATGAAACAGAATTAAAAGAAGGCGCTCGTTTATTTAATATCTATTGTGCAATTTGTCATGGTTCTAATTTAGACGGACAAGGACCAATTTATACCAACGGTAAATTTGCAGCCATGCCAGCAAATTTAAAAGATGCTAAATACTTGCATAGAACAATTGGCCAAATGTATGCTACCATTAAGTATGGTAAAAATGCAATGGGTTCGTATGCTAGTCAATTAGATATCAAACAACGCTGGATGATCATTGCTTACATTAAAAAAGTGCAAGCAGAAAATGGTGGTGATGCGTTTACGATGGGAACGAGCACAACAGCTACTCCAAGTATTGCAGACACAACAAAGAAATCAAATTAATTTAATCTAAAAATCTTTAGACGTACTTCTAATATCAACGAACCATGAATGAACGTTTTGAAATATCTCCACGATTACGCAACACAAGCTTAGCTTTGATAGCTGTTGGTATCATTGCTTTAGTAGCAGGACTATTTAATCTTAAATTAAGCCATGATCATGTAGATCAAACACGCTTTTGGATAGTATTATTACATAACAGCGTATTTTTTGCAATGGTTACCGTTGCTAGTATTTTCATTTTAGCCGCTACCTCTTTAGCACAAGGTGGTTGGATCGTAGCCTATCGTAGAGTACCTGAAGCTATTGGTGCCAACATGTGGTTGTTTGGTGGTATTGCAGTAGTTGTTTTATTAAGTATAGTATATTTTTTCCAAATTGATGGTCACAATCCTATCTTCCATTGGGTACATCCTGACGGAGATGCAATTTTAGAAGGTAAAAAAGCATTTTTAAATCCAACCATGTTCACTGCGTTCACAGTAATTACTGTTGCGTTATGGTCTTATTTTGGATTTAAATTTAGAGCGATTTCTTTGGCTCAAGATTTAGCACCTAAAGGCAAAACGAAATTGTATTTCTACAACATGAAAGTTGCCGCTTTATTTTTAGTGGTATTTTGCTTAACGATGATGAGTACTACACCATGGTTGTGGGTAATGAGTATTGATGCGCATTGGTATTCTACTTTATTTAGTTGGTACAACTTCGCTAGCTCATTTGTAAGTGGTATGGCTATGATTATGTTGTGGGTAGTGTACTTAAAAAACCAAGGCAATTTAAAAATTGTAAACAAAGAACACATCCACGATTTAGGTAAATTCTTATTTGCGTTCTCTGTATTTTGGACGTACTTATGGTTCTCTCAATTTATGTTGATTTGGTATGCTAATATTCCAGAGGAAACAACGTATTTCAAAGTACGTATGCAAGGTCCATACAGCATCATTTTCTATGCTAACTTTATCATCAACTTTATCATGCCAATTTTAATTTTAATGGCACGTCCAAGCAAGCGTAATTATTTCACAGTTACCTTTATGGCAATGATTATTGTGTTTGGTCACTGGTTAGATTTCTTCCAAATGGAAATGCCAGGTCCTTTAGGCGCTCATTGGCACTTAGGATGGTATGAAATAGGCATCTTCGCGGGCTTTATTGGATTGTTTATTTTCGCGGTATCAAAAAGTTTAGCTAAACATTCCCTAGTAACTAGCAATAACCCATTATTAAAAGAAACAATCATTCATCAAAGCTAATCTTTGATCAGTGTCATTAAATATTTTTATTAAATTTAAGAAATAGGAACATGTCGGTATTTATTTTAATCACTTTAGTAGTAATTGTATTTGGTATTATCTATCAAATAGCTAAAGCAAGCGAATATGCAGCTGTATTAAACGGCGAAGAAAAAGTAAAACAACAAACCAACAAGCTTATGGCTAGTTTGTTAGTTGCTTTCTTTCTATTGGGAATGTATGGAATTGTAAAATGTCATACTGCTTTAATGCAACACATGATTCCGGAATCTGCATCTGTTGAAGGTGTAGGTTTTGATAACATGTTTAAAACTACCTTAATTGTAACAGGTATCGTATTCGTAATTACACAAACTTTATTATTCTGGTTTGTTTATAAATATCAATCTAGACCAGGTACAAAAGCAGCGTTTATTTCACATAATAATAAATTAGAGTTGATCTGGACTACCATTCCTGCAATTGTAATGGCTGGTTTAGTAGTTATTGGATTAAAAAATTGGATTACCATTACCTCTCCAGCACCAAAAGATGCTCAAATTGTTGAAGTAGTAGGAAAACAATTTAACTGGTTGATTCGTTACCCAGGTAAAGACGGTGTTTTAGGTAAAAGAGATTTTAGAAAAATCAATGATGAGAATAATGTATTAGGTTTAGATTGGAATGATAAAGACAATAAAGATGATATCATTTCTCAAAATGGAGAATTACATATTGTTGTAAACAAACCAGTAAAATTAATCATTGGTTCTCGTGATGTGATTCATGATGTGGGCTTACCTCACTTCCGTTTAAAAATGGATGCGGTGCCGGGTATCGCTACTACTATTTGGTTTACGCCGCGTTTTACCACTGCAGAAATGAAAGTGAAAACGAATAACCCAGATTTTGTGTATGAAATTTCATGCGATCAAATGTGTGGTAAAGGGCACTATTCTATGCGTGGTACAGTGATTGTAGAAACGCAAGCTGAACACGATGCTTGGTTGGCAAAACAACAAAGCTATTGGGATGTTAACAATGCACCTGCAACTCCAGCAGCTACCGACACAACTGCCGTAGCTACTACAACTTCAACTAAATAAAATTCACTTTTCTAAGAAAGTAATACTATATTAAAATGAACAACGAAGCAATGTTACACGACGCAACACACGCAAGCCATCATGATCATGGACATGAACATCATGAGCAGCATTTTATAACTAAATACATATTTAGTCAAGATCATAAAATGATTGCGAAGCAATTCTTAATTACAGGTATCATTTGGGCTGTAATTGGAGCTTTGATGTCGGTATTTTTCCGTTTACAATTAGGTTTCCCAGATAAGTCTTTTCCAATTATGGAAAAATTCTTAGGCGAGTGGGCTAAAGGCGGTAAATTAAATCCAGAATTTTATTATGCCTTAGTTACGATGCATGGTACTATTTTAGTATTCTTTGTATTAACAGCAGGTTTGAGCGGTACCTTTAGTAACCTACTCATTCCTCTTCAAATTGGTGCACGTGATATGGCGTCTCCATTTATGAATATGCTTTCTTACTGGTTCTTCTTTATAGCAAGCGTTTTCATGTTTATCTCTTTATTCTTAGAAACAGGACCAGCTTCTGGTGGTTGGACAACCTACCCTCCATTAAGTGCGCTTAAAGAAGCTTCTATGGGCTCGGGTACGGGTATGGATTTATGGTTGACTAGTATGGCCTTATTCGTAGTGTCTTCATTATTAGGTGGTTTGAATTATATCTCTACCGTATTGAATATGCGTACTAATGGTATGACCATGACGCGTATGCCATTGACTATTTGGGCATTCTTCTTTACAGCTGTTTTAGGAGTATTATCGTTCCCTGTATTATTATCAGGATTTGTACTATTAATTTTCGATAGAAACTTCGGTACTTCTTTCTACTTATCTGAAATCTTTATTGGTGGTCGTGCCTTACCAAATGTAGGTGGTTCAGCCATTTTATACCAACACTTATTCTGGTTCTTAGGTCACCCAGAGGTATACATCATTATGTTACCAGGTATGGGTATGGCATCAGAGATTTTATCAAATAATAGTCGTAAACCAATCTTCGGATATTTAGCGATGATTATTTCATTAATTGGTATTACGGTATTAGCGTTCTTAGTATGGGCACACCATATGTTTGTAACGGGTATGAGTCCATTCTTAGGTTCTATCTTCGTATTGCTTACTTTGTTGATCGCGGTACCTTCTGCAGTAAAAGTATTCAACTGGTTAACAACTATTTGGAAAGGTAATTTACGATTCACGGTAGCAATGATGTTTGCTTTAGGTTTCGTATCGCTTTTCATCTCTGGTGGATTAACAGGTATTTTCTTAGGTAACTCTGCATTAGACATTCATTTGCATGATACGTATTTCGTAATTGCACACTTCCATATTGTAATGGGTGTATCTGCATTCTTTGGTATGTTTGCGGGTATCTACCATTGGTTCCCTAAAATGTTTGGAAGATTTATGAATAACACTTTAGGGTATATTCACTTCTTCATTACCATCATTGGTGCTTACTTAATTTTCTGGCCTATGCACTACGAAGGTGTAGCGGGTATGCCACGTCGTTATTACGATTTTACGGCATGGCAATCGTTTAATAGCTTCCAAGGTTTAAATGCATTCATCAGTGTGGTTACTATCGTTGTTTTCTTTGCTCAATTATTATTTGTAGTTAATTTCTTTGTAAGTATTTTCAGAGGTAAAAAAGTAACTACTCAAAATCCTTGGCAATCACCAACTTTAGAGTGGACTACACCAATCAATCCTGGTCATGGTAACTGGGAAGGTCCTATTCCTACTGTTTACAGATGGGCTTATGATTATAAAGACAATGGTGAAGGAGGTGATTTCATCGCTCAAAATGTACCATTAAAAGACGGTGAAGAAGCACATTAAACTATTAGTATGTTTGATACAAAAAACGCGTTGCATTGCAACGCGTTTTTTATTTTAAGTAGATCGTTAAAGAAGTATCGCTCTGCATTACAAATTTATTTTCTTCAAACAATGGGGCTTTTAATAAATACGTTTTGTTGAGCGAAACACCATAAGGCTCTGTGGGTGCACCAAATAAATTCTTATCCATTTTATTATTCTTGTTTTTATCGTGCACAATAGCCAATGCATAAGTGCCTTTGGGCAGAAATAAAACCAGATTTTTACGCAAAGGCTCTTTAAACACGACGTTGCTATAGGCTGCACTTACTTCTTCTGGAAAGCCATTAGCTTTATTAAATATGCTAATTAACAATTGCCCTTTAGCCGTACTTAAATTCTGAAGTTGTATACTAACAGCATGCTTTTGTGCAAAAGCCAAATTACTTATTGCTCCAAGCAGACTAACACTTAGTATTAATAATCGTTTCATAAGTTACTTTAAATATCAGCAGCGTTAACAATTTTATTTTATGATTACTTCATCCATAAATAATATACTTGGATTTTCTTTCCCTTCATGCCATGAAGGAAGTAATCCAGCATTTTTAGCCACAATTTTTATATAGTGTGTTGTAGTTTTTGTTGCTAAGGTATAGCACTGAATCGCTTTCGCTTCAGGTGTATTCGCAATTTTACTTTTTACGCTGCCTAATGCAGTCCAATGCACTCCATCATCGCTTTTGTAATAAGATACTTCAGGCGAAAAGAATACCCAAGCGCGCACATCTTGAAGGCAATTTAATCCAATGCTTTGTATGCTTTTAGTTTGTTTTAAATCTATAATGCATTCCATGTCGCTATCTTGGAAGCCTTGCCATGCGGTATTTAAACGAAAATCTACTGCACCAAACAAGCCATCTACCAATGCTTCTTTGCCACCTCCGGTATACGAATTTAAATAGGGGTGGGTATAGGATACTGTATAATTAATCACTGTTTTATGTGCTTTTGATGTACACGTATCACTGTGTTGATTGCCTACGATTGCATAAGCTTCAATAGTACTTGTTGTATTTATATAAAACGGCTTTTCATACTTTATAAATACCTTTTTAGCGGCAGCTGTTTTGATACAATAGTATAAGGTAGCTGCTGTGTCAATATGTGTTATAGTTACTAAGCTGCTGTCTTTAAAGGGGTTTTTGCATTGTATACTAGGCATGGCAATAAGCGACGCTTGATATGTCATACTATGAGGATATGCAGGATAATCCATAGTAGTATCCATTTCTAAAGGATGTATTAATAGTCCACCATTTTTGATAGCATCAAAAGCAATACTTGCAGATGTGTTTTCTTTACCGTTAAACGTAATACGATCTTGGTCTTCTTTTGCTATAATCAACTCTTTGTTATTTTCTAAATGAATGGTGATTTTATCAAATAGCGGTTGTGTAAGGAGATATTGATTATCTACACCAGGCGCAATATCATATAAGCCCATAGCGCTCATCACGTACCAAGACGACATTTGTCCGCAGTCTTCATTGCCACTCAAACCATCAGGTGCATTATGGTAGAGCGCTTTCATAATGCGCTGGGTATAATAACTGCTTTTTAAAGGATGATGGGTATAATGATACAAGAAAGCCATATGATGACTCGGTTCATTGCCGTGCGCATATTGCCCAATAAGTCCTGTGATATCTGCTTGTCCACGGCCTTTTAGATCGGTACTAGCAGTAAATAATTCATCGAGTGCTTGTTCCAACGCATTCGCTCCACCCAAATATTTTTTGAGCGACTTCATATCTTGCGGTACATAAAATCGGTATTGCCACGCATTGGCTTCGGTGTAATTATTGTTTACTTCATATGGATTGAAGGGTGTCCACCAGCCGCCATTACTGCGCGCACGCATGAATTTCCCATCAAATACATTTTTCCAAGATTGAGCACGCAATTCGTATTGATGTGCTATACTGTCTTTGCCTATCGCTTTAGCTACACGTGCAATACAAGCATCATCAAAAGCATATTCAAGTGTTTTAGAAACTGATTCCGATTCTTGATCAGCAAAGAGTCCTTTTTGTTGTGCATATAAGTCTATACCAAATTGTTTACGATTTACGGCTTGTATCATAGCCTTCAAAACCTGAGCGGTATCCATTGGAATACCTTTTAAAAGCGCATCGGCAATTACGGGAATACTATGGTTGCCAATCATACAATAGGTTTCGTTAGCCGCTAATTCCCATATAGGCAATAAGCCGCCTTGTTGGTATTGCGTAAGAAAAGTATGAACAAAGGCATACGTATTTTTTCGATCAATTAAAGCTAGTAAGGGATGTGTAGCTCGGTAGGTATCCCATAAAGAGAATACAGAAAAATAAGGCGTAGCACTTTTATGTATTTTAAAATCTCGACCAAGATAAGCGCCATCAACATCTTGATAGGTGTTTGGGTTTAGAAAACTGTGATACAGCGCCGTATAAAAAATTACTTGCTCATCGTG
>JAHEFK010000006.1:116370-121381 GCA_024640225.1 Bacteroidota bacterium | reverse complement strand
ACCCAAAGTTGTAAGGCTAGTTGTGCTATTAGTGCAATGATGGCTATCCATAAAAAGATGCCAAACAATTCTTTGTAATGGCGATAGGCGCTCATTTCAATTTTTGTTTTTTCTAATCGGTCAATTTCTTTATATACTTGTTCTAATGCATTATTGCCAGTAGCTCTATAATATTTGCCGCCTGTTTCCTTAGCAATTTTAGTGAGTAAGGCAGCATCTATTTGTACGTCCATCATGGTTTTTTGCACCGATCCGTCGGGCATTGTTTGCGGGAAGGGTGCTTTCCCGGTTGTGCCTACACCAATGGTATACACTCGTATGCCGAATGATTTTGCAATTTCCAACGCATTCATAGGGTCTATTAAGCCAGTATTATTAACGCCGTCTGTCAGTAATATTAATACTTTGCTTTTTCCTTTGGCAGATCGTAATCTATCTACACCTGTTGCCAATCCCATTCCAATAGCGGTACCATCTTGTAACATTCCACTTTTTAATGCTGACAATTGTGTTTTCAAAACGCCGTGATCGCTGGTGATGGGACATTGTGTAAAGCTCTCTCCTGAAAAAATCACTAAGCCTATGCGGTCACTCGGTCGTTGATCAATAAAATCATTCGCTACTTTTTTGGCAGCTTCAATGCGGTTGGGTTTTAAATCTTCTGCCAACATACTACCGGAGATGTCCATGGCTAATACCATATCTATACCCTCACTGTCAATAGATTCTGAAACATTGCTCGTTTGTGGTCGAGCTAATGCTATTACACAGCAAATAAAAATTATGTAAGTAAGTGCATTTAAAATCCAAGAAGTTTTCACTTTCCAATTGGGTGCCTGTGTTTCTAATGCAGCTGTAGATGACAGCCTAAAGTAACTCGTAGTCGTTTTCTTTTTTTGATAATAAAAGTAAAGCGGCACTATAAGGAGCAGTGCAAAAAAATAAGGATTAGCAAAGCTAATGTGATTGATATCGTTTAGGAGGCTCCACATAATTTATTTCTTTTCTTGCGTTTCATTAGGCGTGCTGTTGACAATAAATAATCTAGCAATTTCTAATGATTTGATATGTTCTTCTGGTAAAGGTTGTGCTTTGGCAAATTTAGCCATATCAGCAATTTGTAATAAATCAACCAATGAATGAAAATAAGGTTGCAAAGCAGGATGATGTTTGGCATGTTGAATAAATTCATCCGTGGTTTGTTCCAACATGGGTAAGCCAAAGCGTTCTTCCACATAGGTTCTTATAATTGTTGTAAGGCGAGAATAATGTTCTTTCGATTGATTATGCTGCCATAATTTTTCTTTGTATAAGGTATCTAATGCTCTTAACGCACGCTCATAGATAGTTTCTTTTTTTCTTTCGAATAGGTCTTTTAGTTTTTTTCCTTTTCGTTTTAGCAAATACCATACGAGTCCTACACCTAATAACAAACCAATAAGTATACCGATGATCCATGCTATATAATCGCGCCAGGTAGTAGTTACAGCAATAATATCCTTAATACGCTTATACGGTTTGGTGGTGTCTACAGCCAATGTTTTAATGCTAATATAGAAGGAGTCTGTTTTTAATTCGTAGCTAGCTTGTCCGATAGGTTGAACTTGAAATCTAAAACTTGGAATTAAAAAAGAGCCGGAGTCAAAACCACTTAATTGTAATTGTTGTTTATACGTAATGAGGTCGCCTGAAGAGCTGGTGTCGATTTTACTTTTTTCAATGATTTCTAAATGATTAAATGTGTCTGATAGGCTCGGCCATTGAAGGGTTCCTTTATTTTTTTGAATAGTAGCTTCTAAAAAATAATGTATGCGATCACCCACACTAATTTGTTTTGCATCTACTTTGCCTTGCACGGTAGCTGCTGTTTGTGCATTACTTACGATGCTCCACAACAAAATGAAACCTATAGAAAGGATACGTTGCATAGCTTATCTATTTTTAAAAAAACCTTGTAATATTTTTATATAATCCGAATCGGTAGTCATCTTCAGCAGTGTTGCGTTTTGTTTTCTAAAGCTTTGTTGCGCATAGTGTTGATGCTGCTTGAAAGCTTGATGATAGTTGCTTCTTAGCGTAGCGCTGCTGGTGTCTACGGTAATCATTTTCCCAGATTCTGCATCGATAAGATCTATCAATCCAAGATTTGGAAGTGTTTCGTCGAGGGTATCACTAACCTGCACCCCAATTAAATCGTGCTTTTTTGCTGCAATTTGTAACTCTTTATCAAAGGGCTTAGAGATAAGATCGCTTATTAGAAAGCAGATTGTTTTTTTCTTTACCGTTGCGTTTAAAAATTGTAATGCTTCACCAACGGCTGTTTGATTTTGTGCTTTTGGTTCTTGCGCGAGGAGTTCTCGTATGATTCTTAAAATATGTGATTTGCCTTTCTTGGGCGGAATGTAGTATTCTACTTTGTCGCTAAAAAAAATAACGCCCACTTTATCATTATTGGTATTTGCAGAGAAGGCGAGTACCGCACAAATTTCGGTTATTAATGCTCGTTTATTTAATTGTTGGGTTCCAAACAAGCTACTGCCACTAATATCTACCAATAGCATTAAAGTTAGTTCGCGCTCTTCTTCAAATACTTTTACGAAGGGTGTTTTGAAGCGAGCGGTTACATTCCAATCAATATTTTTAACGTCATCACCGTATTGGTATTCTCGTACTTCGCTAAACGACATGCCTCTACCTTTAAAAGCAGAATGGTAAGCGCCAGAAAATAAATGGTTGCTTAGGCCTTTGGTCTTGTATTCAATTTGCCTTACTTTCTTTAATAATTCAGTAGTATTCATCATTAGAAAAAGCAATTATAATTTTAATTCGATTGCAAAACAGATTTGATCGCATTTGCCATAGCACTTGCACGTTCTTTAACTTGCTCTTCTGTCCAACCTATGCTTATGGCAGAAGAAATACATCTGCTCATGATGGCATCACTTTGTGCAAAAGATTTAGTAGCATGATGTATAATCTGCGCTTTATGATCGGGATGAAGATGATTCATAAAGGCTGCATTTTTTAAATGATCCCATTTGCTAATATAATGCCAATTGTTGCTATACCAATAAAAATTGCCCGCTATACCTTGAGCGGCAAATGCGGCAACTACTTTTTGCGTAAGCGCTTCGCTTGGTAAAAAGAAACTGATAAAAGAGCAACTGTCGCCAGCTTCATCAGGAAGTACTCTAAAGGTAATTTCAGGAATGCGCTGTAATGCTTCTTTTATAATTTGATGATTGCGTTTTTGTAAAGCTAAAAAGCTGTCTAATCGTTTGATTTGAGCTAATCCAACAGCAGCATGTAATTCTGAAATTCTAAAATTATAACCAATATATGGATGTAAGTCGGCGCCTCTATCTTTTCCAGCATGATCATGGCCATGGTCGCTATATTGGTCTGCTTTAGCATATACATCGGCATGTTTCGTCATTACTACACCACCTTCACCGCAAGTCATTGTTTTTACAAAGTCAAATGAAAAGGTACCAGCATCGCCTATGCTTCCTAAAGGTTTACCTTTATACGTGCCACCAATAGCTTGACAGGCATCTTCTAAAAGTAAAAGATTATGTTCTTTGCAAATAGTTTGTAAAGCATCTAAATCAGCCATAGAGCCACACATATGCACGGGCATGATGGCTTTTGTTTTAGGTGTAATAGCATTTTTAACCGCTATTGGATCGAGCGTAAGTGAGTTATCTATGTCTACTAATACGGGTATAGCACCAACAGAAACTACGGCTTCAAAACTTGCTACAAAGGTAAAAGCCGGCATGATAATTTCATCTCCATAACCTATACCTAATGCAGCCATAGCAGTTGTTAAGGCTGCTGTGCCACTGCTTACTAATTGTGCATGCGGTGTTTGGAAACGCTCTTTTATAGCATTTTCTAGATCTATAGATTTCCAAATTCCTTTGCGAGCAGCATCAAAGCCATAACGCATCAAAATTCCCGTTTCTAAAACGTCGTTTACTTCTTTACGCTCATCAGCGCCAAATAATTCAAAACCAGGCATAGATTATATAGTTGTAAAACAAAAATAGGTTTTAATAATCGATTTTTTTACTACTAAAAACTTAAAATTTTCTCAAAAAATAAGTTCCTTTTAGCTACTGTTAACGATAAGTAACGTAGTTTTGATAAATAATTTTAGTTGTATGAAAATGAAGTATGGATTTATAATCGCATCAGGTGTGCTCCTGTCTTGGATGTTTACAGCATGTAAATCTACTGCAACAGATACGGTTGCTAGCCAAGATACCATTGAAAAAGTACCACCTCATTTGATGATAGCAACGGTTCCGCCTTCTCCTAAATTTCCCGACGCTAAAATTGCTATAGCTACGGTACAGGCTAGTTTGGATGCAGATGATTCTGTAAAAGTTGATTTTAATTTCTCCGTAAAAGATTATCAATTAAGTATTCAAACAGATGACGCTGCTGATAAAGGATGCAATAATGCAACGAAAGGACAGCATATTCATTTTATAATGGATAATAAACCCTATACAGCTTTGTATGAACCTAAGCATAGTGTTAGAGTTGCTAAAAACTCCGAACATTATGTGTTGGTATTTTTGTCGCGCTCTTATCACGAATCCATAAAAGAAAAAAAGGCAGCGCAATTATATCATTTTAAAATAGATAAAAAAGGGAATTTAAGCCAATTAGAACCGTCTAAAAAACCGATGCTTTTCTATAGCCGTCCAAAAGGTGAATATGTAGGAGCCGATATGGAAAACGTACTTTTAGATTACTACGTTGTAAATGCTGCTATTCACCCAGATAGCATGAAAGTGAAAGTGAGCATTGTAAACCAAGGTAAAAAAGTAAAAAGAGATACAAGCTTTACAATTACTTCATGGGAGCCACTTTTCGTAAAAAACTTACGACCGGGTAAGGCAACGATCACCATTAGTTTATTGGATCATAAAGACAAGAAATTAAGTGGTTTACATACGAGTGTAAGTAGAGAGATAACCCTCAAAAAAACATCAGATTT
>JAHEFK010000006.1:88950-116270 GCA_024640225.1 Bacteroidota bacterium | reverse complement strand
AAAACTTACGACCGGGTAAGGCAACGATCACCATTAGTTTATTGGATCATAAAGACAAGAAATTAAGTGGTTTACATACGAGTGTAAGTAGAGAGATAACCCTCAAAAAAACATCAGATTTAAAATAATTTTAAGCTTAATAAAGGAGGTAGTTTTTTTATTAAGCTTAAAAATAGATATATTTGCAGTGCAAGGTAGATTTGTTTATTGTTCGACCTTGCTCATGTTTTCAACAGAACTAATAAACGAATCAGTATATACGCCTATCTACTCTCGTTTCTTAGTTTTTTATAAAAAAATTTATGAAACGATTACAACAACTACTAGAAGAACGAATTCTTATTATTGATGGTGCAATGGGCACTATGATTCAGCGTCATCAGCTACAAGAGGCTGATTATCGTGGCGATCGATTTAAGGATTGGCCAAGTGATGTAAAAGGGAATAACGATCTTTTATCGATCACGCAAGCAAGCATCATAACCGATATTCACAAACAATACCTGCATGCAGGAGCAGACATTATAGAAACGAATACCTTCAATGCGCAAGTGGTTTCCTTAGCAGATTATGGTATGCAAGCATTGGCCTATGAAATCAATGTAGCTGCTGCGCGCTGTGCTAAGCAAGCCATTGAAGCATATGCAAAAGAAACCAATCAGCAAGGCGTTGAGAAATTTGTTGCAGGGGCTATAGGGCCCATGAATAAAACACTTAGTTTATCACCCGATGTTAATAATCCAGGATTTAGAGCCTTGTCTTTTGATGAAGCGGTTGCTGCCTATTATGAACAAGTAAAAGGTTTGGTAGATGGCGGTGTAGATCTCTTGCTGATAGAAACAATTTTCGATACGCTTAATGCCAAAGCAGCAATTGTTGCTATTCGAAATTATTTTGATGATCATAACCAAGCGCCACTGCCTATAATGATTAGTGGTACTATCACCGATGCTTCTGGTCGCACACTAAGTGGTCAAACCCTAGAAGCATTTTATATTTCACTACAGCATGCACAGCCGCTGAGCATTGGTCTAAATTGCGCATTAGGCGCCAATGAAATGAAAGCACATGTAGAAGAACTGGCTTCGATAGCCTCTTGTTATGTATCGGCTTATCCAAATGCTGGCTTGCCCAATGCTATGGGTGCTTATGATGAAACACCATCGCAAACAGCACAGTTTATTACTGATTGGGCAAATGCGGGTTGGGTGAATATTGTGGGAGGATGTTGTGGTACCACACCTGATCATATTAAAGCGATCGCTGCAGCTGTTCGTTCATGTAAGCCAAGAAAATTACCCGTTAAACTATAATTTAAATTCTATGAAAAAGTTACTATCTATTATTTGCTTGCTAGGTACCATGTATGCTGCTTGTGCTCAAGAGGCTACTATCCAACATCTTAGAAAAGAGCTATGGAATGTAATGCCATTTAAAACTAGTTGCTATGGTATGATACCTATGCAATGCTTGGAATATAAAAAGCTAGATGCAAAAGAAACCGCCACCTGTTTTGGTATCAAAGGGTTTACTTTAGAGCCCGGTTATCAATATCTATTATCAGTACAGGTAGATTCTTTTATACATCCTCCTTCAGATGGATCATTATACGTATACCGTCTCTTGAAAATTGTAAGCAAAAAGCCGGTGATTAGTTCGGCAATTGTGAAAAATAAAACATGGGTACTTGTTAATATGTGGCATGCAGAACGTGCACCTATAGATGAAGCGCTAATGAAAAAGGTAAGCCTACAAATAAATAGTAAGCAATTTTTTGGAACATCCTTTTGTAATAATTACGCAGCATCTTATGCAACAAAAGCAGCTCGATGGTATTTGACTGCGATAGCTGGTACTAAACGCTTTTGTGATCAACATATGGAATTAGAACAACGCTATTTTGAATTATTGCAAACGGTCACCTTTGTGGTAACCGAAAAAAATAAATTGAAATTATATAATCAAGCAGGTGATCTTATTTTAGAATATTTAGAACAAAAAAAATAGTTATGAATACCATACAACCCTATTTACGCTTAGCTGGTTTAGAGCCCTTGATTGTGCGACCAGAGACAAATTTTGTGAATGTAGGAGAGCGCACCAATGTTACTGGTTCAAAGAAATTTGCTCGATTAATACGCGAGCATAAATTTGAAGAAGCTTTATCCGTAGCGCGTCAACAGGTTGAAAATGGAGCACAGGTGCTCGATGTCAATATGGATGATGCTTTATTGGATGGCGTATGGGCCATGACTACCTTTCTTAATTTATTACAAGCAGAACCAGATATTGCCCGCATTCCTATCATGATTGATTCCTCTAAATTTGAGATCATTCATGCTGGCTTGAAATGCGTGCAAGGAAAATGTATTGTAAATTCAATTTCATTAAAAGAAGGCGAAGAACAATTTTTAAAACAGGCCAAAATATGTTTGTCATTTGGAGCTGCTGTAATTGTAATGGCTTTTGATGAGCAAGGACAAGCGGATACGTTGGATAGAAGAGTGGCTATAGCAGAACGGGCTTATTCTATTCTTACACAACAAGTAGGGTATCAAGCTCAGGATATTATTTTTGATCTCAATATTTTTGCGGTAGCAACAGGCTTAGAGGAACATAATTCCTACGCAGTAGATTTTATCGAGGCTACAAGAATTATAAAAGAAAAATACCCATTAGTTAAAATCAGTGGAGGAGTTAGTAATTTATCATTTTCATTTAGAGGCAATGAAACGGTAAGAGAAGCTATGCATGCGGTATTTTTATACCATGCTATTGCAGCAGGTATGGATATGGGTATTGTTAATGCAGGTCAATTAGCTGTGTATGATCAGATTGCACCGGAACTAAAAGCCTTATGTGAAGCAGTTATCCTAAATCAAAACAATACAAATAATGAGGCTACGGATCGATTAATTGCTTATGCAGAACAAGTGAAGTCGGTAGATAAAGTAGAAAAAGTGGATGAAGCGTGGCGTACGAGTTCTGTTGAAGATCGGCTAATACATGCTTTAGTTAACGGTATCACTACCTATATTGATGAAGATACAGAGGCTGCGCGCTTACAGTATGCTACTCCCTTAGAAGTAATAGAAGGGCCTTTGATGGCGGGTATGAATAAAGTAGGGGATTTGTTTGGGTCTGGAAAAATGTTCTTACCACAAGTGGTTAAAAGTGCTCGTGTAATGAAAAAAAGCGTTGCATTACTAACCCCTTTCATTGAGTTAGAAAAAGAGGAACGTAAGCAAGCACATATTAAAGCTGGAACTTTAAATACAGAAGCGCAAGGCGCAGCTAAAATTTTATTAGCTACTGTAAAAGGAGATGTACATGATATTGGAAAGAATATTGTAGGCGTTGTATTGGCATGTAATGGTTATGAGGTAATTGATTTAGGCGTTATGGTGCCGGGAGATAAAATTTTAGATGAAGCAGCAAAACATCAAGTGGATATTATTGGGCTCAGCGGCTTAATAACGCCATCGCTAGATGAGATGGTTTCCGTGGCTAAAAACATGAAAAAAAGAGGTATGCAACAGCCCTTGTTAATTGGTGGTGCTACTACTTCTAGAATGCATACGGCCGTAAAAATACAGCCTGAAATTAATACGGGGGTAGTCCATGTGTTGGATGCTAGTAGATCGGTAACGGTTGCGGGTACCCTACTTAAAGAAGCTAGCAAAAAAGAATTTTTATCGAATTTAAAAACGGAATACGAACAGCTAGCTGCCGATTATAATGCGAAACAATTTGTTAAAGATTATATTAGTTATGATGCAGCTATTCAAAATGCTACGCAAATAGATTGGAATCAGTTTGCGCCTTATGTGCCCAAGCAACTCGGAGTGCAAACAATCAATGTATCTATTGAAGATATCGTTTCCTTTATAGACTGGACCCCATTTTTTATAACATGGGAAATGAAAGGTAAATTTCCTGCTATTTTAGAAGATGCTCGCCAAGGGGAAGAAGCAACAAAATTATTTGTAGATGCGCAGGCTATGCTTCAGCAAATTATAAAAGACAATTGGCTACAAGCAAAAGCAGTAATGGGTTTATGGCAAGTGGAAAAGGTAAAAGCAGATACGATACTCATTAAAGACGAACAGCATACTACCGTTGAGCAATTGGTGTTTTTGCGTCAGCAAGCTAAAAAAGCTGCGGGTGAACCAAACTATTCCTTAGCTGATTTTATAGCGCCTAATCAAGAAGATTATATGGGTGCCTTTGCAGTAACGATAGATGGTATAGAGCCGCTATTAACTAAGTTCACGGATGCACATGATGATTACAATAAGATACTTTTACAAGCTATTGCCGATCGATTAGCAGAAGCCCTTGCAGAATGGCTACATGCAAAAGTGAGAAAAGAAATTTGGGGCTATGTTCCTAATGAAACTATTACGCAAGAAGAATTGATTAAAGAACGATACCAAGGTATCCGTCCAGCACCGGGATACCCAGCTTGTCCAGATCATACGGAGAAATTGAAATTGTTTCAATTGTTGAATGCTACGCAATCGATAGGAGTAAATCTTACAGAATCCTTAGCTATGTATCCTGTTTCTTCGGTTTGCGGCTGGTATTTTAGTCACCCACAAAGTGTATATTTTGGTGTTGGAAAAATTCAGGAAGATCAATTACATGCCTATGCTCAAGAAAAGCAAATGCCCATTGATGCGCTAGCAAAGTGGTTAGGACCTAATTTGTAAATGGATTATTCGAAGTCATAATTAATCATCCATTGCACACCAAAGCTATCTGTGAAAATAGCAAATAAGGCACCCCAATCTGTTTTTTGTAGGGGCATCTCAACCGTACCATTTGCACTTAATTGTTCGAACCATTTTTGAGCTTCTGTTTCTGAACTTGCATTTAGAGAGATATAGTGATTATTGCCTTTTTGAATAGTTTGCCCATTGCTGGCTAAAATATCAGAAGCCATAAGCGTATAGCCAGGAGCTATTTCTAGAGCAATGTGCATGATTCTCTTTTGTTCATCTGCTGACAGATGTTTGCCAAAATCGGTAGCGCCAAAAGTTTGTTTTATATGTAGCGTACCGTTAAAAACTTTTTGATATAATGAAAAAGCAGCTTCGGCTGTGCCATCAAAATTTAAATAAGGCGCAAAATAAAATGCCATAATCAGGGTGTTTTTACAAAGCTATACAATTTGTATGTATTTTTGCTGCTATGAATGCTACTGCCCCTAAACCAATGATTAGTAAAATTGCGTCTGTTGTATCTTACGTATTACATCCGGTTTTTATTCCATCTATTGCTTTCCTATTATTTTTTTTACTACCTATCAATGCGTTTAGCGCCTTTACCTGGGCTGGTATCAATAAATGGTTTGCTATTATAGTTATCAATACCTGTTTTTTCCCGCTTTTGTTGGTGGTATTATTAAAACGCTTAGATTTTATTAAAACCATTACCATGACCGATGCTAAAGATAGAATTATACCCTTAATAGGCGCTATGGTATTCTATTTTTGGGCTTATCATGTACTTCATAATTTAAAGACGGTGCCTGTAATACCTTCGGTATTAATTGTATATTTTCTAGCCCAATTTTGGGGGCTCATTGCTATGTTTATTCTTAATATTTTTTTTAAAATAAGCATGCATGCTGCTGCCGTTGGCACCTTAATAGGTATTTCCTTTTGCATGGATTTCTCTTTAGCATTTTTTCTAATTGCTTGTGGATGCTCCATACTTGTATTGCTAAGTAGAAAAGTATTGCAAGCGCACACCCATGCAGAGTTGATTAGTGGCTTGGTTCTTGGAATCTTATCTTGTTTGGCAGCCTTTATTTATTTATAATTACTTAGATTGTAATGAAATAATTGGTACAATCATTTCTTCGAGCGAAATACCTCCGTGTTGAAAGGTGTTTTTATAGTAATTGACATAATGATTGTAATTATTTTGGAAGCATAAATACACATCCTCTTTGGCAAAAATATAGCTTGAGTTTAAGAACTGGCTGGGCAGACCTGCTTCTTTAGGGTCTTTAACTACCATAACTTGCTTCTCTTCGTAACTCATATTTTTACCATGCTTATAGCGCAGATTACTACTCGTTTGTTTGTCGCCCACACACTTGCTAGGCGTTTTTACCTGCATGGTGCCATGGTCGGTGGTAATAATAAGTTGGATATTTTTAGAAGCGATTTTCTTCAAGGCTTTGAACAGTGGCGCATGTTCAAACCAACTGGCGGTTAGTGAACGATAGGCATTATCATCACTTGCTAGCTCTTTGAGCACTTCCATCTCAGTACGCGCATGCGATAGCATATCAACAAAATTATATACAATAACAGTCAAGTCATTGTTGAGATAATTATGAATTTGATCCTCTAATAGTTTGGCATGCTCATTGTTAGTAATTTTTACATAATCTACTTTCCAATGATCTAATTTATTTCTTTTGAGATTGTTTTGTAAGAATTCAAATTCAAATTTATTTTTCCCGTCATCATCATCATCGTTTCTCCATTTATCAGGAAATTGTTTTGCAATTTCAAAGGGTGTTAGTCCAGCAAATAAAGCATTTCTTGCATATTGTGTAGCGGTTGGTAAAATGCTAAAGAAAAGATCTTCTTCATTAATTTTAAAATCATCAAGTAAAAAGGGTTCTATCACTTTCCATTGGTCGTATCTAAGATTGTCGATCACTAAAAGAAAAGTAGCTTGCTCTTTATTACATTGTGGAAACACTTTATGGGCTAATACCTGAGGTGATAATAAAGGCCGCTCTATATCTGTAGCTATCCATTTGCAATAGTTTTTTTGAACAAACTTAAAAAAATCTTTATTGGCTTCTGCTTTCTGATGCTGCAAAATCTCCATCATTTCAGCACTGTTGCTTTTGCTTAATTCTAATTCCCAAAACACTAATTTTTTGTATAACTCCTTCCATTCTTCATGGTTAGGATTGGCTTGCAAGGCCATAAATAATTTGGTAAATTCTTGTTGATAATTTGAACTTGTTTTTTCTGCAATGAGACGCTTACCATCAATGATCTTTTTAATAGAAATAAGAACCTGATTGGGGTGTATGGGTTTTATTAAATAATCGCTTATTTGATTACCAATTGCATCTTCCATTACATACTCTGCTTCGTTTTTAGTAGCCATTACTATGGGTATGTAAGGGAATAATTCTTTAATCTTAGATAGTGTTTCTAAGCCCGTCATGCCAGGCATACTTTCGTCTAAAATCACAAGGTCAATGGCATGCTCTTGTAAATAATCGAGGGCATCATAGCCATTTGTAACACTAGCCACAGTATATCCCTTTTGTTGTAAGAATAAAATATGGGGTTTTAGCAAATCGATTTCGTCATCTACCCAAAGTAATTGTATGGCTTGCATCATCTAATGTTGGCGGTTAATATATTAACAAAGCTTTGAATTATAAAAGTACATTTTTCTTTGTTATAACGTTTTACTTCTTGTATCATTGTATATAATTTTTGTTAAACCTATGTCTGAACCAAGAATAGTTATTCGCAAGGCTCAAGAAGAAGATTGTGAATCCCTTTTAGAACTTATTAAAGAATTAGCCATTTTTGAAAAGGCGCCTCAAGAAGTAAGCGTTACTTTAGAGCATTTTAAAGCAAGTGGATTTTCAAGTAATCCAGTTTGGTGGGCTTTAGTAGCATGTGTAATAGACCCTGAAACACAAGAAGAAAAAATTATTGGAATGGCTTTGTATTACATTCGTTATTCTACTTGGAAAGGTCAACGTATGTATTTAGAAGATATAATTGTTACGGAAGCTTGGCGCTCAAAAGGCATTGGTAGAATGCTCATGTCACAATTGATTTTTGAAGCTAAACAAAAAAACTTACCCGCTATTATGTGGCAGGTATTGGATTGGAATACGGAAGCTATTAAATTCTATAAACGTTATAATGCTGTATTCGATGATGAGTGGTTAAATGTTACCCTACATATTAATAGTTAGAATAATCTTGGGTCATTTGTTGAGGGCAAGAATAGGTCTTAAATTGGAACGTAAAATGAAATAAGATCATCATGTATTGATCGTTCGTATTACCATTGCCCCTTTGTTTATTGATCCTACCAAGTGGATCGCTACTTACTTCAATAGATCGATCTTGTAATAGAAAAGCTGGATTGGGATTTTGAGGATCATTAGGAAATTTGTCAGCTCCCACATAGCGAGCACTTACATCATCTAAATAATCAGTTGTAGTGAGTCTATTTACAATTTCTACACCTATATTCATGCCGGGGAATACCCAATACTTAACACCTAAACCAATTGGAAAACTAAAGGCATAGTTTTTATAGCGTCGGTCGGCATACATATCTAAATTTTGTCCTTCGGTACCCAAAGGTCTTAAATCATAATCGCGGCCATCTATGCTAGCATAAGGATTGTAAAAAAACATACCAATACCACCTGTAAGATAGGGCGTAATTCGAAAACGCTCATCGCCAGTATAAAATCTAAAAAAATTAAATTCACCCTGAATGGCAAACTCCGTGATATTACTTTTAAAGCTTAAGTTGCGTGTTTTGTTATAAATATTACTAGAATAAGCATCGCTGTAACCAACTTTAGATTGCAAGATGGATGCGCGTAAAGAAATATATGGGTTGAAATGTAATCTAAAAAAGGTGCCTACAGCAGGGTGTATTTCTTGAAACCCATAGCGATCATTTAAATCTCCAAAATACAAACTACCGCCACTTACCAAACCCCATTCTTTAGTGCCATAAAAAGATTGAGCTTGTGTTTTAATACAAGTAAGTAAACTTAATAAGGTATAGCAAATTATTTTTTTCATAGTTTTTATTTAATTCCTTCTGTCGATACCCCAATATAATTTTTGACGAATAGTTTTTAAGAAATTGTGTTCGTCAGGTCGAATTAAAGAAATAGTAAAATTCTCTTTTTTAACGGCCAACTGAATACTCGTTGGAATGGTTTCCGTTCTAGAATCTAAGGTACATAAAAAATGATCTGTTCTTCCTTCCAATTCAAAAGAGATGACATTGTCATCGGGTACTACAATTGGACGGGTACTAAGATTATGCGGAGCTACGGGGGTTATTACAAAACTTGATGTTTGAGGGAATACTACGGGTCCTCCACAGCTGAGTGAATAACCAGTAGATCCAGTAGGAGTGGCTACTATTAACCCATCTGCCCAATAGGTGTTTAAAAATTCTCCATTTAAGTAGGTATGAATTTTAATCATTGAAGAAGAGTCCTTTCTATGCAATGTAAATTCGTTTAGTGCAAATGGAGCATCTTTAAAAATGGGCATACTTGATTCTAAATGCAATAAAGATCTTTTTTCTATTGTATAAGATCCTCTAACCAAGGATTCAATTGCATCGGCTGCTTCGTTTTCACTGATAGCAGCTAGAAAGCCTAAACGGCCAAGATTAATACCTATGAGCGGAATATTAGAGTTGCCAATAAAGCTAACCGTGTCTAACATCGTGCCATCTCCGCCAAGGCTAATAAGCATATCGGTTTGTAAGGGCAAATCTAATCGACTCGTAAAAAAGCTTGGCGTTTCTTCAAATGTAAAACTGTCTTTTAAATGAGTATAAAAATCCTTGTAAAATACAAGCTGAATTTTATGCGCTTGTAGTGCTGTTAAGATTTTACTTATAGCAGGAATATCTTCTTTGCCAAATGTTCTATTGTAAACCGCTACGATCATTCAAGGATGTTTAATTCATAAAGATACTAAATTAAGAACTAAAATAGAGGGCGTTGCTTATAAAACAAATTGCTAAAAGTAGGGTAAAGTAGCTTAATTTTGCTAAAATTTATTGCATGAAAATCTCTCTAGGATTTAGTCCCTGCCCCAATGATACCTTTATTTTTGATGCCTTAGTACATCATAAAATAGATACAAAAGGATTTGAATTTGAAGTGTTTATGGAAGATGTATCTACATTAAATGATTGGGCTCTAGAGGGTAAGTTGGACATTACAAAATTGAGTTTTAATACCTTTTTACAGTGTGCTACTACCTATGCATTAATGCATGCAGGAAGTGCTTTGGGGAAGGGCGTTGGCCCCTTATTAATAACACATAAAAAGGGAATGGAGCAGTGGTTAGAAGACCCTTCTTTTATAGAGCGAGCTACGATTGCAATTCCAGGTCTTAATACTACGGCTAATTTATTATTACAATTGGCTTATCCTAATGCTACTAAAAAAGAAGTGATGTTGTTTAGTGAAATTGAACAAGCCTTAATAGACCATAAAGTGGATGCTGGATTGATCATACACGAAAACAGATTTACCTATCAAGATAAAGGACTACTTAAAATAAAAGATCTTGGTGATTGGTGGGAATCAACAACTTCTTCAGCTATTCCTTTGGGTGGTATTGTTGCAAAGCGTTCTTTGCCTAAAGAGCTATGCTTTCAAATTGATCAATTAATAAAAGAGAGCATTGCCTATGCTTGGAATAACTACCCAAGCCTGGCGTCTTTTGTAAAAGAAAATGCACAAGAAATGAGCGAAGAAGTAATGCGAAAGCATATTCAGCTGTACGTAAATGATTTTTCTACTGATCTAGGTGAAGAAGGCACTTTAGCAATTCAAACTTTATGGACATATGCCTATAAGGCTCAATTAATAGCTACTGAAAAACTTCCTATATTCTATTCAGATAACTGATAAAGAGAAGGTATGTTTCTTCCTAATCCATCATAATCTAAACCATAGCCAACAACAAATTTATTAGGAATTTCAAAGCCTACATAATCGGCAGTTATTGGAAATTGTAAGGCACTTGGCTTGGTTAAGAAACTGGCAATTTTAATAGATTTTGGAGCTCGGTTGTTTAACTCGTGCATAAAACTATGCAGTGTTTTACCGGTGTCAATGATGTCCTCTATGATAACAACATGTCGGTTGCTTAAATCTTCTTCTAAGCCAATAGCTGTAATAACATTGCCGGTAGAGCTTGTGCCTTTGTAGGAAGCAAGTTTTATAAAAGAAATTTCTGCTTCAATGGTTAAGTGTCTAAATAAATCAGCCGCAAACAAAAATGATCCATTTAATATGCCAATAAACAAGGGTCTTTCCTGTTTATAGTCTGCATCTATTTGCTGTGCTAATAATTTAATACGTTCTTCAATAGCTGCAGCATCTATATAAGGTACAAATTGCTTGTCGTGTAGTTGAATAGTTTGCATATTGTTATGGTTGTACAATTAGCTTGGTTCCTGTTTTTACTTCCGTAAAGTCTAGTTTATTCCAGCTGTTGAGTTGTTTCACACTTACTTTGAATTTTTTAGCAATACTAAACAAGGTATCACCATTTTTTACCGTATAATAAACAGGTTGTTTAGAATTGCCTTTTGGAATATCTACGGTGTTTTGTTGTTCATTAATTTCTTTAGTCTCGTTTGGTTTGCTAGTTTCTTCACTCTCTACATATGCATAAACAACTTTGTCTAATTCAAATTTCAATTCATCAAATTCATCTTGCGCTACTTGCTGTATGGCTATAGGATTTTTTGGTATATTGATAGTGTTAACGGTAATTGTATTAGTGCCGGTAGTTGTATTTTCTTTTGGAATATCAATAGCATTTCTAGTTTGAATGCCTTCCAGTGTATCTATATTTCGAGCTGTAAATTCTTTAATTTTCAAATCTTTTTTAGATAATACTTGGGGTTTTTCTTTTTTCTTTTTTTCTTTTTGAACCAAAATTGGTGTTTCCGCAATGAGGGTATCAGCTACTATTAGTTTTGAGCTATCTTTTTTAGCTGAAGCAATACTGTCTTTATAGTATTTTGATTTAAATAGGGAATCTTGTGAGTATTGTTTTTTTCTAAGGGCCAACTTTTCCTGGTTGACTCTCATTATAGAATCACGTTTTGCTCTGGCTGCTTCCATTACTAGGGCTCTTTGAGCCGCACGTTCCTCTGCGAGTTTTAAAGCATTTTGTCTTATTTGCTCTTGCTTTAATTTTGCTTGTTCTAGTCGTTCTTTGATTGCTAATTGTCGTTGTTCTGCGATACTTAGTTTTTTTACAGTATCCATCGGAGTCAAGGAAGAATCGGCTTGCTGTGCTATTAATGCACTGCTATCTGTTAGTGTATTTAAGGAATCTTTAAATACAATTGATTTTTTAATTTCAAAATTCAATTTAGATTTTTCTAAAAAGCCATCTTCTTTGTAATTGTCTATATTATTAGCTATGGGATCATTGGCGTCTGTACTTCCATCTATTTTTAAATATGTTTTTGGTTTTTTTGCTGTAGCAATTTTTAAATTTAGTTTTTCACCAGGCACCACTTCTTCATTTTCTTCTAGTTTGTTTAAAATTCGAAGTTGTTTTAATTGAATACCTTCTGTTTGTGCAATTTGCAGTAAGGTTTCTTGCTCTTTAACAATGTAATAAGCATGATCACCTTTTAAGTGTTTTTTTTCAAGATAGATATACATACTAAAAGGCAGTGGTCCATCAGAAAGATCATTTATGTCGAGTAGTTTCTGATAGCGAATATTATATTTAATCGCGTACTCTAAAAGTGTTTCCCCTTTTCTAGCTACAAAAGCATTGAGATTGTTTACTTTAGTTACCCCTTCAAAGTTTAGTAAATTATCAATTACGTCTGGTTCTTGTGTGACTTCTGTCTCCGGGGTGTCTATAGCATTGATGAATTGGTATTCATTTACCGAAGCAAATGGTCCATGCGCTTTAGGATTTTCTAATGCTGGTGTAGCGTATAAAATAGTGGCACTGTCTGTAAATCGGTCTAGATTATATTTTTCAATTAAGTTGATGATTAACTGGGCATATTTTGGATTGGTAGCATAGCCACATTGTTTCAATCCTCTACACCAAGCTTTATAATCGTCTACTCCATAGGTAAATAATAGTTGATATCTTTTTTCGGAGCTTAAATAATTAGAATGATCCTGATAGGATTGATAAGCGGAAGTATATTTTCTAAAACATTCATTAGGAGCGTCATCGGTGTGTGCAAAGGTTTCGCCGGTCCATGCTTTTTTACACTTAATCCCAAAATGATTATTAGCTATCGTGGCTAATTCACTGCTTCCAGCACCTGTTTCATAAATGCCTTGTGCCAGCGTTACCGATGCTGGAATGCCCACGCGCATTTGTTCTTGCATGGCCCAGTTGCTGTATTGAGCTATATAGTTTTTTACACGCTCTTCATAAGTGCCATTGGTTTGACTAAAGCCATGCAAGTTGCAACTTATAAAAAACAGTAAGAAACCTATATATTTTTTTACATTCATGTTGAGGGTACTCTTAATCGCTAATTTTTTTCATTAATAATAATCCATCTCTGATGGGTAACAAAACTTGTATAACGCGATGGTCAGCTCTTATTTTTTCATTAAAAGCTTGGATCGCTTTGGCATTTTTACTTTGTTTTTCTTGTTCCAATAAAACTTCTCCATCATACAGTACATTGTCGGCAAGGATATAAGCACCTATCGGCAATCGACCGATTACTAAATCGTAGTAAAGATGATAATTCTGTTTATCTGCATCAATAAAAACTAAGTCAAAAATACAATCTATCCTTGGTATTATGTCGGCAGCATGACCAATATGTTGAATTATTTTTTTACTAAGTCCTGCTTTTTCAAAATAAGATTGGCACATATCATACAATTCCTCATTGATATCTATGGTGTGCAATACGCCATTTTCTTTTAAGCCTGCAGCTAAGCAAATGGCCGAATACCCTGTGTAAGTGCCAACTTCGAGTACATGCATAGGCTGTATCATATGGCTGATAAATTCTAAAACCTTACCCTGCAAATGCCCCGATAACATGATGGGCAAATTCACTTTTAAATGGGTTTCTCTATTTAATTGTGCTAATACATTACTTTCTTCTGAGGAATAGTCACATGCATAGGTTTCTATAGTTGCTGGAATCAATTGCGTAGTCATGTATTAGAAATTAGGTTGTAATTTATTTTTAGAGTAGAAATCTTTGATATAATTCACTACTTCATCTGCCGTGTCAAATACTTTAATTAGTTCTAAATCGCCCGGACTGATATTGCCTTCACCTTCCAACATAGAGCTGCGCATCCAATCAAATAGGCCTTGCCAGTAGGCTCTTCCTACACATATCATGGGTGTTTGTGTAAATTTTTTAGTTTGTATTAAAGTGGCAATTTCAAAAAATTCATCCATCGTGCCCCAGCCGCCCGGCATCATAATAAAACCTTGAGCATATTTAGTAAACATTAATTTTCTGATAAAGAAAAAATCAAAGTTGAGCGATTTGTCTTTATCTATATACGGATTAGCTGTTTGCTCAAAAGGTAGTTCTATATTCAAACCTACCGAAGGTCCACCAGCAAGATAAGCGCCTTTATTGCCTGCTTCCATAACGCCGGGTCCACCACCGGTAATGATTCCAAAACCTTCTTGCGATAAGCGTTTAGAAATTTCTACTGTTAAGTCATAATAAGCATTTCCTGGTTTTGTTCTTGCCGATCCAAAAATGGAAATACAAGGCCCAATTTTGGCCAACATTTCAAAGCCTTGTACAAACTCTGCCATAAATTTAAAAATCTGCCAGCTAGAATTTGCCTTGGTTTCTGTCCAATCTCTTTTTTTTAATTTATGCTCTTCCATCTAATACGCTTTCTTGTTTTTTTGAAAAAAGGAGCATGGTAAAAAATACGATGCCTCCATTAATGATGAGTAGTTCTAATCCAAATTTATAATCTCCAAAATAACCTGCCCATTGGCTTTGCAATAAATAGCAAAAGAATGGGGATGCTACCGACACAATAGGAACCAACCATGGTTGTACACTTCTATTGGTAAGGATGCCAAAGCCAAAGATGCCCAATAATGGACCATATGTATAGGAGGCAATTTTTAGAAGCATATCTATTAAGCTACCATTGTCGATAGTTCTAAAAAAGAAAACTAAGAGCAGGAAAATTCCTGCAAAAGAAAGGTGCACTATTCTGCGCGTTTGTTCTTGTTTTTCGGGACGAATGGCAGGATTGTTTTTTAAATTTAGGATATCTAAACAAAAAGAAGAAGTAAGTGCCGTAATCGCTCCATCAGCACTTGGAAACAGTGCTGAAATCAATCCGATAATAAATAATATACCCACAAAAGATGGGAATGCATTACTCAACGCAATAGTTGGAAAGAGCTCGTCGGGTTTTACCTGTATGCTGTTGTGCTGTGCATATAAAAATAATAAGGCACCGAGTATCAAAAATAAAAAGTTTACAAATACTAAAATCACACTGAAGCTTAGCATGTTTTTTTGAGCATCTTTAAGTGTTTTTACACTTATATTTTTTTGCATCATTTCTTGATCTAAGCCCGTCATCGTGATGGTGACAAATATGCCTCCAATAATTTGTTTCAAGAAAAATTTAGTATCGTGGTAATCGGTATAGAAAACGGTATCAATCTTATTTTGTTTTAAAGATGACCAAAGTTCCGAAAAGGAAATATGAAGATTGCTCTTCAAGTAAAACACACTAATAATAAGCGATAAGAGCATAAAGCTGGTTTGTAGGGTGTCGGTCCAAACAATAGTTTTTACACCACCTTTAAACGTATAAGCCAAGATCATTGCAATAATAATAAAGGTGGTAAGCTCAAACGATACTCCTAAATTATTTAAAATAAAAACTTGTAAGATTTTAATAACGAGGTATAAGCGAAGGGTAGCACCTAAAGTTCTAGATAGCATAAAAAAGGCAGCGCCTGTTTTGTAGGGCACTATCCCTAAGCGAGTTGCCAGATAGGAATAAATGGAGGTAACGTTTAGCTTATAATAGAGCGGCAATAAAACATAGGCGACAATGATATAGCCTATGAAATAACCGATGACTACTTGAAAATAATTAAAACCGCTGGTACTAACTGTTCCCGGTACGCTTATAAATGTCATACCACTAAGGCTAGTGCCAATCATCCCAAAGGCCACCAATCCCCAGTGACTATTTTTATTACCAATAAAAAAAGAATCGTTGCTTGCATTTTTAGAGGTGAAAAAAGCAACCACCAATAAAACAATAAAATAAAGCAGTATCAGTGCTAATAAAAAGCTTGTGTTCATAATTGATATTAAAAATTAAAATCCTACTACCACGGCTGCGTCATAGGTAAAATTGCCAGTTTGTCGGTAAGGGCTGTAAGGGTCATTGCCCACATCAAAAAGAAAACTAGTAAGAAAAGAAACTCGATCAGAAATAGGCTGTTTAAATCCAAAACCTACGAGTGTGGAATTACTTTTGATCGTTACGTTTTTTTCTACAATAGCGTTTGTATTGTCGTATTCAAAATCGTTTCTATAAACAATGTTTCTTTCCAATTGGGCACATAGATAAATATTATTGTAGATAATAGCTTTAGCCCAAAGAGAGGGACTTATATAGTTTGCCTTTAAGGTATAGGGATCGTATGCGTTTCTAATTCTGTTGTAGATAGGGTAGTTGGCTACATGCTGATATTGATAACTAACACCTATGCCAACTGCGATTGGTTCTACTAATTTGTAACCAATTACTGGCGACAAGCTAAAATAGGTGGTATTACCGGCATAGAAATTAAATCCAGATCCATAAACCAATTTAGTTTTATCAAAGCCGCTCGAATTGCTTAGTTGTTTCTTTCTGCCACTACTCGAATAGGTCTCTTGGCCCCAGCATTGCAATTGAGTAGTTAGCCATAGCACTATAAATAGAGTTTTCTTCATAGAATGCGCTTTTTAGGTGAATAAAGTTACTGTTATAATGCGTAAAGAATCGTTAATTATCCGGGAATATTTTCCCTGGATTTAAAATACCATTAGGGTCAAATACATGTTTAATAGCTTTCATCAAATCTATTTGTGCACTACTAAAAACGATATCTAAGTAATTTTTTTGTACTAAACCAATGCCATGTTCACCCGAAATAGTGCCTCCTAAAGCATGAACGAATGTAAAGAGTTTGCGAATGGGCACTTGAAGTTCTTGATGCCAAAATTCATCACTCAGCGAACCTTTAATAATGTTGACATGCAAATTGCCATCTCCAGCATGCCCATAGCAAACCGATTGAAAGCCGTATTCGGTTCCAAGTGCTTTAATGTATTTCAATAATTGTGGCAAATGGGCTCTTGGTACAACCGTATCTTCTTCTTTATAAACGGAATTACTCTTTACCGCTTCGCCCACCTTTCTTCTCAATTGCCAGAGGGTTTCTTTCTGAGCGGCGGTATCTGCAAATAATAATTCGTCAATATCGTATATCGTTACTAATTCACTTATTTGAGCTGCTTCCGCTAGTAATTGCTGTTCGTTATGGCCATCTAGTTCTATCAATAAATGAGCTTGTATATCGTCTGGAATGCTAATGGCTGTTGTATTACAAAAGCGCATCGACCAATCCAATGCATCTCGCTCCATAAATTCTAATGCCGAAGGTGTAATGCCCGCCAAGCAGATGCTGTTTACAGCACGGCAAGCCTCTTCTGCTTTTCGAAAAGGGATGAGCAATAAAACGTTAGTCGTTGTTGCAGGTATTAATTTCAAAACAATTTTAGTAACAACTGCAAGCGTGCCCTCACTGCCCACAATCAATTGGGTGAGGTTATAGCCAGTGGCATTTTTTAGAACATTTGCGCCTGTCCACATTACAGTGCCATCTGCTAAAACAATTTCTAGATTAAGCACATAATCCTTAACTACGCCATATTTTACAGCGCGCGGTCCACCCGAGTTTTCGGCAATATTGCCACCTATAAAACAAGAACCTTTGCTTGCCGGATCAGGAGGATATTGTAATCCATGTGCTAAAACAGCTTCTTGTAAAACTTGGGTAATAACGCCCGGTTCTGTTGTAACTTGAAAATTCTCGGTATCTATGTTTAGAATTTTATTGAAGCGTTGCATGTCTAATACAATACCTTGATGAATGGGTAAGGCTCCACCACTCAATCCAGTGCCAGCACCGCGCACGGTGATAGGAATTTTCTCTTGATTGCAGTAGCGCAGCAACTTAGAAATCTGATCTACTTCACGAGGCATGACTACTATTTCCGGAAGGAATACCAAGTCTTCGGTATGGTCGGAACTTCGTTTTGTACGCTCCTCCAAATCGGTTAGGAGTGCATCAGCACCTAAGATGTTTGCTAGCTCAGAAAGGTGTTGTGGTTGTATAGCTGAAAATTGCATAGGATAAAGGTAAAAGATTGCTTCTAAAATTACTAAAACAGCGTAGGGAAAGCACTTAAATTATTAGATTAATTTGCACGATTTAATAGAAAATCGTTTTATATTTGCACAACTTAAGGTACTATTTGCTATTTTAATAAAGTTTTTTTTATTTTAAACACAACCAATAACATTTTAAAATTTGTTGAAATTTATGAAAGATTTATCACTTGCCCGCGAAGAAAATAATCCAAATTTAGACAGTTCTTCTATGCCTGGCAAAGGCGTTACAAAAGAAGTTATCGAACGCAGAAACAGACGTTTATTAGAGTTCTTTCGTTTATCGGGCTTAACCGATGTACGCATTATTGGTGACGAAAACAATCCAGCTGTTATTTATAAGAATGTATATTGCTTAAGTTGCTTTGTGCATAATTTTGAATTGCGTTTTACCAACAAACCAGATAATGGCGAAGTAGTGCATGTAGAAAAATTAACTTCTCAAGCACGTATGGATAAAAATGAGTTGATTGCGATGTTGGATAAATATGAGCATAGAAGAGTGTATCGTGTTAAAATTACCGACCAACAATTGTATTTAGCAGGATATAATTTTATCGATAAGTCTATACCGGATACGCGTTATCCTGTGTTTTCAAGATTTAACCCAAAGATTTATTTCAGCAAAGATTATGCGGTAGAATTATGCGCTACTTATCAAGACTATAATTTAGAAGTAGTTTAGTATGTAGGTACTTATAAAAAAAGGGCTTCCAACTGGAAGCCCTTTTTTGTTGGTACGCTTTTAAAATTGCACGAGTAAACTAAAACTAATGCCAAATTGATTGGGAACATCGTATGTTTTTGTATTGTTGGCATACAAGCCCTGGTTATTATACCAGTTTATTTTTTCTGTAAAAATCCTTTTATCCGTTGCATTGGGTAGGCTTTTGTAAAAGAGCTCTACACCTATTTTTAAAAGCGAGTAGATTCTATAACTTACATTGAGCCCAAATTTGGGCATTACAAAGGACGATTTATAATCGTTTACAGACTTATAGTAATAAGCTATATTGTCTCTCATTTCTGCCAATGGAATATAATTTACCACATAGAGCTGGTTGCAAATGCCTAGGAAAGGATTTAGACTAAGTCGATTACCTGGTTTTAAGCAATTATAATGTACACAAAAATCGAAATTGGAGACAGAAGCATAGTTTTGATAGATGTTTTCAAAAATTGTAAATGAAAAATTGCCACCTCCACTGCTTGATATAGAAGCATGTTTTTGTTTGTCAAAACTAAAACTAGCGCTCACTCTTGGGTTGATATAGCGTGCATATCGGAAACCAAAATCGCTCATTTCATTATTATTATAATCTGTATATGTATAAACTAAGCCAAATTCATTTTTTTGACCATACAATTTATGTGTTGAGGCAAAACACCAGCATACTATTAGTAAGTATGTGGTAAAATAATAAGATTTAGTTTTAAGTTTTTGATTTGAAGATTTAATAAAAGTTGATGTTTGCTGTTTCATAGGTTGTTTGTTGTACAATGAATAATAACTTTAGCGTGGTTTGAATTTAAAATTTCATTTTAGCAAAGATTACATTTGAAGGATTGCTAAGTGTTTTGCCTAAATTATTGGTATAGCCATATTGCACCCAAAGGGTATCTCTCGTTTTATTAATTCTGCCTTTAAAGCATTGGTTAAAAGGATTAATATCTCCTCCACCAACAAAATTGACAGTATCATAATAGGGCATTTTTTGGTAGAATACAGTCATAAATGAATAGTTTTTTTCGACATTGTAATATTTAAAATTTGGAGTATAAATATTAATTGCTCCTGCCATCATAAATCCGATGCCACCCCCAATTTTAAATGAATCTAATTCCCATTTAGGGCAAAATTTAAGATACATATTAGCTCTAAAATCGTTGATACTACTGTATACGGATTTATAAACATAATCTAAAGTATCGTATGGTTTCAAACTATTGCTACAAGATCCGTCAATCAACGTAATAGTATTTGTAGGGCATTGGCAGGAGTTGCCATTCCATTCTTTTGGACTTGGGCACGATGTGTCTGCTTTGTAACTTGATTTTCTACAGCTTATGGCACTTATAGCTAAAATGCACAGGCAAGCAATGCTTAATTGTTTCATAGATTGATTGATTTTAAGGTTAGTGTAGAATTATTACTTGTGATTTTAATAATATACATCGCTTTTATAGCATTATCTAATGCCAATTGTTGATCACTTACGATATACCCGGTTTTCAATAATTTGCCACTGATATCAAATATTTCATACTGCGCACCTACTTTGTTTTTACTTGTGATATAGAGTGTATTGTCGTCCCAATTGCAACTTGCGCTTTCTTCTGATGATGCATTGGCAAATTTGCCGAATATGATAGGTTTTTTGCAACCTGATGGTGTATTACCTTTAATCATTGAATAATTCCCGTAGGCAGTAACATTATTAAATCCCATAGATGTACCACTAGTATATTGTGGTAGCCAGCCCACAATATCATTCATATACATCTCTCCACTGATGGCGGATAAATATTGTGCTTCTTTTGTCGGATTCATACTTGCTTGTATCCATATACCCCCTTGTGGGCTACAGCAATCTACCTCGTCTTTCCATATTCCTGTATAGCTTCCATTAGGTTTTATAAATAGTGATATATAGCCTCCTCCTGAAATGACTGCCTGGCTTTTCCATTTTTTTGCTCCTGCTACATATAGTCTTTGTATAGAGGTTAAAGAGATGATTTTTCTGCTATTGGGCTGTATGGCAAAATTATAAAATGCATCAAATGCAACAGGATTATACATTTTTACACCACAAGTGTCTTGATGTAAATGACTATTGGTACTAAACAAACCTACCAATCCTGTTACCAAAGTACTTGTACTATTATTAGCGGCTATAGCGGTTAATACAGCAGATGATCCTCCAGAAATTGCAGCTGCAGCAGCTTGCAAGCCTACAGTAACAAGCGATGTAGCCACCTGGTTAACTTGGGTAATAAATGCTGGATTAAGTATAGTGTTGCAAGAGTTGCTTACTTGCAAATAACTTGTTTTTATGGGTGTAATGATACCAGAATTGATATCAATAATTTGTGCAGAAGCAATTTCTTCCGTTTGTGCTTTTGCAAAAGATCCATTGGTGCCTTTATCACTAGAATATATTTCATGATAAAAATCGTATCGTAATCGGCTCATGATCTTTTTTTCACAACCACATTCACTTTGAAACCAGTCGCCATTTGTTACCACTAAATTTAAATCAATAAAGGACATATTATCACTTGAATTGTTAGTATTATTACCGTTCATATTTGTTCTTTCTAAGAATGATAGGCCTAAATAGCTTACAAATGAATTTGGATACCAATCTTCATTTGATATACGCTTGGTAAAAGCTATACCTTTAGTGTTTTCATGAAATTCTGTGCGATATTTGTTCGTCATGCCTGGATTGGTATAGCTGTATGTTCCAGCTGAAATATAATGTTTATATGGATTTTTGATTTCATTAGGGTCATTATAAAAATCAGAGTTATTTTTTAAAGTTAGTGTTGCGTTGCATGCTTCAGTTAATGCATATAAATTGCAGTTTAGCAATCCAGTAAAGTCGAAAATTGCCATAGAGTCGTTACTCCATCCATATAGGGCGCTATCCAATCTACTAGTTTGTTGATTTACCTTTCTATCGCACAAAGGTTTGTCGTGCAATATATGCACTTGTAAAAACTTTGCTTTTTCATAATTGTTTATTTCGGGATGTTGATTCATTAATTGTATTAAGTTAATTCTCTTATTCTTAAAGTCTTCATCTAAAGAAAGAGCATTCATTAATTCAGTACTCACTTCCAAGGGTTCATTAGGATTTATATACTCTGTTGTTATGGATGCAATAGTTTCTTTATCACATTTTACATCACTAACTACAAACTTTTGGTGAAGCGGAAGTGTAAGGGTTACCTGATTGCCAATAAAACTAATGTATTGGATGGCATTGGTACTTTCGTTGATTACTTTTAAATCGTGCCCAACATTTTTTTCGCCTACAAAAACAATATTATATTCTGCAAAATCTTTAAAGATGATTAAATTTTTTGCACTTGTTTTACATAGCTGCTTGCAAATTTCTTCATTTTTTGAAGTGTAAAGTGTACTGTCTTGTTGTGCAAATAAACTACATGAGCTTGCTAGCAACAGCAAGGACGCAGTGGTTTTTTTGATACAATTTACCGATTGCATGTTTCTATTACATGCTTGAAAAGCCTTTTCTGTAAAGCATTTCAATGACTCAATAGAGTGCATAATTTTTCTCTTTTTCATACTAACTAAATTTAAATGGTAAAATAACGGTTAAATGCTAGTACTAAACTAAGTAGAATTTTAATTCAAAAAACAGATTTAAAATATATTTTTTATAGGTATGTAAAAATTATACGATTTATCTTTTTAAAATTCAATTCGCAACTCTTAAAAATCAACGGTTCTTCTTGCCATGTTCCAACGGATACCGCTATAAATAGCACTTGTTTTTTCTTCGGGCAATTGCGATGCTTGATAGCTCAAGGTTCTTTGAATAAAACCAGCCTCTAAATACAAATTGGGTAAGCACTCATACGCTATATGAAAATTAGTATAAGCACCTTTGCTTTTTATACCTGATATGGTTTGAAATCCATAATCTTGAACTCTTGTACTATAGGCTGCAAAAATATTATTTCCAAAATTGTTAATGCCTGTATCTACCCCTTTTGTATACATCACTTGTTGGATACTGCAGCTCCATTTTTTATGCCATTGATAACGCACTATACCTATACATTCTCTAAATCCAGCGCCTAATGGGTGCGCTAAGGCTTGATTGTAATGCGTATAATTACTTACGGAATCGCGTGCATAGGTAAATGGACGTACTTGATTGTATTCTAGCTGTGCATCTAAATGTGGAATCTTAAATAGATTGTAGGCTTTTATCCCCAGTTGAAATCCGTATTTATTACCCCACCATCCATTGCTGTGGGTCATTTCTTTTAAATTAAATTCATCTAACAATAATTGCCCATATACTTGAAAATGCTTAGACGCTTTCCATTTAAAATCAAAACCCATCAACGCATTGTCGGGACTGCCTTGCGAGCGTTCTGCTTGGCGTAATAGGATGAGCGGATTGAAATAACTCCACTCATAATGATTGGGTCTTCCAAACACCACCGATTCAAAAATGCCCACTTCTAGTTTGGGATGCACATGCATACTTAAATGATGAAAACTTGCGTATTTATGATCGAGTACTTTGTCGCCCCCCCTCATGTATTGCGGTGTTAATTCCATAAAGAGATTATCATAGCTAAATTTTTTGAACTGACTATGCAGGTGTAAGTAGGGTGCACTTGCGCCGTAATCGCTTAAGAATAAAGAGCGCTGTCCGTAGCCCCAAAACTGTTTCCCGTAGCCTATTTGCGCTTGAATGTATTTTTTTACTAAAGGAAATTGAATATAAGTTTGAGCGCTTAAATAATCATATTGGTTTTGACTTCTGTTTAAATAGTAATCGACTCCCGGCACGGCTTGTTGTTGGTTAATGCGTTTCCCTATATATGAAAGCGGATTTTCTTGATTGTCGCAGAAGGAAGCATAAAAAGCTATTTTATTTACCAATATGCCATTTATAGCAATACCTCTGGTATTGACTAATACGCCTGTTTGATTATTTTGCTCTGTGCCAACTTGAAAATTCAAAAGCGGATTGATCGCTAATTGAATAATATTGGGTTCGCTGTATATAAATCCGTTGTAGGGGTCTTTATACAAAGCTTTTAAAAAGCTACGCTTGGTTTGTGAAAATTTAAGGGGCACAAATAAATAGGCATTTACAATTTTTTCAATTCCGAATTTATCAATTGCATCTGCATGCTGATAAATGGTATCTAAACTTGTTAATAGCGGCATTATGGAATTATTAGTAAACGGCTTAATGGCGCCCGCCCAATAAGGTATGTTGTGGTTTTGTAGGGCTTCTAATCGATCAAGTTGTTCTTGTAGTTCTTGCGATTTACCAATATAACGGGTTTGTGCTTGCGCTAAGCTCGAAAGGGCCATCAGGCATAACAGGGTGCTTTTCTTAAATAAATTCAACATTAAATTATTTTTTATTATTAAAAATTATTCCTTGAGATAAACAGCTTAATTTTACCAAAATAAAAATCACATAAACAGTATGTCTGTCACGAATAAAATACTCATTAAGAATGCTCATGTTGTCAACGAAGGTACAATAAAACTACAAGATGTATTGATTGTAGGACAACGAATTGAGCGAATAGATGCATCCCTGTCTGCTACGCCTGAAATGCATGTGATAGATGCCAATGGGCGCTATTTACTACCTGGTGCTATTGATGATCAAGTACATTTTAGAGAACCGGGCTTAACGCATAAAGCCTCTATTCAAACTGAATCGCGTGCTGCTGTGGCAGGAGGTGTTACTACCTTTATGGAAATGCCTAATACGGTGCCAGCGGCATTAACACAAGAATTATTGGAACAGAAATATGCAATAGCTAGTGCTTGCTCACCTGCTAATTATTCTTTTTTTATGGGTGTCTCTAACGACAATGTGGAAGAAGTGCTCAAAACCAATAAAAAGAAAAAGGATATTTGCGGTATTAAAATCTTCATGGGTTCTAGTACGGGTAATATGCTCGTTGATAATTATACGGTATTGCATAAGCTGTTTTCTGAAGCCGAATTATTAATTGCAACGCATTGTGAAAATGAATCTATTATTGCAGCTAATAAATTGAACTATCCAAATCCCGATCATGCCCGCTTTCATCCATTGATTCGTGATGTGCATGCTTGTTATGAAAGCACCTTGTCGGCAATTCAAATTGCACAACAATATGGAACACGATTACATGTTTTGCATATCAGTACGGCCAAAGAATTAGGACTTTTCTCTAATATGCTTCCGTTGAAAGATAAAAAAATAACGAATGAAGTATGTGTGCATCATTTGCATTTTACAGCCGATGATTATGAACGATTAGGCAATCAAATAAAATGTAATCCAGCTATTAAAGCGCCCGAAAATAAAGAAGCACTTTGGAAAGCACTCCTAGATGACACTTTAGATATTATTGCTACCGATCATGCGCCGCATACATGGGAAGAAAAACAACAGGCGTATAGTGCAGCTCCTGCCGGATTGCCGCTCGTACAACACAGTTTACAAATGATGTTGTCTTATGTGAAAAAAGGAATTATTAGTATTGAAAAAGTAGTAGAGAAAATGGCGCATGCTCCAGCTATTTGTTTTCAGATAGCAGAGCGTGGCTTTATAAGAGAAGGATACTATGCCGATTTGGTTTTGGTAGACTTAGATGCTCCTTCTACTGTTACTAAAGCATCTTTGCTATACAAGTGTCAATGGTCGCCATTGGAAGGTACTGCATTTACAAGTTCTATTCATACCACATTTGTAAATGGTGCCATCGTGTATGAGCAAGCTAAAGTGGTAGATGGCGTTTATGGCATGCGATTAAAATTTGATAGAGCATGATACTAGATAAGCAATCCAAAAGGGATTTGCATATTTTCCCAGAAGAGGGTCAAAAAAGCCTCTTGGAGCATATCGATTTTACGATAACCTCTCCAGGGAAACAGTATCTTAAACAAGTAGTATCAAAAACGCCAGCTAGCTGGGAGGAATGTATTGCGCAGCAACAAACTATTCAGTTTATGGTGCAGCATACCGCTTGCTGGCCTTCTACCATAAGCAATGGCACGCTCTTATTGCTCGAGCAATTTTTTGAAACTTCAGATTCTTTTACTGGAGTGCCTAGTAGCTATTCTTTTTTCTTGCAAACATTTCTAAAGAAAATGTTTCAGCAATCTGCTTATGCTTTTATACAATCAACCTATCAGCAGTTTGTAGATTTTTATTCGGGACTAGCAGCACTTTGTGCGTATTTTCAAAAGTGTGCGGTGCCCGAAAGTTTGGCAAAACAATTAGCTATTTGGAATGGCATATTAGAGCAACCGCTTCTTAAAAATTTAGCGTCTGCTAAGCAAGCGCCATCCTTTCATGATAAAGAACTTTTTGTTTATCAAGCACGAAGAGTCTTAAAATCTAGCACGCAAAAAGCTATTGAACAATTAGCACAGGTAGATGCTTTTTTATCCATGGCTAAGGCTACTAATCAATACGAATGGGTATTTCCAACTATGGTTGCTACAGAAGATAATGTTTTTGATGCAGAAGAATTAGTGCATCCTTTACTTAGTAAGGCAATTCCATTTTCACTTGCACTTAGTAAAGCGCAACCCTTACTCATTTTAACAGGTGCTAACATGTCTGGCAAAACCACTTGTATACGTGCAGTAGGTATTGCTACCGTATTAGCGCATTTAGGAATGGGTGTGCCTGCTAAAAAGCTAACAGTGAGTTTTAGAAATGGTTTGGTAACGAATATGCAAATTGCCGATGATTTATTTAAAGGAGAAAGCTATTTCATGTCGGAAGTGCAACGGATAAAGCAAACAGTATCGTCTGTTGTAGCACATAAAGGTTTATTGCTCCTTATGGATGAATTGTTTAAAGGCACTAATGTGCATGATGCTAATGAATGTACTAAAGCTATTTTAGAAGGCTTATTGCATCAAGAGCAACAGTTGATGATATTGTCTACCCATTTATATGAAGCAGCAGAACATTTTCAGAACAATGAAAAAGTGCAATTTGCTTATTTTGAAATCCAAGAACAAAGCGATGATACCTATAGCTTTAGTTACGAACTAAAAAAGGGTATTTCTACCGACCGAATTGGTTATAAAATTCTTAAAAAAGAGAATGTATTGAGCATTTTAAATAATAACGTTTAAAACAATGTATCTTGTAACTCGATAATAAAAAGGAATAACAATGAATAGTTATAGGTCTAATAGATTTAGCTCCATGCCGCCGGTGGTTAAAAATTTGATTATCATCAATGTTTTATTTTTAGCCTTGAAATTTACCTTGGAGCGCATGCAAATCGACTTATCACAATATTTGGGTTTGCATTATTGGCGCTCCGATTATTT
>JAHEFK010000006.1:41587-88850 GCA_024640225.1 Bacteroidota bacterium | reverse complement strand
TATGCCTTATTTGAATTGTACGCTGGTATTCAAAATTCAGCTGGTGATAATATTGCACATTATGCGCACTTAGGAGGTATGGTAATGGCATTTATTATTTTAATGTATTGGAAAAAACACGATCGAACTCATTTTTATTAATTCATGAAACGAACACAAATAGCTCCCTATAAAAAAAATGGTGCCATGCAATTAATCGTTGCAACGGGCACTGGTTTTATAATTTTCCATTTCACGCGCGTAGTTATGCTCATATTGGGAGTAACTGGTATAGATGCTATGAGCAGAACGGCTTCCAATACTGCTTTGCCTGAAGTACATCAATTCCCTCATGTATGGTGGACACTCTTTGCTTATGCGTGGGTGCATATTGGTTTTTGGGAATGGGTTACGAATATGATTTGGGCTTATACTTTTGCCCAAGCCATTCAAAACTTGGTAGGCTATAAGCAAGTTATACCCATTTTTGTCTATGGTACTTTAATCGGAGGCTTATGTTTTTTGGGTATTCAATTATTACCGTTTCAAAATTACATGTATGTAAACTGGATGTTGGGTTCTTATGCGGGTGTAATGGCGCTAGGAGTAGCCATTATTACGTTATCACCCAAGCATAAGTTTTATGTAGGCGATCAGTTGGCTATACCTATGTATATTGTAGTATTGGTTTATGCAGTCTTATCGTTTGCCAATTTTTATACGTCACTTCCTAAATTGGCCTTGTTATTGAGTGCTGCGCTAAGTGGTTTCTTGTATATAAAATTGTTGCGTAGAGGCATTCCAATTGGCACTTGGGTATATGACTTATTTAGTTTTTTAGAAGCAAAAACTATTAATCAGCATCAAAAAGCTATAAAAGAAGTAGAAGAAAAAAAATCGGCTTTAGATACCTTGTTAGATAAAATTCATGAGTCGGGTATGGAGTCGCTTTCTGCTAAAGAACAAGAACAACTTAAAGAACTATCGCAATCTTAATTTATGCAAGTATGGCAAGGCATCCGTACTGTTGTGCGCAACAGTTTGTTGTTAGTTAATTTATTAGCTATAGGATGGTTATTGGCTTGTTTTTGGGCATCTTTTATTAGCGCATTGTCTATTTCTAACTTAGCATTGTTTTCATTAACCACTCCTTTTGCCGTGTTGGTAAACATAGTTTTTATTGCGCTATGGTTATTTACTTCCAAAAAATATCGTGCCTTTTTATCGCTAACTACGATACTGATTGCCCATTCCATAGTGCTGCCTTTATTTGCCTTTCATAGCCCCACTGTAAAATTAGCTAGTAGTGATACTAGTTGTTCTATCATGTCTTGGAATGTACACGGATTGGGCGTTTATACGGTTCCTTTTAAAAAAGCAGTGCCGGAGGGCATACAAGATTTTATTGAGCAACAACGTGTTGATGTGCTTTGTTTGCCTGAATTTAGATGTGTTGCTACCAATCAATTAAAGCCTTATACGCAATCCATTATTAATAAAAATGGGTATAAAGAATTTCGCTTTGTTGCTGCGCATAAAATTGGAACTTATCTAACGGGGACTGCCTTATTTAGTAAATATCCTATAAAGCACTTTGAAGAAATAGATTTGACAGATAATGATGCGCTTTTATTGGCAGACATACAAATGCCAACGAAGCAAATAGTACGCGTAATAGTCGTGCATTTAAAAACTTTTGGCTTGAGCGATACAGAGAAAAAGAATATTCAAGTTTTAAAAAAGGATTTTAATAAAATAGGATATACCTATCAATATGCACGCTTATTTGTGAATAGATTTGCAGCTGCCTATAAAAACAGGGCGATGCAAGCCTCTAAAATAAAAGAATTGATTGCGGTAAGCCCCTATCCAACAGTGGTTTGTGGCGATTGCAATGACCTCCCAGGATCTTTTGTGTACAAAGCCTTGAAAGGTGATATGTTCGATGCTTTTGTAGAAAAAGGAAATGGTTTTGGTAGAACCTATAATTTATTCTCACCTACATTACGCATCGATTATATTTTTTATGACCATCGAATTGGAGAGATCCAATCGTTCGATTGTCCTAAGATGGCTGCTTATTCCGATCACAATCCTGTGATAGCTTCCTTTAAATTGGTAGCGCAAAGCCAATAGAATACCTTATTTTTGTAATATTATTTTGAATTTATGAGTCAACTGAGCCTATATAATTCCCTTACTCGAGAAAAAGAAGTCTTTAAACCCATTACACCTGGTCATGTTGGCTTGTATGTATGTGGTCCAACGGTTTCTGGAGAATCTCATTTAGGGCATGCCCGTCCCTACATTACTTTTGATGTAGTAAATCGTTATTTGCAATTCTTGAATTATAAAGTGCGCTATGTGCGTAATATTACCGACGCTGGTCATTTTGAAGAAGAGGGAAGAGATGCTACAGACAAGGTAAATGATAAAGCAAAATTAGAACAATTAGAACCTATGGAATTGGTGCATAAATACACTAATCTGTTCCATTGGGGCATGCGTGCATTCAATACCTTAGAGCCTAGTATTGAGCCTACAGCTACTGGTCATATTATTGAGCAAATAAGTATGATTAAGAAAATTATAGAAAAAGGCTATGCTTATGAGGTGAATGGATCGGTTTATTTCGATGTTAAAAAATATGCAGCTAACTATCCCTACGGAAAATTGTCGGGTCGCATATTAGATGATTTATTAGAGACTACGAGAGCATTGGACGGGCAAGATGAAAAAAGAAATAAAGTAGATTTTGCATTGTGGAAAGCTGCACCACCAGAGCACATCATGCGTTGGGAAAGCCCATGGGGTGAAGGATTCCCTGGTTGGCATATTGAGTGCTCGGCTATGGCAAGTAAATATTTAGGCGTTCAATTTGATATTCATGGAGGTGGTATGGATTTGCAATTCCCCCATCATGAAAGTGAAATTGCTCAATCTACTATTGTACATGATCATGCGCCGGTAAATTACTGGATGCATAATAATATGATTACCATCAATGGTAAAAAAATGGGTAAGAGCTATAATAATGTTATCAAGTTGACAGAATTATTCAGTGGTTCGCATCCTTTATTAGAGCAAGCTTACCATCCTATGGTGGTGCGTTTTTATATTTTACAAACACATTATCGTAGTACCTTAGATTTTTCAAACGAAGCTTTGCAGGCATCCGAAAAAGCATTGAAAAGATTATGGGAAGCCTATGAAGTGCTTAAGCAATTAAGTTATACGGCTTCTAAGGAAGGAATAAATGAAACATTAAATCAAGAAGTTACAGCAATTTGTAATGCCTGTGAGGAGTATATGAATGATGATTTTAATACGGCAAAAGTTATTGCAGCCTTATTTGATCTCACCTCAACGATTAATAGCTTCAAAGCGAATTTGCTTCCCATAGGATCTATTACTGAAGAATGTTTTAATGTATTGCAAGCCACTTTCAAAAATTATTTAGAAACCATTTTAGGGCTACAAGCTATACAAGCTAGTTCACAAAACGGAGCTATGGATAAGGTATTGCAAGTATTGATTACCCTTCGTAAGGAAGCAAAACAACGCAAAGATTTTGCTGTATCTGATCAAATACGCAATCAATTGATGGAGGCAGGGGTTATTTTAAAAGATGAAAAAGACGGTACCGTCTCATATACGGTTCAATAAATACTATGAAAAAAGTAGGTAGAATATTAAAATACTTAGCCGATTATAAAGGGAAAATTGCATTGTATTTTTTCACTAATATTTTAGCTATTTTATTTGGCGCTATTTCTTTTAGTGCATTAGGGCCTTTTATGAATGTGTTGTTTGGTAAAACATCATTGCCAACAACTAATGCCAGCACCAATGCTGGCAATTTGTTGCAAATGGCCACTTCGTATGTGCAATCTATTGTTCGCAATGAGGGCCCTATGAATGCCTTGTTGTTTATATGTGGTGTTTTGATAACTATGATTTTATTGAAGAATTTATTTCTTTATATTTCTCTATATATCATGAATCCGCTGCGCAATGCGGTATTGAGAAGATTGCGGAATGATTTGTATCAAAAAGTACTTTCTTTACCTATTGGTTTTTTTACCGAAGAACGAAAAGGGGATTTAATATCTAAAATGACGAATGATATCAACGAAGTAGAGTTGTCAATCATGGCAACGTTAGAAGTATTTATTCGTGAGCCGTTAACGATATTAGTGTATTTTGCTTCAATGATTGCTATTAGTTTTAAGCTTACCCTTTTCTTAATAGTTTTCTTACCTATAGCGGGATTTTTGATTGGACGAATTGGTAAATCTCTATATAGCTCCTCTAATCATATTAGAGAGCAATTGGGTAGCATGCTAAGTATGTTAGAAGAAACACTTTCTGGCATGCGCATTATAAAAGCTTTTAATGCTGAAAAACAAATGCATTTAAAATATATGCAGTCTAATAATTTATTATTTAGAAGTAATAATGCATTGGCTGCTAAACGCGAATTGGCTTCTCCTTTATCAGAATCCATGGGGGTTATTGTTTTAAGTATGGTATTGTGGTTTGGTGGTAAATTGATTTTTGCAAAAGAAGCAAGTTTAAGCCCCGAATCATTCATCGTATTTATTGTACTTTTTTCACAAATCATTACACCCTTCAAAAATCTGTCTACTTCTTTCTTCAATATTAAAAAAGGTACAGCAGCACTCGATAGAATCGAAGCATTATTGTCAGCACCCAATACGTTGACCGATGCAGCGGAAGCTAAACCTATTGCGCAATTCGAGCACGCTATTGAGTTTAAGCAAGTGTCTTTTCAGTATGGCGATCAAGTGGTGTTAAGCGATATTAATTTAAGTATTCCAAAAGGCAAAGTCATTGCTTTAGTAGGCTCATCGGGTTCCGGAAAATCGACCTTAGTAGATTTAATTCCTCGTTTTCATGATGTAAGTGCAGGACAAATTTTAATAGACGGTCAAGATATTCGATCTTATAAGATGGAAGATATTCGTAGATTGATGGGTATCGTCAATCAAGATGCCATTTTATTCAATGATACGATATACAATAATATTGCTTTAGGTACCGGTGGTGCCACAGAGGCACAAATTACCGATGCCGCTAAAATTGCAAATGCCCATAATTTCATTGTTGCTAAAGAAGAAGGGTATCAAACCAATGTAGGTGATAGAGGTTCTAAATTGAGTGGTGGTGAGCGCCAACGCGTAACGATTGCAAGAGCGGTATTAAAAAACCCTTCTATTCTTATTTTAGATGAAGCTACCTCTTCTTTGGACACCCAAAGTGAACGTATTGTGCAAGATGCTATTAATCAGTTAATGGTGAACAGAACCTGTATTGTGATTGCCCATCGTTTATCTACCGTACAGCATGCAGACGAAATTATAGTTATGCAGAAAGGAAAAATCGTTCAACGCGGTAAGCACGATGCGCTAATGCAAGAGGAAGGTTTATATCAAGAATTAGTAAACATGCAACAAGTTAAATAAGATAGATAATGGCAAAAATACTAGTTACGGGCGCTTGTGGATATATTGGAAGTCATACTATGGTTGATTTAATCAATAATGGCCATGACGTTATTTCTGTAGATAATCTATCGAGAGGTTATTTGTTATTATTAGAAAATGTAAGAAAAATTACTGGTGTTGATATACCGCATTACACTATAGATTTAACAGATAAAAAAAGCACCGCATTGCTTTTTGAAGAGCATCCCAATATAGATGGCATTATTCATTTTGCTGCATTTAAGTGGGTTGGAGAATCGGTGATGCAACCATTACGATACTATCAAAATAATTTGCTTTCTTTAATGCATCTATTAGAGGAAGCGACAAAACATAATGTACAAAGCTTTGTTTTTTCTTCATCTTGTTCTGTATACGGAAATCCAGATCATTTACCCGTTACCGAATTAGAAACAATCAAAGAAGCACAATCGCCCTATGCTAGTACAAAGCAAATGGGAGAAATTATTTGCAAAGATGTTGCTGCGCAACATCCCGCTATGAAAATTAGCTTATTACGCTATTTCAATCCAGTAGGTTCGCATCCCTCCGGTTTATTAGGCGATCTTCAAGAAAAGCCAGAGAATATTGTGCCTGTAATTACGCAAACTGCTATTGGAAAAATTGCAAAAATGCAAGTGCATGGTAATGATTATGCAACCCGAGATGGTTCTTGTATTCGCGATTACGTTCATGTTATGGATATTGCACATGCACATACCAAAGCGCTTGAGTATACACTGCAGCAAACTTCAGCACCTAATTTTGATATATATAATTTAGGTAGTGGAAATGGAGTGAGTGTATTAGAATTAATACATGCGTTTGAAAAAGTAACGGGTCGATCACTTTCCTACGAGCTAGGTCCTCGCCGACCAGGTGATGTAGAAGCCGTGTATGCCGATTGCACCAAAGCCCGTACTATTTTAAATTGGGAGTGCACATATTCGATTGAGCAAATGATGGAAACCGCATGGCGTTGGGAAGAACAGTTGGCTGTTTGGAGAACTGCCGGTATGATATAAGTATGCCTATAAACAAAATCATTTTTATTTTCTTTTGTTATTGTTGTTTTGCTTCAACCTCACAAGCAACAATAAAGATGCATTGGCGTTTTTGCAAAGAAGGTAGCACTCAATATTTTTCTGCACAAGTACCCGGTACGGTACAACAAGATTTGCTTCGGCATCATAAAATACCCAATCCTTATTGGTCAACAAATGTTGATAGCATTCAATGGGTTGGAAAAACGAATTGGATCTATCAAACACAGTTTGATTATCCGGTTCAAGCGCCTGCTAAAAAACGCATTCAATTAATTTTTGAAGGTATTGATACCTATGCGGCTATTTACTTTAACAACATATTGCTTGGTACCACCGATAATATGTTTAGAACCTGGAAGTTTGATATTAGTAAATTAGTAAAACTTCAAAACAATGTGCTAAAAGTTGTTTTATATAATGTAGAGCAAAGAGCCGATAGCATAGCAAAACAATATCCTACCGTTTTACCATGTGAAAATACACGCAACTTTGTAAGAAAAGCACAATATCAATTTGGCTGGGATTTTGCTCCGCGTATACTCACCCTTGGTATTTGGAAACCAGTAACTATTGTGGAAGGCGAAGAAAAAGAGCAAGTTTTAACGAAGCATCCAACAATAGAATTAGTTCAACAAGTAGATAGTATCGGATCTAGTTTTTACTTTAAGATCAATAAGCAAGCTGTATTTATGAAGGGCGCTAATTGGGTGCCAGCCGATATGTTTTTGCCAGCTATAAGTCATGATCGTTACAGACATTTATTAGTGGCGGCCAAACAAGCAGGTATCAATATGCTGCGCGTATGGGGAGGTGGAATTTATGAACAAGATATATTTTACCAATTGTGTGATTCTTTAGGCATCTATGTTTGGCAAGATTTGATGTTTGCAGGAGCTATGTATCCGAGCGACTCCTCGTTTAAGCAATCTGTTTTTGCTGAATTGAATGATAATATTAAGCGCTTACGTAAATACCAGTGCATTGTTTTATGGTGTGGGAATAATGAAATAGATGAAGCTTGGCATAATTGGGGCTGGACTAAATCCTATCAATTGTCCGATGCAAGTAAAAATGAATTATGGAATGCATATCAATTGTTTTTTGAAAAAGAAATACCAGCATTGATACATCAATTAGATGACCGACCGTATATCGCTAGTTCACCAAAAATAGGGTGGGGCAATGATACGAGTGTATATTCCGGCGATATGCATTATTGGGGTGTATGGTGGGGTATGGAGCCCATTAGTACCTATGCTAAAAAGGTACCTCGATTTATGAGTGAGTATGGTATGCAAAGTGTTCCCAACAAAAAAAGTTTGATAAAATTTTTATCGAACAAGGATTTACATCTTGCTGCTCCTGCATTGTTAGCTCATCAAAAACACGCAACAGGTTTTGCTACCATTAATGCCTATTTGAAACAAGAAAATTTGACGTATTCAAGTTTCGATACGTATATACAAGCTACACAGCAATTACAAAGTAAGGCAGTAGCTATAGCAGCAACGACTCAGCTCCATGCTGCACCCTATTGTATGGGTTCTTTAGTTTGGCAATGGAATGATTGTTGGCCAGCTATTAGTTGGAGTATAATTGATTACTACGGGGCTAAAAAGAAAGCTTATTATACCTTGAAGCATATTTATAATAAGCCAATTAAAACAAAGTAATCGCCTCTTCGCCAATACTCTTTTTTATAAATTGATAGCAATCAGATAGGGTTTTGTTTTGATGATGTGCAGCCTGTAATTGTTTAAAGGCTGTTCTAGTTTTCAAAGCCTTCGGTACTAGCTGGAGGTATAAATAGCAGCTCTTTAAAAAAGAAAAATTAAATCGTATCAAAGCAAAAATTGATTTGCCTAAAAGTTTGAATTGATATAAGATCAATGCAGCCGTATCTAAATGAATACAATGCAAGAGTAACTTATTTCTGTTAGCAATTATGGCCGTCTGTCTTTTTTTAAAATTGCTTTTTACTGTTGTAGAAGCCGGATGCCTGCATATAGCATTAGGTTCATATAAACACTCCCAACCCATCTTCCAAGCTCTAATAGAGAGGTCTACATCTTCCCAATAAAAAGGAGCATACAATTCGCAAAAGCCATTAAGCAACAGCAATTTCTCTCTATTCACTAGTGCATTGGCTCCAGAAAGCATAAAGGTATATATAGCACTGCGCTGCGTTTCATTTACAAATTGATAGTTGGTAGTACCATTGATATTTAATAAAGTGCATTTAGGATATTTGGCACTGTCTTGTAATGCATCATTGTCATAGCCAATAATTTTGCCCATGATACCAAAGCAATTTTTGTTTTCTAAATGAGGAATTAAAGCAGTAAAATAAGTAGGTAATAATTTTACGTCATTGTTCAGCAGCAATACCCATTCGTATTGAGCGGCAAAAATACCTTTATTGATGGTAGGTGAAAACCCTTTATTTGTTTCATTACTTAGCAATTTTATAGAGGGGTAGTGTTCTTGTAAAAATGCTGCAGTGTCATCGAGTGAAGCATCGTCAACTACAATAATTTCGAATGTGGTAGTAGCTTGTTCGAGTGCATGAAAGACACTCGGCAAGTTTTGAGCCAACAAAGCTTTCCCTTTATAAGTAGGTATAACAACAGATATACTCGGACCCATTATTTTCTTTTATAAAACAAGGTGTTTTTATTATTGGGCATAAAAATGCGATGTGCTACTTGCATTAATTCTTCTTTTGTAACAGCATTATAATGATCCCATTCTTGATTTATTTTCTCTGCATCACCTAAAAGTTCATAGAATGCTAAATTATTGGCTCTAGATAGTAATTGCATATCTTCAAAAACGATCATAGCCTCTAATTTATTTTTTGATTTGGTAAGCTCAAAATCGCTAATGCCCTCTGCAAGCAATAAGGCAATTTCTTTTTCAACGGCTTCATAAGCAACTTCAATAGATTGATCATTTCTAATTTTACCGTCAATGACTAACAATCCAGCTTCAACACTGCCGGTATGATAGCATTGAATAGAAGAAAATAATTGTTGTTCTTTCACTAACTTCTGATACAGTCTAGAAGCATTGCCATGCCCCATGATCTCGGTTATAATGTCTGTGGCATAATACGATGGATCTAATCTTGGAGCGATATGCCATGCCATGTATAAGGCATCGGAAGGCACATCGGCATGCACTTCCAAATGGCGCGCTGCTGTTTGCGTAGGCTCTGGTGCAATATTGCGAATATATTTTTCACCAGCAGGTATGGGTTCAAACCATTTTTTTGCAAGCGCTACTACTTCATCAAATGAGCAATTGCCTGCAATACAGACTACGGCATTTTGAGGGTTGTAATGTTTTTTGAAAAAGGCCTTTACATCTTCTAATTGTGCTTGCTCTATATGTGCAAGTTCTTTACCAATGGTCATCCATTGATAAGGATGTTGTTGGTAGGCGAGTGCACGTAAGTGTTTCCATACATCACCATAAGGTTTATTGATATAATGCTCTTTAAATTCTTCGCATACTACTTTGCGTTGCACATCTAAGCTCTTCTCACTAAAAGCTAAAGAGAGCATTCGATCACTTTCCAACCAAAAAGCCGTTTCTATATTCTCGGCGGGTAATTGAATATAATAGTTGGTAATATCGTTGGTTGTATAAGCGTTGTTCTCTCCACCTGCCATTTGAAGGGGTGTATCATATTCTGGAATATTAATAGAGCCACCAAACATGAGGTGTTCAAACAGATGGGCAAAACCAGTACGTTCTTTGTCTTCATCTCTAGCACCTACATCGTAAAGCACATTAAGCGCCACCATGGGTGTGGTTCTATCTTCGTGATATAAAAAACGCAATCCGTTTGATAAGGTGATTTTTTTGTATTCTAACATAGTTTAAATTTTACACAACGCCTCGTTCTACTTCAATTTTACCTTTACGTAATGGATTGGCAGTATTGCTTGCGTATTCTTCGCGTTGTTGTATGATATCAATCGCGCTAAATAAAGCTTCTCTAAAGGAAGTGGGATCTGCTTCGTTTTTGCCTGCGATATCAAAGGCTGTTCCATGATCGGGAGATGTTCTTACTTTGCTTAATCCAGCTGTATAGTTAACTCCTTCGCCTTGTGCAATTGTTTTAAACGCAACAAGTCCTTGGTCATGATACATGGCTAATACAGCATCAAACTCTTTGTAAGAACCCCTTGCAAAAAACGCATCAGCGCTATAGGGCCCAAAAACCAAATGCCCTTGTTGAAATAAGGTGTCGATTGCTGGTTTTAAAATAAGCTCTTCTTCTTTGCCGATGGTGCCATTATCACCAGCATGTGGGTTCATACCCAATACGGCTATTTTGGGTTTGTCGATACCAAAATCTTTTTGTAGCGATTGACGAAGTGTTTGCAATTTTGCATTGATCAATTCTTTAGTGATATGCTTAGCCACATCAGCAATAGGTATATGCTCGGTAGCGAGCGCAACTCTAAAATCGTCCTTATACAAAATCATTAAAGCATCGTTTGCAGAAAATAGATTTTTTAGATAAGGAGTATGTCCAGTATAAGGGAAGTCATTGCTTTGCGTATTTGCTTTATTGATGGGCGCTGTAACTAAAGCATCTAATTGTCCGTCTTTTAAGCATTGTGCTGCTACGGTTAACGAGCGAACAGCATATTTGCCTCCCAAATCAGTTAGCACGCCCGGTTGCATGGCTACATCCTCTTCCCAACAATTAAAAATATTAATCTGTTTGTTATTGATTTTGGTAAAATCTTTAATGCTATTAAAAGTAAAAGGACTGTCGACTGCTATTCGTCTGTAATAATTGATAACCTTATTAGATGCAAATATAACAGGTGTGCATCGATCGACTACACGGGTATCAGAAAGTGTTTTAATGATCACTTCTAATCCTATTCCATTTAAATCACCTGTGGTAATACCTATTATTGGTTTTTCATTCATGTTGTTGCGTCTTGATTTGTGGTTAAAAGTAGCGTATTATTTCTGGATTGTATAATGCATTAAAAAATCCAATAGCATGCGCACGCCATAGGCTGTGCCACCAACAGGGTGGTATCCTTTCTTACTCATGTTTAAAGAAACACCTGCAATGTCAAAATGCATCCAAGGGTAGTCTACAAAATGTTCTAAGAATTTACCTGCTGTGATAGCGCCCCCGTATGGACCGCCAATATTTTTTAAATCAGCAATATCGCTTTTAATCATATCGCCATATTCATCCCACATAGGGAATTCAACTAAGCGTTCGTATTGATTTGCACCAGCGGTTTTCAATGCAAGTTTAGTGTTTTCATCAGCGTTGCCCATACACACAATGCCCACATCGCCTATCGCTGCTGCTGCTGCACCAGTAAGGGTTGCGAAATCTACAACTAATGCTGGTTCATATCGTTTTGCCCAATGCAAAGCATCGGCTAATACCAGTCTTCCTTCAGCATCGGTATTTAAAACTTCTACAGTTTTTCCGCTGTACATAGTTATAACATCACCTGGTACATAAGCGTTTTCGCCAGGTCTATTTTCAGTTGCAGGTACTAATGCAATAATATGCAAAGGAAGTTGAAGCAAAGAAGCAGCATAGATAGTAGCACTTACAACAGCCGATCCACTCATGTCGCTTTTCATTCTATCCATAGATGCTGGAGTAGGTTTTAAACTTAAGCCACCCGTATCATATACAATTCCTTTGCCTACTAAAACGATAGGTTGTTTGTTGTGCGCATTTTTAGGTTTGTATTCCATAATAGAAAAAGTGGGTGGAAGGATACTTCCTCTATTTACCGCTAAAATGCCGCCCATTTTCTCATTCGTGATTTGCTCTTTGTTAAGGACAGTTACTTTAAAACCGGCTTCTTTACCCATGCTTTTGAAGGCATCTGCTAAAGCGGTGGCAGTAAGCGTTTGCAAAGGCTCATTCACTAAATCTCTTGCTTTGCTAATGGCTTTGTATAGTATATCAAGTTGATTTAATTCGGTAGCAGTAAAACTATTTTTAGAAAACAATAAGGTCGTTAAACTATGTGTTAGTTTTTTAGCATCTGATTTATAATTTAAAAACTGATAGTTAGCCAATGATAAGCCTTCTGCAAAAAGATAAGAAACTCCATTTGCAGCACAAGTAGATTGAATAAATGCTTGTTTTGCTTTATGGGAATTTAAAATTGATTGCACACTAGCGCCCAGCTTACGAATTGCCTCATCGGTATCGCTTTTGCTTTTTTTCTGTTTTACAAGTACAACTAATTTAAGACTATCTAATCTGTTTAGTGTTATTATAGTTTGTTCATTGGATTTAGATTTTACAACATAGTCGAGTTCTTTTTTACTGATAAGTTTATTAAGTGGTTTTAAGTTTTTATCATCCACTAAAATAATTTCGTATGGGTGCTTAGTAGCATTACTAAATTTGAATTGCATGGTTATTAGTTTTAGAATAACAAAAATAACTAAGATAATTTAGAGCACATCATATTATTTTCATAAAAAAAATGCGAAGGATCTACTTGTTTCTTACTTATTTTATTGACTTTTGTAAAAATTTCAAATCAACACATGCAATATACCTTAAAGAAGAGCTTGGGACAGCATTTTTTGCATGATGAGCAAATGTGTAAAAAAATTGTTGCTCAAATTGGGCATACGAGTGGCATGCGATTGGTAGAGATTGGTCCAGGCGGTGGTGCTATAACAAAGTATATATTAAATTGGAAGGATATTGATTTAAAATTGATTGAGGTAGATGATGAAAAGGTAGCTTATTTAAAACATACCTACCCACAATTAGAAGATAAGATCATTCATCAAGATGTATTGAAGGCTGCTCAGCCTTTTGAGGAAACCTTTTCAATTATTGGTAATTTTCCCTATAATATTTCTTCGCCCATCATGTTTTTAGTGTATGATTGGGAAGATAAGATAGATGAAGTAATTGGCATGTTTCAGAAAGAAGTGGCGCAACGCATTGCCTCCAAAGCCGGATCAAAGGTTTATGGAATCTTGAGTGTGTTGATGCAAACCTTTTTTGATATCGAATATTTGTTTGATGTGCCGCCAGGTTGTTTTAAACCACCTCCCAAAGTGATGTCGGGCGTTATAAAACTTACGCACAAACAAGGGCTTATTGCCGTGCATGACAAAAAGAAGTTCAAGCAATTGGTGAAAGCTGCGTTTAATCAACGAAGAAAAACCTTGCGTAATGCACTGAAAGGTACGCTAGAGCCTAGTGCTTTGTTGGATCCAATGATGGAAAAGCGTGCTGAACAATTGAGTGTTGAAGATTTCTTGTACTTACATAAAACATACCAATAAGATGCCCAAAGTTTTAATTGCTGCCCCCGTGCATGCTGTTTTGATAGCAGCGCTAGAGAAAGCAGGCTACGCATGTGTTTTCGCTTTGGATATTACGCAAGAAGAGGCATTAGCGACTGTGGCTCAATATGAAGGTATTATAACCTCTACCCGTTTGCATATCAATAAAAAATTATTAGATCACGCAGCTCAGTTGAAATTTATAGGCAGAATGGGTTCGGGTATGGAAATAATAGATATGCCTTATGCTGCACAAAAAGGGGTGGTATGCGTAAGCAGTCCAGAGGGCAATGCCAATGCTGTTGCCGAGCATGCATTGGGTATGTTGTTAGGTTTGTCAAAGCAAATTGTGAAAAGTAACAACGAATTGCACCAAGGTATATGGGAGCGAGAGGCCAATAGAGGCTTTGAGCTATCGGGTAAAACAATAGCCATTATTGGATTTGGCCACACGGGAAGCGCATTGGCTTATAAATTGTCGGTTTTTAACATGACTATTTTAGCTTATGATACCAATCCTGTAATAAGATATCCAGATTATGTAAAGGCCCAAGAAAACATGCAGCATATTTATGAAGTAGCAGATATAATAAGCTATCATGTGCCTGCTAGTGATGAAAATAGGCACTTATTTAACGAACAAGTAGTAGACAATTTTCAAAAACCAATTGTATTAATGAATACCTCTAGAGGTAATGTGGTAGACCCGGAGGCGGTAGCTATTGGACTAAAAAAAGGTAAAATAAGTCAAGCCTGTTTTGATGTTTGGGAAATTGAGCCCCTTTCAAAGATGAATGAACATCAAAAAACCTTGTTTAACAGCCTTTTAGCCGATGATCGGGTGCTGATTACACCCCATATTGCAGGCTATAGTCAGGAAGCCCTTTATAAAATGAGTCTAGTACTTGCCCAAAAACTTAAATTTCTATAATTATCAATAAGTTAGCTTTAAAATTAAATTATCAAATTTTATTGCTTTTTAACAGAATTTTTTATCTTTACCCACTATTACTTAACATATATTTAATAAAGAATATGAAATATACACTGCGTTTATTATTGGTGGTATTATTAGCATCTGTTTCTAAACTTGCTTTAGCGCAAGCTGGTAATATCATTGGTCAGGTAAAAGACGAGAAAGGGATTACGGTTATTGGTGCAAATGTAGAGGTTATTGAAGGCCAACTTAAAAAAGGGGGTGCTGTTACGGATGATGACGGTAAATTCAATATCCGCGCTATTTTCGCTGGTACGTATAATGTACGTGTATCCTATCCAGGGTACCAAGTTTCCGAGATTTCTGGTGTTATTGTGAGCGTAGATAAAACAACTACCTTAACTTTTAATTTAGAAAAGAAAGGGGTTACTGGTAAAGAAGTAAAAGTAGTTGCCTACAAAAAACCATTGATTGATAAATTTAGTCCTGGTAGTACTAGTGTATTAACTTCAAAAGAAATTGAAAAATTACCTACTCGTAACACACAAGATATGGTATCTACGGCTTCGCCTAATACCTATCAACAAAAGAGTGGCGCATCTATTAGCATTGGTGGTGCAAGAAGTGAAGGTACCTTATACATCATTGATGGGGTGCAAGTAAGAGGTAGTAGAGGTACTAACTTATCTCAAAACTCTATCTCAGAAATGCAAGTACTAACCTCTGGTATTTCTGCGCGTTATGGAGATGCGATTGGTGGAGTCATTAATATTACCACAAAAGGTATCACTTCTAAAGTTCGTGGTGGCGGTATCGTTCAGCATTCTATAGATGGATATAATAACAATTTATTGAATTTTGATCTTTCAGGTCCATTATTTGCAGAAAAAGTAAAACAAGAAGATGGCACATTTAAAAAGAAACCACTTATTGGATTTAGAGTAGGTGCGGATTACCAATACGATCAAGATAACAACCCAAGTTATTATGGTACTTATCAAGTAAAAGATGAAGTTTTAAGCTATATTCAACAAAACCCTTTAAGGGTAAGCCCTAAATCATCTGGTGGTAATACGATTTTAAACTATGCATCTGAGTATATTACCAACAAAGATCTATTATATTCTAAAAAACGTTTGAATGCAACGGCATCTACATTTCGTTTAAATGAAAAATTAGATTTCCAAATAAATGATAATACCAATCTTACTTGGGGAACTACTTTTTCATATGATAATTCTAGAGCCTACAGTAGAGGAACTGCCTTGTTAGCTCCTACAGCAATGCCTAATTCTATTAATTATACCGGTAGAACTTATTTACGTTTCACGCAACGTTTTAATAATAATGATAAGCAAAAAAATGCGTTAATTTCAAATGCATATTACACAGTACAAGCAGATTATCAAGTAGACTATTCTACTACACAAAGAAATGATCTTAAAAAAGATTTATTCAACTATGGTTATGTTGGTAAATTTGATATTCAAAATCAACCCTTCTATTTATCTAATACCATAGATACAGCTACCAAAAGAACCTTAGTTGGTTTGTATACCTATGATGTGCCAAAAAGTTTAAGCTTCCAACGTGCAGAGGTTAATCCTATGTTGGCAAATTATACTTCTCAATATTTTAATTTAACCACTAACCAACCATTAACGATTGCACAAATTAGAAATGGTAATGGTATGTTGAATGGCGACCAGCCACTGTACACCTATGGTAAATTTGCTAACGTAGGTTACAACTATAACGGATATGGTTATGCTCGTGTAGATCAGTTCGCATTTGGCGTAGATGCCTCTTTTGAATTTAAACCTAAGAAAACTAAACATGCAATAGAATTTGGTTTGTACTACCAACAACGTGCAGAGAGAGGTTATTCAGCGCAAGGAGCAGCTTTCCAAGGAACTTCTTCAGGTTCTGGATCTATCTGGCAGTTAATGCGTTCTTTAGTAAACAAACATATGTCTAATTTAGACAAAGACAATCCAATTTTCTTAGTGGGTGGCAAGCGTTACTCAAAATCAGATGTTCTAAATGGAGTAGTAACTCCAGGCTTAACGGATACTGTAATCTATAATCGTTTGTTTGTTCAAAAAGACCAATCTTTATTTGATTATAACTTAAGAAGAAAATTAGGTCTCAATACTAAAGGTCAAGATTTCTTAAATGTTGATGCTTTAGATCCTTCTACCTTCAATTTAAATATGTTCTCGCCTGACGAATTATTGAATAGTGGTAATCCTCTAGTGAGTGCTTATGGTTATGATTATTTAGGTAATAAATTAACGGGTCAAGTAAACTTTAATGACTTCTTTACAAAAACCTATACGGTTAATGGAAACAAATATTTCTCTCGTGAAGTAGGTGCATTCCGACCAAACTATATCGCTGGTTATTTATTAGACAAGTTTGAGTATAAAGACATGTTGTTCAATGTGGGTCTTCGTGTAGACAGATATGATGCGAATACTAAAGTATTGAAAGATCCTTATACGCTTTATGCTGGCTTAACAAAAGATCAAGTAGCGGGCGCTAAAAATATTTACAACAATGGTGTGCATCCTTCTAATATCGGTGGCGACTATGCCGTTTATGTAAATGATGCTAGCTCTTCAGATCCTTCTGTAATTGGATATAGAAAAGGTGATGTTTGGTACGATCCATATGGTAAAATTGTAGAAGATCCTTCTTCTTTAAAATCATATAGTGGAGGTAAAGATCCTCAACCATTTATTCCTAAGAATACCATTAAAATGGATTCTACAGGTTATGATCCTAATAATTCATTTACTGATTACAAACCGCAAATTAATTTGGCGCCACGTATTTCTTTCTCTTTCCCAATTTCAACTTCAGCATTGTTTTATGCGCACTACGATTTAATCGTACAACGTCCTAAATCAAATGTGTTTACTTCTCCATTAGATTATTTTACAATGTCGCAAAATGCACAACAAGTAATCAATAATCCAGATTTAAAACCGGAGAAATTGATTGATTATGAAATGGGTTTCCAACAAAAATTAACGGATAATTCAGCTTTGACATTAAGCTTCTTCTATAAAGAAAGAAAAGACATGATTCAAGTACGTCCGTATTTGTATGCATATCCAATTACCTACTATACCTACGGTAACAGAGACTTCTCTACTACAAAAGGGGTGTCTATGAAATATGATCTAAGACGTTTAGGCCATTTAAGAATGAACTTAAACTATACACTTCAATTTGCAGAAGGTACAGGTTCTAGCGCCAACTCTGCTAATGGTGGTTCGTCTTATATTTCTTCTGGTGGTTTATTACAAAACTTCATTGCAGCAAGTTTACCTAACTTACGTTATGTAACTCCTTTATCTTATGATTCTCGACACAACATCGTAGCTAATATCGATTATCGCTATGAAGATAAAGAAGGTCCCGTATTGGCAGGAAAACATTTCTTAGAAAATGCAGGATTTAATTTAGTAATGCGTGCAAGAAGTGGAGAGCCTTATACTTCTTATGTTCAAGCAGCTTCTAGTATTGTAAATGGTGGGGTTAATGGTTCTCGTTTGCCATGGCACTTTATGATGGATATTCGTTTTGATAAAGACTTTATGTTGACTAAAAAATCTACTACTTCAAAAGGGTTATTGAAACAAGGAATTGCATTGAATGCATTTGTTTATGTGACCAATTTATTGAATATTAAAGATGTTTTAGGTGTATATGGATATACTGGCAGAACAGATGATGATGGTTATTTAACATCAACGTCAGGCGCTCAATCAATTGCAAACGCCACTTATGCTCCTTCTTATATAGATTTATATAATTATAGCATGGTTAATCCGGGATCTGTGAACTTACCAAGAAGAATCAATATCGGTATTAACTTCAATTTTTAATTCAACTTTTTTAATATAGTTACAATATGATACGTTTAAAAAACCTACTTAGCTTAAGTTTACTAGTTGTAGTGGTATTCAATATTTCAGCTTTAGCTCGTCCAAATGCTGGGTATAATGGATACCGTCAGAAATTATTGAAAACAACAGGCGGTTGTAAACCGGCTGAAGCAAGTATCGATTTAGATATCAATAATGTTCGTGCTCGGTTGATGACTGGTGGTGATATGTGGTGGGATAATGGTACCGGAGAAGCACGTTATGAAGTGCCAAAAGGTTCTAAGAAAAACTCGCTATTTGCTGGTTCATTATGGATTGGTGGTTATGATGCACAAAAACAATTAAAAGTAGCTGCGCAAACCTATCGTCAAGATGGAAACGACTATTGGCCTGGTCCTTTAGATGTTAATGCGGGCGGTACAGTAACTGCTGCAACTTGTTCTGATTGGGATAAATTTTGGAAAGTAAACAAGTCAGACATTATTGCTTTTGTTGAAATGAAACGTGCTAATCCTTCAGCGCCCGTTACGGATCCAAGATATGAAAGCATTTTAAAATGGCCTGCGAAAGGAAATATTTATGCAACCGGTACAAGTGGTAATAATTTAGGCCTTGCATCAACTTATTTGTCTAATACCTATGCCAATTTCGTTGACGTAGATAATGATGGAAAATATGATGCTACTAAAGGGGACTATCCAAAAATTGATGGTGACCAATATATCTGGTGGGTATTTAACGATGCTGGAAATAGCAAACAACAATCAAACACAGATGCTATTAAATTAGAAATCCAAGCAAGTGCATTTGCATTTACTACTAAAGATGCAATGAACGACGCAACCTTCTATAATTATAGAATGTGGAACAGAGGGAATTTGACCTTAGATAGCACTTATGTTTCTACGTGGACAGATGCCGATTTAGGTTGGTTCCAAGATGATTATATTGGTTGTGATACTATACGCGGTTTAGGTATATTATATAACTCTAAAACAGTTGATGGAGACGGCCAAGTAAACTCATATGGTTCAAAACCACCTATGGTTGGAGTGGATTTCTTTGTAGGCCCTATAAAAAAATATAAAAGTCCTTATACTGGTTTAGATACTTCTAGAAAATTATCTATGGAAGCATTTACCTACTATAATAATGATAATTCTCCAAATCTTGGTAATCCAGCAAATGGTATTCAGATCTACAATTACATGACAGGATCTATGCGTAATGGAACACATTTTCATAACGATTATTTACCTGGAACAAGTTGTGTGCCTGCAAATGGAACAGGTGCTGGACCAGATACTAAATTCTTGTTTACCGGTGATTTAGGAAAAGTAGAATGGACAGAATGTAACTGTTGTAACGCAACAGGTGGATATGCCGGAGATAGACGTTTCATTCACTCTTCAGGTCCTTTCGTATTAGAACCAGGTACCAGCAATGATATTACCATTGGGGTTGTATGGACAGCAGATGTTTCTGGTTGCCCTTCTGCTAATTTTAGAAAAATTAGAGCAGCGGATGATTTAGCACAAGGATTATTTGACAATGGCTTTAAAGTTGTAGAAGGTCCTGAGGCTCCAAGATTAGTAATCCGCGAGATGGACAAAAAATTAATCATGTACTTAGTGAATGACTCTATTAGTAACAACTTTGGTGAGAAATTCGGATATGATACAAATGCTAAATATCGTGTCGCTTCTGGAAGAGCTAAAGCTATTAAAGCAGCCGATTCTTTATATAAATTTGAAGGATACCGTGTATTCCAAGTTAAATATCCAACTACAACAGCTGCAGATATCATTAACAGCAAAGGGGAAGTGAATACAGCTATCGCTCAGGAAGTATTCCAATGCGATCTAAAAAATGGTATTTCTACCATTGTTAACTATGATAAAAATATTGACGTAAGTGATACTACTTGGTCAGCAATTACTAAAGTAAAAGGTGCAAACCAAGGTATAAGCCATAGTTTTGAAGTCACTCAAGATGCATTTGCAAGCGGCCAAAATAAAAGTTTAGTAAACTACAGAAACTATTATTTCGTTGCAGTAGCTTATGCATATAATCAATTTGCGGCTTTTGATCCAAATCCAAAACGCATAGATTCTACTCAAACTATTGCTTATTTAGAAAGTGCAAAAGGTGCTGGTGGAATTTCAATTCCTGTTGTAAGCGCTATGCCTAATCCAGCAAATGGTGATATGGGTACCGTTTTAAATGCAACATATGGTTCTGGTGTTATTATTAAACGCATTGAAGGAATCGGAAACGGTGGTAATGCATTGGATTTAAGTGATGCATCAGAAGCGGAAGCATTAAACTATGGAAGAGCAACTAATTTAGTATACAAACCAGGTGCTGGACCAGTAAACGTAAAAGTTATTGATCCATTGAAATTGAAAAAAGCAGATTGGGAATTATATATTTCTGGAAGATCTTATACGGATACCAGCAAAGGAATTATTCCAGATTCAGGCTCTTGGAGATTAGTAGATATTACGAATAACGTAACTATTTACTCAGAGAGAAATATGGCCAAACTAAATGAGCAAATTTTAGAAAAGTATGGCTTGTCTGTAAACATTGCGCAAACACTTCGTCCAAACGATGAGCAAGATCAAGGTAATGGATATATCACTTCAGATGTAACCTTTGAAGATCCTACAAAACCATGGTTAGCAGGAGTAAACGATGGTGAAAACTCTTCTCTATTTAACTGGATTAGAAGTGGAAAAAGCATCGATACGAAACAATGTTTCTCTGATAATAAATACGATACATTAGATCAAGTTTATGAGAAAATGTTTAGTAATAATCTAAATACAAAAGGCACTTGGGCTCCTTATTCTTTAGGTGCTTATGATGGGGTTTCTGATTCATGTGGTTTAAATATGGTAAAGAAAAGCTCTATGCGCAGCTTAAATGATTTACAAAGTGTAGATTTAGTATTCACATCTGACAAATCTAAATGGACACGTTGTGTTGTATTGGAGATGCAACCAAAAGCTGCCTTAGCAGATGGTAAAATTCAAAAATTATCAAGCACAGGCGTGAGTGATTTACGATCTCATCGTTCATTATATATTGATAATAATGGTAATCCATATTATAGTAGCGACCCAACCGATACTGCAATGTCTTGGTTCCCTGGATATGCAGTTAATCAAGAAACAGGTGAGCGCTTAAATGTGGTATTCACAGAAGATTCTTATCAAAAATCAGAGAATGGTGCAGATTTAATTTATAATCCAACTGCAACAACGCTAGATGATTTTGGAAATCCAATTTTTGGAGGACGTCATTTTGTATATATTTTAAGTAGCAGATACGATTCTTGTAAAGCGTTTAAAAACGAACTATTAAACAATCCAGTTCCTGCATTGAGCTATAGAGCATATAACAAGTTTATGTGGACGGGTGCGACTATGTTGAATGATGGCTACAAATTGAAGTCATTTAAAGATGGTATCATACCTACAACAACTAGATTGCGCTTTAGAGTTCGCCGTCCATATGCTCGCTACATGCCTGATGTAACCGTTGCGGAAAGAAATGGAAGAAATCCATTGTATGCTTTCTCTACAAAAGGTTTAGCGCCAAGTGCATTAAATGAAGTTGGAAATCCATATTCTGATAAACAAGCTTTATTAGATAAGATTAATGCTGTTCCTAATCCATATTATGGCTATGCAGATTATTATGAAAGTAATAGATTAGATACCCGTATTAAAATTACCAACTTGCCTAAAAAAGCAACTGTATCTATTTATTCTTTAGATGGAACCTTAATTAAAAGATTGGAAAAAGATAATCCAAATCAATCATTCTTAGAATGGGATATTAGAAATAATGTAGGCTTACCAATTGCTAGCGGTATGTATCTTATCCATGTTAAAGCAGATGGTATTGGCGAAACAGTGCTAAGATGGTTTGGTGCGATGCGTCCATTAGATATTACAACGTATTAATAAAATAAAGAAATATAACATTCCAAAATATTAGGTTCATGAAAAGACATTATTTACAAGTAGCATTGTTTACTGCATCTTTCTTTATGATGGCAGATGCATTTGCTGGTAATAAAGATAGAACAGGACAAGCAGGTGCAACGGAATTGCTTATTAATCCTTGGGGTGCAAGTACCGGCGTTTTTGGTGCGGACTTGGCATGTGTGAAAGGGATTGGAGCAATGAAAGTAAACATCGCTGGTTTGGGTGCTACCGAAAAAACAGAAGTGGGCTTCACGAGTATGACGTATTTGAGAGGTTCTAATGTAACAGTAAACAACTTGGCCTTAGCTCAAAAATTAAAAGGTGGTACTACATTGGGTGTAAATATCATGTCAATGAACTTTGGTGATATTCAAAAGACAAGTACTACTAATCCCGATGGAGGCATTGGTTCTTTCAAACCACAGTTTTTTAATTTAACAGTTGGTTTTTCTAAAGAATTTAGTAAGAATATTTTTGTAGGTGCTGGTATGACTTTTGTATCTGAACAAATAGAAAATATAAAAGCAGGTGCAATTTGCCTTGAGACGGGTATTCAATATGTTTCTGATGATTTCCATTTCGGTATTACGTTGAGAAATATTGGTTCTACTATGCGTTTTAGTGGTGCTGGTTTTAATGTGAATACGGACGCGTCATCTTACAGTCAATATCAATTAAATAGATCTATTCCTCAAGAGAAATTTGAATTACCAACGTATTTGGCATTAGGAATTGGCTATGATTTTTATCTCGACAAAAAGAAATTGGCTAATATTGATGATAAACCAAAACATCGCTTAACAGCAATGGGTAGTTTCACATCAAACTCTTTTATCAATGACTATATTACTACAGGTGCTGAATATGGATTCAAAGAACAAGTGATGTTCAGATTAGGTTACCGATTCGAAAAACAAAATGTAGATAATAGCTTTTATACAGGTTTAAGTACAGGCTTAACCGTACAACACAAATTAGGTGAAGATGGCCCTTTAGTTGCTGTTGATTATTCTTTTAGAACAACTCAACAACCTGCAAATGGCGTTCATAATTTTACACTTCGTTTGAATTTCTAAACTATTTTTTTACTATTTTTATATCTACAACGCTTTCATAGAAAGCGTTGTATTTTTTTCTATATCAAAATACAAATGTTATGTCTGGAATAAATTATGTTTCAAAAGAGACACTGGAGCAAATGAAAGCTGAGCTTACGCAACTTAAAACAGTTGGAAGAGCTGAAATAGCTAGGCAAATTGCAGAAGCAAGAGAGAAAGGTGATTTGAAAGAAAATGCAGAATATGATGCAGCAAAAGAAGCGCAAGGGCATCATGAAGCTAAAGTAGCACAATTAGAAACAGCTATTGCATCTGCACGCATATTAGACACTAAGGATATTGATTTAAGCAAAGTGTCGGTTTTAAGCAAGGTCAAAGTACTCAATCATAACACTAAAAAGTCTATAGAGTATTTTCTTGTTTCTGAAAAGGAAGCTGATTTAAAATTGGGAAAAATATCCGTTACCTCCCCAATTGGGAAAGGATTGCTCGGTAAGAAAATTGGAGAAGTTGTAGAAATCAATGTACCTAGTGGTACTTTAAAATTCACCATAGAAAATATCTCCTTATAATGCCTTCCATTTTCACGAAAATTATCAATAGAGAAATACCTTCGCACATTATTGCGGAGGATGAAGAATTTATTGCTATACTTGATGCTTTCCCATTAGTAGAAGGCCATGTATTAGTAATTCCTAAAAAGGAAATTAATAATGCATTTGATCTCGATGATGATCTGTTGAGTAAGTGGATGCTATTTGCAAAACCTATTGCAAAGGCGATTCAAAAGGTTTTGCCATGTAAGCGTTGTGGGGTAGCTATAATTGGTCTTGAAGTGCCGCATGCACATATGCATTTAGTGCCTTTACAAACTGCACAAGATATCAATTTTACCAACAAAACGATAGCAGTGTCGGATCAACGACAAGATCAGATTATGCAGTTGTTAAAAACAAATTTATAATAAAAAGAGACGCAAACGCGTCTCTTTTTATTTTATGCTAGTACTCCAAGCTTCAGCTTTATTTTCGAATAGTGCCTTTGTTTTCTTCCAGGTATCTTCAAAAAAAGCGGAGGCTCTGTATTTTGCTAAGGCTTGCTCATCCGTCCAATGGCTGTATGTAAAATGAATGCGTGGGTCTTCTGTATCTTGTAATAGATCTACTTTCTTACAACCTTCAAACGAACTAATTTGATCTTTTCGTTCATGAAATAATTGATGAAATGCAGGTATGTGCTCCTCTTTAAACTGCATTTTTACAATACGTATGATCATTTGAATTGAAGTTTTATGATACAATAAATTAGGTGATCTTTTCTATATACGCTCAATCCAAAAGTATTAGCGGCATGCCCCATAATTTGAACTATTTCTAGAAAACCTGCTTCGTTAAATCTGCAAATTTTTGAGCCTGGTTCATGCGAATGATATTCAGTGCTGATTTCATGTATTTCTGAAGTTCTAGAAAAGGATAAATTGAAGTTTCGTTTATTCCAATTTTCTTCCCATTCTTTTTTAGTGAAATTGATAATGATATTACCAAAGGTATCAATATATAGTACATGGCAATCTAGCGTATTGCCTTTTGCAAATGATGGGACAAATACACTTTTAGTGTTGTTTGGTAATATTGGATATGAAGAAGTATCTAACGTGTTAGATTGAATGGCTAGGCAAATAGGAATAATGGTTTTAATCCAATCGCTAATAAAAATACCCTTTTCAATGGTGGCGATTTTATAGGATTTAATGGCCTCTTTTTCAAACAAGGAAGGGATAATTTCATTTTCAGCACTTATAAAAAAATGACCATCTGCCTGATGTAATATAATGGCAGGAGGTTTTCCTTGAAAAAGACCAATTAAAATAAGATGAATGCTATTTTGAGGGTAAAATTTGTAATTACTCAAAGTTAAATAAGCAGCCTCACTAACATTATTTGTACTCACATGATGCGATACATCAATTAGTTGAGCAGTGGGCGTTTGTTGAAGTAAAACACCTTTAATTTTTGATATCGAACTGGAATTCGATCCGAAATCTGAAAGCAAACTTATGCAATGCATAGGGCAGTGAAAAATGTTCTTGTTTACAAAGGTACGAATTGACAATTATAAACAATATTTAATATACCGTATTCGTTATGCTCACAATAGATTATTTTTGTAACTATAATTGTTTTATTCTTCATTCATGCGCTCGTATATCGTATATATCATTATTGTTCTGTCACTCTGGAGTTGTAAAAAAACCAGCGTGTTAGATCCTAGTGATTATATCTCGTTTTCTACAGATACCCTCTCTTTCGATACGGTGTTTACGAGCCAAGGTAGCTTTACCTTGCCTTTAAAAATATACAATCCACAAAATAAATCGATTGAAATAAATAGTATAAAACTAAATCAAGGTACTACTTCTCCTTTTAAATTAAATATTAACGGTATTGCTAGTATTGAAGAGCAACATGTAACATTGCAAGCAAAGGATAGCATGTATATATTTGCTACAGTTACAATTGATCCAAATAATGCCAATACGCCATTTTTAGTAGAGGATAAAATAGTGGTCAATTTCAATAATCGAACTTTTGAATTGCCCTTACAAGCAAGGGGTCAAAATGCTTATTACATAGTAGATAGTACCTTGCAAACTCAAACCTGGAAAACAGATAAGCCCTATGTTATTATTCATAATGCAGCGGTTGATGAAAATCAAACGCTCACTATACCTGCAGGATGTCGCGTGTATATGCATGCCGATTCCAGATTGTTTGTATTAGGTACTTTAGCGGTTTTAGGTACTAAAAAAGATAGTGTGGTATTTCAAGGTGATCGATTAGATCGTGCTTATTTTGGCAATAAAGATTATCCGGGCGAATGGGGAGGCATTTATTTTACCTCATTTAGTAAGAATAACATTATTCAAAATGCAATAATTAAAAATGGAGGTGCAAGTACTAAATTAGGAAACGGTAGTTTTATGGCAGCTACCATTCAAGTAAACCCAGATTCTGTTTTTAGCAGCACGCCTCAATTGACCTTAAAAAATACCATTATCAAAAATTCATTTGGTTATGGCATTTTGAGTTTTGGAGCTGAAATTTATGCTGAAAATTGTTTGCTGCATGATTGTAGTGCTAGTGTTTTGGCTATTTTGCAAGGAGGTACCTATAATTTCTTGAATTGTAATTTCTTGAACATACCCGGACAAACATTAGCCAAAACCAGTCATGCAGATCAACCAACAGTAGCCTTATTGAATTACTATGATATCGATAACGTCAATTATGTTGCAGGTAATTTGAATGCTAATTTTACTAATTGTTTGATATGGGGTACACTTGCTGACGAAGCATTTATCAATAAAAAAAATGGCGCTAGCTGCACTATACAATTTTCTAATTGTTTATTGAAGCAACAAGTAGGCTTGCCTAATTATGTAACACTTAATGGGAATTTGTTCAATTTAGATCCATTATTTACCAATCCAAGTACGCTTAATTTTGTACCGAAAGTAAATTCTCCCCTAATTGGAGCGGGCGTCACGTTGAATCAATTTACTAAAGACTTAGTCGACAAGACACGAACTACGCCCTACGATATTGGTTGTTATAACCACTAATATCTATTAATTGGTAAGTTTTGGAATGGCTAGTTTAAACCATTCTGTAAATTCTTGAGGAGCCCTATTTATTCTATTTTTCAATTCTTCCATAGCAACAAATTCATAGGCCATTACTTCTTCTTCATTAGCGTGTATAGTACCATCATAAATTCCTTTGTAAATATGGTCGTATTCGTTTTCTATGAGATCATTGCCAACGCTGCTTTTATAACGAAGGGTAAATAAGTTCTGCAATGGACAATCAAAGCCCAATTCTTCTTGTAAGCGCCTGTGCGCTGCTTGTAAGGTGCTTTCGCCGGGCATTGGGTGGGAGCAACAAGCATTCGTCCATAAACCACCCGAATGATACTTGTTTAATGCTCTTTTATGTAAAAGCATTTCACCTTTTTGATTGAAAATGAAAATACTGAAAGCTCTGTGTAATTGGCCGCTTTTGTGTGCTTCCAACTTTTCACAAGTGCCTATCCATTCATCTTTTTCGTTTACGAGTATTACGTGGTTGTTAATATGTTTCATAGTTTCTTAAATTAAATTAGCTTTAAAAATGAGTTTTGATTGAAATACAATAAATAATTTATGAAAATTATTTACGCGTATTCTTTTTTCAATAACATGAATAGCGCGTGTGTTTTTAATTTTTGTAAACAAACAGTAATAATATTGGAAAGCTGTATACACACCAAATCGTGCACCACTTGGTAATTTTCTAATGCCCTCTAAGCTATCTTTAAAATCTTGTTCAATATCGGATTCAATTAATTTTTTTGATGTCTCATTAAATTCATAACTGGTTAATTGAGGAAAGTAATTTCTATTAAGGTCTATTTTGTCTGCTTGCAGATCTCTTAAAAAATTTATTTTCTGGAAAGCAGCACCTAATTTTTTAGCTGCAGGTTTAAGTAATTCATATTGCTCAATATCTCCATTGCAGAAAACGCATAAACACATGAGTCCTACCACTTCTGCAGATCCATAAATATATTCGTTTAACTCTTCTGTAGTTGTATAATCTGTTTTTTGAAGGTCCAATTCCATACTGTGTAAGAAAGCTTTTATTAAGCTATGCGGTATGGAGTATTTGTTTACTGTTTGCTGAAAGCTGTTCAAAATAGGATTTAAACTAATGCCTCTTTCAATCGCCAACCATGTTTCATTAGTAAATTCTTGCAACAAGGTAGCTTTATCGAAGTCATGAAAAGTATCTACTATTTCATCTGCATACCTTACAAATCCATAAATATTGTAGATTGGTTGTCGGATTTGTTTATCTAACAAGCGAATGGCGGTTGCAAAAGAAGTACTATAAGTTTTAGTAACTAATTTGCTACATGCATGAGAGGTGGTTTCAAAAAGTTGGATCACTTGTTTATGTTTTTAATAGTTAATTGAGCAGCTAATTTTCCGGAGATAATAGCTGGCGGCACTCCTGGCCCCGGCACTGTTAATTGACCTGCATAAATTAAATTATGAAGGTGTTTGTTTTTTATAGATGGCTTTAGTATGGCGGTTTGATCTAATGTATTGGCCAGACCATAGGCATTTCCTTTAAATGCGTGATAATCTTCGATAAAGTTTTTAGCTGCGTATACGCGTTTGTACAAGATATGACCTTGAATATCTTCTCCAAAATGTTTTTCAAGTTTAGCTATTGCTTTCTCAAAGTATACTTCTTTAATTTCTTCTGTATCCATTAAACCTGGAGCAGTAGGGATTAATACCATTAGGTTTTCCTTTCCTTCAGGCGCTACACTTGGATCACTTACCGAGGTACAGTTTACATACATCAAAGGGTCGCTTGGCCACTGAGGCTGAGTATATAATTCTTGCGCATGCTTGTCAAAAGGGGCATCAAAAAGAAGATTGTGATGTAAAATATTTTTTAGTTTTTTATTAATGCCTAAGTATATTAATATGCTAGAAGGCGCCATCTTTCTTTTTTCCCAATAGGCATTCGTATAATTTCTATAAGGTGCTTCTAGTATGGCTGTTTCTAAATGATGATAGTCGCAAGCAGCAATAACAGCATCTGTAAAATATTCCTCTTTATTGGTAATGACTTTACTGATCTTTTTATTATGGTATGCAAACGAAGTAACGGATTCGTTAAATTTAAATTGAACGCCCAAATTTGTAGCAACTTGCTGCATGCCCTTTACTAAGGCAGTCATGCCACCCATTGGATACCAAGTGCCTAATTTCATGTCAGCATAGTTCATTAAACTATAGAGTGCTGGTGTGTTTTTGGGAAGTGCTCCAAGAAATAGAATTGGAAATTCAGCTATTTGAATCAATTTAGGATTGCTAAAGTATTTTCTTACATGCGAATGTATCGAAGTTAAAAGATCTATTTTAAAAACGGACTTGGCAACATCTAAGGAAAAAAATTCAGTTATAGATAAGCCTGGCTTTTCTACGAACTTGTGAATTCCCACTTCATATTTATAGGCAGCTTCTTTTAAAAATAATTCTAGTTGATGGCCAGCCCCTTTTTCTAGCGACTCGAAAACGGCTTTTAAATCATTAAAATTTGCGGGTAATGGCAATTGTAAATCTTCCCACAATACTTGATAGGAAGGATCGAGACGGAGGAGTTGATAAAAATCACTCGGTTTTTTCCCAAAATCTTGAAAAAAGGACTCAAAAATATCGGGCATCCAATACCAACTTGGTCCCATATCAAAAGTAAAACCAGCCGCTTCAAAACTGCGTGCTCTACCACCTGCTTGTTCATTTTTTTCAATTACAGTGACATGATGGCCTTCTTTAGCCATGTATGCTGCTGCTGACAAGCCAGCAAATCCACTTCCTATGATTGTTATATGCTTCAAATTTTATCTTTCTAATTGCGTTACAAGTGTTTTTCTAGCAAAGTGAATTCTACTTTTAATTGTTCCAATTGGTTCTTTTGTAATATCGGCAATTTCTTGGTATTTATAGCCCGCATAATACAATTCAAACGAAAACTGTAGTGGTTTAGGCAAGGCATCAATAGCTGTTTTAATTTCTTGCATGCGCATATGATTCCATCCTTCGTTATATGCCGCATTGCCAGTTTCGTATTGTTGCAAATCGGAAGGAGCTTCATTACTTACTTTCGTGAAGCGTTTATTTTTTCTGTAATTATTGATAAAAATATTACGCATGATGGTATACAACCATGCTTTCAAATTAGTGCCAAACTGATATTTGTCTTTGTAAAGCAGCGCTCTCAAGAGGGTTTCTTGGAACAAGTCTTTTGCATCTTCACTATTGTGTGTTAAAGATACTGCAAAAGGTCTTAAGAAGTCGGTGTGATATTGAATCACTGTATTGAAATCAGTGCTGGTCATTTTGTTTAATATTTGATAGTGCAAACTTAAACAAAAAATTCAATAAGCAGCATAGATTTTGTTTATACTTTTATATATAAAAGTTAAACAAGGTTAGAGCATATTGTTATAAATAGCTGATTTTGCATCACTTAAGCTAAAAAGGTATTGGATATTTTTGTATAACTTTAGCTTCTTACCCTTCAACAAACTGCCTGAAACCAGCACTTGTGAATTTGGAAATGATTTATGTGCAATTTCAATAAATCGTTTTACATCGAAAGAATCCGTAACGGATGTAAGGTGAATATATACATGGGTTGGCGCTTTTACCTGACACACATAGATCGCATCTTTTATGGGTGTATTGGCACCTAAATAAATGGTTTCTACACCTTGCGCTTTTAATAAATATTGAACGTACAACAATGCAAGATCATGAATTTCGCCCTCTGGCAAAAATAAAAGTACTTTAGATTTTTTACTTATAGGAGTAGAAAGTTGCTCGTAGGCTACCGCAATTTTTCTGGTTATAATATTTGAGGTTAAATGTTCTTGTGCTGGATTTAGACGATTGGTCATCCACATAATTCCAATTTTCTCTAAAAAGTGAAAAAGCAATTCTTCAATTAATTGTGGTATGCCATTTTTGTCAATAAAGGATTGAATGGTTTTTTCAATAGCCGCGGTATCTAAATCTATAGTATAGCTGATAAGCTCATTAACAATGGCTTCTAGCTTAAATTTCGGGTCATTTATTTTACTTAAAAGAGAAGTGATATTCTCTTCAGTCATGCTTTTAATCTTAGAAATTTTATAGCCATAATTATTTAGCATTGAAATCTGCAAGGCTAATTTCAAATCGCTTGCATCATAATATCGAATATTAGTTGCCGTACGTTTAGGTACAATAATCTGGTAGCGTTGTTCCCAAATTCTTAGCGTATGTGCTTTGATACCCGTCAGATTTTCCAGGTCACGGATACTAAATTTATTTTGTGCTAATTCTAATTCTGTAGTTGCTTCCATATACTTCATTTTATCCTTCCATCAGGCATCTTGTTAATTAAATAGAGTGGCAATTTTTTCAAATCGATAGTCAAAAATTTGATTTAATTGTTTTTTTACAAATAGCCAATGGGCAAACTGACCTAATATACCAAAGGGTAATTCATAATGAACAATATCGGTCATTTCTACACCCCGTTCTGTAATAGAGAAGTGATGCTGATGATGCCACATTTTGTAAGGGCCTCTGCGCTGTTCGTCTATAAAATATTGATGTTTTACTACGGCGGTTATTTCAGTCATCCAAAACAAAGGTATTTTGGCAATGGGGGCCACTCGGTAGGTGATCATTTGACCGGCATAGATATCATCGCTCGTATCCATTGTTTTAATAACAAAATTCATGTAAGAGGGCGTAATAGCAGTCAAGTTGGAAGGGTCTTTGAAGAAATCCCATAAGGTTGCGATGTCTGCAGGAATGACTTGCTTTCTTATCAATTTATATATTGCCATACGTCGTCTATTTCGCTAATAACAAAAAGCGAACTAAATTGTTGTATTTAGTTCGCTCTCCATGTTGATCTATTCTTTTATTGGACGATAGTACCTATTGTTTTGCCGGTAACTACATCGAGTAGGTTGCCTGATTGATTCATATCAAAAACAATGATAGGTAGTTTGTTTTCCTGGCAAAGGGTAAAAGCAGTCATATCCATTACTTTAAGTTCTTTGCTAATTACTTCTTGGAAGCTCAATTGCGTATATTTAGTAGCATTTGGGTTCTTTTCTGGGTCTTCGCTGTAGATACCATCTACACGTGTACCTTTTAGAATAACATCTGCATTGATTTCTATAGCTCTTAACGAACCGGCTGTATCGGTAGTAAAATAAGGGTTGCCAGTGCCAGCACCAAAAATCACTACTCTGCCTTTTTCTAAATGTCTTATTGCTCTTCTGCGAATATAAGGTTCAGCAATTTGCTCCATTTTAATTGCACTTTGCAAACGTGTTTTGACCCCCGCTTTTTCTAAGGAAGCTTGTAAAGCCATACCATTAATAACAGTAGCAAGCATTCCCATGTAATCACCTTGTGCACGCTCAATACCCGTTTCTGCCTCATTCATGCCTCTGTATATATTGCCGCCTCCAATTACAATGGCTACTTGTACACCAATGTCTGTAATTGTTTTAATGTCTTTCGCATAGAGTTCTAACATTTTTGGGTCTAATCCAAAATTGCGATCTCCCATTAAGGATTCTCCTGATAATTTTAATAAAATTCTGTTGTACTTAGGTAGCATAGGGACTTGCTTTTTTGCAAAATAAGAAAAATATTTAGGACAATTAATATAAATGATAAAGGGTAAAGAAATTATTTATTTGAATACTGTCTTTATGGCCCCTGTATTGATTTATATAGTTTGTGTAGTAGTTACTAGTAAGTTCTTTTCTAACTAAAACATAATAGGTATTATTATTAGTTTTGAAATAAGTGTAATTCTCTATAAGCGTACTTTTTTCTGCTAACAAACAAGTTCTTTTACCAGTATATAGACTCAATGCACGTGGTTTGCTAAATAAAATAAGACTTGAATCTGGCACGGTAGTTTTTATAAATTGAAGTGCTTGCTGATCATTTTTTGCATAGGGCGACCAACCCATGTCATTGTTATGCGTGGCTCCTTCAATAGTATCGTATTGCATAACTATGAATAAAACACATGTTATTATTGCTGTTTTCTTGTTTAGAAATGAAAAGCTAAATGATTTTTTAAGCTGTTGAAACCCTCTTAATTGGTAGTATAGCATGGGTAACCACATTGGGAATAGATAACGCAATCCTTGATGCACGGGCGTTACAAGCACTAGCAACAGCATGCAAATAAATCCCCAGTCAAGCACGGTTGCTCGCCAACTTCTATAAAAACCAAGGAGGCTCACGCCCAATAATGCTGTACCTATAATGGTATATGCTATTTGCAAGTGTGGATCAAAAGCCCAACCAGAAAAAAAACTAGGCAGCAATGTACCTAAATACTCAATATTATTTAAAACAATATAAGACCAAGAATGCTGTGTTTGAGTATAGAGTTGTTTATAAAATGCAAGAGCGGAATGGGTATTTCGTGGTCCAACAAAGTTGGATAGGAAATAGAAAAGCAAACAAGCAATGATAACGCAACCCATGTTTTTTAGTGCTGGTACAAATTCAAATGTTCTCTTTTGTTTTAACCATTGGCTAAGAAAAAATAGGCCTTCAGCGCCCAAAAATACAATAGCTTGACTACGAATAACAAAGGCCATACCTAATGCTACACTAGCCAACACAATAGACTGCTTGCTGGTTTCTTCTTTAGTTCGCTGATATAAATATATACTACAAAATAAAGCGCAAGGAATATCCGATAAGATATATTGTTTGAAATCTACAATGTAATGGTGATAAGCGCATAACATGGTGATGCATAAGGCGATCGTCGAATTAGTATGACGTTGTAGAAATTTAAAGATAACCCATAGCCATGCCAAGAGTAGGGTGGTGATCAATATAAGTATAGGCTTTACACTATATCCCCAAATGGCCATAATAGGACTCATTAAAAAGGGAAAGCCATTTGGATAGGAGGGTGGAGCGTATTCATGATCCAAGGGGTTAGCTTCAAAATGCCAATGCTGATAGGCGCTATCATTGGCAAAGTACTGTGCTTGATGTATATACTGTGCAAAATCATCGCCCCAATTATGAGTACTATTGAGATTCAAAAAAAATAAAGGCAACATACAGAGTAAAAAATAAAGTGTATTTTTTTTCATGTTTATGTTGCCTTTAAAAATTTGGTTTAGAATATTATGCTAGAAAGGGCATTTTAACCACTTTTGCTTTGATTGCTTTATCTCTGATCATAATATAAATTTCGCTGCCTTCTGTACTCCATTCTTTACTTACATAAGCCATTCCAATTGCCTTTTGTAAGCTTGGTGATTGTGTGCCAGAGCATACATGGCCAATAGTATTACCTTGCGCATCTTGAATGCTATAATGATGACGAGGAATACCTCTATCAATCATTTCAAAGCCTACTAATTTTCTTGTAATACCACTTGCTTTTTGCTGTTCTAATATTTCTTTAGCGGTAAAGTCTTTTGTGAATTTGGTAATCCATCCTAAACCTGCTTCTAAAGGAGACGTGCTATCATCAATATCATTTCCATAAAGACAATATCCTTTTTCTAAACGAAGGGTGTCTCTAGCTGCAAGGCCAATAGCTTGCATGCCATGCGGAGCTCCAACTTTGAATAGTGCATCCCAAATTGTTTGCGCATCTTGATTTTTATCTTCAAAATAAATTTCTACTCCGCCACTACCGGTATAGCCTGTAGCACTGATTAGTACATTTTCAACACCTGCAAGCGTAGCTCTTGTAAACGTGTAATAATTTAAATTCGTAATGTCAGTATCGGTCAATTGCTGTACATATTTTACTGCGTGAGGCCCTTGTACGGCAAGTAAAGCTGTTTTGTCTGAAATGTTGTGCATTTCTACTTGTTTAGTATTATGTTTTACTAACCAGTTCCAATCTTTTTCAATATTAGAAGCATTAACAACAAGCATATAGGAGCTGTTTTCTTCTAAACAATACACAATCAAGTCATCTACAATGCCACCTGTTTCATTAGGGAAACAAGAATATTGTGCTTTGCCAGCGGTTAATTTTGACGCATCGTTACTTGTTACTCGTTGAATAAGATCTAATGCATCAGGGCCTTTTAAAATGAATTCACCCATATGACTAACATCAAAAACACCCGCATTGTTTCTTACGGTTGCATGTTCTTCATTAATGCTGGTATAAGAAATGGGCATGTTATAACCTGCAAATTCCGCCATCTTAGCGCCTAATGCAATGTGTAGATGTGTAAAGGGTGTATTTTTCATATAAATTGAATGGTTTTTTAAGACTGCTTGCAAAAATAACATTCTAAACTAATTAAACACTTAAATTTGTCAATTAATTATGGAAAAGACATCGAGCTATTTAATGCCATTGCAAGATCAAATGTATGCTGCTGCATCAAAAGAAATTGCAAAACCCATGGAAAAATACATGAAGCATTTATTCCCTTATTTGGGAGTAAAAGCACCCTTGCGTAAGACTATTTATAAAGCGTTCATTAAAAATAATTTACCTACTACAAGTTCTTGGGAAGCAGAAGTTAAGTACTTGTGGTCGCTACCAGAGCGTGAGTTTCAGTATACGGCTATTGAATTATGTTGGGCATGCCGAAAAATGTGGACTAAAAAAACGATTCAATTATTAGTATTCTTATTAAAAGATAAATCGTGGTGGGACTCTGTAGATGCTATTGCCTCTATACTTGTAGGGCACTATTTTCTGCTATTTCCTGAAGAAAAGCAAGCAACTATTTTAAAATGGAGTACGGATGAAAATTTATGGATACGCAGAACGAGTATCATTTTTCAATTAAAATATGGCGCAAAAACAGATGCGGATTTGTTGCAGACCTGCATTCATAACAACTTAAATTCAAAAGAATTTTTTATCAATAAAGCAATTGGTTGGGCATTACGCCAATATGCAAGAACGAATGCAGACTATGTAAGAGATTTTGTACTTCATACCCAGCTTGCTAATTTGAGTAAGCGAGAAGCATTAAAGCATATTGGGTAGCCTAAGCTACCCAATATCTGTTTTAATTATTTTAAGTGATAACAGAATTTTAATCCGCCCCACCAATTCAACTGCTTACAACCCGGAGTTACATCTGTACTTAGCGTACTGGCATAGCCATTTCCAGGGTCTTTGTCGTTGATGTTATTGCCCAAGAAAAGAAAGGTATAATTAATTTGATTGGTGATATTGTTTGCACCAACATACATATCAAAGTCGCATTTTTTGTACTTCCACTGAAAGCCCAATTTTGCATGTAATTGTGTGAAACCCTTTACTAAATTCGAATTAGCAAAGTCTGTATAAACATCGCCTAAATAATAATAGGTTGCATTGGCATAAAATCCTTTTTCTGTTTGGATGTCAATCCCTACCGTATATTTCATTTTTGGAATACCTACTACTTGTTTGCCACTGTAATCTACAGCTAAGCCATTCATAAGTGTTTTAAAATTAGTGTATTCAAATTGGTAGTTGCTGGTAGCAATAAAAGGCTCTATTTTTTTTATCCATTGCAGTGCTTTTATGCGAGGTTGCCAACTATAGCCAATACTTAACTCCATTCCTTTATTTTGTTGCGTGCCGGTATTAGACCAATAGGTATAAGGTGTAGTGCCACTCATGCCCGCTAACTGCGTAAGTTTGTTCTCTACATTTATTGAAAATATAGATAACTGATAATCTAAACACGTGCCCAAAAGTAAGCCTTGTACACTGAAATCAATCATCTTAGCTTTTTCAGGAAGCAATTTGTCATTGGTAATATTGAGGGTACTTATAAAGGAAGTACTTGCTGTAGGCGCATTGAGCCCTTCGCTGTAACTTAAATTGATGATTTGATTTTTATAAGTTTTTTGAATGGCTATATGAGGATTAAAACTGGTTTCAAATTGCTTATTAAATGAAATGTCTTTATTGTATCCTGTAAGTAAACCAGGGGCCGCCAATAAATCGGTTCTGTTATAATGCAGTTGGTTCATACTTAATCCAATGATGATAGCACTTTGTAGTGCATCAAAATTAATTCGTTCATGAACGAATAGTGCATATTGATTGGTGCTAGTTTTTAAAAAGGATCCTTTACTTATATTTTGAACTACCAATGCGGTTGTGTCAATCGTTGGAAAACGAAAACTAGAAGCTAGCGAACGAGCTTGTTGGAATTCTGATCCCAAGTAAAGTTGGTGATTAATATGATCATTTATTTTTTGCTTAAGCGTAAAAATGGAACGATACCCAAAATTAGGATTGTAACTATTACCATCTGCTCCTGCTGATACAGCGTGTTGCTCTACATTGGAATAAAACAGACTGGTAGTATTACTCCATTGTTTATTGAATTGATATTCATGTGTAATTGAAAATCGTGTAGCTAATAGTTCATTTCTGGCATTTTGTTTTGCATAGGCTTTGTTGCCGCTATCTACGCCTGCATAATAATCAGCATAAGGTATTTGGCCAGTTACGCCTTCATGACTATAATTATGACTCGCATAGAATTGAATCTTTTCTTTTTCGTTAAGCGTATAATTACCAAAAACTGAGAACATATTTTTGTTGCTTGCGCCTCTTGGCCTATAGCCATCAGCTTCAATGTGGCCAACATTAAACACTACTGCGCCTTTGTCGCTAACCCAATCAACCCTTGTTTGCGTTTGTAGCAATCCAAAACTACCCGTGTTTATTTTTTGGAGTACGTGCGTGCCTTTTACTTCACTCGCTTTTATATAAAATCGAGCTACACCGCCTACGCCTCCTCCATATAACGTTGTTGCTGGCCCTTTTACAATTTCAATATTGTTGACCAATGAAAAATCTATGTCGTCTAATACCGTTACACCATCTGCACTGGTGATTGGTATGCTGTTGTAGTATGCTTTTATTCCCCAGTTATTAAATTTCTGGTCATTGCCATAGCCTCTAATTACAATACGTTGTCCGCCCAAAGCCGTGCGCTTATCTGTTTGCACACCAGCGATGGTATTGAGTGCATGTTCAATAAATGCACTATTGTTTCTATTCAATTCGGCTTCGGTAAGTGCTTCGGTACTTTGTCCGTGACGTTTGAATTCTGCTCTTTCTTTTTCTGTTTTCTTTCTGCTTTTTACAGCAATAGGTAAAAGTGAAATGCTTTCTTTAGTGGTTGTTTCCTGAGCCTGTATGTCTGCACATAGAAATAAAACCACTAGTAAGGAACTAGTAAATTTCATGATTTTTAAAGTTGAAATGGATAAATTGTTTAGTTAATTCGATGATTTGTACTAAATAATTGGTGGACGTTCCATTGCTTTTAAAAAGCAATCTTTGATAGCCATACTAGTGTTTTTGGAAGTAGTGGAATGCATAAAAATGCGCAAGGGAAGATTTATGGATGAGCTTTCAGAAAAGAATAAATCTTGCAGTTGACAGATGAGTTGTTTGGTTTTATTTTTTAAAGGGATATTATGTTGCAGTTGCTCTTCTACAGCATTTTTTAGTTTGTTGTTTAAGCTTGATTCAGCTTCGTCGGCATAACAATAATACATTGTATCAGCACCTTTTACGGTCATGCTTACAATATCATACTGTACATCCTGGTAATTAAATTCCTGTTTATTTTCCCAAGCTCCTTTATTTATTTGGCTTGCACTAATAGATATTAATGCATCCTTTTGCATAATAGCAATGTGTTGGAGGGCATTTTTTTTTGCATGCCATTTCAACAGCCAATAGCTTGGCATGATGCCGGCAATTGCCAACATCGAAATTGCGATGCCTGTTAGGAGAAGAAAATTTTTCAAAACGATACTAAGATACAATAAAAAAAATCTACCCAGAGGGTAGATTTTTTAAACGATATTTAAGTATTTAGATTTTTGGTGCAGCACTCAAAATTGCTTCGCTAGCTTGTGCGGCATATTTTTCAAAGTTCTTAACGAATAATTCAGCAAGGTGTTTTGCTTTTTCATCATAAGCAGCTTTGTCGGTCCAAGTTGTGCGAGGGTTTAATATTTCGCTTGGTACATTAGGACACGTTTGCGGAATTAACACACCAAAAGTGTCGTGCGCTTCATATGCCACGTTGTTTAATTCGCCATTCATAGCAGCCGTAATCATAGCACGCGTATGTTTTAAGCTCATGCGGCTTCCTGTTCCGTAAGCGCCACCGCTCCAACCAGTATTGATCAACCATACATTAACTTCTGGGTGCTCAGCTAATTTTTTACCTAATAAATCTGCATATTTTGTAGGATGCAGCGGTAAAAATACACGTCCAAAACAAGCAGAGAAAGTAGTTTGAGGTTCGGTAATGCCTACTTCAGTACCAGCAACTTTTGCGGTATATCCACTGATGAAGTGATACATAGCTTGCTCCGTTGTTAACTTAGAAATAGGAGGTAAAATACCAAAAGCATCACATGTTAAAAAGAAAATATTCTTAGGGTTGCCACCATATGATGGCGTTTTAGCATTGTCAATATGGTCGATAGGATATGCCACGCGGGTATTTTCAGTAATAGAGCCATCGGCAAAATTTACGGTATTGGTACCTTCATTAAACACAATGTTCTCTAACAAAGCACCTGGTTTAATAGCATGGTAGATTTGAGGTTCTTTTTCAGCACTTAAATCAATACATTTAGCATAGCAACCGCCTTCAAAATTAAATACGGATCCTTTAGCCCATCCATGTTCATCATCACCAATTAAAGCACGATTAGGATCAGCGCTCAAGGTAGTTTTACCGGTTCCGGATAGACCAAAAAATAAGGCTACGTCTCCTTCTTTTCCTTCATTTGCAGAGCAGTGCATTGATAAAACACTGTGTTCATGCGGTAATAAGAAGTTTAAAACACCAAAAATGCCTTTTTTCATTTCACCGGTATAGCCACTGCCTCCAATTAAAATGATTTTTCTAGTAAAGTTAACTATAGTGAAATTCGCTTGGCGCGTACCATCCACTGCAGGATCTGCTTGAAAAGAAGGCGCTTGCACGATAACCCAATCAGGGTTTTGTGTTTGAATTTCAGCAGCAGTAGGTCTTAAAAATAAGTCGTTGCAAAAAAGGTTAGCCCAAGGAGTTTCGTTAACAACACGAATGTTTAAACGATAGGTAGGATCTGCACATGCATACGCATCTCTAACCCATAACTCTTTGCCAGACAAATAATTGCACACTTTAGTATAAAGCGCATCAAATGCTTGTGCATCAAAAGGGATATTTACATCACCCCAATCAACGGTATTTTCAGTTATTGCATCCTTTACGGTAAATTTATCTTTGGGAGAACGACCTGTAAATTTGCCTGTGTTGACACACAATGCATCTAAATCATTTAAAACACCTTGGTTGAGTTCCAATGTTTTAGCGGTTAATTCTGCTGAACTTAAGTTCCAATTTGCAATAGCTGCATTAATGCCCAAATCTAGTAATGTTGCGTTTGGGTTTTTAATTCCGTTTTCTTGCATAAAAATCGATTTCGTTTGATTTAAAAATAAAGCGCTAAAGTACAAACTTAGTTTTCTTTAGCAATTAGTTTTGGCCTTAAAATGATTAATATCATATTTTAAAGAATTTTAATAAAATTAAGGATTTTGGAGGGAATATTTTATAGCATCAATTTTTGAAAATCAAATTATACACTATATCTTTGCGCAAAATTTGAGGGGCAGACGTATCCTTTTGATTACATTTTTTTAGCATATTTGAATAGCAATGACGGGTAAAAAATATTTATATTTAGTAGGTTTAGCATGGGTACTTTTAATGGCAATTCCATTCACAAAGTCCTATGCTCAAGAGCATCATGCTGCTGAGGCAAAAGCTGAAACAAAGGAGGAAGCATCTAAGTTTAATGCATCCGAAATTATCTTTGGTCACGTAAGCGATGCTCATGATTGGCACTTTTTCAGTATTGGAGAAAATCATATCAGCTTACCCTTACCTATCATCATTTACAGCAAGACTAAAGGCTTATCAGTATTCAGTTCCTCTAAATTCGGACATGAAGGACATAGAGAAGCATATAATGGTTATACCTTAGATGAGCATAATAAAATAGCATCGGAAGATAAAAGTGAGTCTTTTTACGACTTCTCTATTACCAAGAATGTTTTATCTATGTTGATTGGTGTTGTATTGTTATTGATCATTATGCTTACGGTTGCAAAAAAATACAAACAAAATGGTGCTAATGTAGCCCCATCTGGTTTTCAAAATGCATTAGAGCCGGTAATAATGTTTGTTAGAGATGATGTAGCAAAACCTACTTTAGGTGCTAAGTATCAAAAATACATGCCATTATTATTAACCTTGTTCTTTTTCATATGGATTAATAATATGTTAGGTTTATTACCTGGTGGTGCCAATTTTACCGGAAATATTACCGTTACAGCTTGTTTAGCTTTAATTTCATTTATAGTTTTATTAATTAACGCAAATAAACATTTCTGGGGTCACTTATTAAATCCTCCAGGAGTTCCATTACCCATCAAATTTTTATTAGTACCGATAGAGATTATGTCTTTATTTATTAAGCCTATTGCATTAGCTATTCGTTTGTTTGCTAATATTTTGGCTGGGCATATTATTATATTAAGTATTATTTCCCTCATCTTTATCTTTAGTAAAATGGGTCAAAACCCAGCTGCTGGATATGGATTTTCAATTGTTTCTTTAGCCTTTTCTATATTTATGTTCTTCTTAGAATTGATGGTTGCCGCTATTCAGGCCTTCATCTTTACTAATTTAACAGCCGTATTTATAGGGCAGGCAATTGAAGATGGTCATGGTCACGAAGAACACGATCATCATCATGAAGAAGCAACAGCATAGTATTTTTTAATTTTAAAACCATAACAACATGTCAATGTTAAACACAATTTTATTGGAAGCATCTATGGGTGCTGGTCTTGGCGCAATCGGCGCTGGTATTGCTGCATTAACAGCTGGTATCGGTATCGGTCAAATTGGTAAAGGTGCGGTAGAATCTATCGCTCGTCAACCAGAAGCTGCTGGAGATATCCGTGCAAACATGATTTTGACTGCAGCCTTTGTAGAGGGTGTTGCTCTTTTCGGTGTTATTGCTGGATTATTAGCAGTAGTTGCGTAGTCAACCACATTACAAGCAGCCAATGCAAAGGGCTGAGGCTGCTTGTTAATTTTAAAAATGTAACGTATCTAAATTTTAGATTCAAAATTATATAAAATGGAATTATTAAAACCCGCATTAGGATTGTTTTTTTGGGCGTTATTAGCCTTTATGATCGTGTTTTTGATCTTGAAAAAATTTGCTTGGAAACCAATTCTAAACATGTTGAATGAGCGTGAAACTGGTATTGCAAATGCTTTACAAACAGCTGAAAAAGTGAAAGGCGAAATGAGTGCCATGAAAGCTGAAAACGAGCAATTGATGAAGCAAGCGCATGAAGAGCGTTCTGCTATGCTTAAAGAAGCTAAAGAAATAAAAGAGAAAATGATTACCGATGCGAAAGAATTAGCAAAAACGGAAGCAAACAAGATTATCTTAGATGCGCAAGAACAAATTAATCGTTCTAAAATGGCTGCTATTACAGAAGTTAAAAACGAAATAGGTTTACTTTCTGTGGCTGTTGCTGAGAAAATTCTTCGCAATCAATTAAGTCAAGATAGCGCACAAGATGCCTATGTAAAAAAATTAACAGAAGAAATTAAAATGAACTAATTGTTCGTTTAGAAAAATATAAAGCATGCAACAATCAAGATTAGCCGTACGATATGCCAAATCATTATTAGATTTAGCTACTGAACAAAAAAGTGTAGACGCTTTGTTTGCAGACATGCAATGCGTATTTAATACGTGTAAAAATAATGTTGAATTGCTTCAAGTTTTGAATAGTCCTATTATTCATGCAGATAAGAAAATAGCAATTTTATCGGCTATCTTCAATGCATCAATTCAGCCTATCACACAAGCTTTTATAGCCTTAATCGTTAAAAAAGGTAGAGAAGCTAAATTATATGAAATTAGTGCCGCATTTATAGCTTTAGTTAAGGAATTGAAACAAATTAAAACTGTGAAAATTACTACGGCTACAGCGATCAATGATTCCATTAAACAACAACTAGCTACAAAAATTGCTGCTGGATTTGAAGGTAAAACAGTGGAATTAGAAACGGCTATGAATGCTGACTTAATTGGTGGTTTTGTTATTGAGATGGATGATAAATTATACGATGCAAGTATTCGCAAAGAATTAAATGATATCAGAAATCAATTTGTAAACAACAGCTATATCAGTAAAATATAATACACATAAATTTTTAAAATTTCTTAATTTAATAAACATACAATTATGGTTGAGATTAAACCGGATGAGATATCAGCGATACTCAGACAACAATTAAGCAACGCTAACACAGAAGCTAGTTTAGAAGAAGTAGGTACCGTATTACAAGTAGGTGACGGTATTGCTCGTGTTTATGGTCTAACAGGCGTTCGTCAAGGGGAATTAGTTTCTTTTGAAAATGGAGTAAAAGCAATCGCATTAAACCTTGAAGAAGATAATGTTGGGGTGGTATTAATGGGTGATAGTGCTGGTATTAAAGAAGGCGCAACCGTTCGTAGAACTGGTCAAATTGCCTCTATTAAAGTTGGTGAAGGAATGGTTGGTCGTGTAGTAAATACATTAGGCGAACCAATTGATGGTAAAGGTCCAATTGCAGGTGAATTATATGAAATGCCATTAGAGCGTAAAGCGCCAGGTGTTGTATTTCGTGAGCCAGTAAAAGAGCCCTTACAAACGGGTATCAAAGCGATTGACGCTATGATTCCAATTGGCCGTGGTCAACGTGAGTTGGTTATCGGTGACCGTCAAACAGGTAAATCTGCTATCTGTATTGATGCGATCATCAATCAAAAAGAATTTTATGAAGCAGGAAAACCTGTTTATTGTATCTATGTTGCTATTGGTCAGAAAGCTTCTACCGTTGCGCAAGTAATGAAAACATTGGAAGATAATGGTGCATTACCATACACTATTATCGTATCTGCTGCTGCAGCTGATCCAGCTCCATTGCAGTTCTTTGCGCCATTTGCTGGTGCAGCTATTGGTGAGTTCTTCCGTGATACTGGTCGACCAGCCTTAGTAGTTTACGATGATTTATCAAAACAAGCGGTGGCTTATCGTGAGGTATCTCTTTTATTACGTCGACCTCCTGGACGTGAAGCATATCCTGGTGACGTATTCTATTTACACAGTCGTTTATTGGAGCGTGCTGCAAAAGTTATTAATAACGATGCATTAGCTAAAACAATGAATGATTTACCAGAATCAATCAAGCATTTAGTAAAAGGTGGTGGCTCTTTGACCGCATTGCCAATTATTGAAACACAAGCTGGTGACGTATCTGCATATATCCCAACCAACGTAATCTCTATCACAGACGGACAAATTTTCTTAGAATCTAACTTGTTTAATGCGGGTATTCGCCCTGCAATTAACGTAGGTATCTCTGTAAGCCGTGTGGGTGGTAGTGCGCAGATTAAATCAATGAAAAAAGTTGCAGGTACTTTAAAATTAGACCAAGCACTTTTCCGTGAGTTAGAAGCGTTTGCTAAATTTGGTGGTGATCTTGATGCGGCTACTAAAAATGTAATCGATAAAGGTGCTAGAAACGTAGAGATTTTAAAACAACCTCAGTTTACTCCGTATAGCGTAGAAAAACAAGTTGCGATTATTTATTTAGGAACTAATAACATGATTCGTGAAGTGCCGGTGAAAAATGTACGTGCATTTGAAGAAACATTTATTAATGAATTAGAAACTAAAATGCCTGAATTATTATTAGAATTCAAAAAAGGTAACTTACCGGAAGATGGATTAGCTAAAATGAAAGCATTGGCAGATTCTTTAATTCCTCAGTTTAAAAACTAAGTTTTAAATTCAAATATAAAGGGCTACAATCGTAGCCCTTTTTTTATTTCTTTAAACCAATTTCTCTAAGACGCTCATCTAAATATTGTGCAGCACTATAATCTTCATATTGTTTTGGATGCGCATCGTTGATACAACTTTGTAAACAAGCTAAAGACATACTTCCTTTTGGATGCAAGAAAAACGGAATAGAGTAGCGATGGGTATGCCACTTTTCTTTAGGAGGATTTACCACTCTATGGGTAGTAGATTTTAATCGGTTATTGGTCAATCGTTGGAGCATATCTCCAACATTAACAACGATTTGATCATCACTAGATTGAACATTTACCCATTGTCCTTGCTTGTTTAATACTTGCAAGCCTTCTGCTGATGCACCTACTAATAAGGTGATCAAATTAATATCCTCATGTTGCTCTGCTCTGATCGATGATTTTGGTTCTTGTGTAATAGGCGGGTAGTGAATGGCTCTTAAAATAGAGTTGCCATTGTGTATTTCAGGAGTAAAGTAATGCTGATCTAAATTTAAAAAAAGGGCTATAGCTTCTAAAAGCGCTTTCCCGCTTTGTTCAAAAGCACGATAGGCTTGTTCTAGGGTTTGAGTAAATTCAGGCAATTCGTTTACGAAAACATTATCGGGATAAAACTCATCTACCTGCTCTCCATCTTCAATGATCTGCCCAAATTGAAAAAATTCTTTTAAGTCAGGAGCGTCAAAGCCCTTAGCATGTTCTCTGCCAAAAGAAGTATAGCCTCTTTGTCCTGCCAAGGCTATTTTTTCATATTGTTTTTTTTGATTTTCAGTTAGGCTAAAGAAGGCCTCTACTTGCTCGTAAAGCTGTTTTATCAATGCATTAGGTATGCCATGATTTACTACGGCTACAAAGCCTACTTCTTCATAGGCAGTGCCAAGTGCTTGCACAAACTTGTTTTTTGTTGCGTCATTTCCTTGGGTGTATTGACTTAAATCAACTACCGGAATCGTATTCATAAAGGGTGAATTTTTATAAATATATATAAAATACGGTAAATTAAATATGCCTTAATAAATACTATATTTACACCTAAATTTATTCTCATGAAAAGTACCTTTTTGTATGCTTTAGGACTAGCTACCGTTTTATTAATTTCTTGTAATCAAAAAAGCACGACTACTGAAAGCGAAGCAGTAACGTATGATACTACCTTTGTAGTGGAAGCAGAGGCTTTTGCTGATTTGCAACTACTTCGATACGAAGTACCCGGTTTTAATCAATTATCCTTAAAACAAAAGCAATTAGCTTATTATTTATATGAAGCTGCTTTGAGCGGAAGAGATATTATCTACGATCAAAAAAGTAAATATGGATTGTTGGTAAGAAAAACTATTGAAGCTGTTTATGAAAATTATAAAGGAGATAAAAACGATACATCTTGGAAACAATTTGAAACGTATTGTGGACGGGTTTGGTTTAGTAATGGTAATTATCATCATTACAGTAATGAAAAATTTATTCCTGCTTGTAGTTTCGATTATTTCAAAAACTTAGTGCTTGCAACTCCAAGTAATGCCTTGCCGCTTAATCAAGGTGAAAACATAGAAGCATATACCAAAAGAATACAACCTATTATTTTTGATGCTAGCTTTATGCCTAAATGTGTAGATCTTAGAGCTGGAGTAGATAATATCGCCAACTCAGCTAATAATTATTATGAAGGCGTGACGCAGAAAGAAGTAGAAGCCTTTTATAATTTAAAAGATACCAAAGGGAATGCACCAAGTTGGGGACTGAACAGTAAAGTAGTAAAAGAAAATGCTCAGCTTATAGAGCGCACATGGAAAGTAGGTGGTATGTATGACAAAGCCATTACGCAAATTGTATATTGGTTAGAGAAAGCAGCTAGTGTTGCAGAAAATGATCAACAGAAAAAATCATTGAATTTATTAGTTGATTTTTATAAAACGGGCAATTTAAAAACCTTTGATGATTATAGTATAGAATGGGTGCATGATAC
>JAHEFK010000006.1:0-41487 GCA_024640225.1 Bacteroidota bacterium | reverse complement strand
TGTATTATATCATGGATAAGAAGTTAATAGAAATTGGCGTGGCAGAAAGTGAGGAAGTAGGAAAAGCAGGTTATGATCAATATATGATGAATGGTTTAATGACGCAATTGACTAGATTAAAACCAGGTGAAAAATTGGAAGAGGCTCACATGCGCAATCGCCAATTGAATGCGCGTTGGGTATTTGAAAAAGGAAAGCAAGACAACGTTGTGGAATTGATTAAGGTAAATAATAAAACCTATGTGCGCATTAACGACTATAGCAAGTTGCGTACCTTGTTTGGACAATTATTAAGAGAGATCCAACGTATAAAATCAGAAGGTGATTATAAAGCGGCAACTGCATTAGTTGAAACTTATGGTGTGAATGTAGATCCTGTTTTACATAAAGAAATTATAAGCCGATATGCAACACTTGGTATTAAGCCCTACAGAGGATTTATTCAGCCGGTATTAGAGCCTGTTTTAAAAGGTGATAACATCATTGATGTGAAAGTTACGTATCCTACTTCTTTCTTTCAACAGATGATGGACTATAAGAAGAAGTATAGTTTTTTGCCAACTATGAATTAAAATGTATATTTGCAAAAAAAACATAATGAATAAAAAAATTTCTATTTTACTATTAGCAGTAATGCCCTTGTTTGTTAATGCTCAAAAGGAGTCTAAAGAAGTGGATGTTACCTGCGCACTTACGGGAAACATTTATCAAGGTGATTTAACGCCAACTACTCTAGGGAGTACCAAAGATTTAAAATTTGGTTTTCAAGGAATGCTTAGATATCATGTAAAAAATGATAAAGTTTATTTAAGAGGTTCTTTAAATATTGCAAGTTTGAAAGGTGATGATGCTCAATTTGATTCGCCTGAGTGGGCAAAGCACAGAAATTATAATTTTTCAACATCGTTAATTGACTTATCAGCGATGCTTGAATTTAATCTGTTCCACGACGATAAGAAATTCCAACCATTTGTAGCATTTGGATTTGGGTTTGCTAAAATCAATCCTAAAAAAGATGCAAGTAAAATTGATACTGCATACTTTGCCTCAGCTTCTTCTGAACAAATTGGCTTATTTAAAGAACAGTCAATGATGCAGCCAAAAGTACTACTTACCATCCCTGCAAGCATTGGATTTAGATATAAGATAAATGCAAATTCTTCTTTATTTGTAGAAGCTTGTTATAAAACTTGTATCTCCGACTATTTAGATGGATTTAGTTTATCTGCACGATCTCAAAAATATGATGCTTATAGTGTTTATGCTTTAGGATATACATTCAAACTAAGCACTAACAAAAAGAAATAAAATTGGTTTACAAAATGAAAGGCACCCAATGGGTGCCTTTTTTTTTATTTTCTCATTAGGGCAATTTGAATAACCTCATCCATTTCTTGTACATAATGGAATTTTAATCCCTTAATATAGTTTTTAGAAATTTCATTAATGTCTTTTTCGTTTTGTGCACATAAGATAATTTCCTTTATACCCGCACGTTTAGCCGCCAATACTTTTTCTTTAATGCCACCAACGGGTAATACTTGTCCACGCAAGGTAATTTCTCCGGTCATAGCAAGGTAAGGCTTGATGCGTTTCCCTGTAAAAGCAGATGCTAATGCAGAGAGCATGGTAATGCCAGCGCTTGGTCCGTCTTTGGGTACAGCACCTTCTGGAACATGAATATGAATATCATTTTCTGTAAAGGCATTATTAGCAATTCCAAAGGTTTGTGCATGTGCTTTTAAATAGGAAAGGGCAGTGGTAGCACTTTCTTTCATGACATTCCCTAAGTTGCCGGTTAATGTGAGGGTTCCTTTCCCTTTCGATAAGCTAGTTTCAATGAATAAAATATCACCACCTACGTAAGTCCATGCTAAACCAACCACAACTCCGGCCGGATGCCCTTTGCTATAGATGTCATTTAAAAATCGTGGTTTACCTAAAACTTCTTCGACTTTATGTTCGTCGATAGTAGTTGAAACTGTTTCTTCTAAAGCTACTTGTTTAGCGATGTTACGCATCACACTAGCCATTAATCGATCTAGTTCTCTCACGCCACTTTCTCTGGTATAATCTTGAACAATTTTTTGCAATAATTTATCATTGAATTTCAAAGGAGTCTTCAATAAGCCATGCATTTCTTTTTGCTTTGGTATGAGATGACGCTTTGCAATTTCTACTTTTTCTTCTACCGAATAACCAGACAATTGAATGATTTCTAATCGATCTCTCAAAGCAGGTTGTATATCGCTTAAGCTGTTGGCCGTGGCAATAAATAATACTTTAGATAAATCAAATTCTAATTCTAAGTAATTATCATAAAAAGTACTGTTTTGTTCAGGGTCTAAAATTTCTAATAAAGCCGAACTAGGATCGCCTCTAAAGTCTTTACCAATTTTATCAATCTCATCTAAAATAAATACAGGATTAGCACTTTTAACTTTTCTCAATTGCTGTATAATTCTACCCGGCATTGCCCCAATATAGGTTTTACGATGACCACGCAATTCACTTTCATCATGTAGTCCACCGAGGCTCAAACGGATATATTTTCTGTCAATTGCATTTGCAATACTTTTACCTAAAGATGTTTTACCAATGCCGGGAGGTCCTACGAAACAAAGGATGGGTGATTTTAAATCGCCTTTCAATTTTAGTACGGCTAAATACTCAATAATACGATCTTTGATTTCATCCATTCCATAATGATCATGGTCTAAAACTTTTTGTGCTTTTTTAAGATCATAAGAGTCTTTTGTATAAATACCCCATGGCAAATCCAACATTAAGTCTAAATGATTATACACTACCGAATAGTCGGGTGTAGTAGGGTGCATGCGCTCTAACTTTTCTATACCTTTTCTAAATAATTCTTTGGCAGCTTCGGTCCAATTTATTTGTTCAGCTCTTTTTTGAAGATCTTTAATTTCTCGTTCATTAGCATCGCCCAATTCATCTTTGATAGATTTTAATTGTTGCTGTAAAAAGTACTCTCGTTGTTGCTTATCGATTTCACCTCTTGTTTTATTGGTGATTTCATTTTTGAGCTCCGCTAATTGCAATTCGCTTTGTAGTAAGTTCAATAATTTTTCTGCACGTAGTCGGATATCGTCTTCTTCTAATAAACTTTGTTTGTCTAACAATTTAGCATTGATATTGGATGCAATATAGTGAACCAAAAAAGAATAGTTTTCTATGTTGCGCAACATTATAGCCGCTTCTGGAGGCAGCGTATTAGTTTGTTGAATGATTTTTTCTGCGTAGTCTTTAATAGAACCTACTAGCGCGTCAAAATTGGGATCTTCTTTTGGAAAATGATCTTCTTTATAGGTAATGTTTGCTTTGAAAAAAGGATCTGTTTCGGTAAATTCATTAATTTGAAAACGAATTTTACCCATGATAAAAAGGGTGATGTTCCCATCGGGCATTTTTATCATTTTTACAATTTTTGCCAAGGTGCCTACATGAAACATGTCATCTATGCCGGGGTCTTCAAAGTTGCCATCTTTCTGAGCTACCACACCAATCCATTTATCTTTTTTATTGGCTTGCGTAATAGCAATAATAGATTTTTCTCTAGAAACGGTGATGGGCAATACTACATTAGGGAAAAGAACCGTATTGCGTAAGGCAATGATAGGTAAATTGTCTGGTAAGCTTTTTCGCTCTTCTTCATTCATTTCGTCTTCGCCCATAGGAAGTACGGGTAAAAATTCCATTTCTTGTTCATTTTGTTGCAATAGCATAATAGTATATTTTTTAAGACAATCTGTCTTTATTTTTAATAGTAATAGGTAAATAATTGACGTATTATAGGTTTCAATAATTATGCCAAACGGGGATAACTGAAAAATTAGCAGATATTTTACAAGTTTACTATTTAATAATCAAAACACATGTTCTATTTTTGTAAAAATTAGTTCATTATTTAAAAAAGTTATCCTATGAAAAAAACGTTATTGGTAAGTTCGCTTTTTATAAGTGCATTGGCAAACGCCCAAACAAAATCAGCGATACACGCTTCAAAATGGCATTATGCATCGCAATTAGATGGTTCAATTTTTTCTACTGCTATTACGAGTGGTACAAATGCAGGAGATCCAATTGTAAGATATGCCCCCTTTTTCAACATTGGTCACACGATCCACAACGAGTTTAATAATTATAGTGGTGCCCTACTTGGTGTGGGCATAAAAAATATTGGTTTTATAGAGAAGCGAGGGGATACTACCTTCAAAAAACGTGTATACGCTTTTGGAGTGAATGCTGCTTTGAAATTTGGAGATATGAAAACGAATCGCTTTGGATTTATTGGTGCAGGTGTCGATTTGCCATTTAACTATAAAGAAAAGCAATTTGTTAATCGTTCGGATAAACAAAAAAGCTCAGAATGGTTTAGTACAGCTACACCACAGTTTTTGCCAAATGTATTTGTTGGCTTTGTAAGAAAAACATTTTCTGTTAAGTTACAGTACTATCCGGTTAATTTCCTAAATGAAAATAGATCAACCTATAAAGGGGAAAAAGTCAATTTACTTCTTTTATCTTTCGGTCACGATTTTAAGTTTTTTGTAGATAAGTCCAATCCTAATAAAAAGCATTTAGAATTTGAAATGTAAAATAAAAAAGGGGCCAACGGCCCCTTTTTTATTTTACTAATTCTTGTAATGCTTTTTGTAAATCGTCACCAGTAATATTGATGGCTAAAATTTTCCCATTTGGATCTATTAAGCAATTAGACGGAATAGCTTCTAACTGATAGTCGCGTACTACTTTACTTTCCCAACCCTTCAATTCACTTCCTTGTTTCCACGTTAATCCATCGCTTTTAATCGCTGCTAACCAATTGTCTTTTTCGGTATCTAGTGATACGCTGAATACAGTAAAGTTCTTATTTTGATAGGCTTTAAAGGCTTTAACTACATTTGGGTTTTCATTTCTGCACGGTTTGCACCAGGACGCCCAAAAATCTACAAGTACATATTTTCCTCTAAAATCAGATAGGCGAATGGTAGCGCCATCTACGCCGAAAACCTCAATGGCTGGAGCTTGCAATCCAATGCCAATAGGGCTTTTACTGGAGCCTTTAGAAGAACTGCCATCAAGCGAATTATTTATTTTTTCAACAATAGCTTTTGCTAATTTACTGTCCGAAAAACGGCCTGCCATATTAGAAGCAAGCGCAGTAAAAAAGGCTTTTTCTGCATTAAAATTAAGCATGTTCATAGCAAAGTAAGCATTGGGCACATAGTGCGTACTGTCGGTGTAGCTTTCAACAAAGTTGGTTAGCGATGCATTCAGTTGATTGATCTCAGCAGTGACTTTTGCGCTCATAGTATCATCATGTCTTGCTTTGGCAGTATCTAAAACTAAATAAAGCGTATTGAAATTGCGAATATAATCCTCCCGTATTTTGGTAATAAATTGCTTCAGTTCCACAGCTTCTGATGCGCCTGTGATCGTGTAGTTTTCTATATTTGGCCATTCCGCTTTAATTGTAATATCATTTTTAGCAGTGCTAAAAATGATAAAGGCGTTATCACTAAATTTAATCCTGTACAACGTAGCTTCTTCATTTTTTGCCTGCAATGTAAAATTGCCATCTTTATCTGGCTTAGTAGAATCAACAATAACATCCCCTGCTACGCCCATCTCTTCTAAGAAAATGGTTTGTGATGGAAGATTGGTAATGCTTCCGTTTACTTGAAAGGAGCTATTGGATTTGCCACAAGAAATCAAGTAAAGACTGATTATTAAGAAAGTACAAAAGCGTAATATATTTGTCATGTTTGTTTTTTTGAATTGCAAACTTACTAAATTCAACTACTATATGGGTCAACTACGTTGATAATTTAAAGCCCAATAAAAATAAAAATGACAAAAAACTGACAAAATAATAGGTATAAATTTTAGAACTTTACACTCATTATGAAGGGCTATGCTTATCTTTTTGTTTTATTGCTTTTGTCACTTTCTGCTTGTATGAAAAAAGACAATACCCTAAACTTGCTCTCAAGTGCGGGTACAATGGATTCTGTTATTATTGGTGAGCAATATCAAGAGGTTATTTATTATGATTTTGAAACGAGAAGCGTGGTAGCTACTGCTAAGGTAGATGATTGGGATTTTTGCTTTGAATCCAATGATTCGGGTTCTCATATTTTTTTAAATGGCGGCAAAACAACAAATGGTGGCAATGGTGTTTGGGTATACAATACGCACCAAACACAATTTTCAGCGGTTAAGTCTGCAGCTGCTATAAAAGATGCTGATTATCAATTTGATGCGCCCAGTGGATTATCAGATAGTACGGCATTTGGTACCTGGCATACGGGGTCTTTGCAAAGTGGTAATTTGCAATCTAAAAATGAAATTTATATTGTTAAATTAGATCCTACTAATTTTATAAAATGTAGAATAAAAAATTGCAATAGCAACGCATATCAAATTGAATGTGCGCCACTTGCTGCTGATACAGCCGCTGTATTTACCCTTACTAAAGAGAAGGATAAAAATTGTGTTTATGTAAATTGGTCTAATAATAGCCTTCATAGCGTAACAATGGAGCCCAATAAAAATGCTTGGGACATTGTCTTTACGAGATTTAGGCACATCTATTCAGCATTAAACAACTTTCCCTACATCGTAAATGCAGTATTAATTAATCCCTATCAAACCCTGGTTGCTGCAGACAGTGTTACTGGTTATCAACAAATTAAGTCGTTTAATTACCCTGGGGTACAATTTGTACCCAATAGAAATATTATTGGCTTTGATTGGAAGTCGTATGACATACAGTCAGGTCTCTATAAAGTGAACCCCAATAAAAGCTATCTTCTCAAAACTAATAGTGGTAATTATTTTAAATTACACTTTTTAGATTTTTACAATAAAAATGGGATAAAAGGTACGCCCACCTTCGAATTTGCCTCCCTCTGATAAAAATCATATCCTTGGGATTTATTTTTTTCCTTATTCGTTTTTTTCTTTTGCTTTTATGCATTACCTTTGCGCCAAATTTCAATTTAATTTTTAATTATATAATCCATTATTATGCCAAGCATTGGTAAAATCAAACAGATTATCGGTCCAGTTGTGGACGTGCATTTTTCGGGTGACAATGTGCTACCTGAAATTTATAACGCATTAGAAATCACTCGTGAAAATGGTGACAAATTAGTGTTAGAAGTGCAACAACACTTAGGAGAAGATAGCGTAAGAACGGTAGCTATGGACGGAACCGAAGGTTTAGTTCGTGGTATGCAAGTAGTAGATACTGGTAAAGCAATTGCTATGCCTACTGGGGAGCAAATCAATGGTCGCTTGTTTAATGTAACAGGTGATGCTATTGATGGTTTGCCACAGCCTAATAAAACCAACGCTAGACCAATCCACGCAAAACCACCAAAATTTGAAGAGTTGAGTACGGCATCTGAGATCCTATTTACTGGTATCAAAGTTATCGACTTGATTGAGCCTTATGCAAAAGGTGGTAAAATTGGTTTGTTTGGTGGTGCGGGAGTAGGAAAAACCGTATTGATTCAAGAGTTAATTAATAATATCGCGAAAGCGTATGCAGGTTTATCTGTATTTGCTGGTGTGGGTGAGCGTACGCGTGAAGGAAATGACTTGATGCGTGAGATGATTGAGGCAGGTATTGTAAAATATGGCGATAAATTTATCCATAGTATGGAAGAAGGCGGATGGGATTTATCATCTGTAGATTTGGAAGGATTGAAAGATTCTAAAGCAACTTTCGTATTTGGTCAAATGAATGAGCCACCAGGAGCTCGTGCTCGTGTAGCGTTATCCGGTTTAACTATTGCAGAATATTTCCGTGATGGTGATGGATCTGGTAAAGGAAAAGATATCTTATTCTTCGTAGATAATATCTTCCGTTTTACGCAAGCTGGTTCTGAGGTGTCGGCATTATTAGGTCGTATGCCTTCTGCGGTGGGTTACCAACCAACATTGGCAACAGAGATGGGTTTGATGCAAGAGCGTATTACATCTACTAAAAATGGTTCTATTACTTCCGTTCAAGCGGTATACGTACCTGCGGATGACTTAACCGATCCGGCGCCAGCTACTACGTTTGCGCACTTAGATGCAACCACCGTATTGTCTCGTAAAATTGCCGATTTAGGTATTTATCCAGCGGTAGATCCTTTAGATTCTACTTCTCGTATCCTTACTCCAGCAATCGTAGGGGAGCAACATTACGAATGTGCAAACAGAGTAAAATTAATTTTACAACGCTATAAAGAATTACAAGATATTATTGCAATTCTTGGTATGGATGAGTTGAGTGAAGAAGATAAATTAACTGTTTCTCGCGCGCGTCGTGTTCAACGTTTCTTATCGCAACCATTCCACGTAGCGGAACAATTTACCGGTTTAAAAGGTGTTTTAGTACCAATCGAAGAAACGATTCGTGGTTTCAATATGATCATGGATGGTGAAGTAGATGAGTATCCAGAAGCAGCATTCAATCTAGTAGGATCTATTGATGACGCGATTGAAAAAGGTAAAAAATTAATGGAACAAGCTAAAAACTAAGTTTAGCATAAAATTCATTATTCATGCAATTAGATATATTGACACCAGAGAAAAAAATTTATAGCGGTAAAGTTTATGGTATACAATTACCAGGAACCGAAGGGTCTTTTGAAGTATTAGACCAACATGCTGCTATGATTGCTTCTTTAGGAAAAGGTAAAATGAAAATTTTAACCGATAAAAATAATACTACTTCTTATGAAATCAATTCTGGTTTTATTGAAGTATTAAATAACAAAGCTACTGTATTGATTGAAGGTGCTATTGCACTATAATATCAATTAGTAAACAACATAAAAAAAGACAAGCAATTGCTTGTCTTTTTTTATGTTGTTTACTCACATTATTTTGTATCGTAAGCCCACTTAATATAGGTTGCACCCCAAGTGAAACCGCCACCAAATGCAGCAAGAATAATATTGTCGCCTTTTTTAAGTTGTTTTTCCCACTCAAATAAACATAAAGGAATTGTTGCATTAGTCGTATTGCCGTAGCGTTGAATATTCATCATCACTTTGTCGTTAGACACACCCATACGATCTCTAGTAGCGTCAATAATACGTTTGTTGGCTTGGTGAGGAACGAGCCACGCAACGTCTTCTCCTGTAAGATTATTTCGCTCCATGATTTCTGCAGACACATCGGCCATGCCTTTTACAGCAAATTTAAATACCGTTTGTCCTTCTTGATATACATAGTGCTCTCTATTCATAACTGTTTCCATGGAAGCAGGATAAGCAGATCCACCAGCTTTTTGTCGTAAATACGTTCTGCCAGCACCATCACTTTTTAAGATGGAATCTTGTATGCCAAAGCCTTCGGTATCCGGCTCTAATAAAACAGCAGCTGCCGCATCGCCAAATAAAACGCAAGTAGTACGATCGGTATAATCTACAATGGAACTCATTTTATCGCCACCTACAACAATCACTTTTTTGTATTTGCCCGTTTCAATAAATTGAGCAGCTGTAGTAAGTGAAAATAAAAACCCACTGCAAGCTGCATTGATATCAAAACCAAAAGCATTTTTAATTCCAACTTTATCGGCAATTATATTGGCTGTAGCAGGAAATTGATGATCGGGAGTTGTAGTTGCGCATATAATCAAATCAATATCTTCTGCCGTAATACCACGTTTTTCTAAAAGCATACGAACCGCACCGGCGCCCATTTCAGAGGTGCCCATGCCTTCGCCTTTTAAAATTCTACGTTCATGAATACCGGTTCTAGAAAGAATCCATTCATTATTGGTATCTACCATTTTTTCCAACTCAGCATTGTCTAAAATATAGTCAGGCAAATAGGCGCCAATAGCAGTTATAGAAGCTCTTGTTTTTTGCATTGTCGTTAATTTTAAATTATGTATTCATAGCGCCACAAACGCTAATTACTTGTCCACTTACATAGCTGCTCATATCAGAAGCTAAGAAAAGGGCAACGTCAGCTACTTCTTCTGGTTTGCCAAAGCGAGCCATTGGTATTTTTTCAAACCATTTTTCTGCGCCACCATCTTTTAAATAATGCGTCATGTCGGTTTCAATAAAGCCAGGTGCAATAGCGTTTACACGTATATTTCTGCTCCCTAATTCTTGTGCTATAGATTTAGTAAAGCCAATAATGCCCGCTTTAGAAGCGGCATAGCTACTTTGTCCAGCATTTCCTTTCATTCCAACGATAGAACTCATGTTGATGATACTTCCTTTTCGGCTTTTCATCATCGGTTTTATTACTTGCTTACTTAAATTATAAATTGATTTAAGATTAGCTTGCAATACATCGTCCCATTGTTCAGGTGTCATACGCATGAGTAAGTTATCTTTGCTGATGCCTGCATTATTTACGCAAATATCAATGGTGCCAAAGTGTGTCATGATATCATTGACAAGTGTTTCTGCTGCTGCATAATCGCCAGCATCAGATTTATATCCTTTTGCCTGCACACCCATAGCAGTTAATTTCTCTTCTAATGATTTTGCACGTTCTTCAGAAGATACAAAGGTAAATGCAATATTTGCACCTTCTGCAGCAAATTTCAAAGCAATGGCTTCTCCTATGCCTCTGCTTCCGCCAGTTATTAGGGCCACTTTCCCTTCTAGTAATTTCATATTTATTTATTTAAAATAAAGTGAATTGATTGGCTAAAATACAAATTGCTTGTCGAATTTTTGAACGTTTGAAGATTTTATTTGAATTTATATTAGAATCTTAGCGTACTAATTCCTTCCATGTTTTCTCAATACTATAGTGTATAGGCATATTTATAAAAACATGTCCTCTTCCGACAGCAGCTGTTCCTGTGATTTTAAATTGTACAGTTTGATTGGCATTCAATAGCATGTCAATAGCATTTCTGATTATTTTTTTTGTTTCAATGGTAGTATTCAATTTTATTATTGCTGTTGTATTTGCTTTGAAATGCATTAGACTATCACTATGTATCATTCCAACTTGTTGATCCTCTTTATAAAGGTAAAAATGCAAGTTTTTTACATCAACAGTAAAAGCATTGGGATTTTCGATAATTAATTCAAGTGCCATTTGGGTTTCTTGAATGGAAGCTTCTATAACTTCAAAGCGCGCAATTTTTTTACATTGAAGTGGTTGAATTTGTTGACAAGCGCTTACAAATAAGAACGTAATTAATAAAAAAGGGAAGTAATTTACTTTCATGAGTCAATAAATAAATCGGCCGCAATTGCATCTGCAAAAAGTTTGCCTTGTTGGGTTAGTAGTAGTATATGATCTTGCACTTGAAGTAGTTCTTGCTGGTTATATTTTTCAATTATGGTCGTATTCAAAATAATGCCCCAGGTGTCTTGAATTTTATGCAAATTACAACCCCACATCGTTCTTAATGAGGTCATGATATATTCATTGACTTGGTCTGCAATAGAGAGTAGTTCAGACGTGGAGGGAATAATTTGCTCCTTTAGTAATGCTGTAATATACTGTTGATTATTTGCAATATTCCATTGTCTAGAATGATTGTTAAAACTATGAGCCGATGGGCCAATGCCTAAATAGGGTATGCCTTTCCAATAGTTGGTGTTGTGTATAGCATGAGCTCCAGGTTTGCCAAAGTTGGATATTTCATAATGGTCAAACCCCTTTTCATTTGCCCATTCCATTAACCGTAAAAAATGCTGCGCAGCTGCTTCTGAATTTAAAGCCGGTAATTGATGTGTTTTTATTTTGTGAGCTAAAGCCGTCTGTGGCTCCACTGTTAGTGCATATGATGAAAAGTGAGGAATTTCATAAGATAACATGGTATTTAAATGTTGTTCCCATTCCTGTATAGATAAGTCAGGCGTACCATAAATCAAGTCAATACTCAAGTTGGCAAAACCGTTGTCTTGGGCACATTTTAGGGCATAGTCCACTTGCTGCACAGTATGTGCACGATTCATAAATTTTAAATCCGCTTCTTTAAAAGATTGTACACCTATACTTAATCGATTGATTGCGGTGTTGCGTAACGCCTTAACATAGGGTGTGTCTAAATCATCTGGATTAGCTTCTAATGTACATTCCAATAGATTATCAATGATGTAATGCTTTTCAATTTGGGCAAAAATATCTTGTAGTTCTCGAGCGCTTAATAGAGAAGGGGTACCTCCACCAAAATAAATGGTATCGATAGTATTATTTTTTAAATACCCTGATTGTAGTCGAAGTTCTTCTTTTAGGGCATTTAATAATTGATCTTTTAAGGCAAGTGAAGTAGAAAAGTGAAAGTTGCAATAATTGCAAGCTTTTTTACAAAAGGGGATATGAATATAAATGCCTGCCATTATCTATTTAATACTAAGTGTACAAAACTACATAAAGCTATTGATTAATAATTTCCTATGTTGATAAACTTCTGTATCTTTTTAAAGTAATTCAATTAATTTTGAATTTTAAATTAGCTATGCGCCTTAATCTATTCGTTTTTTGGGTTGTAACAAGTATGTTTGTTTCATTGCATTTGTTTGCAGACACAACAAGCGTGTCTGTTTTTTTGCAACCTGCAAAACAGATCCCAATAACTGTTCCAGCGCAGCCTAGCTATGACATAAATTACTGGTGTCAAAAAAATGTGCGCGATACGTCTAAAGTTGTTTTTTATCCTGCGCATGCTAGAATGTATAAAGACAAAACAATTGCTTTTTATACATTGTATTTTTTAAGTTTATTGTTAGGCATAATTCGATATACAGATTCAAAATATTTTACAGATTTGTGGGGTATGTTTTGGGGTTTGGCTAAAGTAAATAGAGATTCTAAAGAGCATTTACATGGAGCAGCGGTTTCAAACTTATTAATGAATATCTTTTTTGTTTGTACACTTGGTGTGTTTATATACTTTACCATAGAGCATCGTATTAATACGGCCTTAAACATCCCATTAGGCTTATTGCCGGTATTGCTAATTGTTTGCGTATCGCTTATTTATGTAGTAAAATATGCAGCTATTCAATTTTTTGGATGGGCCTTCAAGTTAACTCACATAACAGAGCAATATATTTTTAATGTTTTCTTAGTCAATAAAATATTAGCCGTGTTGCTATTGCCAATGATTATTCTGTTGGCATTTTCTGATAAAACCATGTTTGGCGCCTTATTGATAATATCTTTTTCTATAATAAGTATTTTATATTTTAATAGATATTTAAGATCGTGGAAGATATTCAATAAATTCATTGAGTTTAGTAGATTTCATTTTTTTCTTTACCTTTGCGCATCAGAATTACTTCCTATTGCGGTAATTTTGAAGTGTTTGATTCGAGGATTAAGTTAATATCCGGATATTAACTGTTTTCAAAAAAATGAATTAATGGCTAAAACTGTTCGTACTATTACCAAAGAGGTTGAGAATGTTATTGTTGTTCCAAAGACAATTTTAATAACTCAGCCAAAGCCTGAAAATGACAAATCTCCTTATTATGATTTGGCAAAGAAATATGGTTTTGAGCCAACGTTTCATTCTTTTGTAAGAGTGGAAGGCATTGATGCAAAAGAGTTTAGAAAACAAAAAGTGGCTATAGAAAATTTCTCAGCTGTAATTTTTATAAGCCGCAACGCTGTTGATCATTTCTTTAGAATCTGCGAAGAAATGAAAATAAAAGTTTCGCAAGAGATGAAATATTTCTGCATTTCTGAAGCCGTTGCACTGTACCTTCAAAAGTTTATTCTGTACAGAAAACGTAAAGTGTTTTTTTCTCCTGATGGATCAAACGATGGTTTATTAGATATCTTAGTAAAACATAAAGCTGATCAACAGTTTATAATGCCTTGTTCTGAAGGAAGTAAAAACGAATTAGGCCAAGGTTTATTGAAACAAAAAATTGATTTTGTGGAAGTAACGTTGTTTAGGACAATTAGTAATGAAATTAAAACGGTAGTCAAGAAAAATTTCGATTGTATTTTATTTTTCAGCCCAATTAGCATACAGGCACTAAAAGAACAAATGCCAACGTTTAAGCAAAAAAATACCCTCTTTGGAGCCTTTGGTTCTGTTACAAGCAAAGCAATTGAAGAAGCTAAATTCCGTGTGGATATTATGGCGCCTTCACCTAATGCACCCTCTATGGCTGTAGCATTAGAAAATTATTTAATAGCTAGCTTGAAAAAAAGCAAGAAAAAATAAATAACCCCTAATAAAAAGTTGTTTCAACACAAAAGCAATTGATTTTGTGTTATTTTGTCGTATGGCAAACAGACTACAATTTGAAATAAGCCCCTATCTATTACAACATGCACACAATCCTGTAGATTGGTATGCTTGGAGCGAGGAAGCATTTAAAGAAGCTAAAGAAAAAAACAAACCCATTTTAATCAGCATAGGTTACGCAGCTTGCCATTGGTGTCATGTTATGGAGCACGAAAGTTTTGAAGATGCTACGGTTGCTGCCTATATGAATGAACACTTTGTGAATATTAAAGTAGATCGAGAAGAGTTGCCAGCAGTTGATCATTTTTACATGGATGCCTTACAAGCTATGAATGGCCAGGGCGGTTGGCCATTAAATGTGTTTGTAACGCCCGATAAAAAACCATTTTATGGCGGTACGTATTTTCCACCTCAACCACTTTACAATAGAATTTCATGGATGGATGTACTGCAGCGAATTCAGTATGCTTGGGTGCATCGAGGAGATGAAATAAGTGCTCAAGCAGAACAATTAACCGCTTTTTTAAAAAATGCTGCTAATGCAACTCAGTCAAAAGAACTAACGCCTTTTTCAAATCAAGACTTAGCGCTAGCAGTAAAAAATCTCTTGCTTTTTGGCGATAAAGAATGTGGCGGATTTGGCGGAGCACCAAAGTTCCCGGGTATAATGAGTATTCAATTTTTATTGGAGACGCATTGGCAAACTAATGATGTTGAGGCCTTAAATCATGCATTGTTTAGTGTAGATGCTTTATTGCGCGGTGGTATTTATGATTGCATAGGTGCTGGTATGTGTCGGTATACTGTAGATAAAGAATGGCTCATTCCTCATTTTGAAAAAATGCTATACGACAATGCGCTGCTATTAAGTGTATTGTGTGATGCGTATGCAACTACTAAAAAGGAAGTGTATAGCATTATTATAGATAATTTAGTTTCATTTTTAAATCGTGAATTAAAAAATGAAAACCATCTATATTATTGCGCAATAGATGCTGATGCTGATGGAGAGGAGGGTGCCTTTTATTACTGGACGTATAATGAATTAAAGACTTTTCTTACTCCCGAAGAGATGGCCTTTGTTGAGTCGCATTTAGATGTTAGTGAACAAGGCAATTGGGAAGGTAAGAATATTCTTCATGTGGATGATGTAGCATTGTTTTCAAAAGAACATACCCACTTTGAGAACATTCGAGCTAAAATACTGCAACAAAGAGCCAAAAGAAATAGACCATTGACAGATGATAAAGCGCTTTTATCTTGGAATGCATTACTCAATTGGTCGCTCGCCAAGGCAGCAAGAGTGCTTCAAAACAGTCAATATCTTGACGCGGCACTAAGTCAAATGCAGTCGATTCTAGCCTTATTTGATATATCAGGTACGCCCGGTCATGTGTATAAAAATGGGCAATTAAAACATATGGTTAATCTAGATGATTATGTGTTTTTATCAAGGGCGCTTATTGAATTAAATAATGCAACTGGCGACCACCAATGGCTCGAATTAGCAAAGGAAATCCTACATCGAATTGATGCATTATTTTATCATCAAGAACAGCAAGTATATTATTTCAGTTCAGCACAGCATCATGAAATATTAGTTCAGAAAATAGATGAATATGATGGTTCCATTCCCTCTTCCAATGCTGTTTTAACAGAAGTTTTGATGGTGCTAGGTATCGTATTTAACAACCAGGAATGGATAGCTAAGGCCGATCATTTGATGTTACAGATAAAATCTAAGGCTATCAGAAATCCATATTCTTATGCATTTTGGAATATAGTTGCAAGAAGAGATAATGTCGGTTATCAGGTAATCCATTGCAATGAAAGTCAATTTCAAACAATAAAATCGCACTATTTGCCAGAAGGACATTTTGTAGTAACAACGGAAAAATTAGCCACAGAGGGCAACCCTAAAAAGGATGTCAATGGAGATGAAATGATGTTGCTTTGCGATAAAGTGAGCTGTAATAAATTTAGTGTTCAGGAGCTAAGGACTAATATTAGGTTAAAATCCCTTTAATAAAGGACTATAACGCGCTGTAAGGGTCGTATTTGTAAATAAATGAAAAGATTTTTTGCGAAATACTTGTTTTTTTCAAAAAATCTTTGAATATTGTGAGCTAAATTGCATTGTTATAGGTGTAATTATAAAATTAATTATTTGCTTAATCGCAAAAACAACAATAGGATTATGAAACAACTTTCACTGAAGATTTCTGCTTTCGCGTTGACTGCAATGCTTGCGAGCTGTGGAGCATCTGGTCCTGAAGGACAATTGGTAGGCTCTCCAAACATGATGGCCTATAGAGCGCCAGAGCCAATTGGAATGGTGTATGTTCCGTCAGGAGTATTGAAAATGGGGGCTAGCGATGAAGATGTTCGTGGTAAAAACGATGCCTTGATTCGTACAGTTCAAATGACTGGTTTTTACATGGATGCCATGGAAATTTCAAATGATCAATATCGTTCTTTCACAAATTATGTTAAAGATTCTATAGCGCATACGATCTTAGGTGATTTCATTGACTTGCCAGATGGTACTCAAAAATTGGATTTAAGAAAAAGAATCAACTACAGAGATGCAGATGTGCAAGATCAATTGGCTAGCATGTATATCCCTGCAGAATTATCAGGTTGGGGTAGAAAAGAGTTAGATCAATCAAAATTAGTGTATCACTATGAAGTGTTTGATTATGATGAAGCGGTAAAAAATCCTACACAAGCAAGAACTGCTTTCATTAAAAAATATGATGTTGCGGCTTATCCCGACACTACCGTTTGGATGCGTCAATTTATACATTCATACAATGAGCCAATTGCACAACAATACAACTGGTTTTCAGCATTCGACAAATATCCAGTTGTTGGTGTAAATTATAATCAAGCAGTTGCTTTTTGTAATTGGAGAACCATGATGTGGCGCTCATCAAGAGACAAATACAGACAATATTTCGAAGGAGAGTTTCGTCTTCCAAATGAAATTCAATGGGAATGGGCTGCAAGAGGTGGCAGAACAGAATCTCCATATCCTTGGGGTGGTCCTTATGTGATTAACAAAAAAGGATGTTACCTAGCGAACTTCAAACCTCAAAGAGGTAATTACGCTGCTGATGGTGGTTTATATACCGTGCCTGTAGATCGCTATTGGCCAAATGATTATGGTTTATATAACATGTCTGGTAATGTTGCAGAATGGACTTCTACAAGTTATTTCGGCGGAACGTATAATTCAATTTCAGACATGAACCCAGATATTAATTATAAAGTAAAAGAAAATGATCCATTATGGATGAAACGTAAAGTTGTTCGTGGTGGTAGTTGGAGAGATGTTGCGTTCTATTTGCAAGTGAGCACTAGAGATTATGAATTTACAGATACTGCTAAAGCATATATTGGTTTCCGTTGCGTATATCAACAAATTGCTCCAGCATTAACTAACAGAAGATAATTAAACAATAACCGTATTTTAAAAAATCATAAAAGAAATTAATATGAAATCAATTGCATTATATTTCGAAACTGCAAGTGGAAAATATCTTAAAAACTTAATCATCGGTGTGGGTGCTGGTGTTGTATTGGTAGGGGCTTTATTTAAAATTGAGCATTTACCAGGTGCAAGTATCATGCTTACAATTGGTATGTGTACGGAAGCATTTATCTTCGTATTGTTAGGTTTGCTCCCGCCGCACAAAGATTACTATTGGGAAAAATATTATCCAGGATTAGACGAAAATCCACATGTAGAAGCTGCACGTAAAGGAATTTCGCATAAACCAACAACTAGTTCATTACCTGGTCAATCAGCTACGGCTTCTTTAGATAAAATGATGGAAGATGCTCAAATTAATCCAGCTAATTTGAAAAGATTAAGTGATAATTTCCAAAAATTTGGTCAATCTGTTGATCAAATGAAAGACTTAACAGAAGTAACTTCAGTTACTAATGAGTTTACAACTAGTACACGTCAAGCTACAGCTGCAATTGGTACTATGGCAACCTCATTCTCAGGAGCTTCTGAAACTATGAATGCATTTAATAATGCTGCTGCTGATACCGCTTCATTCCATCAGCAAGTACAAGTGTTATCTAAAAACTTAGGTTCTCTTAATCAAATTTATGAAGTAGAATTACAAGATGCTAACAATCATTTGAAAGCTATGAATAAATTCTACAGTAATTTAGTAAATGCTTCTGAATCTATGGCTTCAAGTGCTGAAGATGCTCAAAAAGCAAAAGAGCAAATTGCTAAATTGGCTACTAATTTGGGTACTTTAAACCAAATTTATGGCAATATGCTAACTGCAATGCAAGGTAGATAATTGCATAGCAATAATCTACAATAGAAGAGAAAGAAGAAACCATTTTTAAAATCTAAGAAAATTTATATAGGATGTCTGTACCTAAAGAGCCAAGGCAGTTAATGATCAACCTAATGTATTTAGTGTTGACCGCTATGCTTGCCCTCAATGTTTCATCCGAGATATTGCACGCATTCAAAATTATTAATCAAAGTATTACACAGTCCAATACATCCATTAATTCTAAAAATAATGAATTACACTTAGCGTTTGATGCTAATGAGGCTCGTCCAGAGGCGCATGATCGTGTAAAAGAATTTAATGACAAAGCGAAACAAATTTCTAAAGAAGCTGATATTCTATATAGCTATTTAGAAAATTGGAAAGAGCGTGTTATTGAAGAGTCAGGTGGATATAAAATAGATAATGGAGAAAAAGAAATCAAAGCAGAAAGTAATATCGATGCATCTACTGTTTTATTAGTAGAGAAAAAAGGTGGAGATTCTTTAAAACAAAAATTAGCTGATTTTAAAAAAATGGCAGTTAGTGTTTTGTTCCCTGAAATTCAAAAACAATTTGAAGAGCAATTACCTATCCGCATCAATAATCCAAAGAAATCAGAATCTAATCCACAAGCGGATTGGTCTTATGGTAATTTCCACTCTATGCCTGTAATGGCGGTTGTTACCTTAATGTCTAAATTCCAAAACGACGTTAGAAATACAGAATCTTTAATAATTAATGAATTATTTAAAGAGGCAGATGCAAAACAAATGAAATTTGATGCTATTGCTGCTATTGCTGTTCCTAAAACGAGCTATGCTCTTGTGGGGCAAAAAGTAGAAGCGCAAATCATGTTAGCTGCTTACAACAAATCTGTGAAACCTAATTTCTCTGATGGTCGTGTTAAGAAAGTAGAAGATGGTATCGGTTTTTGGGAAACGGCAGCAACAGGTGTAGGTTTGCAAACGGTAAAAGGAACTTTATCTATTGATATGAATGGTACCAAAATTACAGAACCATGGGAGTTTCAATATATGGTGGGATCTGCGGGAGCTTCTTTACAGTTAGATAAAATGAATGTATTGTATATTGGTGTTCCAAACCCAATTACGGTATCTGCAGCTGGTTATTCTTTAGAAGATGTTTCTGTAAACATACCAGGTGCAACTTTAAACAAAACTGGCAACGGTAAATATGATGTTATTGTTAGTGCAGTTGGCCAAGTTAATGCAACAATCAATGCTAAAGCTGATGGTGGTAAATCAATCAAAACGGTTGGTACTATTCCATTGCGTATCAAAGAAATTCCACCTCCAACACCTAAAGTAGGTGGTAAATCAAGTGGTGTCATTCCAACCAATGTTTTCAAAGCACAAGGTGGTATTGTTGCAGAATTAGCAAATTTTGATTTTGACGCTAAATTCGTAGTAACAAGCTATGACATCTCGGTATTGCCAAAAAGAGGTGATCCAAAACCAACGATTAGTATTACAGGTCCTTATATGAATAAAGGTGCAGCAGCTTCTTATATAGAAGGTTTAAGAGCAGGTGATAAAGTGTTTTTTGAAAACATTAAAGCTGTTGGTCCAGACAAAAAAGTTAGACCTGTTGGTACCTTAATATTTACATTGAATTAATTTTAAAAACAACTATAGGATTATGCGTATCCTCTTATCATTCAAAACCGTTGCAGCTGTAGCTTTTATGTGCAGTTCTTTTAGTTCATTTGCTCAAAATGCAGCTAATAAAGATAATAACACAACCGCTACTCCAGAAGTTATTGGTGCTACATGGAAAAACTCATTAACACCAGATGGTGTTTATGATAAAATTCCACACGAATCAAGAATTTTACCATGGCAACCTATCCGTGAAGCGGATGTTATGTGGAAGAAACGTGTTTGGCGTGAAATTGACACTCGTCAAAAACAAAACTTAGCATTCCGTTACCCAGGTGATGAGTTATCTGGTGGAGGTATGTTTATTGAGATTTTGATGAATGCCATCAAAACGGGTAAAGTACAAGCTTTCAATGAAGATAATTTCACTTCTACCATGACTAAAGATCAGTTATTGGAGAAATTGGAAGGCCGTATGGATACGATTCCAAGTGTAGATCCTATTACGCAAGAAACCACTTATGTTTACAGAAGAAAAGGGGTTATTCTTGACCAAATCACTAAATTTAGAATTAAAGAAGATTGGATTTTTGATAGAAATTTAGGTAGAATGGTAGTGCGTATTTTAGGTATCGCTCCATTAAAAGATGAATATACAGATGAGAATGTATTTAAATTTACCATTCCTTTATTCTGGATTTACTATCCAAATATTCGCGAAACATTAGCTCAGTATGAAGTGTACAATCCTGAAAATGATGTAGCTCGTATCAACTGGGACACTTATTTTGAAAACCGTTTTTTCAGCAGCTATATTATTAAAGTAAGCAATCCTTATGGTGCATCCTTTAACAATTTAGGCTATACTCCTATGGAGCAATTATACGAAGCAGAAAAAACTACAGAAATGATCTTTAATAAAGAACACGATATGTGGGTTTACTAATTGTTACAACCTATTTGAAAGGCGCTCCAGTAGCGCCTTTTTTTATAATATTTTTATCATGAATCATAAATTAGAAGTTTGCCTTTCCCCTGCCTTATTGCATTTATATGATACTACAGATTGTAATGTGGTTATCATAGACATTTTTAGAGCTACCTCTACTATCACTACGGCCTTGCATAATGGTGCAGCAGCCGTAATACCTGTAGCATCTGTTGAGGAATGTATTACAATCGGAAATCAAACTGCCAATAGCATAACAGCTGGAGAGCGCGATGGGAAAGTAGCACCTGGATTAGCTTATGGTAATTCCCCTTTTGAGTATCCAGCAGATTTTATAAATGGCAAAACACTAGTATTGACTACTACTAACGGAACTAAATTGTTACATATGGTTCAAGGTGCTGCTAATATAATAATTGGTTCATTTTTAAATTTAGATGCAGTTGTAGATTTTCTTAAAAATGATAATAAGCCAGTTGTTTTAGGTTGTGCAGCTTGGAAAGATCGCTTTAATTTGGAGGATACCCTCTTTGCAGGAGCTGTTGCTAGTGCTTTACAGCAAGATTTTACTATTAATTGTGATAGCGCAAGAGCAGCAATTCATTTACATGACGCGAGTAATGGAGCCTATTTAGCTTTTCTCAAAAATAGCTCACACTATAATAGACTTAGTGGATATGGCTTACTAAAAGATTTGGAATATTGTACCAGTACAAATTTACATCCAATCGTTCCAATCTTACAAGGCGACAAATTACTAGCACTTTAATTTTTTTTTTAATTCTGTAGATAAGGATTAGTAGCCTTCTCCTTTTTTATTGAAGTGGCAATGCCATGTCCGCAATACACAATTGTCTCCTCTGGAAGCGTAACTATTTTTTCGCTAAGGCTTTTGAGCATATCATTATGATTTGAACCTGGGAGGTCTGTTCTGCCAATGCTTCCAGCAAAGAGCATGTCACCATTAATTACCCAATTTTCTGATTTGCAGTATAAAATAACATGGCCAGGTGCATGACCTGGTGTATGTATAATTGCTAATGAAGTAGTACCTATCTCGAAGTTAGATTCTTTATAAAATGTATAGGATATGGGCATGTTGATAGTCCCTAATCCATACATAGAAGCAGCTATAGGTCCATATTGTAGCGTGGCTTCGTCTAAGGCATGAATATAAAATGGAATATCAAATTCCTTTTGTAAAAAATGAACTCCCATAATATGATCTAAATGAGCATGGGTATTAATTATTGCTTGTGGGATTACATTATTATTTTTTATGTAGTTCAGCATTTCATCGTTTTCAGCTGCAGAAAACATTCCGGGATCTACAATCCAACATTGCTTTTGCTCATTAATAATTAAATACGTATTTTCTTGAAAAGGATTAAATGTAAAAGTTTTTATAGAAATCATTTTGCCTTGTTTTTTTGCTTAATTTTAAGTGTAAAAATAGTTCAAACATTTAGATGTTACAGTTTATAAATAGAAATTTTAAGGGAATACCAAATGTTTTCAATACTAAAGGATGTAAACGGTCAATTGTATTGTTTGTTTTATGTCTTTTTATTCAGGCTACTAGTTTTGCGCAAACTTATTTAGAAGTGTATGGTCAGAATCGAGTGCAATTAAGAAAATTTAATTTCGATTTTTTTGATACCAAACATTTTAGAATTTATCACTATGATAAATCGGGTAGAAATCTTGCTCGTTATGTTGCTGAAGAAGCAGAACGGCATATCATGATTATTGAAAATAAAATCGGGGGTCAATTTCCAACAAAGTATAGTATCGTTGTTTTTAATAATTATGATGAATTCGTTCAGTCTAATATTGGCTTAAATGCAGAAAGTCAAATTCGACAAATGCAAGCAGGTAAAATAGATTTTGCAGGCGATATCATGCAAGTCTATTTTACAGGCAATCATGCGGATGTTAGAAATCAAATTAGAGAAGGACTAGCAAGAGTTATGGTAGAAAAAATGATGTTTGGAGAAACTACTCGAGAGATTATTAAAAATGCTATAAGTTTAGATTTGCCAGCATGGGTCATAGATGCCTACATATTGTATAAGGTTTACGATTGGGAGCCAACACAAGAAACCGCATGGAAAAATGTGCTGCAAGAAAATACCCAATTGCCCTTTAATCGCATAGTAGAGAAATATCCTAAAGAAGCGGGTTTGGCATTTTGGAAATATTTATACGATACCTATGGATCCAGCATTAGCGAAGATTTTTTATTTTCTTTAAAATCTGAAAAAGGAATAAACGCAGCAAGTAAAATAACTTTAGCGCAACCGATTACATCGGTTTATAAGAGCGTATTAACTTATTTTAATGAAGTCTATGCTAAAGATGCAGTGTTGCAAAAAGCTATAGATAGTAATAGGAAAAAGTTTGATTTAGCATTGAAAAATAAAAATGCTGTTGTAAAGCAAGTGGCAGTTTCTTCAAGAGGCACTGATGTGGCGTTTGTTACTTACGACAGGGGGGTATACAGTGTAAATTTGCAATACACCAATGGAAATAAAGCGGTGAGACAATTAGTATCATTAGGCAAGCTCGATTTTAATGAACAGCAAGATCCTAATTATCCTATCATGACATGGTCTAATACTGGTTTGAAATTAGCGATATTGTATAAAAAGAAAAATCAATTGCGTATTAAAGTATACAATTCGCTCAAAGCAAAAATTGAAAATTTTGTAATAAAACCTAAGTGCTTTGATCGAATATTGAACTTAAGTTTTATGGAAGATGACAATCAGTTGATTGTGTCGGCTATTAAAAATTGTCAATCTGATTTATTTGTACTTACTCTAAAGCGAAGTTTGGTTAGTCAATTAACGAATGATATTTGGGATGATATAGAGCCCGTAATGCTAAGTGGTGGAGATAGGAAAGGAATTGTTTTCTCATCGAACAGAACAGCTCCCAATTTGGTCGTGCAACAAGAAGTGAATAAAATGCCCACAGGGTTTAAAAATCTGTTTTTTTACGATACAAAAACAAAGCGCTCCAACTTATTGCCCTTAACCAATTATAAAGTTGGAATGGTTTCTCAACCTATACAATTCGGTAAAAAACAAATTGCTTATTTGTATAATGGTAGTGGAGTGCAAAATAAGTATATTATAGATTTTGCAAGAGACTATAAAAATTATGATTCGGCAGTAAACTTCCCCATTACAAATTACTCTAAGAGTATTATGTTTCATGGATACAGTCATACAACGGATAAAGTCTTTGAGGTAGTTAAAAACAAACAAGAACATGCAATTTACGCTTATCCATTGCCGCTGATTACTTTAAAACAACTTGATACGGATATACATAAAACAACTTTTTTTAAAAACTATCAATTAGATTCTTTGATGGAGGCTGCGAGAGCAGATGTAGATGGAGGCGATAGAATTCATAATGTAGCATTATTAAAATCTGGTGATATTATTTATACTGGATTCGAAGATGCTATAGCTTTTGAGAAAGAACTAGATTCGATCAAACAAAAAAACAAAACAACCATTGATAACACCGATAGTTTTTTTGTTAAAATGAAAGCAGAGCCCTATTTGTTGAATTTTCATGCAGATTTTGTTTCAGCGAAAATGGACAACAGCATTCTATTTAATAAATATCAAACGGTTGCTACTAATGGCAATTCTTTTTCCAATCCTGATTTAGGTGCAATGCTAACTGCTAGTATTAAAGATGTTTTAGAAAATCATCAGTTTACAGGCGGGTTTAGGTTGCCTACTAATTTAGCTGGGTTTACCTATTTTTTATCCTATGATAATCTTAAAAGAAGAAATGATTGGGGTATTACAGGTGTACGAACGGCTTCCTATTTTAGTTATACTAAAAAATATTATCAGCTAAATAAAGATATCTTCACATATTATGTCCCACAAAGTGTGTTGCTGTTTACCAATAATAATTTGATAGGGAAATCAGTTAGTTCCTTATTGCAAGGATATTGGAATCATCCATTTGACAAAATACAATCGTTAAGAACATCTCTTGGATTCAGAAATGATAATTTGAATTATAAAGCAAGTGATAGTTTATCTTTCTTGTATACTCCAGCTTCCAATACCAATTGGCTAACTGGAAAAGTAGAGTATGTTTTTGATAATAGTAAAACGATACTTAAAAATATTCGATTGGGATATCGATATAAATTCTACGTTGAATTTATGAATCAATTAAACGGTCCTAAAGGTAAATTATGGAATGTAGGCTTTGATTTTAGAGCCTATCAAAAAATCTATAGAAATATTATTTATGCTGTCCGCTTAGCCGGTGCGCATTCTTATGGCGATCATAAAATATGTTATTTCTTAGGAGGTGTAGATAATCAAATCAGTTCCAACTTCAATACCAATACAACAATTTCTACTACTGATAATTACATGTTTCAATCATTGGTTACCAATTTAAGAGGCTACAATCAAAATGGAAGAAATGGGGATACGTATGCGTTGATGAATGCAGAAATTAGAATTCCTATCACGAATACGCTGATGGCTTATCCTTCAAAATTAGATTTTGTCCGTAATCTGCAAGGTATCTTGTTTTGCGATGCTGGATCTGCTTGGAATGGCTTATTGCCAGATGCTATTAATGATTCCAAGATTTTTAATGCAAGTGCTAATGGAGTTAGTACTCAATTTAAAATACCTTGGAATGGAGGATTAGCTGTTGGTATGGGCGCTGGCTTAAGAACTACCCTTTGGGGTTACTATATGCGCTTAGATGCTGCGTGGAACTCAGATGGAGGTGCAAAACCTGTAGTTTACTTTTCTTTAGGGTATGATTTTTAATTAATTATATCATAAAAAGAGATAAAGAGGTATATGCTAATTATACTTTTGTAACTTTGAATAAATTATCTTCAACTTATGACGTTTTCTAAAGAAGCAAAAATAGGGATCCTTACCGCTGCTGCTTTACTTATATTTTTTGTAGGCTTTTATTTCCTTAAAGGGACAAGTTTGTTTTATGATTTTGAAGAATACACTTGTTATTATGACAATGTGCAAGGGTTGCAAAATTCTTCTTTGGTTCAAATAAAGGGTTTTTCAGTTGGTAAGGTGGCGTCTATATCTTTGGCATCTAATGGGAAAGTAAAAGTAGTATTGGCTATTAACCCTTCCGTAAAAATACCCACCCATTCTGTAGCAAAATTAGTGTCTGCCGATTTGTTAGGTACTAAAGCGATCAGCCTGCAAATAACGAATGAAACAACTATGATAGAGCCCGGTTCAGAAATAGCCTCTATTGTAGAAGGTGGCCTAATGGAAAATGTGTCTTCGCAATTTAATCCCATTGCTAATGAGATTGCAAAAGTGATGATGAAATTAAATGTGCTTTTAGAAAATTTAAATAATACGTTGAATGATAACACTAAGAATGATATTCAAAAAAGCATTAGTACGTTAAAATCTAGTTTAGAGCATATAGAGCACGTTGCAGGATCAGTAGATAAAGAATCTAGTAAAATAGCAGCTATTATTACCAATACAAATAATTTTACAAAGACACTTTCAGATCAAAATAATCAATTATCGGCTACCTTGAAGAATTTTAATGTAGTTTCCGAAAAGCTTGCGGCTGCGCCATTAGATAAAACCATTCAAGATTTGCAAAAGTCATTAGATGAAATGCAGGGTTTGTTGCAAAAGGTTAATAAAGGAGAAGGTTCTATTGGGAAAGCCTTTAATGATAAAGAAGTGTATGATAATGCCAATAAATCTATTCAGTCGTTAAATGCACTTTTAGAAGATGTAAAAGCGCATCCTGCCAGATATTTCAGCTTTTCTATCATTGGTAAAAAGGCAACTAAATAGTTTTTTAATACCATGAAATTTAGTTTAAGCGTATTGTTGCTTATAGGTACTTTTGTTTTTACTCAAAAGAGCTATGCGCAATCAAAAACTATTCCTTTAGTTGTTAAATCTGCTGATGCCCTTCAAGGCTTTCAGAAAGAGGGAGATTCCTCCTTTCAGAAATTAATTGGTAATGTTCAATTAGAGCATCAAGGTACTATGTTGTATTGCGATAGTGCAATCATTAATTTAGTATTAAATGATGCGGAAGCATTCGGTGATGTTTTAATTGTGCAAGTAGACGGAACTACTATCTCTAGCGATTATGTAAAATATGCGGGTGATAAGAAGTTAGCTATTTTTAGATCTAATGTAACACTTACAGATGGTAAGAACTCACTCTGGACAGACTCCTTAGATTATCAAACACAAGCTAAGATTGGCACTTATACTACAGGAGGCACCTTGCAAACGGAAGGTACCACCTTGTCTAGTGAAAAGGGACAATATACGGTTAAGACAAAGGATGCAATTTTTGAAGGCGATGTTGTGGTTACAGATCCGCAATTTAATTGCACATCAAAAAAAATAGGCTATAATACGCAAACAAAATTGATTCGCATTTTAGATCATTCGAAAGTTGTAAATACATCCTCTATATTAATTAGTAGTAATGGAATATATGATGCTAAGAATGAAGTAGGTAAATTTTATAACCGATCTTCTGCTCAAAATAAAGAACAATATATTGAGGCTGATACCTTAGAATATAATCGAAAGTCGAATTGGAGTATTGCTAAAGGTAAGGTTATTGCAAAAGATACTGCGCAGCACATAACACTCTACGCAGGGTGGGCCAGTTATCAAGAATCTATTCAAAAAATGATTGCCTATTTACATCCTGTAATGAAAATAGAACAAGATAATGATAGCTTTTTCTTGTCGGCAGATACTTTTTTAATAGCGCCCCTTCAACCTATTCTGATAGATAAAAAGAAAAAAATTGCAAAGAATAGTTTTGAAGAAGAATTACCCAGTGATACGCTGCATCCAAAATTTTATAAGGCTTATTATCATGTAAGCTTATTCTCAGATTCGCTTCAAGCAAGTGCGGATAGTTTATATTATAATGGTAAAGACAGTGTATTGAAATGTATGATAAAACCAGTGCTATGGTCAAGAAATGCTCAGTTAACGGGCGATACCATTTCCCTCTATTTTAAAAATGGTCAAATCGATCATATGTATGTGCCCAATAACGCTTTGATTGCGTCTCAAGCAGGGCCTGCTTCCGCAAAATTATATGATCAAATTCAAGGCAGTGTGCTTAAAGGTAATTTTGAAAATAATGCTTTAAAGGATGTATGGATTTATCCCAATACTACTTGTATTTATTACCCAAAAGATGATAGCGGCGCTTTTGTTGGTGTTAATCAGTCAAGTGCTGAACGAATGCATATTTACTTTGCAAAGCAATCAATTTCTAAAATTATTTTTCAAGAAGATGTAAAGCAAACTATTACGCCTCTTCAAGAAATTAATTTGAATGATTTATTTTTGAGTAAATTCAAGTGGTTGCCAGAACGAAGACCGAAAGTGAAACCTATAATTTTTAAATAAACACCTTTATGCAAGTATACAAATTTGGAGGAGCAAGTATTGCAAGTCCAATGCATATGCAACAACTATTACCCATCATACAATCGGTAAAAACACCTTTAGTAGTTGTGCTCTCTGCTTATGGAAAAACTACAAATGCCTTAGAAGCTATTGCACTAGCTTGTAAGGAACAACAAGTTGCTGCAGCAAAAAAATTAGCTAAACAAATAGAACAAGCTCATGTCGAGTATGCACAACAACTATTAAGTTCTGATCAGTTCAATGAAGTATTTCCGCACTTAAATGCTTTATTCACAGAATTAGAGTGGAGTATTGATGATTTTAATTTGCAAGATTTTGATTATAGTTATGATCAAATTGTTTGCATAGGCGAATTGTTATCCTCTCGAATATTTGCTGCATATCTCAATCAAATGCAGTTATCCACTACTTGGATTGACGCTAGAGACTTAATTCGTACCGATACCACTTATAGAGATGCAAAAGTAGATTGGAAACAAACAGAAAAGCAAGTACTTGATCAATGTTTGCCTGTATTGCAACATGCTATTGTATTAACGCAAGGCTTTATTGGAGCTACTTCAGATAATGCTTCTGTTACACTTGGTAGAGAGGGGTCTGATTATACAGCTGCTATTTTAGCCGCTATATTAAAGGCGCAGTCTGTAAGTATATGGAAAGATGTAGAAGGTTTGTTAAATGCTGATCCCAAGCAATTTGCAGTCACTCAGAAAATTGATGCTATTTCCTATAGCGAAGTTATTGAAATGGCTTTTTATGGTGCTCAAGTCATACACCCAAAAACTATAAAGCCACTACAAAATAGCAATATTCCTTTGCATGTAAAGTGTTTTTTAAATCCTACGGCAGCGGGAACTGTAATACAAAATGAAGTGCATCATGCGCATTATCCACCTATTATTGTATTGAAAAAAAATCAAGTATTGCTACAAATTACTACTCGTGATTTTTCTTTTATTACGGAAGATAATTTAAGTGCCATATACCAAGTGTTTCATCAGCTGCACATTAAAATTAATCTTATTCAAAATGCGGCCATTAGTTTCATTGCCTGCATTGATCATAAAGAAGAGCAAATTGAAGCACTTATACACGCTTTAGGGAAAGACTATAAAATTACTAGAAATGAAAATGCTCGTTTGTTAACGATACGCCATTATACGGAAACCGTTATGGAGGAGCTTACTAGATCTGCCGTGTGTTTACTGCAACAAAAGACGAGAAGCACGCTTCAAATGGTATTACAAGATTAAATAAAAAGGACGCATTAAGCGTCCTTTTTATTTACAATATTTTTTTACCACGCATTGCATCTTTTAATGCACTATCCATTACACGTTCGGCAAATGGTCGTGTTACCTCATTAAGCTGCTCTGTGGTTTTTTGAATGGCATCTTTATGTTTATCTTGAATGGCTTGTTTGATTTTTTCAATTTGTGTTTTAGTGAGTGCCTGCTCTGAATCAGAAATTAAAGCAGCGTAATTGATTAAAAATTTCTCAGTTGTTTCTATCATTAAGTTAGCCTCCGTAGTTGCTTCAATTAAGGCTCTTGTTTGCATGTCTTCTTGCGCGTGTGTTAAGGAGTCTAGTAGCATTTGTTCAACCATACTATCATCTAATCCGTATTGAGCTTTAACTTCAATTTCTTGAGCTACACCACTACGTAATTCGGTAGCACTAACTTTTAATATGCCATCGGCATCCAATAAGAATTGAATATCAATTTTTGGAAGTCCGGCAGGCATAGCCGGAATGTTTCGCAAAGAGAAAGAAGCTAGTTTTCTATTGTGTGCAACCTGGTCGCGCTCGCCTTGATATACATTGATAAGTAAGCTGCTTTGTCCATCTTTAGAGGTGGTGTATTGTCGTCCTGCTTTATTGGGGATTTTCGCATTTCTAGGAATGAGCACATCCATAAGGCCACCCAATGTTTCAATTCCCAAGGATAAGGGCGTGATATCCAATAATAACATATCGGTATTGTTGCCCGCTAAAATATCGGCTTGAATAGCAGCTCCCAGTGCTACTACTTCATCAGGGTTCAGCGAATCATTAACTTCTTTTTTAAAGAAATCACGAACGCAATTTTTTACAGCTGGCACCCGAGTAGAGCCACCTACCATAATTACAGCATCAATTTGAGCTGCGGTCAATTGTGCATCATGGAGTGCTTGTTGACAAGATTGTAGGGTTCTATCGAGTAAAGGTTGAATTAACGATTCAAATTCAGTTTTGGTAATTTCTAATGGTATGCCTTCTATTACGGCTGATGCCTTATCTGAAGTGCTTAATTGTTTTTTTGCGGCTTCAGCAGCAAGGCGCAATGCTTGCAGGAGTGTGCTTGAATTGCCAGTAATTCCTGCTTGTTCAAGTTGCATTTTCCAATGCATGACAAGAGCACGATCTAAATCATCGCCACCAAGATAAGTATCTCCGTTGGTAGATAATACTTCAAAAATACCTTGGTTTATTTTTAAAATAGAAATGTCGAAGGTGCCACCGCCTAAATCATAAACAGCAATAGTTTTTTCTTCCTTCGGATCCAGCCCTATGCCATAAGCTAAACTTGCAGCTGTAGGCTCATTGACAATGCGAAGTACATCCAAACCTGCCAATTTGCCAGCATCGCGAGTAGCTTGTCGTTGGGTATCATTAAAATAAGCCGGCACTGTTATGACCGCTCTATTAATTGGCATTTTTAAAATATGCTCAGCTCTCGATTTCAGTTCTTTTAAAATTAAGGCCGATAATTCAATTGGTGAATAAAATTGATCATCAATTTGCACTTTTACTAAGGCATCGCTGCCATCATCGTGTATTTTATAGGCGAAAAAATGACTGTCTTGAGATAGGTCTCCATAACTTTTACCCATTAATCGTTTTGCCGAGTAGATAGTACGTTCTGGATGGGTCAAAAGCTTATCTAAAGCGGCTGTGCCTACTTGTGCTTGGTTGTTTTCATCAAAAAAGACGATAGAGGGTACTAAACTTAACCCATCAATTTCTTTCAAGGCTATTGCCTCTCTCGTATCAGATCTCACGATTGCTACTAGGCTGTTGGTGGTGCCTAAATCAATGCCCACTATAGCATCTTCTTTCTGAATGCTGCCGGTTGCTATATTGATGCCTATTTTTGCCATAAAATAAAATTAGTAATGATCGCAAAGATAGGATAATCAAGTGGTTTTGTAGCTTGACGTTTTTATAGGCTTATCGATAAAATCCATTGAAAAAGGCCCAAAAGGACCTCAAAAACCCCAAATAAATTTGAAAAATAGCCTATAAATATGTATTTTGTACCTCCCAAATAGCTTGTCTTTGTTAGGCTATTTGTAGAAAAACATATTCATAATAAAAATAAAGAACTGTGCGGTTAAAATCATTAGAGATTAAAGGATTCAAATCATTTGCAGATAAAACAGTAATCCAGTTAGATCATCCCATTACAGGTATTGTTGGTCCGAATGGCTGTGGAAAGTCTAATATTGTTGATGCGATCCGTTGGGTAATCGGTGAGCATAAAATAAAATCCTTACGTTCCGATAATTTGGATGATTTGGTGTTTAATGGTTCGCGCTCTCGTTCTGCATCGGGAATGGCAGAAGTTTCTTTAACCTTTGAAAATACTAGAAATTTATTACCTACTGAGTTTACTACCGTTACCATTACCCGTAAATTTTATAAAAGCGGCGAAAGTGAATACCGATTGAATGATGTAACCTGTCGATTGAAGGATATTCATAATTTATTCTTAGATACAGGGGTAAGTAATGATTCGTATGCGATTATTGAGTTGGGGATGGTGGATGATATCATTAAAGATAAAGATGGATCGCGCCGAAGAATGTTAGAGCAAGCGGCAGGTATTTCTATTTACAAGACAAGAAAAAAAGAAGCAAAATTAAAATTAGACGCTACAGAGCAAGATTTAAACCGTATCGAAGATTTATTATTTGAAATTGGTAATAATCTTAGAACACTTGAAAATCAAGCGAAAAAAGCAGAGCGCTATTTTCAGATAAAAACAGAATACAAAACCGTTAGTGTAGAATTAGCGAAAGCGTCTTTAGAAGATTTTAATGAGCAATACAAAACACTCAACGAACAAGTAACTACTGAAACAGATCGTAAAATTCAATTAGAAGCTCAAGTAGCTACCGAAGAGGCTAGTGTTACTAAAGACAAAGTAGTGTTGATTGAGCGCGAGCAAGAATTGAATGGTTTGCAGAAACACTTCAATGAACTTATTGCTAAAATCAGTCAATTAGAGAGTGATAAAAAATTAGCAGCACAACGATTAGATTATTTAAAAGAAAGAGAAAAAAGTTTAGCGCAATTTGTAGAAGGTGCAGGGCAACAATTAACGCAATTGCAAGAATCTATTGATTTTGCAACTAGTCAGATTGGAGACGAAACAGCGGCATTAGCTACGCTTCAAGATGAGCTAAAAGAATTACGTGCTGCTGTAGATATAGCTAGAACTGATTTTGATGCTAAGAAAACAGTTGTTGAAAAATTACGAATTGGATTACAAGATCAACAACGCTTACAATTTGATGCGGAGAAAAAAGTAGCTGTAGCAGATTCTTCTGTAATGAACTTGCAACGCAGTATGCAACAAATTGTTGATGAAAAAACAACGCGTGAAGCACAAATCAAACAATTGCAAGATGAGAAAGCAGATCATGCTGTTCAAATTCAAGAACAACAAGACCGTTTGCAAGATTTAATTGCTCAACAAGAAGAAGTAAAAGGAAAAATATTTAAAGCACAAGAACAATTAGAACAACATCGATCTAATTTAGTAGAAGAAAATAGAAAATTAGATGCTAAGCGTAATGAGCACGATTTATTAAAATCCCTAGTAGACAGTCTAGAAGGTTATCCAGATTCTATCAAATTCTTAAAGAAAAATGCTGCTTGGAAAAGCGATGCGCCGTTGCTTTCTGATGTATGTACGGTGCAAAAAGAATACCGTACCGCTTTAGAGAATGTACTAGACTCTTACTTGAATTATTATGTAGTCGAAAATTGGCAAGAGTCATTAGAAGCTATTCAGCTCTTAGATTCCAATAAAAAAGGTAAGGCTAATTTCTTTGTGCTTAATCAAGTAGCACAACATGCTACTGCTGCACCAACCTTTAGTCATCCTCAAGTAACACCTGCATTAACTACCATTACTGTAGATGCAAAGTACCAAGCATTAGCGAATCAGTTATTGCAACATGTATTTATTGCCGATGATTTAAATGCATTGCAAGATGTAGTTTTAGAAAAGGGAATGGTGCTGATTGATAAGAAAGGAAATCTTATGAAGGGTGCTTATGCTGTTGGTGGTGGATCCGTTGGTTTGTTTGAAGGTAATAAGATTGGTCGTGCTAAAAATTTAGAACGCCTTGCTGAAGAGATTGCACAATTGACAACCACTACGCAATCCTTGCAAAATTATATTGAAGAAACGCAAACCTTGATTACGGGTTTTAACCAAGCCTTAAACGGACAAGCGATTGAGCAAACGAAAACTTCGTTGAATCAATTGCAGAATCAAGAAATTAATTTAGGTAACCGAATTGAAAACTTTGAGCACTTAAATAAACAAGCTGTACTTCGTGTAGCCGACTTGCAAGCGCAATTAGACGAAACACAAGATAGCATTAGTGATACACGCGAGGCTTTAGCATCTATTAATGATGCTTACGCAGCTATGCAAAAAGATATTGCTATCGCAGATGCTGCTTTTAAAGAAGTAGAAGTTGCATTTAATGCCGCTAATGAAAAATACAATCAGCACAATATAGCCTATACCAGACAGCAAAGTAAATTAGATAATTTACAACAAGAATTAGCTTTCAGAACAAATCAATTGGCTGACTTAAGAATTCAGATTGAAAAGAATAATGAACAATTAGCTGAAACGCATGTTCAAATAACCGCTACTACAACTACGCTTCAAGAAGGTGATGCTGCATGGGTGGCGCTTTTGAAACAAAAAGAAGTAGATGAAAAAGTGTTGAATGAAAAAGATCGTTTGTATTATGAGTTCAGAAATACTTTGTCTGAGCAAGAAGGTTTGTTGAATCAAAAACGAAGAGAAAAAGAACAGGCAGAGCAATTGCTTACTGGAATAAAAGATACGCTCAATGAATTGAAACTGCGATTAACAGGTATGAAAGAACGCTTGTTGTTGGAGTTTAAAGTTAATATTGACGATATCATTGATGAGGCAAGAACAGGTACGCAATCAGTAGAAGAGTTGAATGCGGAAGCTGAAAAAATGAAAAAACGATTGGATAATATTGGAGAGGTTAATCCAACGGCTATTGAAGCCTTCCAAGAAATTAAAGCTCGTCACGATTTTATAGTGGAGCAAAAAATGGACTTGGTAGATGCTAAGACCTCTTTGATGAGCACTATTGAAGAAGTAGAAACAACGGCTAACGAGAAATTTAAGGAAACATTTGATAAGGTAAGTGCCAATTTTAAAGAAGTATTTAAAGCCCTCTTTACAGCGGAAGATAGCTGCGATTTGCGATTAACAGATCCAAATAATGTAGCAGAGAGTGGCATTGAAATTTATGCACAACCTAAAGGTAAGCGTCCTAGCACCCTCACGCAATTGAGTGGTGGTGAGAAAACACTGACCTCTACCGCTTTCTTATTTGCTATTTATCTAATTAAGCCTGCACCATTCTGTATTCTGGATGAGGTAGATGCGCCTTTAGATGATGCCAATGTAGGCAAATTTACCCACATGATTCGTCAGTTCTCCGACAACTCTCAGTTTATTATTGTTACCCACAATAAACAAACCATGTCGGCAGTTGATGTGATTTACGGTGTTACCATGCAAGAAGCCGGAGTAAGTAAATTAGTTCCGGTTGACTTTAGAAGTTTAAATGATTAAGTATATAATTTGATAGTTAAAAATGGTCGCCTTGGCGACCATTTTTATTTTTATCTTTTAATATTTATGTATAATTTATTTTATCTTGCATCGCATTTTAAAGTTGTTGGTATTTAATTTTTGTTAGTTTTTAATAATAGTATGATTCCCTTCAAATAATTAATTACGTTACACTTTAATTGTTTTATTAGTATTAAGTGCTGTTAGTGTTTTATTTTAAAGTATATTATATGAAAAAGTTAGTCCTTGCTATGGCGCTATTTGCCAATGCAGTTAATGCTTATGCGCAAAATTGTTTACAGCTTTCCTTCGCTAAAGACACGCTCTATTTTTGTACTGCAGAGAGTAAGTTTATGCCAGTCAATATTACTGGTCAAAATTATGTTGCACTAGATACTATTTGGGGAGGGCTCGGTATTTATTTAGGAAAGTCCCTTTATCCTTTCTTCTCCGATACTGCTGCCGAGGGTTATTATTCACTAAGTATTAAAAGTTTAGCTACACAAAATGCAGTTCTTAATGGCGATTTTTCTCTAGGCAATCAGAATTTTCAATCTAATTATCAAAACTATCTTAGCTCCGTTAATAATATGATGCCAGCTAGTCATTATTTCATCGGTAATAATCCAAATGCTATTCATCCCGATTATTTAACGATGGGCGATCATACTTCTGGAACGGGCAATATGTTTATTTGCAATGCATCCGACACGCCTAATACTGTGGTTTGGCAACAAACGATATCGGTTATTCCAAATACCGATTACGATTTCTCTGCATGGATTGCTACCGTTTTGAATACCGATCCTAATCCAGCCCAATTGCAATTCTCCATCAATGGTGTACTTGTTGGACCTGTGTTTACTGCCAATGCTACGGGCAATATTTGGGAACCATTTCATGCTATTTGGAATAGTGGTACTGCCACTTCTGCCCTTATTTCCATTATTAACCAAAATACTATTGACCAAGGAAATGATTTTGCTTTAGATGATATTGCTTTCAATCAATATTGCTTATCAACAGATTCTTTTTATTTAAAAGTAAATAAAGCAACGTCATCGGTTACAAAATCTATAGGCTGTACAATGGATTCTGTTCATTGTGTATGTAATGGATTAGGTGCTATGCCAAGCTCCGTTCATTGGAGTTTTGGAGATGGCCAATTTGCATCATTGCCAGCGGTGTCGCATGGATATGCTCTGCAAGGAACTTATTCCCTAGTGCTTACGTATCAAATGCCCGGATGTCCAAGTATAAAAGATACCACTTACATAGATACACATCACCCCCTTCTTCAGGCTGGAATAAGTTTATCAGCCAATCCTATAGATATTAAAGATGTATTGACTTGTCAAAGTAATTCAATAGGAAATATTACTAATTACGAATGGTATACAGGAGATAATAAGTATTATTCTGGATACAGTATTGCACACCTTTATAAAATACCCGGCACCTATACGATTACGCATATAGTAAGCGATAGCAATTCTTGTAGCGATACTGCTTCGGTTCAACTAAATGTCACAAGTGGGCATCATTATTTAGTACCTTCGGCGTTTAGTCCTAATGGAGATGGTGTTAATGATGTATTTAGAGTTGTTGGAGATTATGAACAAATGAATTTTTTCGATTTGTCGGTGTATAACAGATGGGGACAGTTGCAATTTCAAACCAATGCACCTACAAGTGGCTGGGATGGTACTTTTGGTGGAATGCCTGCTGAATTAGGAACCTACTATTGGTATTTGGATATACAATTTAAAGGTCAAAATGAATCTATGAAACTAAAAGGTGATGTTACCTTGGTGCGATAACAAAAAAAAGGCAATCATAATTGATTGCCTTTTTTTATTAGGATTTATGAAGCCAATCCATAGCATTTTTAAATAATAATTTCTCTTTTAGTTGCTCATCATACGGCATCGATTCAATCAGCTTGCCGGGATGATGCTCGCCAAGTGGGAAAGGATAATCGCTGCCCATACAAATTTTATCTGCACCCATTGTATCGATGATATAATCTAATGCTTTAGGATCGTGCACTAAGGCATCTATCCAGAATTTGCCTAAATAGTTTTTTGGATTTTCTGCATTATCAATAGCACATAAATCGGGGCGCACTAAAAATCCATGTTCAATTCTTCCAATAGTGAACGGAAATGAACCGCCTCCGTGTGCAAAGGCTACTTTCAATTTCGGAAATTTTGTAAAGACGCCTCCAAAAATCATGGAGCTGATAGCGCGCGCTGTTTCTGCAGGCATGCCTACCAACCAAGGTAGCCAATAGCGTTGCATTTGATCTTCGCCCATCATTTCCCAAGGATGCACAAATATAGAGCAGTTGAGGCGCTCAGCGGCTTCCCACAAAGGGAAAAAATAAGGGTCACTTAAATTCTTGCCATTAATATTAGAGCCAATTTCTATGCCTGCCAACTGCAAGGTTTGCATGCAGCGTTCTAATTCTTTGATCGATAAATCAATGTCTTGCAAAGGCAAAGTACCCAATCCAATAAATCGGTCGGGATGCAGTTGGCACGATTGTGCAATATGATCATTAAAAAAACGTGCTGTTTCTAAACCGTCTTGTGGCTTTGCCCAATAATTAAATAAAACAGGAATCGTAGAGAGCACTTGCATAGACACTTCGGTCATATCCATTTCTTTCATACGCACAGAAGTGTCCCAGCAATTTTGTTCTACTTCTCTAAACACTTTATCGCCTTTAATCATTTTGGCACAACCGGGACAGTGATGCTCTAAATGAATAAATTCGCCATACCCAAACTTTTGAAAATAATTAGGTATATGCTCAGGCATTATATGGGTATGAATATCAATTTTCATCTTCAGCTACCAATTCGTATACAATAGCAGCACCTTGTCCTACGCCAATGCACATAGTAGCAACACCATAGCGTGCTTTACGTTTTTTCATTTCATGCAATAGGGTAGTAGAAATGCGTGCACCACTAGCACCCAATGGATGGCCAAGTGCAATCGCACCACCATTTACATTTACTTTCTGAGCATCGATGCCCAACTCATGCATACATGCCAAGCTTTGCGATGCAAAAGCTTCATTCAATTCAAACAAATCAATGTCTTCCATAGTTAAGCCCGCACGTTGCAATGCTTTACGCACAGCAGGCACAGGGCCTATGCCCATAATAGACGGATCTACACCAGCAATAGCCATGCTTTTAATCTTAGCTAGTGCCTTTAGTTTAAATTGTGCTAAGGCTTTTTGGTTGACTAATAACAATGCACTAGCACCATCATTAATGCCACTGCTATTGCCAGCAGTAACACTGCCTTCTTTTTTAAACGCGGGTTTTAAAGTGCCTAATGCATCTAAAGTCGAAAGTCGTGGATGTTCATCTTTATCAAACAAAAGTGTTTTGCCTTTGCCTAATGCAACAGTATATGGAATAAGTTCATCCGCAAATTTATTAGCATCATGTGCCGCTTGGTATTTCTCTTGACTACTTACCGCAAACGTATCTTGATCGGCTCTAGATATAGACCATTGCGCCGCCACATTTTCTGCCGTTTCGCCCATGGTGAAAGGATGGTATTTTTCACTTAATGCAGGGTTTATAAAACGCCAACCCATAGTAGTGTCAAAAATTTCTTGATTGCGTGCAAAGGCAGTTGCTGCTTTGCCCATTACAAAAGGTGCGCGCGACATGCTTTCTACGCCTCCTGCAATATATACATCGCCATCGCCACACATTATAGCGCGACCAGCATCCATTATAGCTTGTAGGCCCGATGCGCACAATCGATTTACGGTATTGCCACCAACGCTAGTTGGTAAGTCGGCTAATAACGCTGCCATTCGTGCTACATTACGATTGTCTTCGCCAGCTTGATTGGCTGCGCCAGCAATAACATCTTCAATAGCATCTAGCGACAAAGAAGGATTGCGTTGTATTAATGCTTTAATAACATGAGCTAGTAAATCATCTGGTCGAACCGAAGCGAGTGCACCACCATATTTTCCAATAGGGGTTCGCACAGCATCTACAATAAATACGTCTTGCATATTTTTATTATTAAGCGTTGGCTAATGCTTGTGTTAAGTCGGCAATGATATCTTCTACATTTTCTAAACCTACACTCATACGAATTAATCCATCGCTTACGCCAAATTCCAAGCGTTTTTCGCGTGGCACGCCTGCATGGGTTGTAGAGGCAGGGTGCGACAATAGGGTATCGCAAGTGCCTAAAGAAACTGCATGAGTGAGTAATTGTAAACTATTAATAAAACGCTTACCAGCATCTAAGCCGCCTTTCAATTCAAAGCTCATCATAGCGCCTGCATGTTTCATTTGTTTCATGGCTGTAGCATGATCGGGGTGTGATGCAAGGCCTAAGTAATAAACGGTTTCTACAGCAGGGTGCGCTGCTAAAAATGCAGCTACTTTTTCGCCATTTGTGCAATGACGCTCCATGCGTAAAGAGAAGGTGCGTAAACCATTGGTAAGTAGAAATGCTTCGAATGCATTAGAGTTAGCACCTAATAAATTTTTAGTTTTATTAATCACCGTTTTCATACGGTCGATATCTTTTCCGATTAAGATGCCACCTACAGCAGTTCCATGTCCGTTCAAATATTTAGTGGTAGAGTGCATTACAAAATCAACACCATATTTAAATGGTTGTGTTAGGTATGGCGTAGCAAAGGTATTGTCGGCACAAACGATAAGGTTGTGTGCTTTACCAATTTTAGTAAGCTCCTCCAAATCTACACATTGAATTGTAGGGTTGGCAGGAGTTTCGATATACAACATTTTAATTGCTGGATCGCCTGCGATAGTAGCTTTTACTTTTTCGATATCATGAAAATCAATAATAATAATTTCAATACCCAAATTGCAAATCACTTTGTCTAGCAATTCTTGCGTGCCACCATATAAAGAGTGGTGCGACAACATTTTATCGCCTGCTTTCAAATTACCCAACAACATAGTAGTGATAGCACCCATGCCCGATGCATGCAAAATGGCTTTTAATTGCAAAGGGTTGCCTTGCTCATCCTTAATACCATACGCTTCCATCATCGCTATGCGATCTTCTGCCTCATTTACGGTAGGGTTGCCAAAGCGACCATACGCATAGCCCGGGGTTTTTCCAGAAAAGATAGCATCGCCATGCTCTGCACTATCAAAGGTGTACGTGCTGGTAGCATAAATTGGGGTAAGGTGAGCGCGTTTAGCATCGAGTTGATGACCGCCATGAATACATACGGTATCAAATCCAAGTTGCTTATTTTGAGACATAAATTGGGGGTTTTGTGAATGAATACACAAAGGTGCTTTTTTTTACTGAAATGCGCAAGAATAAAGGCAAAAGATTGAGGAAATGCCAAGCAAAAAAGGCTATACAAAAACAGCGCCTTATTCTTTACGATTTAGGCTTCTTATGGGTGCTAGCTTCTAGCGCTTTAAAGCGTTCCTTCATGCGGTAGAATTTTTTTTTCCAGTACTTTATTTCATCTTGAGCGTTTGCGTATTGCATTTCCAAATGCGTGAGCAGTTTATCTTTTAGAACAGCATCATCATCAGCAGCGTTTACCGATGCTGCATCTTTTGCAGTAGTAGCTTCCTTTAGCGTAAGAAGATCATTGCTTTTTAAGGCAATTTCTTCGGGTGTATTGGTATGGAGTAAATCTTCAATGCTGCATTCAAGAAGGCTAGCCAATTTAGGTAGTTTATTGATAATCGTTTGGCTTTGTCCATTCAGCATTTTAGATACAGCACTCTTGCTCATATGTAAGGCAATAGCTATAGTGACTATTTTTATTTGTCTGGCATATATGCGTTCTTTTAAATTATTAGCAATCCAAGTGGGACAGTTTTTATGCATATTCATTACTTAAAAATTGATGATCAACTTATGTAGTTTTAATAACGTTTACTAGATTAAATATACTAGTTTTTAGTAAAGGGAATAGGAAAACAGGTAGTTTTTTATTGTCTTAAGTTTCGAAAAAAGTTTCGATTTGTTTCGATGAA
>JAHEFK010000003.1 GCA_024640225.1 Bacteroidota bacterium | reverse complement strand
TTAAGGAATAGACTAATTCTTAATGTATTTAAATGTAAAGCGAAATGTCGCCAAAATGTCGCCAACCCTATGCATTTTTATGCATATATATGCTATTTAGCACATATAAAAAAGCCTGAATATCAAGGAGATTCAGGCTTTTATGTGGTGTGGCCGAAACTGAACCTTGCCACTTAACTTTCTGTATATGAATGAATTATGAATTTTTAAAAGAACTATTGTCGCCAAAATGTCGCCAAAAAAAGATAGGAATAATAATCATGAATTCAAAATTAAGCCTACCTTTTCGTTCAATAAAGCATGGTAGTTTGCAGGTATAATTTTGTTTTCATTTATACCTACATTGTGAAGTACTTTATAAAAGCTATTTCAAATGGATTAAAATGGATTTTTTTTTATAAATATTTTATTTAATATTTACATTATTATATTATAAATCGTCAAATTTTAAACAAAAAAAATAATTATTATGAAATTTAGAGAAATTGTCCTTGTTTCGATTGCGTTAACAATTTTATCAAGTTATTCAATTGGCCAAGTAAAAGATCAAACAAAGTATAGAAGAAGTAATCTGACAATGGTGTTGGTTGAAGATAATGATTTGGGAAAAAGTAAAGATATGGTTATCAATGCTTATAATTCTAATCCATTTCCTGATAAATATAACCAACATATAATTCAAGATAAAAAATTCTCTACAGATTTAATTAAGTTATCAATATCGGACTATAAAAATGCTGGTTTTTATAATGATACTTTAAAAACACCTTTGGATTTTATTAAAGCAGCAAAAAGACCTTTTAATCCCATAACAAAATTGAATGCAGAAGGAACATTAGGTGTTGTAGAGCCTAGTAAACCCGAATTGATAAACATGTACATAGATAAGTATATTAAAGAAAAGAAAGTGGCTAAGCAAGTAGCTGCTACTTGGTTTAATAGAAAACCTAATGGCGACATGGATTGGGAATTATTAAAAGAAAGGGCAATGTATTCTGCAACTGCAGATGAAGAAAAAAGCGGTACTAAACAAAATTTAGTAGATAGACTTATTAAAGACGTAGATATTATTGGTAATTCATATGTGGTTTTTAATAAAATGGAATTTTATGCTAATGAGCCTGTTGCTCGATTAATTAGAGATGCTGCAAAAATTGAAGCAAACAAACAGCTAGCAGGAAAACCAGCTTTTTTATTAGAGAAAGCATTATCAGGAATTGATAAAGTATATGAAACAACTAAAGAAGGTTATACTGTTAAATGTAATACTTATTTATATCAATTAGATTGGAATGAGCAAATTGCTAAAACAGTAAATAATTTATTTTTTAATAATAACAATTTAGCAGATAGAGCTAAAATTTGGGATACAACTAATATATTCAATTTGAAATTTGTGGGCAAAACAACTGTATTTTCAATTGTTACCTTTAAATTAGGTGAAAAAAGAACTGAAGAACAAATCATTACGCTACAGGTTAAACGCACAATGGATAATGCCTTAGCTAAACTTCAAAAAGAATATGTACAGTTTAGACCAGTTTCTCCTATTGCATCAGTGAATCCTTTAACTGCCAAGATTGGATTAAAAGAAGGTTTAGAGCCAGGACAAAAATTTGAATTATTAAAAATAGAATTAGATGAATTTAATATTCCTAAGTACAAAAACTTTGGAAGTGTAACAGTTGATAAAAAAGCACCAATATGGGACAATAGACAAGGAGCTGAACCTCAATTAGATGCTCAAGGAAATCCAATACCTGTAGTGCCGTTTACTACTTTTAAAGGGGGTAAAAAAGCTGAGGCTGAAATTAATTTCATTAGACTTGTTAAATAAAAAAACATTTAATAAAAAATAACATTTAATAAAAAAGATATATGAAAAAAATATATTTTATAATCGCTGCCATGATTATTGTGACTAGTTCACAAGCTCAAAGTAATGAGGTTTGGTTGGAAACTGATCCGCAAAAAATAGTTGAGGTAGGCAATGATAATGTAGGTGAAGATGTAAAGGCAGATATAACGTGCTCAGCAGAAACAGTTAATGATTGTAAATTAAAAGCTCGTAAAATTGCATTGTATGAATTAATTTTTAAAGGTTATGATCAAAATGCAAATGGAGGTTCTGCAATCGGAAAATTAATTTCTGATATGAGTGTCTATTCGCAGAATAAAGATTTTTTCATAGCATACATCAATGAAGAAGCGAAAGGATTACAATTTGTTCAAGGCACTATTAATGTTTCAAAACCCAATGGTGATATAAAAGATGGAAAGAAGAAGCTTAAATTGATTACTTGTACAGTTACACTAAAAATTGAACAAATTCGAAAAGACCTAGAATCTCAAGGAATGATTAAGTCACTATCTAGTGTTGTTGCATCATTAGGAGATATTCAGCCAAACATTGTTGTTGTGCCAGATGATGTATGGTTGAAAGAGCTTGGGTATTTAACTCAAATTGATAATCAAGGAGCTAGTCAAACAAAAAGAGATTACAGTCGTGTAGGAGAAAATAAAGATTATGCAGATATTTTTCAGTCTATAGCAAGAAATTTTGGTGATGGATTCACGATTACTTCAATTGCAGCACAACTCGATGGTATATCAAATGAAAATCTCTCAAATGCTTCTTCGGATGTTGAATTAGTAGAATCAAGTGATGATTTTTTAGCAAGAACATTGAAAGCGGATATTTTTCTTCAGGTAGGTTTTGTTAAAGAAAGAGTCTCAGGAGGTGCAGAGTCGCAATTCAGAATAACTTTTAATGGTGTAGATCCTATGACTAAATCTGCATCAGATATGCCTGGTCAAAAAATTACTAAAAAAACATCGGGTGATAATTTTTCTGAACTTTTAGACGCTACATTGAAAGTTGCGTGTAATGATTTTAAAGCGGTGGCGTTAAAATACTTAGTTAAAAGAAATGAAGGAGGATTGCCAGGTAAATTGTTGATTAAAATAAATTCAAATTTAGAAATGGATTTTAATTCACAAATTACTGTAGAAGGTGAAAAACTAGCATTATCCCAACTTGTAAATGATGCAGTAGAGAAATGTGCAAAAACATACAAAAAAAGTGGTTCTACAACAAAATCAAGAATAGAATTTGATGTTAAAATTGATCCAAAAGTTACAAATAAAAGAACAAAAAAAGTATCTGCTAATGACTATGAGAAATTTGCATGGCAAGTAGTGAATGATGAGTATTTATCTAAATTTGTATCTGCAGATGTTAAATTGAATGGTACAGGCATGGCTATTATTACTTTGAAGAAAAAAGAAGCTGAATAAATAATTAAATTAATATTTATGAAATTACAATTTTGTTTTTTTATTTTATTTGTATTTTTTACAAATCTCTCATCTGTAAATGCTCAATCTAAAAACACTACCGGTGTCTATTACGATTACAAAGTTCGTTGTATAGGGAAAGAACTAGATGGGTCCTTAACATTGGAATCATTTGGGAAAGGAAGGAATTATTTTGATGCAAGTGAACAGGCTAAAAAAGATGCTGTTTATGCTGTTATTTTCCTAGGAATTAGAGAAGGTAATGGAGGGTGTAATTCTGATCCAATTATTTTGAATTCTAGTGTGCAAGCTGCCAATGAAGATTATTTTGCAAATTTTTTTAGAGATAAAGGTCCATATACTGAGTTTACTTCATTAAAGGATGAGCGTATATCCAATAAGATAGATAGAAATAGTATGAAAACGAGAACATTTCAGCAAAGAATGTTGGTTGTTCGAGTAGATAGATTAGGTATAAAAAATAAATTAATTAAAGATAACATTATTAAATATTAATAAATGAAACAGACTTTATTTTTAGTACTAGTTTTGGTACTAAGTAAATTTTCAATAGCTCAAAATAGTCAAGGAAAATCTGATGATGTAGCTCGTATATCTATTACTTCGTTTGTGCCAAATGACATTGGTGATTTAACACCTATTGCTCAAGAAGCTTTGAAAGGGCGATTAGATAGAATGGTTACAGCTAATGGACTTGGCGGTAGTTCTCAAAATCGTTTTGTTTTGACAGCAAAAATTGTAGAAATGGGAAAAGAGGTTTCTGCAACTACTCCAGTAGTCTATTTTTATAATTTAGAAATTACTTTATTAATAGGAGACATTGAAGATGGTACACTTTTTGCAAGCCAAGCGGTGTCTGTTAAAGGAATAGGAAATAGTGAAACAAAAGCCTATTTAAATGCAATTAAAAGTATTAAGGATAAAGATCCTGCATATGCTGCATTTTTAGAAAAAGGTAAGCAAAAAATTGTAGAATATTATAACTCACAATGTGATTTTATTATCAAAGAAGCCACAACATTAGCATCATCTAAAAACTATGATGAAGCTATGTTCAAGCTTTCTACAGTGCCTCAAGTTTGTAAAGACTGCTTTGCAAATTGCATGGATAAAGTTACAGAAATTTATAAGGCTAAAATAGAGTATGAATGCCAAAATAACATTGCTAAAGCTACTTCTTTAATGGCTAAAGAAGATTATAATGCTGCAGCAGATTTATTGGCTCCAATAATCCCTGAAATGGCTTGTTATTCGCAAGCTAAATCGCTAATTCAATCAATTAATGATCATAAATGTGCAGTGGCTATAGGAAATGCCAAAGGATCGTGGGCAGCTCATGATGTGTCTGCAACAAGCGCTGCATTAAGTTCTATTCCAGCTGATTCTAAATGTTATCCTGAAGCCCTTAGCTTAGTAAATGAAGTTAAGAAATATGTAAAAGAAACGGAGAATAGAGAATTTGAATTTATGAAACAATCTAAGCAAGATGAAAAAGAAGTTAAATTGGCTCAAATTAAAGCTGCTAGAGATGTAGGTGTAGCATATGGTAATAATCAGCCAAAGGTTATAAATAGATATAGTATTAAAATTAGAACTTGGTATTAATTTTTTACATGATTATCTTTTAAAATAAGTAATAATATAATTTTAGTTAAAATATTTATTAATCAAGCTGATCGATTCAATACAAATGGTAAAATTGCTGAAGAATGGATTGTATATAATAAAACTAAAATTGCAGCGCTGACCAACTAAAGTGAGACAAATAAGTAGAGACAAGAAAACTACAATAAAAACAGGGAGTATTCTGAAAATCCAAAAGAGTAAGAACAAAATTTAAATTTTAAAAAATGAAAAAAATGTTTCTTAAATCATTACTTTTAACAGGAATTATTATTGCAACTTTGTCAAGCTGCACCACTCTTAATCATTCAATGAGAGAGCCTAACACTAGAGTTAATTTAAACAAAAGTGACTTCACCTTATCGGACCAAGTTTCAGCAAATGCTACTTCTACAAAAATTTTAGGAATTGACTTTGAAAGGTTGTTCACTAAAAAAACGGGTGTAGTTGAAGGTGGTGTTGAAGCTATAAGTTTAGCTAGTATCCCTGTTGTAGGTAACTTGGTTTCAGACAAAACTTCAAATTATGCGCTTTATGAATTAATGACTAGTAATCCAGGATATGATGTTGTTTTCTATCCGCAGTATGAAACCAAAGTCATAAAACCCTTTTTAGGTATTGGTTTCATAACCAAAATTACAACCGTAAAGACAAAAGCTAGATTAGGTAAATTGACTAAATAAAACTAGCCCATAACAGCACATTTGCGAATATGGCGGGTTTAGTGATAATTGAAACTCTCTACTTCTAATAAACATTTGAAGTACAAAGAAAGATAATACTTCTAAGCCCGCTACATCGCAAATCTGCAAACCGTTACCAACAATCTATAATCATGTGTCTAGAAACACTCAACTTATATTACTATACATTGTTTGTTATCTTTTTGTTGTATATATTAAGGTTGTATGCAAGTTGATAAAGAGTTAAATAAGAATTGCGAATTGGATTGTAATAGGAATGCTATAATCGTTACTAATCTAAACTACATGTATTTAGCGAATAACCAAACACGTAGAAGCCAATAGGGTATCCATATTTATAGGATACATTACATAAAGCGCCAGCAATCCAATTAGCACTTAGTACACTGAGCCCAGTATTGATGTCTTTTTTTTGCCATCTGTATTTTAGCCTTAATACAATGGGGTGTTCGCCATTGGTATTGGTGAAGGAAGTTCTAAGTAAGAAGCTTACATTGAGTTCAAAGAGTCGGGAATCCGATTTCATTTTACTATACTTTTCATGGTTACAAAATTAAATTGAGTAAACATTGGGCAGAAGTGCTTATCTAAGCACATCACAGCATAGTCTTTTAAAATTGAAATGAGTTTTAAAGGGCCGAAATTTATGTCGCCAAAATGTCGCCAACCCTATGCATTTTTATGCATATATATGCTATTTAGCACATATAAAAAAGCCTGAATCTCAAGGAGATTCAGGCTTTTATGTGGTGTGGGCCGGGATCGAACCGGCGACACAAGGATTTTCAGTCCTTTGCTCTACCGACTGAGCTACCGCACCATCCTTCGGTAAGGAAGGCAAAGATACCTACTAGTTTTCTTATTTCAAAATAATTATCGCTCTTTTATTTACTACTTTTGTCTATTACTATTTTCGAACTATGAAGCGCTTTTTATTAGTGTGTTGTTGCTTGTTTTTGTCGGCTATTACTAATGCACAACAAGGGGATATTGCTTTGTTGAGAACTATTTATCAAACAGAGGGTTCAAAAAATGCAGTGTACGCTTTATCTCAAAGTGCTTATCCCATAACTATTTTATGTCCCGTTTTAGTCTATGGTTTATCTAATAGAAAAGATACTAGCGCCTTACTAAATACAAAGCGCGTAGTGTATAGTATGGCTACTGCTGCATTATGCACCTATGGTACAAAATGGCTAGTGCATCGTGCACGCCCTTATGAAACGTACGTAGATATTATTCCCTATAATAAAGAAATAGATCCTTCCTTTCCTTCTGGGCATACCAGTATGGCTTTTAATACGGCTATGAATGTGAGTATGCTAACGCATAAAAATTGGATAAAAATTTCAGCGTTTACTTGGGCATCTGCTATTGCCTATTCCCGATTATATTTAGGGGAGCATTATCCATCTGATGTACTTGCAGGTGCACTTATAGGTGCTGGTAGTGCATATTTAAGCAATAAGGCACAACATTGGTTGCTGCATCGAAAAAGTAAAAATAAACTAGCTAATGTCCTGTAAGAAAATTGTTTTTATAGGTGTAGAATCGAGTGGTAAAACTACTTTAGCCCGTGCACTTGCGGAAAAATTGCGAGGCACTTACATCCCGGAATATGCTCGAGCGTATTTAGATAACAATGGTTTGGAATACCAACAAACAGATTTGTTAGTCATTGCAAAAGAGCAAATAAAATTAGTAAATGAAGCACTAGAAAAGGAGCCACATTGGCTTTTGTGTGACACTGATTTGTTGGTAATTAAAGTATGGAGTGAGCAAGTTTTTGGTTCTTGTGATGAATGGATAGAAGAGCATATAAATCATACAAAGGCCGATGTATACATTCTATGTACACCAGATATAGCATGGGAATATGATCCGCAACGCACGATGCCTATTCTTAAAGATCGACTTGCTTTGCATCAACATTACAAAGCACTCTTAGAACAACTAGCTTGTGAATTTATAACCGTTAACGGCTCTTTAGAAAATAGAATACAGCAAGTAACAGTGGCTCTAGGCAATTGGGAATAATTGCGCTGCTTTTTCTAAACTCTCTGGCTTACCTACATCAATAAGCGTATCTCCACTATGATCAAATCCTATTATCGAATGCTGTTGTGCTTGATATAAATATTCATCTATAATAGAGAATTTTCCTTCATGATGCATAGCATGCAATAATTCGTTTCCAATAATTTGAATGCCACTGAATGCAAAAGGCTGAAGATTAGATTCGTTTCTCGCTATTTTTTGCTCTTTAGTTTGCGTGTTTTCCCAGGCGCATAATTGCATGTTTTCGTTAAAAAGTAAATGACGCGATGAGCTTCGTTTAGTAACTGCCAATGTAGCAGCAGCTTGTTCTTTTTCATGAAAGGCAATTAATCGATGTAAGTTGAGATTGGTAAGGATATCTACATTCATTACCAATAATGCTTTTTCATGTTCAAAAAATCGATGAGCAAATTTTAAACCACCTCCGGTTTCTAATACCATGGCACGCTCATCAGAAATAGTATAACGACTACCAAAACCCTCGTTTTTCTTTAAAGTATCAATTATTTGATCTGCAAAATGGTGAACATTTACAATCACTTCATGTATGTCATACTGTTGTAAATAACGAATGGACCATTCTAATAATGTACGATTATTAATTGGGGCTAATGCTTTAGGATGTTCGTTGGTAAAGGGCTTTAGTCGAGTGCCCAAACCAGCAGCAAAGATCATGGCCTTCATGGCGTGCGTATTTTTTATAAATATACAATGCTTTCTATAATTTGCTTGATATTTTCTAATTAAGCTCGATAATTATACGATAAGTAATATCTTTGCAAAAAATAAAAATATGTCTTTAACAGTAATTGGCACTATGGCTTTTGATGCCCTAGAAACGCCCTTCGGAAAAGTAGATAGAATCATTGGCGGTTCGGCAACCTATGTTGCTTGGTCGGCATCTAATTTTACCAATGCTATACAACAAGTATCTATAGTTGGTGGCGATTTTCCTCAAGCAGAATTTGATAAATTGGCAGCTAGAGGCGTAAATTTTGATGGCGTTGAAGTGGTAAAAGACGGAAAGAGCTTTTTCTGGAGCGGTCGTTATCATATGGATATGAATACGCGCGACACGCTGGTTACAGAATTAAATGTATTAGAGCATTTCAATCCACAGTTGCCAGCATCGTATCAAAATACGGAGTTTTTAATGTTGGGTAATTTAGTGCCTGCTGTACAAATGAGCGTTATCAATCAATTGCAAAACAGACCTAAATTAATTGTATTAGATACAATGAATTTTTGGATGGAAGTAGCTATGGATGATTTAAAAGCAGTTCTTAAAAAAGTAGATGTATTAATGGTGAATGATGGAGAAGCGCGTCAATTAAGTGGAGAATATTCATTGGTAAAAGCAGCTGCAAAAATTCACGAGATGGGCCCTCAATTTGTAATCATTAAGAAAGGGGAGCATGGCGCATTATTATTTAGCAAAGGTGAAGTATTTTACGCACCAGCATTACCTTTAGAAGAAGTATTTGATCCAACTGGAGCAGGCGACACGTTCGCTGGCGGCTTTATTGGTCACTTAGCTAAAACAAGAGATATTTCTTTCGAAAACATGAAGTCGGCTATCATAGTAGGTTCTGCAATGGCTTCTTTCTGTGTAGAGAAATTTGGTTCTGAGCGTTTACAAGAAATTACAAAAGAAGATATCGAAAATAGAATCCGCCAGTTTGTAAATTTGGTTGATTTTAAAATGGATTTATAATTTAAGCAGTATAAAAAAAAGAGCCCCGAATTATCGGGGCTCTTTTTTTATTTCTTAGTTCCTGGTTTTTTACCGCTAGGTTTTACTGTTTCTTTTGGTTTTTCTTTGCTGCTCAATTGTTGCAATTGTTTTGCAAAGCCATTGACAGGATCTATCGCTAGAATATTATCAGTATGAATTTTCATGTTGGGCACATCATTTTTATTATAGTAATAAAGTGCTAAATACTGATTTGCTTTCATTACATCTTCTTTTTTCGCTGTACTATCTTTTACCGATAGCCATTTGCTATAAAATTCAACTGCATTTCCATTCTTAGCTTCTTGGTCTATAGCAGCTCCATTGTTGCCTCTCCATAAATACACCAATGACTCATTTGGATATTTTTCTTGCATAGCCATAAATGCGCTATCACTAGCTATATATTGTTTGCCATAATAATCCATTACGCCCCACCAGAAATAGTCTGTTTTAGTAGCATTGCTTAATTTTTTACATGCCATGCTATACCAGTAACCTGCTTTATCATAAGCTTTAGTTGAACGATATAATTCTGCAATAGATCGGAAGCCTTCTAATTTATTTTTTGTAGTATCCATTGCTTCCCATTTCACAAAATTCTGATTTGCTTCTTCTGGCAATCCATTTTGATTAAGGATTTTACCGTAGTATAAGTAATCTAATGGAATGAGCTTGCTAGCATCTTTCTCTTTTGTAAAAAATAATTCAATATTGGTTTTAGCATTGGCATATTCTTTGATTTCATATTGGCTATACGCCATAATACGATACATGTAGGGCTTTTCTAAGCCTGCAGATAATAACTCTTGCATTTTAGTAATTGCTAACGTATAATTTTTGGTTAAGTATAAAATATCAGCATACTTCTTTTTATCATCAAGCGATTGATCTGAAAGTTCAATATAGCGTTCGATATTTTGTTTTGCCAAATCGTATTTGCCAATCCAATAATAGGCATTAGCTAAATCTCTATAAGGTAATGGATTGTTTGCATCATTATCTTTTGCTTTGGTATAATTACTCAACGCATCGTTGTAGTTATGTGCTTCATACCAAAGAGAACCAATGCGAGAATAAGCTAATGAATTTTTCGTATCTAATTCTACAGCTTTTTCATAATTATTCATGGCTTCACCCCCGCCACCAATTTGTTTTCTGTATGCGTCTCCCAATGCTATGCGAATATCAGCATTATCGGCCTTTTCTATTATTTTCTTATACAAATCTACCGCTTGGTTGTAATCGCCACCATTGGTATAGGTAATAGCATCAGCAACAAATCTAAGAATTGGTAGATTTTTTTTGTTCTTGTCTATAATACTTTTGATAAGTGTATTAGCAGTTTCTACATTTTTTTGTTCAAATAAAACACGCACTAGTCCTGTTTGATTTACAAAATCGGCAGGATATTTATTGAAGACATTCTTAGCTTCGTCTATTTTATCTTGTCCTATTAATGCCAAGCCTAAATAAAAATTAGCCATTGCACTATTAAGGGTGCTTAATTCTTTCTTTGCATTTTCGTAGCGTTCATACTGAACCATTTTAATGCCGGTTTCGAGCGATTGAGCTGAGGCAGCATAGATATTTGTCAACAATAGAAAGCTAACAATAATTTTTTTCATAGTTAAGGTATTAATGTGTATTTAAATTAGTTTCTCTAATAATTATTTCCATATGTAGTGGAAACATATGCGCATGTGCAAAGATAAGCTGTCCGCGTTCTTTACAAACAAAATTTATAAAATCTGTGCCGGCTCCCACTTTTTGTTCACTATTAATGAAATAGAGTTTTCTTACCAAAGGGTATACTTTTAAAGCAATATAAGCTTGGTAAGGTTGGTAAAATTCTTTGGTGCTATCATTATAAATAGAGACTACTTGAACCCTCTTTGTAAAGCAATTATCTTGCATGCCGCTTGTATCTTGTACGTAGTCGAGCCCAACAAAGCCAATAGCTTTAGGATTGTTAGCAACATAATCAAGTACAGCAGCATTACTTTTTGCTGCGTATACTTGAGGGCTCATAGCCTCATTTTTCAAAATGGAATCTTGAATATAGCGTACGGTACTAGAGCCTGCATTATCAAATACGATGGTATACGGTCTTACATATTTGTTTGTGAGGATAGATCGGATTTGATCTTTGTTTAGAAACGAATCTGGCGATTGTTTATTGATAATCATGGCAATGCCATCTTTTGCAACATGTAAAGAACTTATACGAAGTTCCTTTTGCTTGAAATATGCACGTTCTTGATCCTCTAATTGTCTTGTTACGAAAACTAAATTAGATTTATGATGTAATAAATCATCTAGGCATGCTTGTTCACTTTTATAATGAACAATAAGGGTGTCTAAAGGATAGGAGGAGGTAAATACTTTGATTAATTGCTCAAATACCGGTTGGTAAGTTTCATCAACTGAAATAGTAATTTTATTAACCCTTTTGTGCGCTTCGTCGTCAGAGCATGCAAAAAATAAAATACAGCTTAATGCTAATAATAAAACAGGGCCTTTCATCAGTTTAAAATTACATTTTAATTGCACGGATTTCTAATAAGAAATAAGAACCTAACAATAAATTAACAGCCTTAGGAAGCCTCTTGAGTAAAGGCTCTATAGAGACGAAAAGCACCATAGATAGTCACTAAACAACCTAATCCAATACTCAGTGCTTTACTGGGTAGTTCAAATGCACCAAAGTGTTTGGTAATGAAAAGCATTATACCTATGAACATGTAAAAAGCACCCATAGCAATACTTATGTATTTTTTTATGGCTGCATATTTATTAGCAGTCTGATCGTGGTTATTATTTGACATAGCTCTTATTTACAATAAGATGCAAATCTAATTAATTTGCATAAATCCAAAATTATAAAGACAAAAAAAAGAGGCGTGTTGTGAACAGCCTCTTGGGTTAGTTGATTTTTGTAGATCCTATTTTTTCTTAGGAGCTGCTTTTTTCGCTGCTGCTTTTTTAGGAGCTGCTTTTTTTGCTGCTGCTTTTTTAGGAGCTGCTTTTTTCGCTGCTGCTTTTTTAGGAGCTGCTTTTTTTGCTGCTGCTTTTTTAGGAGCTGCTTTTTTTGCTGCTGCTTTTTTAGGAGCTGCTTTTTTTGCTGCTGCTTTTTTAGGAGCTGCTTTTTTTGCTACCGCTTTTTTAGGAGCTGCTTTTTTCGCTGCTGCTTTTTTAGGAGCCGCTTTTTTTGCTGTTGCCATAGTTGTGACATTTAAGGGTTAAAAAAAAACGCTATAATGGCAAAACAGCCGAGCATATTATGCTTCGGCTGCTGCTGAAAACTCTTTTACAGAGATTAAAGTCTTTTTACGAGTCTTACGAAACTCTACGATACCGTCAGTTAAAGCATAGATTGTAAAATCTCTACCTAAACCTACGTTTGTACCAGGATGATATTCAGTTCCTCTTTGACGAACGATAATATTTCCTGAGATGGCAGGTTGACCACCATAAATTTTAACTCCTAAACGTTTACTTTGGGAGTCACGACCGTTCTTTACACTACCTTCACCTTTTTTATGTGCCATTTCTTATGCTATTTAATTTAATTATGCGATTTCGTTAATTTTGATCTTTGTAAAAGATTGACGATGACCATTTGATTTTTGGTATCCTTTACGACGATTCTTTTTAAATACAATTACTTTGTCACCTTTCAAGTGATTTACGATTTCAGCTTGTACTTTTGATTTAATAGCGCCACCAACAGATGTATTGTTACCATCGCTTACCATTAATACGTCAGAAAATTGTACTTTATCTCCTACATTGCCCTCAAGACGATGCACAAACAATTGATCGTCCTTACGAACTTTAAATTGTTGACCTGCTATTGTTACTATTGCAAACATGATTTACCTAATATATATTTTATGCAAAGTTAAGTGCTTTTTTCTAAAAAATCCAATATTTTTAAAAAAAATTACTTTTTATTTTATAATCACTTATAAATCAATGAAAAAATCATTGTTTTATAATTCTTATATTCAAATATAGTACTTTTACTTATTATAAAACGCTGTTTACAGATATCGTATGAAAATAAAATCTTTTTTAGCTAAGCCCTATGCTGCATATGTAAAAAAGAAAATTAAAAAAGATGCTGCCAATGCGGTACAAGATCAATTGGCTATTATGCGCACATTGATTAATAAAGCTGCTGCAACTAAGTTTGGTAAAGCGCATCATTTTGCATTAATCAAAACATACGATGATTTTAAACAAAATATTCCAATCGTAGATTACGAGCAGTTTAAGCCCTATATCACATTAATTAAGCAAGGAGAAGAAAATGTTTGTTGGAAAGGGAAACCGCTCTATTTTGCTAAAACTTCTGGTACCACATCGGGTGCCAAATATATTCCTATTTCAAAAGATTCCATATCTAATCATATTGATACCGCTAAGTTTGCTTTACTAAATTATATGGCCGAAACGGGCAATACCTCTTTTGCAGATGGTAAACTTATATTTTTATCTGGCTCGCCGGTAATGGAAAGAGTAGCCGGTATTCCTACTGGAAGACTAAGTGGTATTGTTAATCATTTTATACCTGCTTACTTAAGAAAAAATCAATTGCCCTCTTTTGAAACTAATTGTATTGAAGACTGGGAGCAAAAATTAGGCCATATTGTAGCCGAAACACAAGATCAAGATATGCGTCTCATATCGGGTATTCCACCTTGGATGCAAATGTATTTCGACTGGTTGCAAGAAAAAAAACCGGGTCAGACTATCAAACAGCTATTCCCCAATTTACAAGTATTGGTTTATGGTGGTGTTAATTTTGAGCCCTATAGAGCTAAATTAATGCAATCTATAGGAGGTGATGTTGATACCATAGAAACCTTTCCTGCCTCTGAAGGCTTTTTTGCTTTTCAGGACAAGCAAGGTGAAAAGGGTTTGTTGCTGAATACGAACTCTGGCATTTTCTTTGAATTCATTCCAGCAGAGGAGATTTTTAATGATCAACCAACCCGTTTAAATTTAGCTCAAATTGAGCTGGATGTCAATTACGCATTAATCATTAATAGCAATGCAGGGCTTTGGGGGTATAATATTGGCGATACTGTAAAATTTGTAAGTAAAGATCCATATCGTATAATCGTATCTGGAAGAATAAAACACTTTATTTCTGCCTTTGGTGAGCATGTTATTGGAGAAGAGGTAGAGTATGCGTTGGCAAAAGGATTATCAAAAGTGCCAGCCAATATCATTGAATTTACAGTGGCACCGATGATTCAAGTCGACAATGGTTTGCCGTATCATGAATGGCTGATTGCCTTTGAGGAGGTGCCAGAAAATCTAGTACGCTTAGCTGAAGAAATTGATCTTGCTTTACAAGAAAAAAATGTTTACTACCAAGACTTGTTGCGTGGAGGTATCTTACAAACCCTTCAGATAAGGGTATTGCCTAAAGATGCTTTTATACAATATATGAAAGCACAAGGTAAATTAGGTGGGCAAAACAAAGTGCCTCGATTAAGTAATGATCGACAAATAGCAGAGGCTTTATTGAGACAATAATAACAAAGGCTGCCATGGCAGCCTTTGTTATTATTTAATAGGATTAAGTAGTTGTTTAATATTATTGGGTTGTTCTAATAATTGAATGGCCTTCATCACGGCCTTGTCTTTTTTAATATTATGAAGCAGCTTTCCTTTGGTGAATGCAAATCTTCCTATAAGTTCGTTTTCTAATGCTCTTCGAACGAATTCTTTGTTATTGATAAAATCATTTTTCTTAGCATTCGTTAGTTTATTACGTAATGCACTCCATTCTATTTTTATGTTTTCAAATGTATGATCATTGCTACAAGTAGCTTTAATGCTATCCAATTGAAGTTCGGTATCGGTTTCATAAGTAAAGTTACGTTGTTCAAGCCATCTAGAAAATTCAGTAAGCATGTTGTCGTCAACTTGATAATTACTATTGATAGTTGTTTTTTGATTTTTAGTTAACCATTCATTGATAAAATAAAAACATTGGTCTTGTTGGTATAATGCCATCATAAAAGCACTGTATGTTTCATTTTTTATTGGTACGTCTGGATTTACACCGCCACCACTCCAAACTTTTCTACCAGCTTTTGTATAAAATACTTGTTTTAAAGAATCTGCAATTTTGCCAACACTGCCATCTTTTTTGCGATGCGTATAATCGATAGCTTGAATGCATCGTCCGCTAGGTGTATAGTATTTTGCCGTGGTTAATTTTAAACGCGCATTATAACCAAGTGGTCGAGTGGTTTGCACCAAACCTTTCCCAAAAGAGCGCTCACCAATGATGATGGCTCTATCTAAATCTTGTAAGGTGCCGGAAACAATTTCAGATGCAGAGGCTGAGTTTTCGTTTATTAACACACTCACTGGTATTTGCGTATCCCAGGGGTCATCTAATGTTTTAAAGTCTTTATCCCAGTCTTTCATTTTGCCATGCGTACTCACCACTAATTGGTCTTTAGGTATAAACAAATTGCAAATTTGAACGGCCTCGTCTAACAAACCACCTGGATTGTTTCTTAAATCGAGCACCAAGCCTGATAAGGTGCCCTTTATTTCTTTTAAGCTATCTAATTGTTGTTTTAATTGTCGACTACAATTTGGGGTGAATTGGGTGAGTTTAACATAGGCAATCGATTGGTCATTGCCTATTAACGCGGCACAAGGGATGCTCGAAATATTTATCGTTTCTCTAACTATGGTGATGGTTTCTATTTTTGCATTGCCTCGTTTTATAAGTAATGCAACTTTGGTATTGGGAGCGCCACGAAGCAATATACTAACATCATCAATACTCTTTCCTTCTAGTTCTTGCTGATCAATTTTCAATATTTCATCACCTACTTTTAAGCCAGCTTTTGTAGCCGGAGTGCCTTCATAAAGTTCGCCTACAACTATTTTATCTCCCATTTTTCGCATGGTGGTGCCTATGCCGCCATATTTTCCTGTTGTTTGGAATTCGTAGTCTTCAATATCTGCTTCGGTAATAAAATTGGTATAGGGATCTAATTTGTTGAGCATTTCATCGATTCCTATTTTCACAAGTTCGCCAGGCTCTATGGGGTCTACATAATAGGTATCCAATTCTTTAAATAAAGTGGTGAATATTTCTAAGTTTTTAGAAAACTCAAAATACGAATCTACTTTTTTGGCATTGATAAAAAGTATCAGGGCACAGGAGCAAATGAGCCCCAGTAAAAAGGATCGTTTGGATTGGATGCGTAATTGAGCAATGATTTTTTTCATGATAGGAATTTAATCTAAATCGTAAAGCAATATTATAAAAATATGAACGCAATCTTATGTTAAAAGGGTGTTTATTTTGTTTAATTATGCAAAATCCCTTAACTTTGATAGTGTTAAAATGTTACCTATGAAAAATTTAGTTGTTTTATTAAGCTTTTGCTTCCTTGCATTTCAAAGTACGGCTCAGTATACCGTTGCGCATGATACGGTTTATGCAGGCTTAAACGGCACTGCCGATGTGCACAATGGTATCACCAACACATCCAATTTATCTAGTTTAAATATCACTTGGCAAGGCACCCTGTTTCCTTCTACAGGATGGACGGTTTCTGGCATTTGTGATTTGGTAAATGGCTCTTCACAAGGTAATTGTTATAACTGGCCTGTGGGTCAAACAGCATTAACCATACCTCCAGGTTTATCGGCGGATTTTAAAGTTAGTTTTGACAATTCAGCAGCGCCTGTAAACAGTGTTTGTTATTTCTCCATATTAATAACCACTGCCGGTTCGGCTAATAAAACTATTTGGTATAGAGTAACCAAAGATCCATTAGGTATTACTTCCATGAATAGAGTAAGTGATGCCGTAGTTATTTTCCCTAATCCTTCTCGAGATATCGTTAATATCGCTATAGATCCTACTATCGGTGCAAAATCATTTATGATTAGTAATCTAATAGGAAGAACTATTGGTGTATATAATGTAAGTGGAGGTGTTCAAAAAATTGATATGGATGATGCTCCAACAGGGGTTTACTTCTTACGTGTTTGTGATGCACAAGGTAAAGTGCTAGAAACTAAGAAATTTACACATTTATAATACCATCAAATAATTTTAAAGGCGCTATGAAACATAGCGCCTTTTTTTATTTACATGCAATCATGGATATTTCAACTGCCACGCCTCTAGGCAAACCGGCTACTTGTATGGTTTCTCTTGCTGGGAAATCGCGCTCAAAATAGTTGGCATAAATTTCGTTCACTTTGGCAAAGTCGTTCATGTCCATTAAAAAAATGCTTGTTTTAACGACATGACTAAAATCCATATCAGCAGCATGGAGTATTGCGTTTAGGTTGTTCATAACCAAGGTCGTTTGTTGTTCAATGCTTTCAGTCATTAGTTGTCCAGAGCTAGGATCTAAAGCAATTTGGCCAGAAATATAAAGCGTATCATCTACCATTACGGCTTGGTTGTAGGGCCCAATAGGTTGGGGCGCATTTGGAGTAGTAATTATTTTCTTTTTCATAACTACAAATATATTAGCTTCCGTACATTTGCAATGCAATGTCTACTATTTTATTTATTGACACTACACAAGAAATTTGTCAGCTCGGATTGCTGCATGAAGGGCAGCTTATCATTGAACAACATACTGTTGAGCGTCAGCATGCTGCCGTGATGAATGCTATGATTACTGACTTGTTAGATAAGCAGCATTGTAATTTTGAAGCGTTGACTGCAATTGCTGTGTGCGCAGGACCCGGATCTTACACGGGCATTCGTGTGGGAATTGCCACTGCACAAGGTATAGGTTTTGCAAGGCAAGTGCCGGTTTCGTATTTTTCGGCGCTCACATTGTTAAACTACCAATGGATTAATGAGTGTAATTCAGAAAAGGGTTTATATACTTCGGTATTGAAAGCTCGCGAACAGGAAGTCTTTTTTGAAATAGCAAATGAAAAGGGACAAATATTGATTCAGGGCAAACATGCCCTATTGGAAGCATTAAATCAGCTCCTTAATGATTACGCAAATGAAAAAATGCAAATCCAAACAACCCTTGAATTGCAAGTGCATTCAATACTGCATGTTCAGAAAATTAAAGAAATAGCGCGTATTGATATTCGTCAATGGTGTCAATTTTATGAGCTGTCCTTGTCCGGTTCCCTTATTAAAGACCAAGGATTGTATCTTAAAGATGTGTTTATTAATGTTTAAGTAGAACTTTTTGTTTAATACATTGGGTCGTTTCTTTTAAAAAATTAATATATTTGCATACAAGCAAGCACTATTATTAATTATTTAATTAAAAATTAATGGAAACAACCACATCAAATTCTTTAGTTATTGTCAATGAGCATACTAAAGAAAGTACCAAATTAGACTTTGTTGCAATTAAAAGTGCAGCAATGACCTTGAGAGCTATCAATCATAAGTTAAGACAACAAATTGTAAAGTTATTAGATGAAAATAAACGTATGAATGTTACGGATATATATGTAAAATTACGTTTAGAACAATCTGTAGCTTCTCAGCACTTAGCTATTTTAAGAAGAGCCAATATTGTGATTACCGATAGAGATGGTAAATTTATTCACTACAAACTCAATTATGAAAAATTAGCGGATGTTTCAAAATTCGTTGCTGATTTAGTAAAAAAATAAAAAAAGCTGCACTTATTGTGCAGCTTTTTTTTGTTTAATTTGTTCCCAAATTTCATAGGTTGGAAAAGCATTCTGTTTATCTAAATCACCAGAAGCTAAGGGTTCACAAACCATAAGGTGCTCTTGATAAAGTGCAGGCAAGGATTGATATAAACTAGTGCCTGCTGTTTTCCACTGAATCATTTCATCATTTACCTCTTTAATTATTTTTGCAGGATTACCTACCACTAAACTTTTCGCCGGTATTTCCATCTTGGCAGGTATGAAAGCCAAAGCACCTATTATGCTATTTTCACCGATGTGTACATCGTCCATGATTACGGCATTCATACCTATCAGCACATTTTGCCCAATGGTAGCACCATGAATAATAGCGCCATGGCCAATGTGTGCATTTTTATGCAAATAGACCGTTGTGCCCGGAAACATATGAATGGTACAGTTTTCTTGCACATTACAACCATCTTCAATGATAATAGATCCAAAATCGCCACGCAATACTGCATGAGCGCCAATGAAAACGTCTTTCCCAATTTTGACGCTTCCTATTACGGTAGCTTGCGGATGCACATAAGCGCTAGGATCTATAATAGGATGGGCTGCTTTGAATTTGTAAATCATTGTATTCCAGAATTTAGGTTCAAATATAGCAATAAAGTAATCGATAATTATTTTACAGGGTCATAACCAGAACCACCACGGGGATTGCAAGATGCAATTCTTTTGATGCCTAACCAGCTGCCCTTGAAAGGACCGTATTTTTTGATAGCATCTATACAATACGTGCTGCAGGTAGGTGTGTATCTACAGTGATTGCCTAACCATGGAGAAAGGGCATATTTATATATGTTAATTAGACCTGTTAATACCCATTCTATAGGTTTACTGAGCAGACGAAGTAGGCGCATGTGAATTAATTTTAAGAAGTAATTCAGCAAATATTTTCTTAAAGGTATTGTTCAAATCGATGGGTTTGTCTGAATGCGGTTTTTGCACATACAAAAACATGATGTGAATGCTTCTGTAAGGGGGGAGGCCTTCTAAGAAGCTAGCCTTATTGAGTCGGTAAGCTTCCCTCATACGACGTTTAATGCCTTGTCGTTCTACGCTTTTTCGAAAAAGCTTTTTGGGGGCAGAGATGGCTACCTTGCAACTTGTAGCAGCAACGCTTTGTTCATTTACAGCATATAGCACTTTAATGGGCATAATAGAAAACGCTTTTCCATTTTGGAAAAGCGTATCAATTTCTTGTGCTTTTTTAAGCCGTTCGTATTTTTGAAAAGTACAACGAGCAGCTGTCATGCAACTATTATTTTAAGCGTTTTTCATCAGATACAGTCAGCTTATGACGACCTTTAGCTCTACGAGATGCTAAAACTTTACGTCCATTAGCAGATTGCATTCTTTTACGAAAACCATGAACAGTTTTACGACGTTTGCGGTGCGGTTGATAAGTACGTTTCATAAAATATATTTTACTTCTTTATTTGAATTTGATTTTTTATAAAGGACTGCAAAAGTACAACTATTTTTTATTCCAACCAAATTAGTTGGCAAAACTTTTAGCTTCTTTGGTGGCTTGAGCCATTTCCATAATTAAAGAGGGGCTTTTTTCAATCGCATTACCCACTACATTGAGTGTGGCACCGGCTCTACAATTGGCTTCTATTTTTTCAGCTGTTTTGATACCGCCGCCTATAATTAAAGGCACATGTATTTGGCCACTTACTCTTGCAATTAAAGACTCTGAAATAGGGTTTTTAGCACCACTGCCAGCATCCATATAGATGGTTTTTAAACCCAACATTTCGCCAGCCCAAGCTGTGCAAAGGGCTATATCTGCTTTGTCTTGAGGAATAGGTAAGGTTTGGCTGATATAGGACACCGTGGTAGCATTGCCGCCATCAATAAGCATATAGCCTGTAGGTATGATTTCCAAACCACTTGCTTTCACTAAAGCTGCTGATTGTACATGTTGTCCAATCAGCAGTTCAGGATTTCTTCCAGAAATTAAACTTAAATATAATAAGGCATCGGCTTGGTCACAAACTTGAGATGGGCTACCTGGGAAAATTACTAGGGGAATAGAAGTAGTTGATTTCAAGGTGTTTATGCAAAGCTGAGTCGTTTCTTTGACTAATAAGCTCCCACCAATAAAGATATAGTCTACCTGAGCCTCTTCACAGGTTTGCGCAATAGCCGCAATCTGTGAAGCTGTTTTCTTATCAGGATCAATCAATACAGCAAAAGCATGCTGCTGCGCTGTTTTGAATTGACAAAGAGATTGATATATCGTATTGGGGTGCATCATTAATATAGCCGTAAAATTAAGTTAATTCTGCTTATTTTTTACTTGTTTTTTAAGCTGTCTCTTATTTCTGTTAAGAGCGCATCTGTAGTGCTGATAGATGCAACCGCACTTGTTTCTTCTTTCTTTTTATGTGTAATTATTAATTTGACAATTAAAAAGATACAAAATGCAATAATGGTGAAATCTAAAATAGACTGAATAAAATTTCCATAGCTTATGATATTAGCACCGGCTTCTTTTGCTTTAGCTAAACTTTCATAATGTTTGCCATCGGTTGCAAAATATAATTCTTTGAAGGAAACACCACCTGTAAAAATGGCAATAAAAGGCATTAATACATCTTCTACTAAAGAGCTTACAATTTTCCCAAAAGCGGCTCCAATAATTACTCCGATAGCTAATTCCATAGCATTTCCTTTTAAGGCGAAGTCTTTAAATTCTTTTAAAATTCTCATAATGTGTTGATTTTAAGGTTAACGATACTGCAATTTTACTATTAATTTGTTAAACAAAATAAGAAACACCTATAATTATTAATAATTAACAATTTGGAAACTTTTTTTAAATAAAAAGTTTCCGTAGTTTTGCGCCGCAATAATGCTTATGAGTATTTTAGATAAAATATTGAATTCAGCTGCCGAGCAATTCACTCGTTTTGGTTTCAAGACCATTACCATGGATGATATTGCCCGCCATGCAGGCGTATCTAAAAAAACCTTGTATCAACACTTTGAAACTAAATTAGAGATCATTGTTGCAGCTGTTACCCATTTTCATACCATCAAGTTCGAGCGTTGTTTGCAGCACATTAAGAAAGCTACGAATGCGGTAGAAGCTATGGTATTGGTTACTAACGATATTCAGAAAATGCACCAAGAAATCAATCCAATTGCTTTGTTGGAATTGCAGAAATATTATACGGAAGCATTTTTAATGTTTAAAAAAACATTGTTAGAAAAAGATTTAGAAACCATCAAGCAAAATTTGCAACAAGGAATTGAAGAGGGACTTTATAGGTCGGATATGAATATAGAGGTAATGGCTTTCTTCAGGTTAGAATTTACTTTATGGTTATTGCAATCGTCTAATGCAATCAATCATCTCAGTAGTGCTTTTTTCTCGATTGAAAAAGAACTATTAGATCATTTTATGTACGGAATCGTTACGGAAAAAGGCAGATTACTTTATGATAATTATAAAAAAATACAAGCATAAATATATGAACCACAGCACCTATTTAAAATCGCTCTTATTGGCATTCGCATCGTTTGCAACGACAATACCCGTCTATGCTCAGCAAGATGTTCCGATGACTATTGAAAATTGCATTGATTATGCAATAAAAAATCGAAATTCTATTAAAAATGCTCGATTCGATGAGGCAATTGGCAAGGCAAAAAATGATGAAGTAAAAGGATTGGCTTTTCCTAAACTTTCTCTTGACGGTAAATACCAAGAGTTTGGTAATATCCCACAAAGCTTTATTCCCGGCGCTTTCTTTGGACAGCCAGGTGGTTTTGTGGCCGTAGAGTTTACGCCTAAATATGGTAATACACTTAGTAGTAGTATTTCTCAAATTTTGTTTGATGGTAGCGTAGCCGTAGCATTAGAAGCTAGAAAAACATTGCTTGGCTTGTATGAAATAAATACAAAACGCAGTATTGAGCAAGTAAGAATGGATGTATCTAAAGCATATTATAATGTGCAAATAGCGCAAGAGCGTCTTGTGTTGTTAACGCAAACTACAGAGAATATTAAAAAATTAAAAAATGATGTCGAAGCCATGTACAAAAGTGGTTTGGTGGAGAAATTGGATGTAGATAGAATGGCTGTAACTTATAATAATATTGAAACAGAGAAAATCAAATTGTTCAATTTCGTAGAATTAAGTATTCAGTTGTTGAAGTTTCAAATGGGCATGCCCATGCAACAAAAATTAACCATTCAAAAAGTTGAAGAAGCAAGTATTAAAGAACTAGCAACAAGTATCGACAAGGCAAATTTTCAATACGAAAATCGATTGGATTATAATTTAGTAAGTACGCAATTAAATCTTAATAAATTAGATGCTAAGCGTTACAAGTGGGCGGCTATGCCTACCATTGCTGTATTTGGTAATGCTGGATATAATTACTCAACTTCCGAATTTAAAAGCTTGTTTGGCAATAAGTATATCTTTTCATCTTTGTGGGGTGTGCAAGCGAGCTTACCATTATTTGATGGTTTCCAAAGAAAAAATAAATTAAAACAAGCCGAGTTTGCCATCGAAAAAACTAAGAATGATTTAGCCACGCTATCGCAAGCTATAGATTTAGAGCAAGAGCAAGCGAGCACCAATTTAAAGAATAATTTACTAGCCTTAGAAAGTCAGAAAACCAATGTGAATTTAGCACAATCGGTATTTGATTTATCTAAGAAAAAATACGAAGCAGGTGTTGGTAGTAATACAGAAGTAATACAGGCAGAATCTTCACTTAGAGAAGCGCAGTCGAATTATTACGGCGCTTTATTAAATGTATTTATTTCAAAAATTGACTTACAAAAATCTTTAGGTTTATTAAAATAATCGTTCTAAAATAAAAAGTATGAAAAAAATAATCGTAGTATTTATAGCAAGTAGTTTGTTATTTGCATGTAAACAAGAAAAACAAAAAAGTTTGGCTACACTCAAAGCTGAAAGAGCAGCCTTAGATGAGCAAATAAAAACGCTAGAGGCAAAAGAAACGAGCAAGAAAGTAAGAAAGTCAACAGATGTTGCTGTGATGAGTATTACTCCTGCGCCTTTTGTTGCTAACATTGATATCCAAGCGCAAGTAACTGGCGAACAAAATGTATTGGCATCGCCACAAGCACCTGGTACGGTAACCAGAATTTTTGTTAAGCCTGGTCAGCATGTTAGCAGTGGACAGATTTTAGCTACGCTAGATGCTAGTGCGTTAGAACAACAAATACAAGCAGTAGAAGCTACCTTGTCTTTTGCAAGGTCAGCTTATGATCGATTGCAAAAATTATATGCACAAAATATTGGTTCTGAAATTAAATTATTAGAAACTAAAGCACAATATGAAAGTGCCGCTAAACAAAAAAATGCGCTACAAGCTCAATTGAATATGTACAAAATTAAAGCACCTATCACAGGTACGGTTGATGCGGTAACCCTCAAAGTAGGTGATGTGGCACAGCCTGGCGGTGGTCCTGCTCAAACGGGTATTCGTGTAGTTAGTTTTGATAAATTAAAAGTAGAAGCTAATCTTGGTGAAAATTACCTTGGCAAAGTGAAAACAGGCAATACGGTATTGCTAGTTTTACCAGATATTAATGATAGCATCAGTACCAAATTAAGTTATGTATCTCAAGCGGTGGATAATGCATCAAGAACCTTTCATGTTGAAGTGAGCATGCCACAAAATAAATTATTACATCCAAACATGTCCTGTAAAATGCAGATTACTAACTATAAAAATCCAAGTGCATTAGTAATCCCTATTTCTATCGTGCAAAAAACAGCAGAAGGCGATTTGATTTATGTAGAAGAAAATAATAAAGCGAAAGCGGTAATGGTGAAATTAGGCAATCTGTATAATGGTAAAGTAGAAGTTTTGGAAGGTTTAAAAGCTGGCGACAAGGTAATTGTAGAAGGTTTTTCGGAATTAGATAATGGAGCGCCAGTAACAATTAAATAAAAAAGAAATTTATGAAAGAACTAATTAAAGAGTTTAAACCATCGAGTTGGTCTATTGATAATAGAACAGCGATTTATATTTTTACCATCATTATCACATTGGCTGGTTTGTCGGCTTATTTGAATTTGCCGAAAGAGCAATTCCCGGAGATTAAATTGCCGCAGATCATTGTTCAAACAATTTATCCTGGTACGTCTCCAGAAAATATGGAGAACTTGGTTTCCAAACAAATTGAAAAGCAGGTAAAGAATTTAACGGGCGTAAAAAAAGTAACAAGTAATTCATTTCAAGATTACTCCGTTGTTATTGTAGAATTTAATACGGATGTAAAAGTTGACAAAGCAAAGCGTGACGTAAAAGATGCGGTTGATAAAGCAAAAAAAGATTTGCCTAAAAATTTACCGAACGAGCCGGAAGTAAAAGATATTGACTTATCGGAATTACCTATCTTATATGTTAATTTATCAGGCAACTATGACCTTAATAAATTAAAAAAATATGCCGATAAAATTAAAGACAAAATAGAAGCGCTTAAAGAAATAAAACGCGTAGATGTAGTTGGTGCTTTAGAGCGAGAAATTCAAATCAATGTAGATTTGTATAAAATGCAAGCAGCAGGCATTGGTTTTGATGATATTGAAAGGGGAGTAGCTGCTGAGAATTTGTCGGCAACACCTGGACAGGTGAGTATGAATAATCAAAAGCGTATTTTAAGTATTAAAAACGAATTCAAATCGGTAGATCAAATCCAGCAAATTATTGTAAAAAATGCATTTGGTAAAGCAGTATATCTTCGAGATATAGCCGAAATTAAAGACGCCTTTCAAGAACAAAAAAGCTACGCGCGCTTGTATGGTAAAAATGTAATTACCTTAAATATTATTAAAGCAAGTGGACAGAATTTAATCAATGCATCGGATAAAATAAATGCCTTATTAGAGGACATGCAAGCACAAGAATTGCCAAATGATTTATCGGTAGTAGTTACCGGCGATCAATCGGAAACTACTCGTAATACCTTGCATGATTTAGTGAATACGATTATCATCGGCTTTATTTTAGTGACGGTTATTTTAATGTTCTTTATGGGTGTTTCCAATGCGTTGTTTGTTGCGATGTCGGTGCCTTTATCGTGTGCAATTGCATTTTTAGTAATGCCAACAATTGGATTTACTTTAAATATGATCGTGTTGTTTTCATTCTTACTAGCCCTAGGTATAGTTGTAGATGATGCCATAGTGGTTATAGAAAATACGCATCGTATATTTGATAATGGTAAAATGCCTATTAAAAAAGCAGCTAAATTGGCTACCGGCGAAGTGTTTTTACCGGTATTGTCAGGAACCTTAACTACTTTAATTCCATTTATACCATTAGCATTTTGGAGTGGTGTAATTGGTCAGTTTATGTTCTATTTGCCAATTACTTTAATCATCACGCTATTAGCATCTTTATTTGTTGCATATATCATCAATCCTGTATTTGCCGTTGATTTCATGAAGCCACACAATCCTAATGATACAGGTGTGCGCATATTTACTAAAAAAGATAAAATTATAATGGTCATCGCTGTGACGATCATTTTATTGAGTTATATAACCCGTTCATGGTCCTTTGGTAATTTTATTTTGTTGTTGTATGGCTTTGTTTTACTCGAAAAATTTGTTCTAGAAAAATGGATACATTCTTTTCAAAATAAAACATGGCCAGCCTTCCAAAATTGGTATACTACTATTTTAAACAGATCCTTAAATCACCCATTCAAAGTATTAGGCATTGCAGGTTTAATTTGTGTTTTATCTATTGTAGTGGTTGCTATACGAAAACCAAATGTAGTTTTCTTCCCAAGCGGACAACCTAACTTTACGTATGTTTATTTAAACATGCCTGTAGGTACCGATCAAGCCTATACCAATGAAGTGCTTAAAACTATTGAGGCAAAAGTATATAAAGCCTTAGATATGGATCCATCTCACAATAAACAGAATCCGATGATTAAATCAATCATCTCTAATGTAACAGTTGGTGCTGTTGATCCGAATAGTGGAGAGGTTGGCGAGTTTCCCAATAAAGGGAAAGTTACTGTTGCATATGTGCCTTTTGCAGAGCGACATGGCGGTAATACAAATGATTGTTTAATGAAAATAAGAGAAGCGGTAAAAGGTATTCCAGGTGCAGAAATTACGGTAGATAAAGAACAAGGCGGACCACCATTGCCGAAACCAATTGTGATAGAAATTAGTGGCGACAATTTAGATTCATTGGTGCGAACAGCAGATCGTTTGAAGCGTGAATTGAAAATGAAACAAGTTCCTGGTGTTGAAGAATTGCGAAGCGATTTTCAATCAAGTAATCCAGAAATTGTGTTTGATTTAGATCGTCAACGTATGAATGCCGAAGGCATGAATACTTATCAGGTGGCTATGGGATTAAGAACAGCTGTATTTGGTAAAGAAGTATCTCGATTTAGAGATGCCAATGAAGATTATCCAATTACATTACGCTTAGCAAAAGAGCAACGTGATAATATTGATGCGGTGCGCAATATGCCGATTACGTTTAGAGATATGGCAACCGGTATAGTAAGAACGATTCCTATCAGTTCCTTTGCTACCATCGACTATGCTACTACCTACGGCGGTATTAAACGTAAAAATCAGAAACGAATTATTTCTTTATCATCCAACGTGCTCACGGGCTACAATGAAAATGAAGTTGTTGCATCGGTTGCGGAAGCAATTAAAGATTTTAATGCACCAAGCGGTGTGCAATTGAAAATGGGCGGTCAGCAAGAAGAACAAGAAGAAACGATGGGCTTTTTAGGTAATGCCATGTTTATTGCTGTGGCATTAATCTTCTTAATTTTAGTAATGCAGTTCAACTCTTTTAGTAGAACGATTATTATTATGACAGAAATTATTTTCAGTGTATTTGGAGTAATGTTGGGTTGTGGTTTATTTAAAACGGATATTTCAATTGTAATGAGTGGTATTGGTATTGTAGCCTTAGCAGGTATTGTGGTACGTAATGGTATCTTACTTGTTGAGTTTATGGATAGTAAATTACACGAGGGCATGGAGCCAAGAGCTGCCATATTAGAAGCTGGAAGAACCCGTATGACACCCGTATTACTAACCGCAACCGCTGCTATATTAGGTTTAATACCTTTGGCAGTAGGCATGAATATTGATTTTGCTACCTTATTAAGTGAGTGGAATCCACATATTTATTTTGGTGGCGATAGCGTTGCTTTCTGGGGTCCATTAGCTTGGACCATGATCTATGGCTTGTCTTTTGCAACCTTCCTTACCTTAATATTAGTACCGGTAATGTGTTTGTTGAGTTTCCAATTGAAAGATTGGATTAAAGCAAAAAAAGCACAGTGGGCTAATTTTGTAAAATAGGGTGAAGCAGAATATAATTACGTGCATAGTTTTAAAGCTATGCACGTTTTTTTATGTAAAGGCTAATTATGACTAAGCATCCATTGCATAGCTTGAAAATCAGTTTTAAATTGTATTTTTACCCTTGAAAATTGCTAATTCTATGAATTCGAAAACAAGACCAATACGAGTATTAGTAGCTAAAGTTGGGTTAGATGGGCACGATCGTGGCGCAAAAGTAATTGCTGCTGCTTTGCGTGATGCTGGTATGGAAGTTATTTATACAGGTTTGCGTCAAACTCCGGAGATGGTTGTTAATGCTGCCTTGCAAGAAGATGTGGATGCCATAGGTGTCAGTATTTTAAGTGGCGCACACATGACCGTGTTTCCAAAAATCGTAGAAGAGATGAAAGCTAAGAACTTAAGCAATGTACTGTTGACAGGCGGTGGCATCATCCCAGATGCTGATATGAATACACTAGCTGCAATGGGTGTTGGTCAGCTTTTTGCTCCTGGCACAAGCACCGCAAGTATTGCCAAGTATATCCAAGAATGGGTAGCCACACATCGAGCAGATTTATTTTAAATTTTTTTTATGTATCAAACTATTTTAACACATACCGAACAAGGGATTTGTACGATTACCATTAATCGTCCTGATAAAATGAATGCACTCAATAAAGACGTCATTCAAGAATTGGGAGCGGCATTAGAGGCTGCACGTATAGATACGGCAGTTCAAGCCCTTATCTTAACGGGTGCTGGAGAAAAAGCCTTTGTGGCGGGAGCCGATATTACCGAATTTACGGAACTACAAGCTGCAGGCGGTAAGGCCTTAGCGACGGTTGGTGCCGAATTGGTTTTCAATAAAATTGAGCAGTTTACAAAACCTATAATTGCCGCAGTTAATGGATTTGCATTAGGCGGAGGTTGTGAATTAGCGATGGCTTGTCATTTTAGAATTGCAAGTGAAAATGCTAAGTTCGGTCAGCCCGAAGTTAATTTAGGTTTGATTCCAGGTTATGGAGGTACCCAACGTCTTACCCAACTAATAGGCAAAGGGAAAGCAATGGAGTTATTAATGACTGCCGATATGATTACGGCAAATGAAGCGTTGCAATTGGGTTTGGTTAATCATGTAGTACCCAAAGAGGAATTATTGTCTTTAGCAAACCTTATTTTGACGAAAATTTGTACAAAAGCACCCATTGCTATACAGCATATTATACATTTAGTAAATCAAGCAGCTATTGGCGCTAAAGATGGCTTACAACAAGAAATTGATCTATTTGGTGCTTGTTTTGATACAGAAGATAAAAAAGAAGGCATCAGTGCTTTTTTAGAAAAGAGAAAAGCAAGCTTCAAAGGCGCTTAAATTTTTTTGCTAATCCTTTAATAATTACCATAAAAAATGATAACTTGTAGTTTTAAAAATAATTTGCTCATGCAAAGAATAAATAAAAAACTAATAGTTTTATTCAGTTTATTTATAATTAGTAGCTCAGTTGTGCATGCACAAATTGAAGATTATTACTCCGAAGCACCTGGTTTTTCCTTAGGTACCACCATAGGATTGTCAGATTTGTGGGGTGATATAGGAACGGCAAGTCCCTTAGACCATTATATGAATGCGAATTATCGTAAGAATCCTAAATTTATGGGAGGCTTATTGTTTCGTTATACATTTGTGCCTGCTTTTTCGCTTCGTTTTGGTGTGAACTATGGTAAATTATATGCCTCAGATAATTTTAATGAAGATGCAGCCAAAAAAGCAACTAGTTTAGAAGAAGATGCAGCGCAACGTTACTATAGAAACTTAAATGTTCGTACTAATATTTGGGAAGGTAATATCATGTTTGAATTTGCTCCTTTTAGAATGAATACAGAAACAAATAGATCGAGAAGACGCATGCAGCCTTATGTAACTGGTGGTATTGCCGTATTCCATTATAATCCACAAGGTCTATATGTAAATAGAGCAACTAGAAGAGAACAATGGGTTGATTTAATTGATTTACATACAGAAGGTGTTGGTTTAAGTACAAGTGGTGCAACCAATACCCCTTTGCCAAATTTATGGCAAATGGCTATCCCAATGGGATTGGGTGTACGTTGGGATTTAAATCATAAAGTATCGTTAGGGGTAGAATATATCTACAGAAAAACAATGACAGATTTGCTTGACGATGTAAGCGATAAATATGTGAATCCTCAAGTATTTGCTGCTAGTTTAAGCCCTGAAAAAGCAGCTATTGCAGCAGATATTTATGACAAATCATGGGTGCTTATTCCGAACTACCAACACAATGCTGGTGATTTGAGAGGAAATAGTGCCAACAAGGATGGGTATTCAACGTTCTCTATTACGTTCATTTACCGTTTGAATAGTAAATGGGATCAATGGTGGTAAACACATTATAAGCATATAAAGATGAAGGCGACAAGATACTCTTGTCGCTTTTTTTTATAATAGAATCAACTATTTGATGTAAATTGCAAGTAATAAATTGATGATATATGTTTGCCTTTCTTGAAGGAAATTTAGTTTACAAATCACCCTCCATGTTGCACTTGCAGGCAGGTGGTGTAGGATATGAAATTCATATTACCTTACAAACCTTTTCCAAAATTCAGCATTTGGATACCTGTCTCCTTTGGATGCATTTGCAAATTCGTGAAGATGCTTGGGTATTGTATGGCTTTGCAGACGAGCAAGAGCGACAAACATTTCGTCAGCTATTGAATATCAACGGAGTAGGGGCAGCAACGGCTCGTATCATCTTGTCATCCCTTACGCCAGAAGAATTGGAAAGGGCGGTTGCAACAGAAGATGCAAAGACCTTAGAACGTGTGAAAGGTATTGGGTCTAAAACGGCACAACGCATTATTTTAGAGTTAAAAGGCAAATTGCAAGTAGACAAAAATTTTGTTACCAATACTGCTAAAATGCACAATACAATTGAGCAAGATGCGTTAATAGCATTAGTGAATTTAGGTATTAATAAAGTGGCCGCTGAAAATGCATTGCATAAAATTGAGAACATTGCATCGCTAACCATAGAAGATATCATAAAACAAGCGTTAAGATTAATTTAGGAATCATACATGAAGTGCTTAGTGTTGGAACAGAAAACTAAAAAAAATAATAACATAAATAAATGGATTGTTGTATCAACAATCCTTTTCCTGCTATATCAAAACCAGTCCGTTTTTGCTGCGGCAAAAGACAGTACTCAAAAAGAGACAACCCCTGCATTAAAATTTAGAATAGAGGATAGCAATGGCGATCCATTAACAGGGAAAAAAACACCCAGTGTAGATTTAAACGATCCTTCTAATTTCTCTAAACAAATAGAATACGATCCCGTTGACGGTAATTATTATTTTACGGAGAAAATAGGCGGGCGCTATTACAGAACACCTACCTATCTCACCCGAGAAGAATATCTAAAATACAAAGCCAAGCAAGATGAGCAAGCCTATTGGAGAAGAAGATTAGATGCTTTGGCGCTTTTTGAAAAGAAACCGCAATTACCTGTAATGTACAAAGATGGGATTTTTGATCGCATTTTTGGGGGTAGTTCCATATCTGTAAGACCGCAAGGAAATGTAGATGTGAAATTTGGAGGTAATTGGCAGAATATTAAAAATCCTGCGCTTACACAGCGCGCTCAAAAATATGGCATCTTTGATTTTGATATGCAAATGAATGTCAATTTTATTGCAGCTATTGGCGATAAAATGAAATTTAATATTAGCAATAATACCAAAGCAACTTTTGATTTTCAGAATGTTCAAAAATTAGATTATACCGGCAAAGATGATGAGATAATAAAAAAGATAGAAGCCGGCAATATTAGTTTCCCTTTAAAAAGTAATTTAATAAAAGGTGTTCAATCTTTATTTGGATTAAAAACACAATTGCAATTTGGAAAGCTTTGGGTTACTGGTGTTGTGTCTCAGCAAAAATCTAAAAAGCAAAGTTTAACTATACAAGGTGGCGGACAAGCACAAAATTTTTCTGCAAAAGCGGATGATTATGAAGAAAACAGACACTTTTTATTAGGGCATTATTTTAGAGAGCATTACAATTCGTCCTTGCAGAGTTTTCCATTAATTAATTCTTTAGTTACCATCAATAAAATTGAAGTTTGGGTTACCAATCGTACAGGAGCTGTAGAAGGGGTGCGCGATATCTTAGCATTTATGGATTTGGGAGAGCAAAAACCCTACAATGCTAGCTTGACAAATGCTGCAAAACCTACCTATCCTGATAATAGAGCCAATACCTTGTATGATTTAATTATGCAAATGAGCAATGCTCGTTTACAAAGCAATGCTACGAGTGCTGCCTTATCCTTGGGTTTTCAGCAAGGCTTAGACTTTGAACGTACTACTGCAAGAAAATTAGCTAGCAGTGAGTTTTCTTTTAATGCACAGCTTGGTTACATTTCACTTAATACGCAATTAAATCCAGATGATATATTGGCCGTATCGTATCGATACACGTATAATGGGCAAGTGTTTCAGGTAGGAGAATTTGCAGAAGATCTTCCACCCGATTCTACCAATACCAAGGTGATGTATATGAAATTGTTGAAAGGTACTTCTGCAAGACCCCGATTGCCGATTTGGAATTTAATGATGAAGAATATTTATGCTTTAGGTGGCTATGGTATTTCAAAAGAAGATTTTAGATTAAATGTTTTATTTCAAGATCCTGGAGGAGGAGAAAAAAGATATTTACCGGAAGGTGTAAAAGCTGGAGTTCCATTAATTAGTGTTTTGAATTTAGATCGCTTAAATCCTCAAAATGATCCAGCACCAGATGGTGTATTCGATTTTATTGAAGGCCTTACTATTAATCCACAACAAGGCAAATTAATATTCCCGGTATTAGAACCCTTTGGCGCAGATTTATTGCCTGCCGTTGCTAATGATCCACAATTGCAACGTAAATATTTATATCAGATTTTGTATGATTCCACCAAAACAATAGCCCGTCAATTCCAACAAAACAATAGGTATATAATGAGAGGTACCTATAAGTCGGCCTCTTCCTCTGAGATTTTCTTAGGTGGTTTTAATATTCCTCAAGGCTCTGTTTCGGTTACGGCAGGTGGACAGCGATTATTAGAGAATATTGATTTTCAAATGGACTATAGCTTAGGTAGAATTAAAATTACCAATACCGGTATTTTAAGTTCAGGTATTCCAATCAATATTCAATATGAAGACAATGCTACATTCGGGTTTCAGCAACAAAATTTAATGGGTATCCGAATGGATTATTATTTAAATGAAAAATTTAATATTGGTGCTACCGTATTGAAACTTACAGAGCGACCGTTTACACAAAAAACGAGTATTGGAGAAGATCCTATTCGTAACTCTGTAGTAGGTGTTGATGTCAATTACCAATCCGAATCAAAATTCATTACGCGCTTATTAGATAAATTACCTGTTTATGCAACAACAGCTCCTTCTTTCTTGTCATTTTCTGCAGAAGGCGCTGGCATATTTCCGGGATCATCCAAATTAATCAATACCGGTGCCGATCCAGAAGGTGCTGTATATATAGATGATTTTGAAGGAACCCGTAGTAGCTATGATTTGAAATCGCCCATGTTGTCATGGTCTTTAGCCTCTACGCCAGTAAATGCACTAAATAAATATGGCAACATTTTATTTCCAGAAGCAACAGACAATAATAAACTCAGCTATGGCAAAAACAGAGCCAAGTTTGCTTGGTATTTTTTAGAACCTCAATTAGTGGATCCAAGTTATGGCACTAGCACGACGAATGTGAAAAAAGATATCAACCAACATTATATTCGCTTAGTGCAATTGCAGGATGTATTTCCACAACGCTCTTATACTACCTTGCAAAATGCATTAACCACCTTAGATCTTGGATTTTATCCTAAGCAACGTGGTCCTTATAATTTCGACGATCAGAATATTAATATTGATGGTACTTTAAAAGATCCACAAGCTAGATGGGGTGGTATTATGCGTCCTATTGAATACAGTGATTTTGAAGCGTCTAATGTGGAGTTTATTGAATTTTGGATGTTAGATCCTTTTATCAATAATAACAATCCTTCCTCCAATGGGTCCATGTATATCAATTTAGGAAACGTGTCGGAAGATGTGATGAAAGATTCGAGAAAGTTCTTCGAAAATGGTATTGCCGCACCTAAAAATCCAGCTCAATTAGATCAGAGTATTTGGGGTTATATTCCTCGCTTTCAACAACAAATCACCAGAGCTTTTGATAATGATCCCGCTGCTCGTGAAGTACAGGATGTGGGTTATGATGGATTGAATGATGAAGAAGAAAAACAATTTTTTAAAGTTTATTTAGATCGATTAGCAGCTAGTTTTGGAACAAGTTCTAAAGTGTATTTAGATGCGCTTGCCGATCCAGCGGCCGATAATTTTAAACACTTTAGAGATGCTGTTTTTGACCAAAGTAATGTGAGTGTAATATCTCGCTACAAATATTATAATAATCCTCAAGGCAATTCACCTATTCCAGCTGCAAATGCAGCGGTGTCTAATGCCGCAACCACATTGCCCGAAACAGAAGATATCAATCGTGATAATGCACTTAGCGAATCAGAAGATTATTTTCAATATCGTATTGATGTGCAACCCAACATGCAAGTGGGTACCAACTTTATTGTAAGTAAACAAGTAAGCAATGTGAAATTGCCCAATGGCAATACAGAGCCTGAAACTTGGTATCAATTTAAAATTCCAATTCGAGAGTATCAACAAAAAATTGGTAACATAGCCGATTTTAGATCTATTCGTTTTATGCGTTTATATTTAAATGGATTTGAAGATAGTGTTATCCTTCGTTTAGCTAAAATAGAATTAGGAAGAAACCAATGGCGTCAATATCAATTCTCTTTACAATCGCCTGGAGAGAATATTCCAGAAGCTGATAAAAAAACAACGGAGTTTGCCATTACCTCTGTAAGTTTAGAAGAAAATGGACAACGTGCCCCTGTTAACTATGTAATGCCTCCTGGAATTATTCGTCAACAAAGCGCTGTTTCGAATGGTCAGAATATTCAATTAAATGAGCAGTCGTTATCCTTACAAGTGTGTGGTTTGAAAGATGGAGATGCAAGGGCAGTATATAAAGAAGTAGGTATAGATTTGCGTCAGTTTTCAACTATGAAAATGTTCATTCATGCAGAATCGCGTTTAGGTCAGGTGCCTATCAAAGATGGCGATGTATATGCATGCATTCGAATTGGTAGCGATTTTACAAATAACTATTATGAGTATCAAATTCCGTTGGCTATTACTCCCAACGGTACTGCAGATCCTTTCCAGATTTGGCCAGATAAAAATAAATTAGAATTACTATTAGATCAATTAGTAGCTGCTAAAACAGCGCGTAATAATTCGGGATTGCCGAGCTATATTCCTTATCAAGCAATAGATGCTAAAGGTAATACTATTGTAGTGGTTGGTAATCCAAATGTGGGTGAAGCAAAAACAATTATGTTGGGTATTTTGAATCCTAAGAAAACGACTGCTACACCAAACGATGATGGGCTTGCCAAATGTGTGGAAGTATGGTTTAATGAGATGCGCATGACTGGAATGAATCAGCAACCTGGTTATGCTGCTTCTGGAAAATTAAATATACAATTAGCTGATTTAGGAAGTGTACGTGCAAGCGGAAGTATGCATACAAGCGGATATGGCAATATCGATCAAAAATTAAATCAGCGTTTTAGAGATAATTTTTATCAGTATGACGCATCAACTAATTTAAGTTTGGGCAAATTGTTGCCAAAGCAATGGGGTGTGCAACTGCCTTTTTATGTGGGCTATTCCTCTACGATAAGTAATCCTATTTACGACCCGTATGATTTAGATGTTAAGTTTGCAGATAAATTAAGTAGAGCTACTTCATCAGAACAACGAGATAGTATTAAAAAAGCAGCTCAAGATTTTTCTAGTATTTTAAGTTTCAATTTTACGAATGTTAAAATAATGGGTAATCAAGAAAAACAAAGAAAATTCATATCGCCTTTGAGTATTAAGAACTTTGATTTTTCGTATTCTTACAATAAACAATTCAAAAGAAATTCGCTCATCGAACATGATGAAATTACCCAGCAAAAATTAGGTATTGGATACACCTACAGTATCAAATCAAAACCTTTAGAGCCATTTAAAAAATTAATAAAATCAAGATCAAAATGGTGGGCACTCCTTAGAGATGTAAATTTAAATTTAGTTCCGTCTTCCTTATCTTTCAGGACAGATTTAAATAGAGTATTTAATGAAACACAGATGAGGACAATTGGTGATGCAAGTTATCCATTGGCGCCCACGTATTTCAAAAACTTTATTTGGAATAGAACATATGCCATCCGTTGGCAATTAACCAACTCGCTTTCTTTTGATTTAAATGCTACTAATAATTCTCGAATCGATGAACCTTATGGTAGAATAGACACTAAAGAAAAGCAAGATTCATTGATACAATTGTTGCAAACAGGGGGTCGTAATACATTATACACACAAAATGCAAATGCAAGTTATAATGTGCCTCTTAATAAATTTCCGCTTACCGATTGGACAAGTTTGCGATTGACCTATGGTACAACGTACAACTGGACGGCGGCTTCTAAAATTGCAGCTAGTTTGGGTAATGCTATAGCAAACACGCAGAATATTCAAATAAACGGAGAACTGAATTTTACACAGCTCTATAATAAATCGAGATGGATGCGCATGCTCTCACAGCCTGTACGAACTGACGCAAGTACAAAGCTCCCAAATTCGGTGAAAAACTTGATTAGTAAAAATAATCCTTTTGATGTAATGGATGCTAATCCTACAGAGGATAAAAAGAATGGAGCAAAAGGAGCTAAAGACAATGTAGGAAATGCTGCTAAGGATAATAACACTAATTCAAAAGAAGATCAAAAAACTAAATTGCAAATTGCAGAAGAAAATAAAAAACTGCTTGAACAACAAAAAAATAAAATCATTATTAACGGTGTTGAATTGACACCACTACAAATAGCAAAGTATAGTAATAAGCAATTAGATTCTTTAAAATCTATTATGCATAAGCAACAACTAGATTTGGCGAAAGCAGAAAAGAAAAAAATAAAATTAGAAAAAAAATTAGCACGCTTACAAAAACGACAAACCCAAACGAGTATTACAGGTATTCGTAGATTTTTAGGCAAGCTACTAACAATGGTAAAACGTTCTACATTTAATTATACAGAAACAGGCGGAACCATTTTGCCTGGATTTAGAGATAGTGCTGTAGTACTAGGTCTTAATCCGCAATCCATGCAGCCTGGCTTAAATTATGTTTTTGGTGGACAGCCAACCAATAGCTGGTTTGAACAACAAGCTACATTAGGTAGATTAAGCAAAGACACCTTGTTTAATGGACAGCTTAAGCAAACCTTTTCTCAAAATTTATCTATAACAGGAACCTTAGAACCTATTGCTGATTTAAGGGTTGATTTGTCATTAACTAAAACGTTTTCAAAATCGCATAGCGAGTTATTCAAAGACGTAAATAATGATGGGGTATTTGATCATAATAATCCATACGAAACAGGATCTTTCTCGATGAGTTACATAGGCGTGAAAACAATGTTTAAAGCAGGTGGTGCCAATTCCGAATTGTTCCAAACATTTATCGGTAACACCACTACGGTTTCTAATCGATTGGGGGCGAATAATCCATACATTGCGGGCTTGCCCGATCCTACCAATCCTGCTTATAGCAAAGGCTATACTAAGTTCTCCCAGTCCGTTTTAATACCCTCTTTTGTAGCGGCTTATAGTGGCAAAACAGCTAAGGATATACCCTTAATGAATACGGAGGTAGATCATATTAAAGCCAATCCATTCAAGTATTTTATGCCCTTACCTAATTGGAAAGTATCTTATACGGGCTTGGCTAAGTTGCCTAAATTAAAAGAGCTTTTTACCAATGTAGTAGTTAACCATGCTTATACTGGTACGCTTTCTATGAATGGTTTTGTATCTTCCTTATTTTATAGAGATGCTTTATCTATTGGCTTTCCTTCCTTTATAGATTCGAACTCTAATAATTTAGTGCCTTTTTATCAAGTGCCGAATATTACTATCAATGAGCAATTTAACCCGCTATTGGGAGTAGATGTAGCCTTGAAAAATAAAATGACCTTTCATATTGAATTTAAAAAATCTAGAACCTCAAGTTTAAGTCTGATCGATTATCAAGTAAGTGAAGTAAAAAGTGCTGAATTTGTTTTTGGTGCTGGCTGGCGTGTAAAAGGGGTGGTATTGCCGTTTAAAATCGCAGGCGTTAAAAAACTTAAAAATGATCTGAATTTAAAATTAGATATTGGTTTGCGCGACGATAAAACAACGAATACCTTTATTGCCCAAAATTTATCGGTAATAAGCAGAGGTCAACAGGTAATTTCGATTTCCCCTTCTGCAGATTATATAGTAAGTGATAAAATTACGCTTCGCTTTTTCTATGATAGAAGACAAACGATTCCGTATGTATCTAATTCATTCCCAATGACTACCACAACGGGCGGTGTAACCTTGCGCTTTATTTTTGCAAATTAATTCAACAAATAGCCGTTATGAGCTGTTTTAGTTCAAATCGTGATAAAAATCAATTTACCAATAGCAAATACTAACTTATATTTGTACTAATTAATAACACTATGACACAAGTATCCTTCGAAGCATCTTTCCAAAAGAAAATAGATGAAGAAATTATGATCGAGCCTCAGGATTATATGCCTGATGAGTATAGAAAAACATTGATTCGTCAAATTTCACAGCATGCCCATAGCGAAATCGTAGGTATGTTACCAGAAGCCAATTGGATTACCCGTGCGCCATCTTTGAGAAGAAAAGCGGTATTGTTAGCTAAAGTGCAAGACGAAGGTGGACATGGATTGTATTTGTACAGCGCTGCTGAAACATTGGGCATTACGCGCGATCAAATGTTGCAACAATTACACACCGGTGCAGCTAAATATTCATCCATTTTTAATTACCCTACTATTACTTGGGCTGATATGGGTGCTATTGGTTGGTTGGTAGATGGTGCTGCTATTATGAATCAAGTGCCTTTGTGCAGAACATCATATGGACCTTATGCGAGAGCCATGGTACGCGTATGCAAAGAAGAAAGTTTTCATCAGCGTCAAGGATATGAAATTATGCTAACGCTTGCTAAGGGTACTCCTGTGCAGAAACAAATGGCACAAGATGCCTTAAATCGTTGGTGGGCTCCAGCACTTATGATGTTTGGTCCGTTGGATGCAGTTAGTCCAAATACAGCTAAAAGTATGGAATGGAGAATTAAACGCTTTACCAACGATGAATTACGTCAGCGTTTTATTGATGTAACCGTAGAGCAGATAAGAATATTAGGATTAGATTTGCCAGATGCTAACATAAAATGGAACGAAGAACGAGGACATTATGATTCAAGCGAATTAAATTGGGATGAGTTTTGGAATGTGGTAAAAGGAAATGGCCCTTGTAATAAAGAACGCTTAGCTACTCGTGTAAAAGCATGGGAAGATGGCGCATGGGTTCGCGAAGCAGCGAGTGCTTATGCAGAAAAAAGAAAAACAAAAAAAGCAGCTTAAATTTATTTATATGAGCAACGAAAATAAAGAATGGCCTTTGTGGGAGGTTTTCATTAGAAGTAAAGCAGGTTTAGATCATAAACATGCAGGTAGTTTGCATGCTGCAGATGCACAAATGGCAATAGAAAATGCACGCGATGTGTATACGCGCCGTATGGAGGGTGTTAGCATTTGGGTGGTTGAAAGTAAACATATACATGCCTCTAATCCTGAAGAAGCAGCTGCTTTCTTCGATCCAGCGCAAGATAAAATCTACCGACATCCCACTTTTTATAATTTGCCTGATGAGCTTAAGCACATGTAGGTTTTAAGATATAGCTATGAGCTCTATAACAACATTAAAATACACCCTGCAATTAGCCGACAATGTACTCATTATGGGACAACGATTGGCAGCATGGTGTGGCAAAGGTCCAATTTTGGAACAAGATATTGCCTTAACGAATATTTCTTTAGATCAGATTGGGCAAGCACGTTCTTTATATCAATATGCTGCACAAATTATAAATAATATGCCGGCAGCAGATAAAGCACATTTATTTAATGCTCCTTTATTGCAAGAGAAAATTAATAATCAACATACTATTACCGAAGATGATTTAGCGTATCTCCGAGATGCATGGGATTTTAGAAATTGTTTATTAGTAGAACAAGAAAATGGTGACTGGGCTTATACTGTAGCACGCTCTTTCTTTTTCGATCGATTTCAATATTTGTTGTATACTGCCCTACAAAAAAGTTCGGATAGTACTTTAGCTGCAATTGCAGAAAAATCGTTGAAAGAAGTGCAATATCATATTAAATGGGCTAGCGAATGGGTTATCCGTTTAGGTGATGGCACTGCTATCAGTAAAGAAAAAATGCAGCAAGCCTTGCAAGCGCGTTGGGAGTATACAGGTGAATTGTTTGTTATGAATGCTGTAGAACAAGCAGCAATGAAAGCAAACATTGGTGTAGATGTTAGTAGTTTACAGCAAGCTTATCAGCAGCAAATCGAAGCTATTGTAAATGAAGCAAGTTTGCAAATGCCAACAGCTGCTTGGATGCAAACAGGTGGCAAGAACGGAGTGCATACCGAGCATTTAGGATATATATTAGCCGAAATGCAGTATTTGCAAAGAGCGTATCCAAATATGGAATGGTAGAAAACCATCCACCTTTCGCCAATAAAGATTTGAACATGTTTTTAAAAAAAACGAATAGTAGTTACATAGCCATTTTACTTCTTGTGATTGGCTATGTTTTTTTTGATTATATCGTTCATTTTAATAGTAGTGTAATTACTCTTGGTGGCGATGGACTTAAAAATTATTACTGTTTTTTAAATCATGCTATGCATGGTCATGGGTTTCATTATACGGGTATGCACTATCCATTTGGAGACCATGTTATTTATACCGACAACGAACCACTTTTCTCGGTGCCCCTTTCCTTTTTAGTGCATCATTGTAATCTGGGCATAGGCTTTGTCAATTTTGTTTTTTTTGAAAGCATCGCGCTTTCTTATTTTCTTGCTAGTTATTATTGCTTTCTATTTCTTAACGAATATAAAGTTCCAAAATGGCTCAGTACCATTGCTGCTTTATTAATTGTATTGCTTTCGCCACAAATATTACGAACGCAAGCACATTATGGTTTAAGCTTCGCGCACATTATACCAATGTGGCTTTATTTTATTTTGAAGTTTAATAAAACAGGAAAAAAACAATACCTCGTTTATTTAATACTCTTGAATTTTACGGCTAGCTTTTTACATCTTTATTTTGCGGGTCTTTTATTGCTCATGAGCCTATCTTTTACATTAGTATTTTATTGTTTAGTAAAGGAAAATAAAATTCGAATGCTATTAGCTATTAATGCTATTCCCGTATTCATATTAGGGCTGGTGAAAGTCTTTTTATATTGCACAGATCCTGTTTTAGATAGACCTACAAATCCTGGAGGGCATCTAACTTATAAAACTAATTTTATTGATTTAATTGCCGATCCATTTTCAACAATCATCGATTTTTTTCAAGACAAAGGTTTTATTGCCAATGTAAATGATGTTACAGAAGGCTTGTGTTATTTAGGCATTATTCCAATTGTTAGTTTGCTGACCTTGGCTTTTTATCATGCCTTCCAAATACTTATCCATAAAAAGTATCCTTCCTTACGTACTATCGAAGCGGTGTTTTTTCTTAGCGCAGTATTCTTATTGCTTTTTGCTATGGGCTTACATTTGACGATTGGTATGGATCGTTTATTTCATTACGCGCCCTTCTTAAAACAATTTAGAAGCTTAGGTAGGTTTAGTTGGTATTTCTATTATGTAGCTACCTTATTAGCAGTAGTTGCTATGAGCAAGGTATATCAATCGCAGTTGTTATCTAAAAAAGTGCGAATCATCATCTTTGCACTAGCTTGTTGCATTTGGCTAGTAGATGCCAACGGTCGTATATTGTATATGAAACAAAATGCGGCAGCTTATAAAAGTAATTATGAATATTTTCATAGGCTCAATCAGAATTCTTGGGAATCGTTCTTGCATTCTAAAGGCTATTCTAAAAATGATTTTCAGTGTATTGCTGCTGTACCATTTATTCATGTAGGATCTGATAAGATATGGAGAGAAGGTGTGGTTACTAATACTTGGATGCTCAGTAAGAATGCGATTATAGGATATGAGTTAGGTTTGCCTATGATGAATGCACTTTTAGCAAGAGCTTCTTGGTCGCAATCATTTGAGCAAGTTAAATTTGATGCGGGTTATTTTGTTGACCATACCTTGTTTAAAAAACTACCATCAACAAAAAACATTTTAGTATTACGATTAAAAGAAGAAAACTGTATCACTCCAGATCAACAAGGCTTATTAAGTGCTTGTGATAGTTTAGGATTTTTTGATGAAGTATATGTGTATAGTTTATCCGTAGCTCAATATTTGCAGCTACAACAAAAAGTGATTGATTCTTGTATTCGTACTGCCAATCCTAAACATACAGTTTATTATCTTAATGAATTTGAACAGGGCACTGGAACTGGAATTCGAGGTAAGGCTTTTGCTTGGCAAGATTATTTAAAAGATACCGAATTGGCTCGTATTCCAATTGATCAGTTGGATGCCAGCTCATTAAACGAGTTTTCTATTTGGATTGACTACACGAAAGACAATTTAAAATATCCTTACTTTTCAATTTGTTTTTACAATGCTAATCAAGAACAATTGCAAAAGGTAGATGTTAATGCTAAAACTGCAGATGATAGTTGGCAAGCATGGTATAGAGCAAAAGCCTATTTTTCAATTCCGAAAAACACGGCCTATGTTTTAGTTAAAATAATGCCGAATGATTATAATAACTTTATAGCTATGGATCGTTTAGAAATTAGACCGATTGCTAATAATCGTTTCGAAACTTTAAATGCTGCTTATTTTATTTTAAACAATCATATTTTAAGTAATGCTTACCGTAGATAATTGTTGGGCGTATTTAGAAGAAGTGGCCGATCCCGAAGTGCCTGTTCTTTCTATTGTTGATTTAGGCATTGTACGTGCTGTTGAAGTAGATAGTGCTAAAGAGGCAATACGTGTAGTGATAACACCTACCTATAGTGGTTGTCCTGCTATGGATGTCATTGCAATGCAAATAAAAATGTGTTTATTGAGCAAAGGTGCAAAACAAGTCGTAGTTGAAAATCAGATCAGCCCTTCCTGGACAACCGATTGGATGTCGGAAAAAGGGAAAGAAAAATTAGAGGCTTATGGCATAGCGCCGCCCAAAAGAAAATCGGCTGCTCCTCTTGGGCTCTTCGAAGAAGATGCTGTAACTTGTCCAAAATGTAAATCGGACGATACGCAATTAAGCAGTCAATTTGGAGCTACTTCATGCAAGGCCTTATATAAATGCAATCATTGCCAAGAACCGTTTGAGCATTTTAAATGTCATTAAAACTAGCGTATGATCTTCCATAAATTTGAAAAAAAGAACCAAGCATTAGCAAGTAGAGAGGTATACTTAAAGCGGGTATTAAAGAATATTTTTTTTGCTTTTGCAATCTTATTGATTTGCCTTGCTATTGGTGTGTTGGGCTATCATTATACCGATCAAATTCCTTGGGTCGATGCATTGCATAATGCCTCCATGATTTTAAGTGGTATGGGGCCAGTGGTACAAATCAATTCTGTAGGTGGAAAATTATTTAGTTCGGCCTATGCTTTGTTTAGTGGGGTAGCTTTTATTACTAATATCGGTTTGATTTTAGCGCCTATGGCGCACCGCTTATTTCATAGTTTAAATATCGATGTAGATTAATTTCTTTTATTAGAAATTCCTAAATGCTGCATGGCATTTTGTGCAGCTACTTGCCCTGCATCTTTTTTATTATATCCGGTGCCGGTTGCTATTATTGTTTCATCCATTTTAATACCGATGGTAAACATGCGTTTGATACCTTCTTGTTGTTCGTTAAGCTCTTCAAATACAATACTTACCATATTTTTTTGAGCCCAGGTCAATAATTGATTTTTATAATTGGTATCCGTTTTCTCAATGGTATCAAGATCGATATAATTTTTAATGAGCTCATTTAAAACAAAATCTCGTGTGAGTTCATAGCCTCTGTCGAGATAAATTGCTCCAATCAAAGCTTCTAAGGCATTGCCAAAAATATGCGAGCGACTCAAGCCGCGATCATATTTATTGTATTGAACAATTTTTTCAATGCCCATTCTTGTTGCAATGGCATTTAAAGATTCTCTTCTAACGATACGGGATCTGATTTCGGTAAGGAAGCCTTCGTCTTGATTGGGGTATTTTCTAAATAAAAATTCACCTACAATAGCACCTAACATAGCATCGCCTAAAAATTCTAAGCGCTCGTTGTTTCTGCTGATTTCGTCGGAGCTTGAGCGATGAGTAAGGGCAATTTCATAAAAGCGTAATTGCTTAGGTTGGAAACCTAATACATGTTCTAATTGAACAAATAACGCCTTATTGCGTGAAAATAAATAGCGAATATGCAGTCGAGAAAAGAGGCTCAAAATTAAGGCTCGTATTTCTTAAATATAACGGAAGCATTATGTCCGCCAAAACCAAAAGTGTTGCTTAATGCAGCTTTCACTTCTTTATGTTGGGCTTTGTTGAACGTGAAATTTAATTTAGAATCAAATGCAGGATCGTCCGTGAAGTGATTGATGGTAGGAGGAATAGCATTATTGACTACAGATAAAATGCTAGCAATTGCTTCTATAGCACCAGCTGCACCTAATAAGTGACCGGTCATAGACTTCGTAGAGCTAATGTTAAGTTTGTAGGCATGTTCGCCAAATACTTTTTGAATAGCAGCAACTTCACTGATGTCTCCTAATGGAGTAGAGGTACCGTGAACATTAATGTAGTCGATATCTTCAGGGCGCATTTCAGCATCCTCTAAAGCATTTTTCATAACATTATAGGCGCCCAATCCTTCTGGATGAGGAGCGGTCAAATGATGTGCGTCAGCACTAGCACCACCACCAGCAATTTCTGCAATGATAGGAATGCCTCTTCTAATAGCGTGTTCGTATTCTTCTAAAATGATAGCGCCTGCGCCTTCGCCCATAACAAAACCATCTCTATCCAAATCAAATGGACGACTAGCTGTTTTTGGTGCATCGTTGCGTTCAGAAAGTGCTTTCATGGCATTAAAACCACCCACACCTGCTTCATTAATTACGGCTTCAGAACCGCCACAAATAATAGCGTCTGCTTTCCCTAATCGTATATAGTTATAGGCATCAATTATAGCATTGGTAGAAGATGCACATGCACTTACCGTTGCAAAATTGGGACCTCTAAAACCATATTTCATAGAGATATGACCAGAAGCGATATCTAAGATTAGTTTTGGAATAAAGAAAGGGTTGAATCGAGGAGTGCCATCACCTAAATAAAAGTTGCGCACTTCCTCCATAAAGGTAGTCATACCACCAATGCCCGATCCCCAAATAACACCAACTCTATCTTTGTTGATAGCCTCATCGGTGAGTTTAGCATGTTCTACTGCTTGAGAAGCAGCTACAACCGCTAATTGAGAAAAACGGTCTAATTTTCTTGCTTCTTTTCTGTCGAAATAATCCTCTGGATTAAATCCTTTCAATTCGCAAGCAAATTGTGTTTTAAATTTACTAGCATCAAACAATGTAATAGAATCGGCACCCGAAACCCCATTCATAAGTCCTTCCCAATATGCAGATACTGAGTTTCCTAAGGGAGTAAGGGCGCCGAGACCCGTTACCACTACGCGTTTTAACGGTTTATTCATTGTATTAATTCAGTAAAAATTTTAAAATTACTTAACGTGTTCTTCTAAGTAAGAAACAGCCATACCAACAGTAGTGATGGTTTCAGCTTGTTCGTCTGGAATAGAGATATTGAATTCTTTTTCGAATTCCATAATCAACTCTACGGTATCTAAAGAATCAGCTCCTAAATCATTAGTAAAGCTAGCTTCTGGAGTTACTTCAGACTCGTCAACGCCTAATTTGTCAACGATGATTTTTTTTACGCGATTTGCAATTTCAGACATGTTATCTAATTTTAAGTTTGTTATTAGAGTGCAAAAATATACTTTTTACTAAAAAGGGGAAATGTTTATCCAATTCTTTTATTAAGAATTTTATAAATAATTGATAAACAATTAAATATGTAGTGTAAAATATGTAATATTATGGATAAAAACCTTGTTTTTAAGCTATTATAAGCCCATCTTGCATTTTTATTATGCGATCGGTGCTCTTAGCTAAGTCTTCATTATGCGTTACAATTACAAAGGTTTGTTGCAATTCTGTTCGCAATTTTGAAAACAATTCGTGTATGCTTTGTGCATTATGACTGTCTAAATTTCCAGTAGGTTCATCGGCAAATAGGATAGCGGGTTTGTTGATTAAAGCCCGTGCAATTGCAATGCGTTGTTGCTCGCCGCCAGAGAGCTCATTAGGTTTTTTATGTGCTTTGTCAGCTAAATGCATATAGTCTAAGAGTTCGAGTGCATAGCGTTCTGCTTGTATTTTATCTTTTTTTGCAATCCATTGTGGCATACAAATATTTTCTAACGCATTGAATTCGGGTAATAGATGATGAAACTGAAAAACAAAACCAATGGATTGATTTCGAAAATCAGCCATTTCATTTTTACTTAAAGTATGCACCTCTGTATTGTTGATACAAATAGTGCCTGCATCGGCCGTATCTAAAGTGCCTAATATATGCAGCAGGGTACTTTTGCCTGCACCAGACGGACCCATAATGGCAACCATCTCCGCAGGCTTTACTGAAAGAGACACCCCTTTTAGAATGACAGATTGATCGTATTGTTTTTTAATAGCTATGGCTTGCAGCATGCTGTATTATTTATTATCCTTCAAAGAAAAACTATTTTTTTTAATTTAAAAATTACAATTGTCGTTTTTAAGAAAATAATAAAAAACAAAAATTTGTATATTTTAAATGAAAACTTACATTTGCGTAAATTATCAAAATTTAAAAAATAAATTATAGTATATGTTTTGGACACTTGAATTAGCTTCTCATTTAGAAGAAGCACCATGGCCAGCTACTAAAGACGAGTTAATTGATTATGCCATTCGCTCGGGTTCTCCTTTAGAGGTTGTAGAAAATTTGCAGGAATTAGATGACGAGGGTGAAATCTATGAAGCCATTGAAGATATTTGGCCCGACTATCCTACGCAAGAAGATTTCTTCTTTAACGAAGATGAATATTAAAAAAAATCCTGAACTATGGTTCAGGATTTTTTATTTGAGCTACTTTGGGTGGCTTTAATAAATCAATCCACTCATCTGTTGTTTTGGCATCTTCAATAGAAAAATTACCAATTTTTGTTCGTCTCAGTTCTTTTAGATGCGCTCCACATTGCAAGGCAGCACCAAAGTCATGCGCTAGCGAACGAATATAGGTACCCGTACTACAATGTACTTCAAAATGTACCTCAGGCAAGGCTATTTTAGTAATTATAAATTGTGTGATTTCTACTTGTCGAGGTTCTAAAACAATTTCAATACCTTCTCTTGCCGATTCGTAAGCACGTTTCCCATCTTTCTTAATAGCAGAATGTATAGGCGGTACTTGTTGTATAAGCCCTTCAAATTTTTTTCTTGCAGCTTCTATATCTTCTGCAGTTATATGTGCATAGGGTAAATGATTACTGGGCGTTGTTTCTAAATCATACGATTCCGTGGTTGCTCCTAATTCAAAAATACCGGTATATACTTTAGGTAATTTTTGATACATCATAATTTGTTTGGTTTGTTTGCCGGTGCAGGCAATTAACAATCCTGTGGCCAGCGGATCGAGGGTGCCGCAATGGCCAATTTTTTTTACTTTAAGTCCTTTTTTGATTTTGAACAACGCATCAAAAGAGGTCCACTTATACGATTTGTCGATAAGCATTAAAGCCCCTGTTTTGAGTGTTTCTAAATCTGGAATCGGTTGCATGGAAAACTAAATAATTTTTAAAAGTACTATTAAAAATGCAATCTTAAAAATTAGCATTTCTTTTAAGAGGTGAATGTGAGATTAAAAATATATTTGTAAAAAATAAAGAACTATGAATAATCATGAAATCGATTATACCATTTACGGTGAAGAAATGCAGTATGTAGAAGTAGAACTAGATCCTCAAGAAAGCGTAATTGCTGAGCCAGGTGCATTTATGATGATGCAAGACGATATAAGTATGCAAACATTATTTGGTGATGGTAGTCAACAGGAAAACGGATTGCTTGGTAAATTGTTTAGTGCTGGGAAACGATTATTGGTAGGTGAAAATTTATTTATGACTGCGTTTACCAATCAGGGTGCACAAAAAAGAACAGTTAGTTTTGCTTCTCCGTATCCAGGTAAAATTGTTCCCCTTGATTTATCACAATTAGGCGGCAAAGTTATTTGTCAAAAAGATGCTTTCTTATGTGCGGCTAAAGGAGTGAGTATTGGAATAGAATTTCAAAAAAAATTAGGAACGGGTTTGTTTGGCGGTGAGGGTTTTATCATGGAAAAAATTGAAGGGGATGGAATGGCTTTTTTACATGCGAGTGGATTTGTAAAAGAAATTTATTTAACACCAGGAGAAACCTTGAAGATTGATACCGGCTGTATTGTTGGTTTTGCCGGCGCCATCAGCTATGATATTCAATTTGTAGGCGGCATCAAGAATACGCTTTTTGGTGGTGAAGGATTATTTTTTGCCACCCTCTCCGGATCTGGTAAAGTATGGATTCAATCCTTGCCAGTAAGCAGATTGGCAGCACGCATATTGACATTTGGCACGTATAAACGAAAAGAAGAAGGGAGCGTATTGGGCGGCATCGGAAATCTTTTGGATGGAGATGGATGGTAGTAGGAGTACCATTTAGTTTTTGTAACTTGCAGCATGTCTTTTTTTTCTAAATCTTCTGCACCTATCTATATTGCTGGTCCTTGTAGTGTAGAGTCGAAAGAACAATTGCAACAAATTGCAAAGTCATTTCAAACTATGCCTATTCAATTGTTTAGAGCAGGCGTTTGGAAGCCAAGAACCCGACCAGGAAGTTTTGAAGGCATGGGCGAGCAAGCTTTAGTGTGGTTGCAAGAAATAAAAAACGAATTCAATATTCCTATTGCAATTGAAGTTGCAGAGCCTGCCCATATCGAGTTAGCCTTGCGCTATCAAGTAGATGTATTGTGGTTGGGAGCAAGAACGGTTGTAAATCCCTTTCAAGTGCAACGATTAGCAGATAGTTTACGAGGGGTACACATACCTGTTATGATTAAAAATCCAGTTACTCCAGATGTAGATTTATGGATAGGAGCAATTGAACGCATGGAGAAAGTTGGCATCACCGATATTGCAGCTATTCATAGAGGTTTTTCTACTTATGCAAAATCAACTACCTATAGAAATGAACCGAATTGGATTATTCCAATTGAATTAAAACGCAGAAGACCTGAACTTATTCTTATCAATGATCCTAGCCATATAACAGGAGCTAGTGATCAGGTAGCGAGCATGTCGCAACGTGCTATGGATATGGGTTTTGATGGCTTGATGATAGAAACACATCCGCAACCCAGCACTGCCTTGAGTGATGCAGCGCAACAAATAACGCCTGAAGCATTATGGCAATTAATCCAACAATTAAAAATTAGAACGACTCATTTAGAAGCAACAAATCAATTTGCTCAATTAGATTATTATCGTCAATTGATGGATAGTGTTGATGATGAAATTATGGCATTGATAGCGCGCAGAATGGAATTGAGTAGTCAGTTAGGCGTGCTTAAAAAGGAATTAAATTTAAGTGCTTACCAACCTGAGCGTTGGAGAGAAATTATTGCTTCTAAAACACATAGTGCTGCATTAAAAGGTTTAGATCCGCAGTTGATAAAGCAAGTATTTGAGCTCATGCATGATGCTAGTATTGAAAATCAATTAGGTTTATTTGTTGAAAAAGAAATTAAGAAATAACTAACTTGTACCTTAAAATAGTATAACAGTGGCATTAGAACATCATCTCGATAGTAAACTGCGTTTTACCCAACAAGTAGAAAATTCGCAAGCCTACGTATTAGCTTTTATCAATGAAACTAAAACGATTCAAGCCGGATTAAAGGTATTGGAAATTGGCTGCGGTGAAGGGGGTGTTTTAAAACCGTTTATAGATAGCGGTTGTTTGTGCGTAGGTGTAGATTTAGATCAAATACGCATAGATATTGCGAATGAATATTTTGCTAATGATATTAGTCAAGCTAAGGTGCAGTTTATCAATCAAGATGTTTATGAAGCTTCTTTTGTGAACAAGTTTCATCAATATTTCGATGTCATTATTTTAAAAGATGCGATTGAGCATATCCCCAATCAAGAAGCGTTTATTCCGCATCTAAAGCAATTATTAGCACCAGCGGGACAAGTATTTTTTGGTTTTCCACCCTGGCAAATGCCCTTTGGTGGTCATCAACAATTAGCCCTGAATAAATGGACGAGTAAGTTGCCTTATTATCATTTACTTCCTAATTTTTTATACAAAGGCATTTTGCGTTTGGGTGGAGAAACAGATGGAAAAATAGGGGAGTTACTGGAAATTAAATCTACGCGTATTTCTATTGAGCGCTTCGAACGTATTATAAAAGCAGCCGGGTTGACGATAAAAAATCAGCGTCATTATTTAATAAATCCCATTTATAAATATAAGTTTGGATTAACAGCCCGTGAGCAGTTTTCTTTTATTAAAGCGCTACCCTTTGTGCGTAATTTTCTTACTACTTGTGTTTATTATTCAGTAGGATAAGCTTGTTGCCATATTTCCCAACAAGCATCTGCTTGAAAGCAAAGCATATCATAACCATTTTTTATAAGCGCTCCATTGGCAGCCGCTTTTTGTAATAAGAGCGTTTCGCTTGGGTTGTATAAGAGATCCATAACGATATGCTGCTCGCCGATAGCCTCTGTAAAAGGAAGTGGACATGCAGCCACGTTTGGATACATACCAACAGGTGTAGTATTAATAAGGAGCTTGTGCGCTGCTATAATGGAAGGAGAAAGCGCATCATAATGGATACTTGATATAGTAGGGTTTCTGCTTACTAATTGAAATGGAATGTGCAACTGTGTTAATGCATATTGCACTGCTTTAGAAGCCCCGCCCGTTCCCAATACAAGTGCGGTATAGGACTTTTGGGTAGCTAATAAGGGTTGTATACTTTTCGTAAAGCCAATCCAATCGGTATTGAAACCCAAAAGTTTTCCATGGCTCATTTTTATACAATTAACTGCACCAATAGCTTGTGCAGTAGCATCGATATAATCTAAATACGGAAGTACCGTTTCTTTGTAAGGTATAGTTACATTGAGTCCGGCAAGGCTTGGATGCGCTTGTATAAGTGCCGGCAATTCGTTAATATCTTGAAGGGGAAATAACGCATACGAATCAGTTCGGTGCAACGCTGCAAATTTCTTTTCAAAATAAGCTGGAGAAAAGGAATGAGAGAGTGGATAGCCAATTAATCCGTATGCGCTCAAGGCTTATTTGTTTAAATATAAATGAAAGGTGTCGCCACGCAATCCAATACGCATTGCTTCTAAAGCAATTACTTCATGTGGGGCAATATTACCAAGGTTTACATTGGCGCCCAATAATTCTAGAAAGTATAACTGTTGAGCTTTTTGTGGCGCTTCCCAAATAATTTTCTCAGATGGAATTTGCGTTAAAATTTCTTGTACCAATCCTTCTCTTACCTCACCACTGCCTCTATAGATGCCTACATTGCCTGCTTCGCGTGCTTCTGCAATTACATAGCTCGATCCAGCTGCTAACTCTGCGCGCATGAGTTCAATCCATTTATAAGGAGGAATAATATGAGCGGCATCTTTAGAACCTACTTCAGATAATACCGTTGCATGCTTTGCCAATTCGCTAATATACTTACATTTTACAGGGTGTTCAATATCCATGGAGCCATCAGAAACTTCTACATGATCAATGCCGTATTCTTTAATCGCATCAATATAATCTTGAAATTGATCGCGAATAATGAATGCTTCAAATAAGGTGCCACCAAAATATACAGGTACATTATGCTCTTTGTAGATGGCTAATTTTTCTTTTAAGTTGCTAGTAACGTAAGAAGTGCCAAATCCTAACTTTACAATATCAACATAGGGAAGTGAAGTAGATAAAAAATTGCGTACTTCATCCAATCCTAATCCTTTATCCATAATCATGGTAAGTCCATTAGTTCTTGGTCGAGCCGTTCTTTCGGGCATTTGTTTTAAATTAAAATTCATATTACTTCAATTATATGTTAGAAGGTAAAGTTACCAATTTTAATTTATTTCGGGTAATTGCAATATTCAAAACCTTGTTAAACTTGATTTTTTTGTAAGTTTGTAGCATTAAAAAAGGACTTCATGCTTAAAAATAATGCGCTCTTAGGTTTTATATTAGGAATACTTGCACCGGTGTTTGGGTTCTTATTGGTTTTCGTTTTATTACATCAAGATACACCCTTGCTTGCATTTTTAAATGGTTTAATGCAAAGTCATACCAATGCTGCTAAAGTTTTGAGTCTTTCAATTTTAACGAATTTAATTCCCTTTTTCTATTACTTTAATCGCAGAGCCGATCAAACGGCTAAAGGCGTTTTGTCGGCAACCATTTTATTTGCATTGCTTATTTTACTTTTAAAATATGTTTGGTAAGTAACTATGAAGTATTATATCATAGCTGGCGAAGCAAGTGGCGACTTGCATGGGAGCAATCTCATTAAAGCCTTACATGCAAAAGATCCTCAAGCTACTATTCAATGTTGGGGTGGTGAAGCAATGGAAGCAGCGGGTGCAACCTTGAGAAAACACTATAAAGACTTGGCCTTCATGGGCTTTGTAGAAGTTTTATTTCATTTAAAAACCATCCTTCGTAATTTATCTTTTTGCAAAGCAGATATTCTACATTTCCAACCCGATGTTTTAGTATTGATTGACTATCCTGGTTTTAATATGCGCATTGCAACATGGGCTAAACAGCAAGGCATAAAAGTGGTTTATTATATTTCACCTCAAGTGTGGGCTTGGAAAGAAAAGCGTGTGCATTCCTTGAAAGCATCTGTAGACAAGCTATTGGTAATTTTACCTTTCGAGGTGGATTATTACAAGCGATGGAATTTTGAAGTAGACTATGTAGGGCATCCCTTGATTGAGGTAATAAGCGCTGCAAAAGAAAAAGGTAAAGGGGCCGCAATTGCCAATAAGCCAATTATTGCCTTATTGCCCGGTAGTAGAAAACAAGAAATTGCAGCTAAGCTGCCTATCATGTTATCTCTAGTGCCCTTGTTTCCCGATTATCAATTTGTTATTGCGCAGGCACCAAGTATGGATGCTGATTTTTATAAAGAATGGATGCCGCCAACAGGTGTTTTATTAATCCCCGATAGAACCTATGATATAGTACAGCAAGCGACTGCAGCTATAGTAACGAGTGGCACCGCTACGTTGGAAACCGCATTGTTTGGAGTGCCGCAAATAGTATGTTATAAAGGAAATCCTATTTCGTTTTGGTTGGCAAAGCGCTTTATTAAAATTAAATTTATTGCCTTAGCCAATTTAATCATGAATCGGTCTATTGTACCCGAGTTAATACAAGATGATTTACATACCGCTGCCTTGCAAAGGCATTTACAAAAGCTCTTGCAAGACAAGGATACGCAGCAACAATTGCAAGCCGACTATGCCGAATTGTGGACCGCCTTAGGTTCGAAAAGTGCCTCGGAGGTAGCTGCGCAAGCGGTCTTATCAATGGCGCAACAAGCGCACTAACATTACAATTACAGCAATTAGAAAAACTATAATTGATATTCGATTCATGCCATGCATTAATTTTAAATCAATGCTTTTGGGTGCATCTGGATGCTTCTTTTTAATAAATAAGTACTGTAAAATTTGTTGCCACATAGCCAATTGGTTTTCTCTAAGATACGGTTTTTATAATCTTAAAGGACACTAATTGTTTGTGCTTTTATGTTCATAAGAAGTTTACCCCTTTCTTGTCTTTATTTTTTCGCATCTTTGTTCTATGTTTCAAATTCATCGTCCTTACGAACCCGCTGGAGACCAGCCCGAAGCGATTCAAGCGCTGGTAAAAGGCTTGCAAGAAGGCGAAACATTTCAGACGCTATTGGGTGTGACGGGTTCTGGTAAAACATTTACTATTGCCAATGTGATTCAAGAAATACAAAGACCCACTTTAGTGCTCACACACAATAAAACACTCGTTGCTCAATTGTATGGCGAATTGCAACAGTTTTTCCCAGACAATGCGGTAGAGTATTTTGTTTCTTATTACGATTATTATCAACCTGAGGCGTATTTACCAACAACAGATACGTATATAGAAAAAGATCTTTCGATCAATCAGGAAGTAGAAAAATTACGCTTGCGCGCCACGTCTAGTTTGCTCAGTGGCAGACGAGATATTATTGTGGTAGCTTCGGTTTCTTGCATCTATGGTATGGGAAACCCTACCGATTATGCCAATGGTATTATTCGTTTTAAAGTAGGGGATACCCACAGTAGAAATGTCTTTTTACATAAATTGGTTCATGCTTTGTACCATCGTAGTCAGGGCGATTTTACAAGAGGTACGTTTAGAGTGCAAGGCGATGTGGTAGATGTCAATTTGCCATATGCCGATATGGGTATGCGCATTACTTTTTTTGGTGATGAGATAGAAGCTATTGATCATTTTGAAATTACAAGCGGTAAGCGCATAAAAGGTTTGCAAGAAGCGGCTATTTTCCCGGCCAATTTATATGTGGCGCCTAAAGATCAAATGAACATGATCATCACGGAAATCTACGATGAGATGAATAGGCAAGTGGAGTATTTTAAGAAAATAAATAAACCACACGAAGCGCATCGCATTAAGGAACGCGTTACGTACGATATTGAAATGATTCAAGAATTGGGCTATTGTAGTGGTATTGAAAATTATTCTAGGTTTTTAGATCGACGCGAACCAGGTACCCGTCCGTTTTGCTTGTTAGATTATTTCCCCAATGATTATTTATTAGTAATTGATGAAAGCCACGTTACCATTCCGCAAATAAGCGGCATGTATGGAGGTGATCGATCAAGAAAAATAAATTTGGTAGAGTATGGTTTTCGATTGCCTTCGGCCATGGACAATCGACCTTTGAATTTTTATGAATTTGAAAAATTAGTAAACCAGATAATTTTTGTAAGTGCTACACCGGCAAACTATGAATTGGAAAAAACAGGTGGGGTAGTTGTGGAGCAAATTGTGCGACCAACAGGCTTATTAGATCCAGTCATAGAAGTACGACCCAGCATTAATCAAATCGATGACTTATTGGAAGAAATTGATGAGCGTGTTAAAAAATCGGAACGCATTTTAGTAGCTACACTTACTAAACGAATGGCCGAAGAACTAGATAAGTACTTACAGAAAATTCAAATCAAGTCGAAGTATATCCACTCAGATGTAGACACCTTGGAGCGTATAGAAATTTTGAGAGATTTACGATTGGGTGTATTAGATGTTGTCGTTGGTGTCAATTTATTGCGAGAAGGATTAGATTTGCCGGAGGTTACTTTGATGGCGATTTTAGACGCAGACAAAGAAGGGTTTTTGAGAGATGAACGTTCTTTAACTCAGATGGCAGGAAGGGCGGCGCGTAATGAAAAAGGGCGTGTTATTTTTTATGCAGATAAAATTACACAAAGCATGCAACGCACGATGGATGAAACGGATCGGCGCAGAGCAAAGCAGATTGCATTTAATACAGCGCATCAAATTACGCCAAAAACAGTGCATAAAACAGTAGAGCAGATCATGCAACAGACCTCTGTGTTAAACATCAAAGGGGCACAAGCTGCTGCCTATGCACTCAATGATACGGAAGCTACTTTGGCTGCTGAAACCTATGCCACTTATAGCTCTATAAAAGAGTTAGACAAGCAACTATCAGCTACAAAAAAAGCCATGGAAAAGGCTGCTAAAAGCCTTGATTTTATTGAAGCAGCTCGTTTGCGAGACTTGTACATGCAATTAGAAGAACAGAAAAAAAATAGAAAATAGGCCCTTCTGCCGGTTTTTTGTTGAAAAAAATCGTTAAATTCACGAATTAAAACCAATACTACCATGTCGAGATTAGGCTTTTACATGGTGTTTTTGTTTGTGCTTTTTGGAGCATTGCAAACAAACGCACAAGTTTCTATTGCTCAAAATGATACTACCATCTGTCCGGGAGCTTCGCTTACCTTAAATGCCATTCGCAATGGAAGGGTGCCTACAAATTTAAGTTTAACAGATGATTTATATACCGGTGTAATCAATATCGGATTCCCATTCACTTTCTATGGTAATACGTATTCGCAATGTGTATTTTCATCAAACGGCTATATTTGTTTTAATACAGCTAATGCGGGTTTGTTTTCTCCTTGGTCAATTACTGGAGGTATTCCTGGCAATACGGCATTACTCAATTCCATAGCAGCTTTCTACTCTGATATTTATCCCACTTCTGGTAGCTTAGATTATGCTACCGTTGGCACTGCGCCCAACAGAAAATTTATTGTGTCTTTCTGCGACATCCCTATGTTTTCTTGTACGACATTAAAAACTTCATTTCAAATTATCTTGTTTGAAACGACCAATGAAATTGAAATTCACATTGCTAATGCACCTTTGTGCACCACTTGGAATGGCGGCTTAGCTATTGAGGGTTTACAAAATGCAACGGGTACTATTGCTCACCCAGTAACGGGTAGAAATGCACAGCAATGGACTGCATTTAGAAGTAGTCATCGTTTTACGCCTACTTCTACTACCAATTATACGATAACACCCATAGCCTACTACCTTATTCCGGATGCTTATATGAATTTGAATTGGGTGCAAACCGGAACAACCACCTCTTTAGGCACCACGCCTACACTTACCGTTTCGCCATCTAGTAATACTTGTTATACCGTTATGGGAACAAGCTGCCAAGATACAACACGCGATACGGTTTGTATATCTATGGGTGGCTTACCCGTAGTTACTTCTTTTTTAGGTATTAATCCAACCGTATGTGGTGGTAATGGTATTATTCAATTAAATGGATTGACGCCAAATACAAATTATGTAGTAAAGTATGTGAAAAATGCTGTATTGGTTACTGTAAATGTTAGTTCTGATAATATGGGGGCAATTAAGATGTATTTGCCTGCAGGTACTTATTCTAATATCGTAGTCTATCAAGGATTATGTTTTACGCCACCAATTGGACCGATAACCATTGCTAATCCGCCTTTTATTGCCGACTTTAGTTCATCCATCAAATATGGTTGCAATGAGGATACGGTTACCTTAGTTAATAATTCTACCCAATCGGGCTTTATGAGTTATAATTGGGATTTTGGAAATGGCACCGGAGATACTGCAAAAAATACAACGGTGATATATCCTATTAAAGCAGTGCAAAGTATTACGCTAATTAGCTCTAACGGCGTTTGTAAAGATACGGTTGTAAAAACAATTGATACGCGTCACTCTTTAGCGGCATCATTTACAGTAAGCGAAGATTCTATCTGTGGTAATACACCCATTACGTTTACCAGCACCAGCACCTTCAATTCGCCAACGGGCATGGCAGCGCCTACCTACTCTTGGGATTTTGGTGATGGTTATGCTGATTTCAATCCAACAGCTACACATACCTATGCGGCACCAGGGGTTTATACCGCCACTTTATATGTGAATGATTTTGTGCCGTGTAATGATTCTGCAAAACACATAATTCATGTTTATCCTGCACCAAGTTTAAATTTTTATACCGATAAAGATTCGTTGTGCGAAGGCAATGGCATCACGTTTTATGCAGTTTACGACACCTTAGGTATTCGTCAATTGATGTGGGATTTTGGAGATGGCTCTAAAATTTATAACCGCGATTCTATTCTGCATGCGTATGATAGTAGTGGCACCTTTACGGTGAAATTGACAGCTAGTTATCGTATTTGCCCTGATTCTACTTACGAAAAATCGGTTACCTTAAAACCTTATCCAATGGTTGATTTAGGTCCAGATACTTTAATGTGCCCCAATAGTAGTCCAATTATTTTATTTGATCGTATTCCAAAAACAAATTGTATAAGCTGGTGGACTACCGGCGATACCGCTTCATCTATAGTTGTTAATCATCCTGGTATTTTTGGTATTACGGTAGATATGGATGGTTGTATAACAAGTGATAGTGTAGAAGTGAAAAAAGATTGCTATATAGAAATGCCTAATACCTTTACGCCCAATGGTGATGATCTAAATGATTATTTCTTCCCTAAATCGTTATTGTCGAGAGGGGTAACAGCTTTCAAAATGTCTATCTTCAATCGTTGGGGACAACTCATTTTCGAAACTACGAATCCCGAAGGCAGAGGTTGGGATGGTAGATGGAATGGCGTTCTGCAGTCGAACGGGGTATATATTTACGTATTAGATGCAACGCTCAAAAACGGACATACCGAACATTACCAAGGCAATGTTACCTTGTTGAGATAATAATAAAGCCCCGAATTTTTCGGGGCTTTATTATTTTATAGTGGTACTGTTCATTTGCTTTCCAAGTGCATCGTAAGCACTATCATTGGGTTCCCACAATTCTATTTTATTGCCTTCCAAGTCCATAATATGAATAAAGGTACCATAGTCATACGATTCCATCGTGTCTAGTATCGTAACGCCTTTTATTTTTAATTGCTGCACCAAAGCGTTTAAATTCTGAACTCTATAATTGATCATAAAATCTTTGGTAGAGGGTGCAAAATAAGTGGTGCTCGCTTTAAAGGGGCTCCATTGCGAAAAGCCTTTCTTTGTTGAATCGCTCGCTTGTCGCCATTCAAAAACAGCACCATAAGCATTTACCGAAAAGCCTAAATGTTCTTGGTACCAAGCACGTAGTGTTTTAGGGTCTTTACTTTTAAAAAAGATACCGCCAATACCTGTTACTCGACCAGCGCTTTGTGTTACAGGATGCAACTTTCCATATAGGGTATAGCCGCAGGCAAAAGCAAATGCAACCAATCCAACAGATAAAAATATAGGTTTCATACTCATGATATTGAAATTAAGAAAGTGGTTATTTTTCGATACTTACTTTTCTGATGATGCGCTCTTTTGCAAATATCATTTCTAAGATATACACTCCGTTGCTGAGTGAGTTGGTAGCAACTTGTATGTGGTCGCTTGCGGCTAGCTGCAGCACTTGTCTACCCGTCATATCCCAAAGAGTAATGGACTGTGCTGCTTGAGCACCGAGTATACTTACTGCATCTTTCGCCGGATTGGGATAGAGTACTATTGTTGGATGTTCATACGATGAAATGCCAAGGGTGCTACAATCGCCCGTGCCCCAAATGCAATCTGCAAAAAGCGGGTAGTCAATAAAAGGGTTTCTATTATTTTGTATCGCATAAACAGCCTCATTGCGATCGAGTTCTTTTTTACTCACTGGATCATTGTGGTGCCAGTCTAGAAGCATTTGAATGGCCCAAGGTTTTAGGTTTATTTTGTCGGCCATTTCCCAAGAAACAAATTGATTGCTATCGCCCAGGTAACGGGTACTTACATAAAAATAATTGCGTGCTAAATCACCTTTAAAAGAATCAATAGGTTCGAAGCACTGTCCACCCGGCGCACCCGGATAACTCTGTGTGCCTATACGAGAACCATTTTGTGCAGTAAAGGTAAAGGGCGCTACGGCTTTACCATATGGCAAATTACTACGCTTGCTATTTACCCAGGCATCAGTTGGAATAACCAAAAACAAGTCGGTATACATGGGATAGCCATAGAGGGTATACGAGTTGGCGCCACCAAAAAAACTTTTAGGCCAAGAGTGTTCTCTGTTATAGCAATAATTTTCACCTGTGGCCGAGCTACTGCTACATTGGTTAGTGCCTATGGTGAATTCATAAGGTGCTGTAGTGCCAGGCTTATCAGAATACATATCCCATAGCTTGCCATTGGGTTTTACATCGGTGGTGTAAAAGGCATTCCACAAACCGGGTGTATAGGTTTGCGCGCTATGCCCTTTTATAATTTGGTATAAGGCAGCACGCAAGGGTTCACCTTGCTTATTAAAAGCACTGGTATAATAATTGGCTGGAGGTTGCGCCGAAGCGCTACAAACCAAAAGGCAACATATAAATAGAGATCCTAAAAAACGCATATTCAACAGTATGGTAAACTATAAATGTAATTAATTTATGCGTGTGTTCGTTCGCCAATTTGCTGACGCCACATAGCATAATACAAACCTTTCTCTTCTAATAAAGATTGATGTGTGCCGGTTTCCACAATGCTACCTTTTTCTAATACATAAATCGTATCAGCATGCATGATGGTCGATAAGCGATGCGCAATCATAATGGTGATGTGTGCACGTTGTGCTGTAATACTTTGGATAGTTTGCGAAATTTCTTCTTCTGTTAAGGAATCTAACGCAGAAGTAGCCTCATCAAAAATCAATAAATTAGGATTGCGCAATAAGGCTCTAGCGATAGATAGGCGTTGGCGCTCACCCCCCGATAATTTTAATCCGCCTTCTCCAATCAACGTATCTAAGCCATTATCAGCTCTAGCCAAGAGGTTGGTGCAGGCTGCTTGTTGCAATACTTTAGTAAGCAACGCATCGGTAGCGCTTGGATTTACAAATAGTAAATTCTCTTTGATGGTGCCAGAGAATAATTGGGTGTCTTGGGTTACTAATCCAATTTGATGACGCAATTCTTCGAAGTCGATACTGGTATTGCTCAATTGGTTATACAAAACATGCCCTTTATTAGGGGTGTATAAACCTACGAGCAATTTCACTAAAGTAGTTTTGCCAGAGCCAGAGGGGCCAACAAAAGCAATGGTTTTGCCTTTTTCTACGCTAAAGCTAATGTCATTGAGCGCGGCTTGTTTCGCTGTTTTATGTTGGAATCGTACCTGGTCGAATTGTAGGCTATGAATAGCGCCTAGCGAAATTGGTGCAGCCGGTTTTGCTTCGATAGGTTTATTCATTAAAGTGTCAAAATTACTAAGCGATGCTTGTGCTTCTCGGTAAGCTAAAATAATATTGCCTAACTCTTGTAATGGACCAAAAATAAAAAAAGAATAAAATTGCATGGTTATCATTTGTCCAAGTGTAAGATGTCCTTTAAAAACAAAATACAAGAGCGCGAACATGATACATTGGCGAATGAAATTGACAAAAGTGCCTTGCACAAATGAAATCGTACGAATGCTTTTTACTTTATCCAATTCTAATTGTAAAATTTTAATCGTATTGCCATTTAATCGTTTTACTTCTTGTTGTGTTAAGCCCAAGCTTTTTATTAATTCTATATTACGCAACGATTCGGTGGTGGCACCCGCCAATGCGGTGGTTTCTTTTACAATTCGCTTTTGAATGTTTTTAATTTTCTTAGATAACAAATTGGTAAGCCATCCCAACAAAAAGGCGCCGCCTAAATAAACGACTACTAACCAAGAATTGAGCGTGATAGCATAGATCATCACAAATATGATACCAACCAAGGTAGTGAATAGAATATTAACCAAAGCACTGATTAATTTCTCACAATCGGTGCGTACTTTTTGAAGTATAGAGAGTGTTTCACCACTGCGTTGGTCTTCAAATTCGCCAAAGGGTAAGCGTAAGGCATGCTTCAGCCCATCAGTATATATAGCGGCACCAAATTTCTGTATCACTACATTGAGGGTATAGTCTTGAAAGGCTTTAGCTATGCGAGACACCATGGCTACCGAAATTAACAAGAGCAAGCCTTTGGTAATGCCAGCAATAAAAACCGATTGTTTGCCGGCATAAGCTTGGGCATTTTTTGCAAAGGGGTCGATGATATAATGCCCCATCACATAAGGATCTAACAAAGAAAAAATTTGATTGATAGCTGCTAATAATAAGGCTACTATCAACAGTTTTCTAAAGGGCTTTAAATAAGTAATTAATAATTTCATAGGTGCAAAGGTACTCTTTGTAGCAGATTTAAATGATAAGCTATTTTAATAAAAAAAAGAGGATTCTAAGATCCTCTTTACATAGTTGTTGTTTAAACGATTAAAAAGAACTGGTGATACCAATTTTAAAACCACTAAAAGCCGGCTCGTATCTACATACACCACCGGTGCAATTGATACCTTCTACTTGTTTTACATACGCTGCTGTAAAGCGATTGGCACCTTTGGTGAAGGCTACAAAGCAATTATAATAATGGTTGGCTTTGCTTACCATTTCATGGTTGGGCGCAATATTGTACATATCTGATAAAGCGAATGATAATTTAGGAGCAATATTATATTCTACTAAAGCAAATAACCAAGAACCGTAATCTTGTTTCGTACTCATATATTGAAATTCGGTACGTATCGATTTTTTTCTGTTGATTTTGTAGGTAATCTCTGTGAACGGGGTAAATGCATATAATATACCAGCATTAGGTACTACCTGATATACTTCTTTATTGTATTCTAAATATTGTACACCACCTTCAATGGTCCATTTTGGAATGCCTCTATATTCAGCTTCTGCAAAAAATTCTCTAAACAATTTATTTTGGCCGAGGGTATTGATATGGGTGTAGTTTAAGGTAATACTCGTTTGATCGTTGGGTGAAATTAAAACATCTGAACCTAAAGACACTTCAGAAATATCTTGGGAGGCCGGGGTATAACGACTCATCACGCGTTGTGGGCGAATGCGCGCAATGACAGGTTGCCAGTTCATCATACCGCGTAATAAAATTTCGTTTGGTGAGGTACGCATAACAAAATTCTCGGTGCGTTTCCCGGAAATATTAATTGCGATTCCCTTTTTAGCATATCCTAAAGTAGAATAGAATACAGAACCACTTAAGTCTTGTAAACTATTATTTTTCAAAATAGCTTCGTGCGATTTGAACGCTGCTTCGGCATACCAACTAAAATCACCTTTGTTGAGTGTGTTATATATCGTGTAGGCGTTAGTATTGTAAGTGGGTACAAAGCGCGTGCTCAAGGCTTGATTGTTGATATTGTTCACGACAATATCCATACTGCTTTGATCTAAGGTTCTGTTGAGGATACCAATACCAGGCGTAATATGGATGTCATTGCCAAAGGTATAATCACCTTCTACATTGATGGCTTTAATGATAGGTTGGTAAAGGTTTTCTCCAGATTTAAAAAAGGTAGGCACTTTCTTTTGTTGACCGCTTAGGGCTTTCAATGTAATATGTTCGTTGAGTTTGTATTTTAATTGAAGACCTACAAGCGCATTGTCGATCAGCAAACCTCTGTCTTCGTAGGAGCGAAATAAAATACCGCTTCCAATTTGATCATAAATATAGCCAAATGAAATTCTAAAATCTTTAAACTCTTTAGTCACATTCCAAGCACCGATGCCAAAACCAGTAAAGGCTTGTCCGGGCGTAAGTAATATAGAATTCTGAAACGCATCGCCACGGAGTGTTGCGGTAAAACCCTTATTGTTATTATATCGTAAGCTCAACCATGTTTCGCCGCCGCTGAGTAAATGATCGTAAAGTGGATTGCCATTGGCTTTTATAGCAGAGTCTCTACTAAAGAAATTTACATTCGTCATTAAGTCGCCGGTAATGGTACCTTGGGCAAAACTGAAACAAGGAATAGAACACAAGAAGAGGCCGTAAAATAATTTTTTCATTAAGGAGTTGTTAATTGTCTAAATATTTTGGCTAAATTAGCAATCTTCATATACTTTAGCAACATAATTGCAAGTATTTAAAAAAACAGTAGCTTATGAAAAAAATTATGTTTGCAGTGGTAGCCAGTTTTGTAACGGTAGCTGCATGGGCACAACAAGCAGAAACGCCTGATACACAGGTGAAAGATATTGCCTCTGGCAAAAAAGTAGCGTTTAATCAATGCTTTGAGAAAGGTAAAGTAACCCTTGTAAGTTTTTGGGCTACATGGTGTGTGCCTTGTAAAAAAGAAATTAAAAATATTCGTGAGCAATTACCAGAATGGAAAAAAGAAGCTGATTTTAATTTCATGACCGTTTCTATCGACGAGTCAAGAACAGAAGGTTTGGTGAAAAGTTATGTAAAATCACAAGGATGGGAATTCCCAACCTTTATTGACCCCAATTCAGATTTAAAGCGTTCTTTAAATTTTCAAAATGTTCCTTTTACCATCATCATAGATAAAAGCGGTAAAATTGCCTTTATGCACAGTGGCTATGAAGAAGGCGGAGAACAAGAAGTATTTGAGAAAATCTTAGAATTAAACAAGCAATAATAATATAGTGTCATTTAAGAGCTCCGAATTTTAGGGGCTCTTTTTAATTAAATTTTAATTCTTCTAAATTTATGAACCTTACAAATAAATTACTCGGTTTTTTAATAACAAGTGCACTTTTTGTTTGTCTTTTTTATCAGGCATCCGTTGGGCTCAATTATGTATTGTTTTCATTTGTTTTAATATTAATAAATCAGTACTTTATTAAGCCAGTTGATATAAAAAGCTTTGGTATTATTGATTTTTTGTTATTTGTAGCTGGTGTTTCAGTTGCATTGGTTCCATCTTTTAATAGCTACTGTTCTTTTTTTATAATAATCTCAATTTGGAGTTTAAAAAAACGGTATCCCAATGTGCTTTATTTTGAAGCGTTAATAACTAGTACTATAAATACAGTATCATTGTTTATAGGGGGTATTTTGTATTTAAAAAACAAAAATAAAACCAACAAGAGTTTTAAGTTTTTTAGCAGTTTAAAAAAGATATTCATACTGTTTGCAGCAATAATAGTTGCTCTGTTTTTCTTATTTCTGTATAGGGTATCAAATCCAATTTTCTCAGATTTTATGGATAAAATAAATTTTTCCTTTATAAATTTTGAGTTTGTATTTTTTATTATTTTAAGCCTTATAGTTTCATTTATGTTGTTCGCTCAATATGACTGGATAGGTCTTTTGGTTGATTTTGAAGAACAAAGAAAGCTGCAATCAGAAAAAGAAACGAAAACAACTTCTTCCAATATTCACTTTTTCATTCGTGTGTTATTTGGGATATTAAATGTATTCCTTTTAATTATGACTATTGGTGATATTCCGTATGTTTTATTTCATAAGGACTTGCCATCTCATATCAACTTATCAGACTTTGTTCATTCTGCAGTTAATTCATTAGTATTTTCTATAGTAATGGCTTCTTCAATAGTTGTTATTGTATTTTGGGGGAAAATTGAAAAGACAGATGCTTATAAAAAAAGTATGTTTTTTATAAATGCGTGGCTTGTTCAAATGGCAGTTGTTTTATTAATTACAGTATATCGCAATTCTTTGTACATAAACGCTCATGGATTAACGCATTTAAGAATAGGCGTTTATGTTTGGTTGCTGTTGTCGTTAGGAGGTTTGATTGTTTTATATAGGAAATTGAAACATCAAATAAGTTTATGGATAGCAGTTAATAATTACTTTATTTATTTAGTTAGTGTTCTTTTATTGATGTCTTTTGTCAATTGGGATATTATTATTACTAAATATAATTTAGGAATGGATAATAAAAAGGAAATTGATTTTGAATATTTGATAGAAAATCTCGGAGATGCAAATTTGTATATTTTAAATGAACTGCCACAAGACGAGATTCCAGTGAATAGTTATTTAAGTTTACAAGAAAAAATAGAGAAATATAAAAGACAGAATTATTATTATAATTCAAGAGATTGGAGATCTTGGAATTACCAAGATTATCAACTTTCTAACCATTTGAAATAGGTTTAAAAAAGAGCTCCGAATTTTCGGGGCTCTTTTTTATTGAGCAGATCGGTTGATACCGAAATTATAAATATTACCACCCTTAAAGCGGTCGCCCGTTTTGTTGATATAAAGGTAGAAATCGTATGTGCTCGATTTTCGAATGAAATCATAGCTAGGGGTATAATAACGTTTATATAAAACTAAGCTATCGCCTTTGATGCCGGTCATTTGCGTTATCAATGCATCGTTAAACATATAATCGATGTACTTCTGTTTTTCAAACTCACTATAGGCATCTTGAAAAGCCCAAATCATTCTATTCTTTTTACTTAAAGCGCTAAACGGATGTTGCAAGGCCTCGAAAGTGCTCAACTTAGGAAAGTTTAAGGCTGTTTTGTATAATTCACGGTAGCGAATACTATCGGCCTTAAATTGATTTTGTACATATTCCGGTACCGCATTAGGTTGTTTGTTGAGGATGATTTTAAAATAAGGTGCCATAGCTCCTTTGGGTATTCGCATACGGGCAATCTTAAAGCCTGCTTTTCTAAATTCTATTAGCTGTCCTTGCTCCACACTTATTTTAAATAAACCACTACTATCGCTGAATGTCTGCTCATTGGTATAAATATTCTGAATGCTCACTTGTTCCAGCGCTTGTTTGCCCGCAGCCTCTAGCACCATGCCATGAATGATGCGCTGTTGCGCTAGGCTTTGGAAAGACAAGCAAAGCAATAATAGATTGATAAAAAGACGAGGATAGCGCATCGGTTCTCCAAAAATAAAAGATTACTTGTTAAACTCAATACAAATTGTTGCTAATTGCATGCATTTGATTTCAACGCAACAATGTATCTTTGCAAAGCTATGTACGCACTCCTTCGCACTATATTATTTCAATTTGCACCCGAGGCGGTTCATTTATGGACCATGCGCCAATTAGACAGGGCTTATACGATCACTCCAATTAGATTCTTATTAAAAGGTGTATATCAAAAAAAATCAGAGCACTTGCATAGAACGCTCTGGGGTATTGATTTCCCTAATCCTGTGGGCTTAGCTGCCGGTTTTGATAAAGATGCCAAACATATAGATGCCTTGGCCTGCTTAGGTTTTGGGTTTATAGAAATTGGCACTCTTACACCCAAGGCGCAAGATGGTAATCCCAAGCCTCGCTTGTTTAGATTGCCTGCCGATAAGGCTTTGATTAATAGAATGGGCTTCAATAATGGGGGTGTAGATGCCGCAGTATTGAGACTGCAAAAACGAAAAGAACGCATTATTATTGGTGGCAATATTGGTAAGAACAAAATTACACCCAACGAAGAAGCCTATAAAGACTATGAGTATAATGTAAAAGCATTGCATGCGGTAGTTGATTACTTTGTAGTGAATGTAAGTAGCCCCAACACACCAGGTCTGCGCGAGTTGCAAGAGAAAGAACCTTTGATGGCTTTATTGCATAAAGTGCAAGCCGTTAACAAATCGATGCCTCATCCAAAGCCGGTTTTATTAAAGATCGCTCCCGATTTAACAGATACGCAATTAGATGATATTATAGACATCGTGGCGGCAACGCAGATCGATGGTATTGTGGCTACCAATACCACTATTGATCGCAGTCAATTGCAAACCGCTAAAGAACGTGTTGAGGCAATTGGTGCGGGCGGATTGAGCGGAAAACCCGTTACGGCTCGTGCTACCGAAGTGATTCGCTATATTCATCAGAAAACAAAGGGTAGTATACCTATTATTGCGGTGGGTGGTATTTTCACCGCCGAAGATGCATTAGAAAAACTCCATGCTGGCGCCTCTTTAGTGCAAGTATATACGGGCTTTATTTATGAAGGTCCGGGTATTGTAAAAAATATATGTAACGCGCTTTTGCAACAAAATAAAAATTAGATGTTCTCACTCAGTGCTCTTATTAGTTTATTGACCCTTACTTTATTAGAAATTGTATTGGGTATCGATAATGTCATTTTTGTATCCATTATTATGGGTCGCATGCCTAAAGCTCAGCAAAAGAAAGCGCGCTATTATTGGATGTTTGGTGGTATTATCATTCGTATTGCGTTATTATCTAGTTTAACTTGGTTGATTCAGCATGGTAATGCAACCTTATTTACCTTGCCTGTGCTCGATAAAGGCTTTACCTTACGAGGCCTTATCATGTTAGCCGGGGGTTTATTTTTATTAGTAAAAACGGTAGGTGAAATTCATCAAAAATTAGAAGGCGAAGAACATGGCGGCGGACCATCGGCGTCCAAGCAAAATGCCTTTGCTTATATGATTGCTCAAATTTTACTGGTAGATATGGTTTTCTCTTTCGATAGTGTAATCACCGCAGTAGGTATTGCCAATCAAGTGCAGATCATGATTGTAGCCGTGGTAATTGCTATGTTTGTGATGTTTTTATTCAGTGGTCGTATTGCCGCTTTTATCGAAAAACACCCTACGTTAAAAATGTTGGCCCTTTCGTTCTTAGTGTTAGTAGGTTTTGTTTTGTTGGTAGAAGGATGGGATTCGGCAACAGCAGAAAGTATGCATCTCAAAAACTATGTTTATTTTAGCATGGCCTTTTCTTTTTCGGTAGAATTATTGAATATGCGTTTAAGAAAAAAATCACATCCTGTTGCGCTCAACGAGCCCGACATGGATGCAAGTATGAACAACGAATCAAGCAATTAATAATGAAGGTATCCCAATCGATTTTAGTTTTTTTTCTTGCTGGTATTGGTTTGGTGTCTTGCAAGCATAAATCGGCTACATCCTTTACCGATGCCGCTATTTATCACGAACCAAGCATTGAGCCGTATACGCAAAAAATTATGCGTTCGCCCGATGAGGCTGCGCTTTATTTCGATCGTGGCAGAGCGCTCTGTGCTTTGGGTGTGGATTCTGTCGGTTTATTAGATTTTAAACAGGCGTGCCAATTAGATTCCACGAAAGCCATTTATTTTAGCGTTATTGGCGATTTATTATTCGAGCACAAAGATATTAGTGGTTCGGTGCAATGGTTGCAAAAAGCCATTCAGCTCGATCCTGAAGATCCAGTAGCACATTTAAAAATCGCTAAAATGTTTGTCTTCCTAAAAGAATACAATAAGGCTTTTGCAGAAATCAATACTGTCCTCAAAAAAGATGTGTACAATCCGGAAGCTTATTTTTTGAAAGGGGTTATTTATAAAAATGCCAAAGACACTAATCATGCTATTTCTAGTTTTCAAACGGCGGTGCAAGTGCAGCCCAATTATACCGAGGCTATCGATCAATTGGGGTTATTATATGCGGCGCAAAAAAATGATCTGTGTTTAAAGTATTTTCAAAATTCTTTTAAGATAGATACAAGCAATGTATTTCCCTTATTTGCTATTGCCAATTATTATCAAGCTCAAGGCGCTATTCCAAAAGCTAAGGAATACTATCAGCAATGTATTTATAAAGACAATCAATATACCAATGCTTATTTTAATTTAGGTTGGTTATTAATGCAAGAAGATTCCTTAGAAAAGGCAAGTCGACAATTTGATATTATCACCATGGTGGAGCCTACCAATGCAGAAGCTTATTATAATAGAGGCTTGTGCAAAGAGCTGATGAAAAAATATGCCGAAGCACAAGAAGATTATCAACAAGCTTTAGTCTTCGACGCAAAAAATAAAAACACAAAAGAAGCAATTCAACGTATTCAACATTTTATAAAAAAATAAACGTATGGCACTCATCGCACCCAGCATGCTTTCTGCAAATTTTTTGCATTTAGAAAAAGATATCGACATGATTAATAATAGTGAAGCCGATTGGTTTCATTTAGATGTTATGGATGGTCGTTTTGTACCCAATATTTCTTTTGGCATTCCCGTTATTCAAGCGATGAAACGCGCCACTAAAAAAGTGTGTGATGTGCATCTCATGATCGAGCAACCCGAAAACTATGTAGAAGCATTTCATAAAGCGGGTGCCGATGTATTGAGTGTGCATATAGAAGCGAGTATCCATTTGCATAGAACCTTACAACATATTAAAGCACTGGGTATGAAAGCCGGTGTAGCGGTGAATCCGCATACCGCAATCAATCAGTTAGAGGCGATTGTGCAAGAGGTAGATGTATTTTGTTTGATGAGTGTGAACCCAGGTTTTGGTGGACAAAAATTTATTCCACAAACCATCGATAAAATCAAAGCTTTGAAGCAAATGATTTTGGCATCGGGTAGTAAAGCGCTCATTGAAATTGATGGCGGCGTTACGCTAGAAAATGCAGCCTCTATCATTGCAGCAGGTGCCGATGTATTAGTGGCGGGCAATACGGTGTTTTCGGCTGCCGATCCAGTAGCGGCTATTGCAGCTTTGAAACAGCTATAATAAGTTCGTCTTTTTCTCGTTTAATAAGCAACATGAAATTTTTACGCTCAACCTTTATCTTATTGCTGTCTCTGCTGCTACAAACTAACTTGTATGCGCAGCAAGCATGGATTAAAGGTAGTATTAAAGATGAGCAGCAACATGCCGTTGCCGATGTGCTTATTAGTTTTGAGCAGCAGCAGGCTGTAAGTGATGCGCAAGGATTTTTTCAATTAGCCATAACAGCCGATAAAAAAGGCGCTTTGCGATTGAGCAAAACAGGGTTTATTGCGCAGCAATACATGTTGCAGTTAAAAAAAGACGAAGTAAAAATATTGGAAGTGCAGTTGAAAGAGCGCATTTTCGAAATTAAAGAAGTGGTTAAAAAGGCCGATCGTCAACGCTTTGAAGCGGGAGCTATCATCGTTGATGCTTCCAAAGCCGGTATCAATCCCAGTACGATTGGCGGTATTGAAGGGATTATTAAAACCTTGGTGGGCAGCACCAATGAGCTCACTTCCCAGTATAATGTGCGCGGTGGCAATTACGATGAAAATTTAGTGTATGTTAACGACTTTGAGATTACACGCCCATTCTTAGTGCGCAGCGGTCAGCAAGAAGGACTCAGTTTTGTAAATGCCGATCTCACCAGTCATGTGCAATTTTCTGTTGGCGGATTTCAGTCCAAGTACGGCGATAAAATGTCGAGTGTTTTAGATATCACCTATAAAAAACCCAAGCAATTTGCGGGCTCTGCTTCGCTGAGTTTATTGGGAGGTAGCTTACACCTCGAAGGTGCCACCAAAAACAATAAGCTCAGTTATTTAGTTGGGCTTCGACAAAAAACCAATCAATATTTGCTGCAGGCACAACCTACCAAAGGCGTTTACAATCCTTCATTTACCGATCTGCAAACCCTCCTCAATTACAAAGTAAATGAACAATGGGAATGGGAGTTTTTAGGCAACTATGCCCGCAATCGGTTTAATTTTTTACCCGAAGAGCAAACGTCTAGTTTTGGTTTAGTGAATAAAGCCTATCAGTTGCGCATATTTTATACAGGTGCCGAGCTCGATCAGTTTGATACCAAATTTACGGGCTTATCTACTACGTATCGACCTACTAAAAATCTGCGTTTAAAATTGTTAGCGAGCGCTTATTTTAGCAACGAAAAAGAAAGCTACGATATCAGTGGCGAGTATTTGTTGGGCGAATTAGAAACTGATTTGGGTAAAGCCAATTTTGGACAAGTTAAAACCTATTTAGGCACCGGAGTGATTCAAAATTACGCTCGCAATTTTTTGCAGGTACAACAAACAAGTATTGGTCATCGCGGCTCCTATATTCATAAAAAACAAGTTTGGTTATGGGGCGCCGATTTACAACGTATTGCTATTCAAGATCAGTTGCTAGAATGGGAGCGTAGAGATTCGGCGGGTTTCACGCAGCCATATAATCCAGCGCAACTTACGATGATGAAATCGTATCGGAGCCATGCTGATTTACGTTATGATAAAATACAAGGCTTTATACAAAATAATTTTAAGTGGAACGATTCGGTTGATCTTACCTTTTCAATAGGGGTTCGCTTCAATTATGATTTTTTAAATAAAGAATGCATCGTGTCGCCTCGTATGCAAGTGGCGTACAAACCAAAGTGGCAACGTGATGTGGTTATGCGCGCTGCTTTGGGTTGGTATGCACAGCCACCTCTGTATAGAGAAATGCGCAATTTAGAAGGGGTTTTAAATACCGCCTTATTATCGCAAAAATCGATGCATGCCGTATTGGGTTATGATTATAATGCACATTGGGGCAGACGACCTTTGCGCATTACCAATGAAATTTATTATAAAAAATTATGGGATTTAGTGCCCTATGAGTATGATAATATTCGCATTCGTTATTTTGGAAAAAATAATTCGAGTGGATATGCCTATGGTATTGAAACACGTTTTTACGGCGATTTAGTTAAAAATGCCACTTCTTGGATCAGTCTTGGGCTAATGAAAACAGCCGAAGATTTGAAGGATGATTTTTATACACTAAAAAATGTTGCCGGTACCGATTCGGCAATTGTTCATCCAGGTTTTATACCAAGGCCCAGCGATCAGCGTTTGATGTTGGGTATGTATTACGAAGATTATTTGCCTAATAATGAGAATATCAAAGTGCATCTCAACTTTATGTACGGCACGGGATTACCCTTCGGTCCACCCGATGCAATTCGGTATTCAGACACCTTGCGCTTGCCGAGTTATAAACGCGTAGATATTGGTTTTAGTGCACAATTGTTTAAACGCAAGTCGCAAGAAGCGGCGACTACAATAGCACACAAAAAAATAAATTCCGCTTGGTTGAGTTTAGAAGTGTTTAATTTATTAGGTATTCAAAACACCCTTTCTTACACATGGGTGCAAGATCAAAGCAGTGGTAAAACCTTTGCCGTACCCAATCGATTAACCTCCAGGTTGCTTAATTTGAAGCTAATCGTGAAGTTTTAAGGGAATAAAAATAAAATAAAAAAAGTTCTAAAAAGTTTTGCTTAAAAAATAATAATAATTATCTTTGCACCCCGTTCAGTTTTGAACAGTGGGATGATCTCGTAGCTCAGTTGGTAGAGCACATCACTTTTAATGATGGGGTCTTGGGTTCGAGTCCCAACGGGATCACACAAAAAGCCTTCTTTTAAAAGAAGGCTTTTTTATTTTAAATTAACACTCAGGTAAAATAAACGAGTAAGTTTTTTACTATTTTTGAAGCAATGCTAAATTTTGCTAAATATATTACGCTCTTTTTTCTTGTGGCAATGGTCTATAAGCAAGTGATGCAATATCAATTGCTAAGTACTCATGTTTCGTATACACTTTCGCAAGATGTAGATGATGAACAGCAACAAGATGAAGAAGATGGATGTTCTGATTTTCTAGAAGAATTATTAATTGCAGCATCAAATAATAACACTGTATTTTTTCATTATACAACCTTGCCAACTAAGCAACGCGGCTTTGTGCATTACATTAAATCTTCATATTGGCAGTCGCACATCATAGAAGTACAAACGCCTCCTCCGAATAAGGCATAAGTAAACACGTTTTATTTATTGTTCCTTATTTAATTCTTTATCATGTTTTCAAGATTAGTAAAATCTGTGCAAGCTAATATTGCATCGAGCATAGTTGTTTTTCTGGTGGCCTTGCCACTTTGTTTAGGTATTGCACAAGCATCTGGTGCACCTGTTTTTTCTGGAGTGGTTGCAGGTATTATTGGTGGAGTGCTGGTGGGGGCCCTTAGTCAATCATCCTTGAGTGTGTCTGGGCCTGCAGCTGGCCTTACCGCTATTGTATTTGCAGCAGTTACCCAATTGCAATCCTACGAATTATTTTTATGTGCTGTACTGCTTGCTGGTTGTATACAATTACTTTTGGGTGTTTTGAAAGCCGGCTTTATTGCCGATTATATACCCACGAGTGTTTTGGAAGGCATGTTGGCGGCTATAGGTATTACTATTATATTAAAGCAATTGCCAGAAGCTTTTGGGTTTCATAAACAAAAATGGTCGGACCTTTTAGACGCCGAAGATGGTATATCCTTCAGTTTTTTGAATGAGGCATTTCATCACATCCATTATGGAGTATTACTGATTACGTTATTGGGCTTAGTCATTATTTTCTTTTGGCAAAGTAGCTATGCTAAGAGAATTAATAAATTACCAAGTGGTTTAATTGTAGTGCTTGTTTCGGTTTTAGGCGTATTGCTCTATCAGTTTGCCTACCCGAATTTTATTTTAGAACAAGCACACTTTGTTCAAATCCCTATTGCTAAATCTATGGCTGAATTTGGTCAACATTTTTTATTTCCTAACCTAAAGGGCTTTGCCATGCCGGAAGTTTGGATAGTGGGTTTAGAAATAGCTATTGTAGCTTCTATAGAAACTCTTTTAAGTATTGAGGCCATCGATAAATTGGACCCGCATAAAAAAGTAACACCTACCGATGTGGAATTGCGCGCCCAAGGCATAGGTAATATCGCCAATGGGTTACTGGGCGGCATGCCCATCACCTCGGTGATTGTGCGCTCCTCGGCTAATTTGAATGCAGGGGCTAAAAGTAAAATGTCTGCAATTTTACATGGGGTTTTATTACTGATATGCGTTGTGAGTATCCCGCATTATTTAAATTGGATACCGAAAGCAGCTCTAGCAGCTATTTTAATAGCTACGGGTTATAAGTTATGTAAGCCCTCCAAATTTAAGCAGGTTTATAAAGAGGGTGGGTGGAGTCAGTTTATACCCTTCGTAACAACAGTAGTTGCGGTAGTAGCTACCGATTTATTGAAAGGGGTGTGCATTGGATTGTTGGTGAGTATATTTTATATTTTAAAGCGAAATATGCATGCGCCTTTTTATTTTCAAAAGAGTAATTACAGCTCCATTGAAATTGTAAAAATAGAATTGGCACAGGTGGTATCTTTTTTAAATAAAGCAACTATTAAAACTGCTTTAGAGTTATTGCCCGAAAATGCCTATCTAGTATTAGATGCTACACAAAATGTTTATATCGATTATGATGTAATTGCTTTGATAAAAGAGTTTCAGGAAATAAAATCGCAAGAACGAAATATACAAATTGCAATGGTAGGATTTAATAATTGTTATAAATTAAAAGAAACAATCTCAGAGTCTGAATTATTAAGTACTTTAGCGTATATAGATGAATTGCCAAAGCGAACAGCGGGCAATCATAAGCAATTGATACAACAATTAAAACAGCAGAAAGCAGAATATGCCAGCACATAGTTTACAATTATTAAAAGAAGGAAATTTTCGTTTTATTAATAATTTAAAAAAGAATAGGGATCATTTAGAAGTATTAAATGAGCTTAAGGACAATCAGCGTCCCTTCGCAGCTATTGTTAGTTGTATGGATTCGAGAACAGCAGCCGAACTGATATTTGATCAAGGCTTTGGGGACATTTTTAGTATTCGCATTGCTGGCAATGTTGTCACTAATGGTATCTTAGGTAGTTTGGAATATGCTACTTCGGTGGTGGGGAGTAAATTAATTGTAGTTTTAGGGCATACTAATTGCGGTGCTATTAAAGGCGCTTGTGATCATATCCGTTTGGGGCATCTTACCGAATTAATAGAAAAAATAGAACCAGCTGTTGCCGAAGTCGCAAAGTCGATAAATAGAGAAAAGGAGTATGAGCTTTTTGAATACGAAGTAACCAAAACTAATGTACTCATTGGGGCAAAAACGATAACAGAAAATAGCCCCATTATAAAAGCACTCGTAGATAAAGGCCAGGTGGGTGTTGTGCCAGCAATTTATAATATCGCCACAGGGAAAGTGCAGTTTTTGGATGTATGATAAAGTGATTGTTTACAATTAATTAATATTGGTTAAGCGCTTGCGCTAGTAAATTTGCGTTACAATTATAAATTTTGAAAACAAAGCAAACCATTATCCGCGATATTAGCTGGCTAGCCTTTAATGAACGTGTGTTGCAAGAAGCGATGGACGAAAGTGTGCACCTCTATGATCGGCTCAAATTTTTAGGCATTTTTTCTAATAATCTAGATGAGTTTTTTAGGGTACGCGTAGCTACGCTTACTAAAATGAAAACTATTAGTGTCTTTAATAAATTTCATGCCGAAGCCCATCCGGAAAAAATTCTAAAAAAAGTACACGATAAAGTAGTTGAGCAACAACGCATCTTTGATAAAACGTTTACCAATATCATTGGCCTCTTAGAAAAAAAACATCGCATCTATTTTAAAAATGAGCGTCAACTGAATGCTACCCAAAAGCAATTTGTAAAAAACTATTTTGAAGATCAGGTGCGCTCCAGAATTGTGCCGCTCATGATAGAGAGTATGCCTCATACGCCTTTTCTGAGAGATAAGCATATCTACCTGGCCTGTGTATTGGGCAATGCAGCCCATACCAATTTGCAATCGTATGCACTCATCGATATACCATCTAAAACGTTACCGCGCTTTGTGATATTGCCCGACAGCAAAAACGAAGTGCATGTCATACTATTGGAAGATATTATTCGGTTCAACTTATCAAATCTATTTGCACCTTTTGGTTATAATCAATTCTCCAGTCATATTGTGAAATTAACCCGCGATGCAGAGCTTGAGATTGATAATGATTTTCAGTCAAACGTAGTAGCTGAAATAGAAAAAGGACTCAAGAGTAGAAAGAAGGGAAAGGCTACGCGCTTTGTATATGACAAACAAATTGATTCCCGCCTCTTAGATTTTTTAATTAAACGCTTAAACCTTTCTAAAAAAGATAATTTGATTGCTGGTGGGCGTATTCATAATTTCAAAGACTTTATGGATTTCCCAAAATCAGTATTTTCTAATTATACTGAGCGACCAAAACCATTTATTCATCCACTGCTTACACAGCCGTGTCGTATTATGAGTGTCTTAGATCAGCGTGATGTCATGTTGCATTTGCCTTACCATTCCTTTGACTCTGTAATTGATTTATTGCGCGAAGCAGCCATTGATCCATTTGTTCAGAGTATAAAAATTACCTGCTATCGATTGGCAAAAGATTCTAAAATTATCAATGCATTATTGAATGCCGTAAGAAACGGAAAAGAAGTAACGGTGGTGTTAGAATTGCGCGCACGATTTGATGAAGAAGCTAATCTGCATTGGAAAACGGTACTAGAAGAAGAGGGCGTGAAGGTATTAATTGGTATGCCCAATATGAAAGTACATGCTAAATTGTGTGTGATTAAAAAGAAGCAATTTAATCGCATTAAATACTATGGCTTTATATCTACCGGCAACTTCAACGAATCGACCTCGAAGGTATATGGCGACCATTTATTGTTTACCAGTCATACACAAATCTTACGCGATGTGAATGCGGTATTTATGTATTTAGAAAAACCGCTGCTCAAGAAAAATCCGCTCGATAATTTGAAATTGCTTGTTGCAACACCAAAGCATATGCGACCATATTTTTTAAATTTAATACAGCAAGAAATAAAGAAACATAAAAGTAGTAAGCAGGGCGAATTGATTATAAAACTGAATAGTATTGTAGATGAGGCCTTGATTGAAAAATTATATGATGCTGCTAAAGAAGGAGTGCCGGTGCACTTGATTATTAGAGGTATTTGTTGTGCACTTACCAATGTAGCCTCTTTTAAAAAACCAATTCAGGCTATAAGTATTGTAGATCAGTATTTGGAGCATGCGAGGGTGTTTGTTTTTGGCAACGGAGGACAACGTAAAACGTTTATTTCCTCCGCTGATTGGATGGTGCGCAATTTGGACCACCGTATTGAGGTGGCTTGTCCAATTTTGGATCCTATGATTGCAGCAGAATTACAAGATATTTTGGCAATTCAATTGCAGGAAAATGTAAAAGGTCGTATCTTAGATAATGAGCAAATGAATTCGTATGTGTTACCTGCAGCAAAAGCAAAAAAAATGCGTTCACAAACGGAAACATTTAACTACTTAAGTAATAAAAAATATAATTAGTTGAAAATTGCAGCAATTGATATAGGCTCTAATGCCATTCGTTTATTAATTTCCGAAGCACATCCGTATAAGGATAAAGAAGTGGATTTTACTAAATTATTATTTCTTCGTATTCCTTTACGATTAGGTTTTGATGTATTTGAAAAAGGTAAAATCAGTAAGAAGAAGCAAGAACAATTAACCGATTCTATGCAGGCATTTAAGATGCTCATGAATGTTTATAAAGTAGAGGTGTATCGAGCATGTGCTACTTCGGCCATGCGCGATGCTAAAAATGGAAAGGCATTAATAAAAGCTATTAAAGCTGATACGGATATTGCAATTGATATCATTTCTGGTCAGGAAGAAGCGACCATTATTTATAACGCCCATTTGGGAGAGAAAAACAATGCGCAGAAAACGCTGTTGTATATCGATGTTGGTGGTGGTAGTACTGAATTATCTTTGTTTCAAGATAATAAATTAGTGAAAAAAGAATCCTTTAATATTGGCACCATTCGCGTATTACAAAATCAAGTGAGTAAAGCACATTGGCAAGCATTAGCTCGATTCTTAAAAGTTATTGTCAAGAAAAATCCGAAAGTACAATTGGTGGGTAGCGGTGGTAATATCAACAAACTCTTTTCCCTATCTAAGCAAAAAGAGGGTAAGCCACTCAGCAAAGCCACATTGACTACCTATTATAACAGCTTAAACGCAATGAGTATTGAAGAACGCATGCATCATTATGATTTGCGTGAAGACCGTGCCGATGTAATGGTGCCGGCCTTATCCATTTTCTTAAACATAATGGAGCATACCCAGAGCAATGAAATTTATGTGCCCAAAATTGGTTTAGCCGATGGCATTGTTCGTAGTATTTATTTTCAGGAAGCGTTATAAGTTTACATTAGTTTAATACCGGCTTAATAATTAGTACATACTAGAAGTTTTATTTTGTCAAAGTCAAATTCTGAACGATGACAAAAAGAGAAGTTGAAGTACTGGTACTATCGGATATCCATTTGGGTACCACGGGCTGCCATGCCCAAGAACTTTTACAGTATCTCAAAACCATTCAGCCTAAGATGGTAATTTTAAATGGCGATATCATTGATATATGGCAATTTAAAAAGCGCTATTGGCCTCCATTGCATACCGCAGTGTTATTGCAATTTATTGCTTGGGCTACTGAGCAAATCCCCGTTTATTATATTACGGGCAATCATGACGAGTATTTGCGCAAATTTGCGGATACCGAATTAGGTGCTTTAAAAATAAAAAATAAATTATCCTTAAAATTAAATGATAAGCAAGTCTGGGTTTTTCATGGCGATGTATTTGATGTGGTAATGCAAAACAGTAAATGGTTGGCCAAGCTCGGTGCAGTTGGTTATGATGCACTGATATTGCTGAATAGAACAGTGAATAATGTGCTTGTGAAGATGGGAAGAGAGCGAATTTCTATTTCTAAAACTATTAAAAATAGTGTAAAAAAAGCAGTAGCCTTCATTAATAAATTTGAAGATACCGTGTGCAGTATAGCTGCGGAACATCATTATGAATATGCTATTTGTGGACATATCCATCAGCCAGAAAATAAAATTATTGTTACGCCACATGGGGTAGTACGCTATTTAAACTCAGGCGATTGGATAGAGAATTTAAGTGCCCTTGAATATCAGGAAGAGCAATGGAAATTATATTTCTACGAGCAAGATCCGATTGCCAAAACCGTTGATTTAAGCACTACGGCATCCAAAACGATGGACATTCCAGAGTTGTTTAGTTTGTTCATCCATCAGCATTAAACCTAAGTACATGAAAATCTTATTGGCGATTCAGGCTACTGGAAACGGCCACATTAGCAGAGCGCAAGCTATCTATCCCATTTTACAAAAATATGGCGAAGTAGATGTTTTGGTGAGTGGTACACAATCAAGTGTGCCCAAAGCTTTTCCCGTAAAATACCAATTGAAAGGATTGAGTTTTATCATAGGCAAAAAAGGTGGCGTTGATCTAGTACGAAGTTTTTTTCATTTTGATTGGTGGCAGTTTTTCAAACAGGTATGTACCTTGCCCGTTCAGGAATATGACATTGTCATTAATGATTTTGAACCGGTGGTGGCATGGGCCTGCAAATGGAGGAAGAAAACGTGCTACGGATTAAGTCATCAAGCGGCTGTAGCGCATCCTTCGAGCCCTAAACCCAGTGGAGCTTTTACTTGTAGTAAATGGATTTTGAATTATTATGCACCTTGTACGTATGCCTTTGGATTTCATTTTAAACCCTACGATCCGGTTATTTATACGCCTATTATACGGCCTAAAGTGCGCCATTTAGAATCTATAGCTGCAGGGCATTATACGGTCTATTTGCCGGCTTATCATTATCAACATTTAGCCTCTTTTTTAAGTCAATTTACCGAGGTGCATTGGCATGTTTTTTCAAAAGATGCCACTACGAATATGTATTTTAAAAATGTCACTATTTATCCCGTTGGTGATGATGCTTTTTTGCTGAGCATGGCCTCGTCTAATGGCGTACTGTGTGGTGCTGGTTTTGAAACACCTGCAGAAGCGCTGTATCTAAAAAAGAAATTAGCAGTGGTGCCCATGAAAAATCAATACGAACAATATTGTAATGCGGCAGCTTTAGCTGAAATGGGCGTGCCTGTATGGTTTGATTTATTTCACGAAAAAACAGCCCTAAGCAAATGGATAGCATCGGTACAAACGATAACCGTAGACTATCCCGAACAAACACATGATATTATTTCATTAATTGTATCTAATCATAAATTCAATTACTTAGAGCCTTTTGCCTTGCATGCTTAACAATTACTTAATATACCGGAAACGATTTGGTAACCTACGTCAATTCCATAGCGCAATGAAGCATCGTAATTTTGCCATCAAAAACAAAACGATGAGATCATTTATTTTATTAGTTATCTTTTATTTAGGATTAGTAGTTGCTTCTTTCGCAGGAACGATTAAAGGAACGGTTATTGATGCAAAAGATGCATCGAATTTAACGGGCGTTATTGTCATCTTAGAAAAACAAAACAAAACTACTGTGACTGATGCCAACGGTGTTTTTGAATTCAAAGATATTCCGAACGGTAGTTATAAATTGACAGTACGTTATATCTCCTACAAAGCACAAACCTTAAACGTGACAGTGAGTGATAATACGGCTTCTGTGTTAGTAAAATTAGTAGGTGAAGGCAACGAATTGAAAGGGGTAGTATTAAAATCTAGTAAAATTACGCACACTGAAATGGCAGTGATAAGTGAGGTGAAAAAGAACAGTGTAACAGTGAGTGCGGTAGGGGCAGCGCAGATTTCCAAATCGATGGATAGAAATGCAGCAGATGTTGTGAAGCGTATTCCTGGTGTAACCGTGCAAGACGATAAATTTATTATGGTGCGCGGTTTAATGGATCGTTATAATACTACCTGGTTAAACGATGCAGCAGCTCCAAGTAGCGAGGTTGATAAAAAAGCTTTTTCATTTGACGTTATTCCGAGTGGTGCAATTGATCGTTTATTAGTATTCAAAACACCTTCAGCAGATTTACCTGGCGACTTTGCAGGTGGTATGGTAAAAGTATATACTTCGGCTATCCCAGAAAAAAATGGTATGACTTTCGGAATGCAAACTTCTTACCGTCAAAATTCCACTGGTACAACTATTAATTATAACGAACGTTCAAGCACTGATTTCTTAGGTTATGATAATGGCCATAGAGCAATACCAGCAGGTACACCAGCCTTTTTAGACAAATCGAATAGTAATGCTCTAGCAGCAACAAAGCGCTTTAATAATAATTGGGTATTAAACCAAGGTACCTTAGGCTTAGATCAACGCATTAATTTCTCTATTGCACGTGTATGGAAATTGAAAAAAGTAAAATTAGGTACTATTGGAAGTGTTTCTTATACTAAAACGGGAACTAATTTTTCGATGCTGAGACAAGATTTTGATTCGTTGAATTATAATTTTAGTTACAAAGATCAAATCAGTTCACTACGCAATGCAGTCAATGTCATGTGGAATACGGGAATATCGTTTAGAAATTCGAGAATTGAATTCAAAAACTTATTATCTCAAACTGGGAGAGCCTTTGTGAATGTGAGAAATAATAATTTTATTCCACAAGATTCTTTCAGTAAAGAATTGGTTTACAATATGGGTTACGAGAGTATTCGTAATTACATGAGCCAATTGAATGGCACCCATGCTACAAAGGATGGTAATACCAAATATAATTGGTCATTGGGTTATGCGGATATGTACAGAAATATGCCCGATCTAATGCGTATTACGTATCGTGCTACGAGTCAAAACACACCTTTGGCAACATCTATTTCTACAGATGGTGATGAGTCTAGAAATGGTGGACGAATTTTCTCTACGTTAAAAGAAAAGACCTATAGTTTCTCTCATCAATTTTCTAAAAAATTCTTAGTTAAAAAAATGGCTATTGACTTAGCCTTAGGAAATTATATCGAATATAAAGACAGACAATATAATCTTCGCTCGTTTGCTTATACCATTAAGCCAGGTGCACCTTCGGTTCAATTACAAAAATTAGGTATCAATGATATTTTCAATTTAAGCAACGTGGGAGAAACTACAAGCTTCATTCTAAATGAAAAAACACATGATTATGATACCTATTCAGCAACAAATAAATTAGTAGCAAGTTTTTTTAATGCAACCGTTCAAGTAAATTCAAAATTGAAAATCGTAGCAGGCATTCGTAACGAGCAAGCTGAACAAGCATTGCAAGCAAGTGTAAACTTTAATAAAATCACACCAAGTATTATCTCTAATTTTATTTTACCCTCTGTAAATGCTTCGTATAATTTCACGGATAAACAATTGATTCGTTTTGCTTATGGCAAAACATTGAATAGACCTGAGTTTAGAGAGTGGGCGCCTATTTTCTTCTATGATTTAGATAATAAAGCTGGCACCTATGGCTCTTTGTATGGCAATCCTATTGCGGGTCCCAACGGTCAAGTTTTAAAAATTGCACAAATTCAGAATGTAGATGTGCGTTATGAGTGGTATCCAAGCGCTACCGAGATGATTCAGGTAGGAGCTTTCTATAAGTCATTCCAAGATCCTATCCAAAATGTAATGATTTCGAATGCAGCTGATTTAGCGTATACGTTTACGAATGCACAATCTGCAAAAGCCTACGGTGTTGAAATTGATATCCGTAAGAATTTAGATGTTTTGAATAAAGTTATAGCTACATCGTGGTGGGATAAATTATCGTTTATAGCGAATGCATCATTTATTAAAAGTGAATTGAATTTTGGAAATACCTTAAGTTATATGGGTATTCAACCAAATTTCACTACCCGTTTACAAGGTCAATCGCCGTATACATTCAATACTGGTTTGTATTATACCAACGAAGAAAAAGTAATTAGAAGTTCGTTGTTGTATAATGTGGCTGGTCCGCGTATCTCTTTAATTGGTTTAGATAGAACAGCGAGCATGGTAGAAATGCCGTTTAATTCTTTAGATTTTTCTATCGATAAAACATTTAAGAAACGTTATATCCTCAGCTTTGGCGTGCAGAATTTATTAAACTCCACAATGCGCTTTATATATGATACCGACTTTAATAATAAGTATGACTATAAAAACAATGGTGTAGATAAAGTGGTGCGTGAATATAAACCAGGCGCATATATCAGCTTAGGTTTGAAAGTTAAGATTTAGATAATACAGGCGTAATGTTTAAGTAACACTGCAAACTTACTTTTACATCAAATTTAAAAAAAACCTATGAAAAAATTATTACTCATCGCATTATCAGTATGCGGCATCTACGCAGCAAAAGCGCAAGTAACGGTGCAAACAGTACAAGACAGTATTTCATCTAATACTACTTGGACTAACAACAAACAATATTTATTAAAAGGTTTTGTGTATGTAACTTCGGGTACTACCTTGACGATTGACAGTGGTGTAATCATCAAAGGTGATAAAAACACAAAAGGAACTTTAATTATTGAAAGAGGTGCTAAACTTATTGCAAAAGGAACCCCTACAGCACCTATCGTATTTACATCAAATCAACCAGCTGGTGCTCGTTCTTATGGAGACTGGGGTGGTGTAATTTTATGTGGATATGCACCTACTAACTGGACAGCTGGTCAAGCACAAGTAGAAGGTGGTCCTCGTTCTTTTTATGGCGGTACTAATCCTGCTGATAACAGTGGTACGTTACAATATGTACGTATCGAGTTTCCAGGTGTAGCATTCTCACCAGGAAATGAAGTAAATGGTTTAACACTTTGTGCTGTTGGAACAGGTACGCAAATTGACCACATCCAAGTATCGTATTCTGGTGATGACTCTTATGAGTGGTTTGGTGGAACTGCAAATGCAAAGTACTTAGTTTCTTATCGCGGTTGGGATGATGATTTTGATACGGACTGTGGTTATGCAGGTAAAAATCAATTTGTATTTGGTATCAGAGATCCTTATGCTGCTGACCAGTCAGGTTCTAAAGCATTTGAAAATGATAGTTATCTATCAGGTACTATTTCAGGTTTAGTTAATGATTCTAATGCTACAAAAGCAATTTGGTCTAATGTAACGGTTGTTGGTCCATTAGTAAGCCCTACTTCTACTGCTTGGGATCCACAATTTGTTGCTGCAGTGCATGCTCGCAGAGGTTCTTCTCAAAGCATTTTGAATAGTGTTTTAATTGGATGGCCTGTAGGTATGTTGTTAGATGAGTCTTCTTCTTCTTATGGTTCTACTATCAATAACTTAACTTCAAATCAATTACAATTCAAAAACAACATAGTTGCTGGTAACCAAAACGCAACCGATGTGTTTTATGTAAAAGATGGTGCACGTTCATTAACTCCTACAACTACTTGGGGAGATACTACTATAGCTCCTTGGTCAACTTCTGGTTTAGTAGGTCCTAAATCTTGGTTAACTTCAAGTGCTAACAAAAATAAATTATATCCTACTGCACAAACTGGTGTGAAATTACAATCTCCATTCAATTTGGTAAATCCAAATCCAGTTCCAACTTCTCAATCGCCTATTTGCTATGCTACAGCTACTTTTGGTGGTATTACACGTACTTTCGATCCTACTAAACCAGTAAATACAGATACTACCGGTTTAGGTATTAATTGGAATGTACCAGGTTTGGCTCCTGATTTTACAACTTCAAAAGCATCAGATGCTTTCTTTACAAAAGTGAACTATGTAGGTGCTTTTGCAGGTACGCAAACAACTTCAGATAATTGGATGGCTAAATGGACTAATTTCGATCCAGTGAATACTGATTATTCTATGACCAATACTACAGAGTTCCCTACTAGCGTTGCGAATGTAAATAACAATATCAATGCAATTGCTGTATATCCTAATCCAGCTATTGAAAATGCTACTATCAACTTTACAATGATCGAGGCAAGCAATGCAACCGTATCATTAATTGATATGACAGGTAAAACAGTTGCTGCTATTTTCAATGGTAATTTAACGGCGGGTAACCATCAATTTGAAATAAATGTTGATAACTTAGCTATGGGTTGTTACTTTGTACAAGTACAAACTGCGGCTGGTTCTAAAACAATCAAATTATCAGTAACTAAATAATTAAAAATTTAGTTAACTATAAAAAGCGACCACTATATTGTGGTCGCTTTTTTTTAATTTTATTAAAATGAAATATTTTTTCCTCTTTCTTTTCTCCTTACTTGCATTAGCTGCTTGTGTGAAGCATTATAAGATGGACCTCTCAAGCCCTACTCCTACTTTCATATGCGATACCACTAAAATAATTAGTTATAAAAATCAAGTTGTACCGATCTTTAAAAACAATTGTTATTCCTGTCATGCTACCGATACAGTAAACAAATACGGAAGAAATATTGACTTAGAAAATTTTACTTCTTTAAGCAATTATTTATTATTGGGCTATAGAGGCGATGGATTATTGGGCTCTAAATTAATTCATATTATTCAGCATGCACAAACAGTAGTGCCTATGCCGCCGGGCTATGATTTAGATACCTGTAGTCAGAAAATAATTGCCGCTTGGATACACCAAGGGGCTTTGCAAAATTAATAGCCATACTTATTTAAAAGCATACTAACCTTATGTTCTGTATGGGGATCTTTTTCTAATACAGGTGCATGATGTGGTTTTGTTCGTGTATCCATCACTAAAGGTCCTTCACAACCCCAATGTTTATTTTTCACAAAAGAGTTAATGCCATAGATGTCATGAGAAGGATTGCATTTGGTGAACGTGCTCCACACAAAATTATTTAAGTTGGTTGCTACAAAGGCACTATCATCGGCAATGATGATCATCGCTATTTGTGAAAGATCTAGCGCTGCTAATTGTTGCTCTAGCGCTAAAAGTTCTTTTTGCGCGGTTTCATAATTACTAAATGCCTGGGTTTGAAAAACAAGCACTCCAGGCAAGGCCATTTGAGGATTATGAAAACTTCTTAGGTGATTGGAGTGCTTCGGCACTTCGATAGCCAAAGTTCGTAATACGGGACCATAGGCAGCAAAGACTACTTTACTTCCTTGATTGAGTCCTTCTCCAGAATAATCGAGGGTGTCTATAGATGTGTTGGTATGGAAATGTAAATCTCGTTTCCAATCAATGCGTTGGAAAATATAATGAAAATAAGATGGAAGATTGTGTGTGCTAATAGTATGTTCTGCTGAAGCAGTTATGAATAGAAACTTAGCCAAACTCAATTGTCCGGTTCCCAATATTCTATTGGCTTGTGTTAATAGTTCTGCAGGTTGTTGCGCAGGAGCATAGGGCGTATAGCGTTCACTACCTACCGCAACTAATAAAGGGTGTACGCCTGCGGCATCAACGGCATGTACTTCTTGCACCCCGGGTATTTCATGCTGAATAGCATCTCCTGTAATTTCGTGAATTAAGGCACCAAAGCTGGTGTCTTCCTGTGGCGGTCGACCAACCACAGTGAAAGGCCAAATAGCATTTTTCTTTGCATAGACTTTATGTACATGCATCAACGGGAAATTATGCTGCAAACTATAATAACCCAAGTGATCTCCAAAGGGGCCTTCTGGTTTCGTTTCGTTGCCGTTTACATAACCTGTAATTACAAAGTCGGCATCTGCACTAATCGCATAGCCATCGTCATAAAAATAGCGAAAGCGACGACCTCCAATCAAACCAGCGAAGGTCATTTCGCTCATGCCTTCGGGTAAAGGCATCACCGCGGCTAAGGTATGCGCTGGTGGTCCGCCAACGAAACAACTTACCTTTAGTGGCTTACCTGCTGCAATGGCTTTAGTTTGGTGAATGCCAATGCCTCTATGTAATTGATAGTGCAAACCAATTTCATGGTTTGTATTATATGCGTTGCCATTTAATTGAATGCGATACATTCCTAAATTGGAATGCATAATACCGGGCTGATCAACAGCTTCGGTATATACTTGAGGAAGCGTAACAAAAGCACCTCCATCATTTTTCCAATGATGAATGAGGGGTAATTGATCGATGCGTAACGAGGCATCTAGATTATTTTTGAACAATGCACTTTTAAATGGGAGGGCATGCATTGCCGCTTTTGCAGCGCTTAAATTTTTCAAAGGGTGTTTGAAAATTTTAGAAGGATCTTGTTTGAGGGCAATCACTTGTTGCACCGCTTTGAGAGTATCTCTAAAAATAAATTTACTTCTTTCTAAGGTGCCGAAGAGATTGCTGGCTGCTCTAAAGTTACTTCCCTTAACCCGTTCAAATAAAATAGCCGGACCACCTTGCTCGTGAATGCGCAAATGTATGGATGCCATCTCTAAATACGGGTCTACTTCTTCTTTGATGCGAAGGAGTTGACCTTTTTTTTCGAGGTCTAATAAGCAGGCTTCTAGATTAGCGTATCCCATAAGATATAAACGCAAATTTACTTAATTAGTTGCAAAGCTGAGAGTCTTCATAGTATGTTATTCAAATGTTATTAACTGTTATGGCTATTAAATTTGTTTAACTTTTTAAGCATATTTTATTAGATTTGGTAAAATAATTTCTTTATGAAAAAAATTTTATTTGCAGTACTTGTCCTAGCAATTATAGCAGGATTGTATGGATATTATCAGTACAATAGAAAACCAGCAGGTGTTGCTGACCAAGAAGCTATTAAAATAAATGCAGCTGCATTGGTGGCTTCGTTTATGAAGGATGAAAAAGCAGCCCAAACAAGGTATAATAATAAAGTGCTTGAAGTAGTCGGTGTAGTGGCTGAACTTGGAGAAAATCAAGATCATCAAACAACGCTACTCTTACAAAGTGATGATCCTTTATCGAGTGTTTTTTGCACCTTGGAAAACAAAGCTAATACATTACCAAAAGTAGGCGATGAAATTGTTGTAAAAGGATTTTATGCAGCCTATACAACTGATGTATTATTGACAGGATGTATTTTAAAATAATTTTTTCATATTTAAATATAAAACCAATGAAACGTAATCTTTTAAAAGTAACTGTTGTATTAATCCTTTCAATAGCATTTGTGAGTCAAAATGCATGTAAAAGTAGTAGCTCTAATACAACAACTGCGGTATGTGATACTTCAGCAGCGGTATTGTTTTCAGCAACGGTAAAACCCATCATGGATGGGAAATGCGCAACTTCTGGTTGTCATGATGCGAATGGTGCCGGTGGATATGCTCTCAATACTTATGCAGGTGTAAAAGCTTGTGTAAACTCTGGTCGTTTTATGGGATCTATGAATCAAGTTTCTGGAAGTGGTTATTCTTATATGCCAAAGGGAGCTAATAAATTAGACCAATGCGATATTAATAAAATTCAAAAATGGGTGAATGCAGGTGCACTCAATAACTAAAAAATATCTTCTATGAAAAAAATAATTTTAATAGCAGCCACTCTAGGTATATTTTTTACATCAAGTGCTCAGAAGTATATGACGCGTAGCGCTCAAGTAAGCTTCTTTTCATCTACTGCCGTAGAAAATATTGAAGCTATCAATAATGAAGTAGCGGCAGTTTTTGATGCTGCTACAGGAGATATAGTTATCATTGTTCCTGTTAAGAGTTTCAAATTTGATAGAGCGTTAATGCAAGAACATTTCAATGAAAATTACTTAGAAAGTGATCAGTTTCCAAAAGCAGATTTCAAAGGTAAAATTGAAAATGCAGCGGCTATCAATTACAGTAAAGATGGTAGTACGCCAGTAAAAGCAGTTGGTACGATGACGATGCACGGTGTGTCGCAAGCGATCAACGTTCCCGGCACTTTGACGGTAAAAAATGGTAGTCTTACTTTTAAAGCAGTATTCAAAGTAAAAAACAAAGACTATAAAATTGTTATTCCATCGGTAGCCGCTAATAAAGTGGCCGAAGTAGTAGAGATAACCGTTAATAGTTTATTAGCTCCTTTAAAAAAATAATTATGAAAATCCGTATACCTAAAATATTATTTGTAATTGGATGCCTATTAAGTGCGTATCCAAGTTTTGCACAAGAAGATTTAACAGCAATATTAGGTGATGTTAAAGAGAAGCCAAGTCCGGTAAGTGCTACGTTTAAAACTACGCGTATAGTTAATGGTCACAGTATTGAAGGCGTTGCAAAAGGCGTAATGGATATTAAAATTTCGCATCGTTTTGGTCGTTTAAATCAAGGCGCTGTTGATTTATTTGGGTTGGATAATGCCTATATTAGAATCGGTGCAGATTACGGATTGACAGATAATATCACCATCGGTATGGGCAGAAGTAGTGTAGATAAAGAATATGATGGCTATGCAAAAGTAAAATTACTAAAACAAAAAGACCACGGTGGTTCACCAATCGCCATTTCTTATGTGGCTGCAATGTCTTTAAAAGCATTTAGAACCCCAGTTGGTGAAACATTTGTGTTGGCTGATCGTATTTGCTATACCCACCAAGTTTTATTTGCTAAAAAAGTAAATAAAGCTTTGTCGGTGCAGTTGACGCCAACTTTAGTGCATTATAATTTAGTAGATTATAGTTCGTACAATAATAATTTAATCGCAATGGGTTTTGGAGCACGCATGAAAGTGTCGAATCGTTCAACCATTAATGCAGAATATTATTATGTACTCAATAAATGGGACAATGCGCAAACCCCTTATACCAATAATTTTTCCTTAGGTATGGATATAGAAACGGGGGGGCACGTATTTCAGTTTATGCTGACCAATACCCAAGCCATGACAGAGCGTAATTTTATTGGACAAACAACGGGACAGTGGGGTAAAGGTGATATTCATTTAGGCTTCAATCTTGGTAGAGTATTTACCGTAAAACAGCCGAAAGGTTTTGAAGGTAGCAGAAATAGCACGTACTAATAACCATAAAGTATAAAAAAATAAAGGAGGTCATTCGACCTCCTTTATTTTTTATTTGAGTAGCAAAACTTATAGCGTTTTCAATACTTCGTTCATGCTTCTTACAGCATCTGCAGATTTATTGAATGCAGCTTGTTCCGTATCTGTCAATTTGTAATCAATAATAGATTCCCATCCGTTTTTACCAATTACTACTGGCACACCTAAGCAAATATCGTTTTGACCATATTCACCTTCTAAAGAAACGCAACAAGGGAATACTTTACGCTCGTCGCGTAAGATAGCTTCTACTAAAGCAGCTCCTGCTGCACCTGGTGCATACCAAGCAGAAGTGCCTAATAATTTAGTAAGTGTAGCACCACCCACCATAGTATCAGCAGCAATTTTTTGTAATTGTTCTTCATTTAAGAAGTTAGATACAGGCAATCCGTTCAAAGTAGCCAAACGCGTTAATGGAATCATAGTGGTATCGCCATGTCCACCAACTACTACACCATGTAAATCATTTGCAGAGCAGTTTAACGCTTGTTGCAAATAGCATTTGAAACGTGCGCTATCTAAAATACCACCCATACCAATTACTCTATTTTTTGGTAAGCCGGTTGCTTTTAATGTTAAATAAGTCATCGTATCCATTGGGTTAGAAATAACTACGATGATGGTATTTGGAGAATATTTTAATAAGTTTTTGCTTACTTCTTCTACAATTTTTGCATTCGTACCAATCAATTCTTCACGGGTCATGCCTGGTTTTCTAGGGATGCCTGAAGTAATAACGCATACATCCGAATTAGCTGTTTTCCTATAATCATTCGTACTACCAATGATTTGTGTGTCAAAACCTAATAAGGCAGCAGTTTGCATCATGTCTAGTGCTTTACCTTCAGCAAAACCTTCTTTGATATCTACTAAAACGAGTTCTTTTACCAACTCTTTGCGAGCAATATTGTCGGCACAGGTAGCACCTACGGCGCCAGCACCTACTACGGTTACTTTCATTTGAAATTTTATTTTGGAGTTAATTAATTAATTTTGCATGGCAAAGATACAATTTTTACAAAACTATCATTTTGTTTAAGCCTAAATTTTGCAGCTTTGCATATGATTATTCTCATTTTTTAAAACCTACTATAACCTATAAATTTGTTGCTATGAAATCGATACCTGCTTCCCGTATTCTATTGTTGTTTTTTATTGTATTTACCTTGATTTTCATGTCGTATTATTTGTATAATACACCAGGTACGAATATTTACAACGCGATTCATCATAAATCTAATCCCTTGCCGATTTTAGGAAACCCTGGTCATCATACGCGTCCGTTTTCTTTTATTAATCAAGAGGGACAAACCATCACTGAAAAAGACGTTGAGGGTAAAATTAGAGTAGTAGAGTATTTTTTCACTACATGTAAAGGTATTTGTCCAAAAATGAACGAGCAAATGAGCCGTGTTTATCAGGCCTATAAAGGTGATGCCAGTATTTTGATTTTATCGCATACGGTAGATCCTTATAAAGATACGGTGCAGGCTATGAAGCAATATAGCCTTCGTTTTGAAGCAGATCCGAAACAATGGATCTTTTTAACGGGTGATAAAAAAGCCCTGTACGATGCTGCGCGTTATAGCTATTTAGTAACAGCTGCAGAAGATACAGCGGTGGTTGATATTGAAGACGATTTTATACATACCGATCGTTTCGTATTGATAGATAAGAAAGGCTTGGTAAGAGGCCAATATAGTGGCACCGATAGTTTGAAAGTCAATCAACTTATAAAGGATATTGAATTGCTTAAAAACGAAAATTAATTACCACAACCAGCCACCGAGCAAACAAGCGATCACAATTATAGGAGCGGGTATTTTATTGCTATAGAGCAAAATAAAAGTAGATACTATTACGGCCATACTCACCCATTGGAGCTCGATGTCTTTGAATACTAATATTCCCGAAGCCCAAATTACCCCAACTATAGCTGCTGAAATGCCCTCTAGCGCTCTGAATATAATAACATGTTGTTTCAACTGTTGATAAACGGGGAATAGGAAAAAGAGAATTAGAGAACTTGGTAGAAAAATAGCGATAGTGGCTACTAAGATTCCAATCAATTGCCACTCCCATCCATAGCCGCTCATAATCATACCGCCTATATAAGCGCATATTGAAAATACAGGTCCAGGTACTGCTTGTACAATGCCATAACCGGTAGTAATTGCGCTAGCGCTAATAAGGGGTGATTCATTTCTGAGTACAGGTAAGTTTACAAACTGCACAATCATTAAAGGCAATAATACTTGTCCGCCACCAAATACAAAACTCCCAAAACGATAGAAGTTTTCAAAAATATGAAAGACATCTTGGTGTTTCCAATTTTGCAAACGTGCTAACTCGGACAATATACCCGCCACTAAAAATACAATTGCAAAAATCCATAAGTTCACCCATGGTATGGGCATTGGTTTTTTTGTTTTTTCAGGTATCCTACGGTCACTAAAATTACTTACACTGCCCGCTGCGATTAATAAAAGAGGAAAGGTCCAAGGGCTTTTAAACAGTAGCATTACTGTAATGCTACCAATCATAATAGCCCAAGTGGCCAAATGACGAACACTTTTTTGTGTGAATTTTACGGCTGCATAGAGAATAAAGCCTACTGTCATAGGTTGCAGGAACTTAAATAAATTGCTGTTTGTGTTTTGCAATTGAAATTTATATACAAAAAAGGAAACCAAGCCCATTATAAATACGGCAGGGAAAATCCAGATAAGTAAGGTGATAATGGCCAAACCAATGCCACCACGTTTAAGTGCTACAAGGGCAATGGTTTGTGTGGAAGAGGGGCCCGGTAGCATTTGGCAAAACGAATTGTATTCAAGCAATTCTTCTTCCGTTACATCTTTTCGCTCCTGAGCAAATGTTTTCAACATCATGCCTATATGGCTTTGTGGGCCACCAAAAGCGGTTAGTGCGTAGCGCAAAACAGCTTTTAAAAAAGGTATGTGTCTATGAAGTTTAATAACGTAGTAATTTTTATAAATTTAATAAAAAAGAAGCGATTTCTAAAAATATATACAGCATGTTTTGTAAATTGCAGCCTATAATTATCTAAACTAACTATTATGTTATTAAACGCTTTTTACGATTTCGGAAATAAAATTGGTCCATTATTAACTTGGTTTTTCATTCTTGCAATGACGGTTGAGTTAATATTTGTAATGGCTAAATATCTTTTTACTAAAGATTAGGATGTCCCGAATTTCAATTGCGGATATTAGAAAGGATTATATCTTAGCATCTTTGTCAGAAGAGGTGGTAGGAGATGATCCTTTTTCTTTTTTTCATACTTGGTTTGAAGAAGCCGTTAGCGCATCGATAGATGATGTCAATGCTATGACCTTGAGCACACTTCAAGAAGATGGATTTCCAGATGCGCGCATTGTATTGCTGAAAGGCTTAGATGAACGTGGTTTCACTTTCTTTACCAATTATGAAAGTGAAAAGGGTGTTCAATTATCAAAGCATTCCAAAGCATCATTAGTTTTTCATTGGAAAGAGCTAGAACGACAAGTAAGAGTTATGGGTGTTGCTGAGCAATTAACAGCTGCTGAAAACGATGCGTATTTTGCCTCTCGACCAAGAGCAAGTCAATTGGGCGCATGGGCATCTCCTCAAAGTCAAAAAATTGAAAAGCGAGAACTTTTAGAGGAGCGTTACGCGCAATTCGAACAACAGTTTACAGATGTCGTTCCGCGTCCAGCTCATTGGGGTGGGTATAGAATCGTTCCGATTAAAATAGAATTTTGGCATGGCAGAAGTAGTCGCATGCACGATAGAATTGTTTTTGAAAAACAAGAAAATGAATCTTGGAGTAGATATAGAGTAGCTCCTTAGTTAAATAAAAAAGCCCTTGCATATGCAAGGCTTTTTTATTTAATGACATCTTAAGCTTTCTTAGCTTTAGCGCCTAATCTTTTTGTTCTGCGTGCAATACGAACTTTGCCAAATGAACCATTTGCAATTTTGCCGCGTTTTGTACGATTATCACCTCTTCCCATGATTTAATATTTTTAATTGTTAGACTGCAAATATAAAAAAAAGCAAGAGAAAACTCTTGCTTTTTTTTCTTAAACTAAAAGAAGCTTATTTTTTAGCAATTTTAGTAGAGAATTCTTTACCAGCTTTAAATTTAGGAGCTTTACGAGCTTTAATTTTAATAGTAGCACCAGTTTGTGGGTTACGACCATTACGAGCAGCACGCTCAGTTACAGAGAAAGTACCAAAACCAACTAAAGTAACTTTGTCGCCTTTTTTCAATGCGCCGATTACTGAGTCAGTGAAAGCATCTAAAGCTGCACCAGCTTGTACTTTAGTTAAAGTTGCTTCTTTCGCGATTTTTTCAATCAATTCTGCTTTGTTCATAATTGTTTTTTTTAAGAGTTAGTGATTTAATACAAATATACTTAGGTTTAGCACAGTTCCAAATTTTTTTCAGTTAATTTTTTTTCTTTGAAACCCTTTATTCATAGGGCTTTCCACAAGTTATTCACATATTGGGTTTGTGCTATATACTTGGAGAGTGCTTTAAATACTGATTTTGAATGATTTATCCCAAAATTAGGGCGACTAAAACCTGCTAAAAACCTTTATAAATAAGGCTTTAGGCTTGTTTTTCCATGACTGTTCTAAATGCTATAAATTGATCTCCAAATAATTCCAAACCTTCCGCACGCATGCCGGGAGCATGGTGTTCGATATAATTATTATAATGGGCAAAGTCTGGAGCAAAATACTGAGCAACATAAGTGATGCCTTCATCATCTGGATGATCTATTAATTTGTGTAAGGCATAGGCATCAAAACATTGGGTTGCAAGAATTGCAGGCATATGTTTTTCTAGCATCCATTGTTTCCAAGCGTGTTCTATACTTGGATTTAGTTTTACGGTTACGTTGTAGGTTATCATAATAGAAAAGAGTTTAATCTAGTGTTTGTAAAATTTGTAAATAGCTTTTATAACGATCTACATTAATGCGTCCTTCTTGCACCGCATTTTTAACGGCGCATTGTGGCTCGTTAATATGAATGCAATTGTTGAATTTGCAGGCACTCATATATTGTTTTATCTCTGGATAATAATGACCCAATTCATTTTTTTCAATGGCTATCAATCCAAATTCTTTCACGCCCGGCGTGTCAATGATTTGTCCGCCCATAGGCAAATCAAATAGCTCTGCAAAGGTTGTGGTATGCTGACCTTTGCCCGACCAATCTGAAACTATTTTAGTACGTTGTTGAATGTTGGGTAAAATTTTATTGATCAAGGTACTTTTACCTACACCAGAATGACCAGAAAACAAGGTAGTCTTATTGGCTAGTAGGGCATTCAATTCTTTTATTTTTTCAGCATCTTCAACATGCATAGGAATTACCGGGTAGCCAGCATCGGTATAGGTTTTAATCCAAGAAGCTAATGTATGCTGATGTTTGTCTTTAAGGAGATCTATTTTATTGATGATAAGGATAGCCGGAATATGATAAGCCGCAGCAGTAATTAAAAAACGATCTATAAATCCCATCGATGTTTTGGGTGAATCTATTGTGGCAATCACTATAGCAGCATCTAAGTTGGCACTAATGATATGTTTGTGATGTCTGTTTTGAGGGGATACCCTAACTATATAATTATTTCTTTTTTCAATATCCGTAATTGTTACAATACCTTCTTCATCGGGTAACTCTTCATAGATGACCCAATCGCCAACCGCTATTGGATTTGATGATTTAATCGCCGCATCTATTTTGAACTTTCCTTTAAAGCGAGCTTGTAAAAACGCACCAGCAGCATTTTTTATGATATACCAGCTGCCAGTAGATCTATAGACCCGTGCTTTAAGTTGATGATTTACTTTTTGATTACTCATATCGAAGGGCTACTATTGGATCTAATTTAGATGCTTTTTGTGCTGGGTAAATACCAGATAAAATACCCACTAAGGTACATAAACTTAAACCAACAAATATCCATAACCATGGCATGATGAATCCAACATGAAAGGCTAAGCCAATAGCGTTACCTACGCTAATGCCTAACACTACACCTAGGCTTCCACCTAGCAAGCTTATTAAAATAGATTCGGTTAAAAATTGTTGTTTGATAGTACTTGCCTTTGCACCAATTGCTTTGCTTAAACCAATTTCACGCGTACGCTCTGCTACCGATACTAACATGATATTCATTAATCCAATAACGGAACCGAGCAAGGTGATGATGCCAATAATAATGGCTGCCCATCGCACATACTTGATACTATCTAAAAGGGTATTTACTAAATTGTCGTTTTGATTGACACTAAAATTATCTGCCGAGCCAATAGGTAATTTTCTAATGTTGCGGAATAGCCCTGTGGCTTCTTCGGCAATTAGTTTTTTATTAATGCCTTTATGCACCATCACTTGAATGACAAAACGCATATTGCCATATAAACATCTTGCTGTTTGCAAAGGAATGAATACGGTATTATCGGCATTGCTAATCATGCTGCCACCTTTTGGTGCAGCAATACCTACAATATGGTATTGTTTCTTGCCCACCCAAATAGCTTTACCAATCGCTTTGTTTTTTTTGGATTTAAAAAATTTTTCGGCAATATCGTTACCAAGAATACAAACAGGTGTATTGCTAGCTAATTCATTTTCATTAAAATTTCTTCCAGCAGTTAAAGTTGTTGCTGATATACTAATATAGGCTTCGTCTATGCCCATTACTTTAATATTCGGATTGGTTTTAATTGTTTCATACTTCACCGTTGCTGCATACGAAGCAATGGCCGTAATACCGATTGTAGCAGGTGCTTTAAATGCTCTTTTAAATTGTGTAGCTTCTTTAAATGAAATATTGGCTCCATCATCAACTCGAAATTGCACACCTCTTTTTTTTCGTGATGTTTTTATTATATCGCTCGTTATTTGAAAGGAGTTAGCGCCCATGCTACTAAAGTTAGAATACATACTTTCTTTAATCACTTCAATAGCCGTTAGGATGCCCACTACCGACATGATGCCGATGCCAATAATAACAATAGTTAATATAGATCGAAGTCGATTGGTAATGATAGCTTTGAAAGCTAAACTAATATTAAAGCGCAGTTCTTGCATGTAAGGCTTCCTCAGCTTATTGTTTTATAATAGATTCTTGAATCAATGGAGCACCATGTACATCCGTCGCAATTAAACGATAAACACCCGTGCTAAGATAACCAATATTAAATTGTAAGCGATTTTCGCCTTCTTCACAAAACTGAGTAAGTAAATGGCCGATATATTGACCAGTAGCATTATATAAATCAAAATTTAAAACGGCTGCTGTTTTTAATGTAAAATCTATAGCGGTAAATTGATAACACGGATTTGGATAGCTTATGGATTTAATTTTATTTTCTGTTAATGAGGGAATGCCAACATTGTAGGGTGAAGACAAGCGAGCCATATAATTTCCATAACCTCTTTTAGCATTACCAAAGATGCCAATAACCCAGGCATTGCCAGGGAAATTCCAATCCATTTGCGAGCCGGTATAATCGCCCCATCGTTGTTGTTTAGCAGATAGTACAACGATATTGCTGTCGCCTTTCTTTATGTTTGTCCAATCGGAATATTGTCCAGCTTTGGAAATTATTGCGTGCATGCCAGCAAACGTTCTTGGACCTGAATAATTGCAATTAATTACCGAAACAATAGTACCATTGTTTACCCCAAAATAAGATATGTTAGGATAAGCCATATCTAAACTATCGATGGATAATAATTGAGCTTGTAAGCTTGGATTACTGCTCACTTGTTGTATAGTGCCATGATATATGCTAGCAGCCCCATTACTTGGATTGATGGAAGTATTTACAAATTGAATTTCATCGCCTTCTTTAAATGCACCCAATATACGAGCGTCATTGGTAGCTAATGTGTATGCTGTATCTTTTTGTCTGCCATCTGCGGCAACACCATAAGCTAAATTACTTTTTAGTGGATTTATTTGAATATTCGCATTGGCACTATTTAAGGTGTCAGTTAGGCGAATTAAAAATACCGTATCGTTTTGCGTAGCAAAATTTCTGTTGGATAGAAAGTATGGTGTTTCAGCGGCAATCGCACTACCATTTTTTACGGGGTGCAAATTTCTAATTGGTTTGCCTTGGTAATAAATGCTATCCCAAATTTTATAATTTAAAGGTTGTCCTGCATAACCTTCTGCTTTTTTAATTTGATAAATTACAGAGTTTTTAAAACCAGCTTGCCACGAAGTATTAAATCCTAATTTATTACCGGTGAAATAAAATTCACTTTTTGAAATGGTAATAGCCGGGTAGTCAAACCAAGTAGTATCTCCTTTGTAGTCGCCATAGAATTTATAAAAATTCCAATTGCCTTTAGGATCATTCGTTTGAGAAAACCCAATAACAATATAGTTGGCTGCGTTAACGCCATTTAGCATTATGCAAATAAATTTATCTTCAATTGGATCATAAATAATTTTTGGATCATAGCGATAATCATTCATGATATTGTTTAATCCAACAGGTAATGACATGGTTTTGAGCCCTGTTCTTTTAGTCATGATGCCGGTATTGCCATCGAGTACAGAAATAAAACTATTCATGACTGATACGCAAGTATTATTTTTTGAAACACATAAATAATTATCGGGCGGAGTGCCGGAATTAGAATCGGCAACAAAACTCATAGAAACAGTTGGCGCTGCTAAAGGTGCTGTTGTTTTTAATACTTTATGAGCAGTAGTTTTGTATGGGTATTTTTTTTGTTGAGCTACTTTAATGCGCATCAACGCTTCGTATTCTGCACTTTCATCAGGTTCGTGAATTTCCAAGTTTCGTACTTGTGCAAGAAAAGTATCATTACAATTTTGTAAGCGCACCGTGCCTGATAAAGGACATTGCAAACTTGTTGTGGTATATTGTACTTGTGCATGCAGCACATACGTGCATAACAAGCATGCTATAAAGCTAAGAATAGGTTTTCTCATAGGGTTGTTCTTTCAAGGAATAAATTTAGTCAATATCTTACTTTGATGTATGTAATTCTACTGTTTTTTGAAATAAAAAAGCCCCAGTTAAGGGGCTTTTAATATTTAATGAGTATAATGTTCTTTGTCGTTATGCTCCTTGTAGCGCAGCAGCACCACTTACAATCTCTGTAAGTTCTGTAGTAATGGCTGCCTGACGTGCACGGTTATAGCTAATTTTCAATCCGCGTAATAATTCATTTGCATTCTCACTAGCTTTGTCCATAGCCGTCATACGAGCACCGTGCTCAGAGGCGTGGGCATCTAATACGGCTTTAAATACTTGTGTATTCAATATTTTCGGCATCAATTCTGTTACTAATACTTCTTCTGATGGTTCGAAAATAAAGTCGGACTTAGCAGCTGTATTAGCATTGCTTACTTTTGGAATAGGTAAGTAAGGCTCGCATATAAATTCTTGTGTAGCAGCATTTTTAAATTGGCTGTATACAATTTCAATTTTATCGTAAGTACCTTTTATAAATTCTTCTTGTGCATAATTAGCTGCTGCACGCACATTTTCAAAACTTAAATTGGAAAACATATCCCAAAAACGATCTACCACTGGAAATCCTAAACGCGTAAAGTTTTCATATGCTTTTTTACCAATCGGTAAAATGCTTACTTGTCCTTTTGCGTGTTGAGAGGCATAGGCTTCTTTTACACGTTGGCGTGCTAATTTTACAACGTTAGCGTTATAAGCACCACATAAACCTCTATCAGAGGTTATGGCAATTAATAATACTTTTTCTATTGGGCGCTCTATAGCTAATTTTAATTCTGAATCAGAAGAAGAATTGCTCACAATATTGCTAAGCATCTCTTGTAATTTCTGAGCATACGGGCGCATTTGAGTTACGGCATCTTGTGCTTTACGAAGCTTTGCAGCACTCACCATTTTCATAGCTTTCGTAATTTGCTGCGTAGAGCTAACCGATTTAATTCTTAAACGAACTTCTTTTAATTGACCTGACATAGTTGGAAAATTGTCATTTTTTCGAGCGCAAAAATACATGTTTATAATAACAATAACAAAAAAGTAATTCTATAAAAACGTAAAAAACCGTATTTTTGAGCATATCTTGATAAATATCAGCTCTTTTATCGTTTATTCTTACTATTTATAATACTACTATCTATGTTACACAAAACCAAAATCATTGCTACTGTCGGACCAGCATGTAATTCTTATGAAAAATTATTAGCACTCGTGCAGGAAGGCGTCAATGTTTTTAGACTTAATTTTTCGCATGGTTCACATGAGCAACACAAAGAAGTTATTGACCATATCAAAAAAATTAATGAAGGTTTTCCTTTTAATATTGCCATCTTGGCCGACTTGCAAGGGCCTAAATTGCGCGTAGGTGAAATAGAAAATAATGCATTGCCGCTTCAAGTGGGCGATTCTTTTTATTTAACTAACGAAAAATGCATAGGTACCAAAGAGCAAGTTTATATCTCTTATCCTGGTTTTTATAAAGATGTACGCATAGGTGAAAAAATATTGATTGACGATGGTAAAATTGAAGTGCGTGTAGAAGAAATTACGCAAGACAATCGCGTAAAAGTAGTAGCTCTTACGGAAGGTGTTTTATCATCCAAAAAAGGAATTAATTTACCCGATACTAAAATTTCATTGCCTTCTTTAACAGAAAAAGACTTAGCAGATGTAGATTTTATTATTACTCAAGAAATAGACTGGGTGGCACTTTCCTTCGTTAGAAGACCAGAGGATATTCACGAGTTGCGTGTTAAATTAAAAGAAAAAGGCAGCACAGCAAAGATCATTGCAAAAATAGAAAAGCCAGAAGCCTTAGTGCATTTAAGAGAAATTATATTAGCGTCTGATGCTGTGATGGTAGCACGTGGCGATTTGGGTGTGGAATTGCCTTTAGAGCAAATTCCAATGATCCAAAAAACGATTGTAAGAAAATGTATTCATAGAGCTAAGCCGGTTATTATTGCTACCCAAATGATGGAAAGTATGATTGATCGTACTCGACCAAATAGAAGTGAAATTACCGACGTTGCCAATGCCGTTTTAGAAGGTGCCGATGCGGTAATGTTGAGTGGAGAAACGGCTATGGGTCAATATCCAGAGTTGGTCATTAAAACCATGGTAGATATTATTAGAGAAGTAGAAAAAGAAGAAACGGTGTATAATAGAAATTTGACACCTCAACCACATTCTCCTTCTTTCTTAAGCGATGCTCTATGCTATAACGCCTGCAATATTTCGCAAGAAGTAAAAGCCAATGCATTAATAGGTATGACCCAATCGGGCTATACTGGATTTATGTTATCTAGTTATCGTCCGCAATCGCCATTATACATCTTTACAAAAACACAATCTTTAATCAATCAATTAAGTTTGAGTTGGGGTGTACAAGCCTTTTACTATGACAAGGAAGAAAGCTTAGATACGATGTTCAATGATCAAGTGGAAATACTTAAAGAAAAACATTTACTTACAACAGATGATGTTGTGGTGCATACCGGTAGTACGCCTATTCAGGAGCATTTGCCAACAAACATGCTGAAAATCTCTAGAGTGAAATAAATTAAAAAGCCCTGATGTTTCAGGGCTTTTTTAATGGCAAGTATTTTTAAATAAACAGATTATCGATGAGGCGAACATTGCCAACTCTTGCTGCTATTAATACCATCATGTCTTTGTGCGTATCAAAATCAGAAAGCGGTTGTAAGCTTGCAGCATCTGCAAGGGCTAAATATTCTAGCGCACAATTGTTTTGCTGAAGGAGTGCTATGCATTCTTGTTTGGCACGCTCAAAGTTGTTGCTAGTTTTAGCGGCTTTTATTATTTGTAACGATTGATAAAGTGCAAGTGCTTGTTTTTGTTCCGATTCGCTCAATCGAAGATTGCGGGAACTTAAGGCAAGGCCATGCTCGTTTCGTATGGTGGGCACTATAAAAACGGATGTTTTATGTTCCCAACCCATTTGTTTAATAAGCTCTTTTATCACTAAGCATTGTTGTGCATCTTTTTGGCCTAGAAATAATAATTGTGGTTGTACAAGTTCCAACAAACGAGCGACTACTTTACCAACCCCTTGGAAATGGCCGGGTCTTTGTGCCCCTTCAAAAATGGTTTCTAAATAAGCAAAAGAATAACTTTTTACGGCATCAAATCCATTCGGGTAGATTTCTAAAATGTCGGGAATAAATAAAATGTCACATCCGGCACCAAGCAGCGCCTCTGTGTCGGCAGAAAGCGTGCTGGGATATTTTTTAAAATCTTCTGGGTCATTGAATTGTGTCGGATTCACAAAAATGCTGCAAACCGTTAAGCATTTTTGCTTCTTGGAGGCTTCAATTAAGGATAAATGGCCTTCATGAAGCGCTCCCATGGTGGGAACAAAGCCTAATTTTACCGACTGCTCAGCGCGCTTGGTATCTATAAAATGTTGTAAATCAGCTGCTTTTTTAAAAATTACCATATGGAGAGGCTAAGTAATGGCACAAAATAACGCATTGAAATCAATTATTTCGTAAATTTGCAACCTATTTCTATTACATGTGATCCATGTAAGTAATATTTTTACCATATAATTCGATTCAAATGTCTTTAGACAAAAAAAGAGTGCTTATTGTAGCGAATGAATTATCACCCTATTTAGAGCTTACCGACTTTGCTCATATTCTCAATAAGTTAGCCATTAAAACATTTGATGCAGGTATTGAAATACGTGTAATCATGCCACGTTTCGGCACCATCAATGAACGCAGACACAAACTACATGAAGTGGTTCGCTTGTCGGGTATTAATGTTATTATTGACAAAGATGACTATCCTTTAATTATTAAAGTGGCTTCTTTGCCTAATGCTCGTTTGCAGGTTTATTTCATGGATAATGAAGATTACTTCAAACGCAAATTTGAGTTTAGAGACGAAAAGGAAAAGTTTTACGACGACAATGCAGAGCGTATGATTTTCTTTGCAAAAAGCGCGTTAGAAACCGTTAAGAAATTTGGATGGCCGCCTCATGTTATTCATTGCCATGGCTGGATGACCTCGCTTATCCCTCTTTATCTTAAAACAGCCTATAAAAAAGACCCTGTTTTTGGTTATACCAAGTCTATTTTTACGGTACAAAACGATCAGTTCCCAGAATCTTTAAATGCTTCTTTTAACAAAAAGGCATTGGTTAATACTGATATGAAAGAAAAAGATTTTGAATTGTTTGCTCCAGGTACTAACGAAGCGTTGACCTTGGGTGCAATGAAATATGCAGATGTATTAGTAGCCGGACAAGCAGATTTAAATCCAACATTTAAAGCGGAGTTAAAGCCTAGTCGTTACAAAAAAATCATTCAACATGATGAAAATTGGACAAACGATATTACTGATTTGCTTGAATTGTACAAAACCTTAACAGAGTCTTAAAGTTACTTTTACCATCTTCGTATAAAATTATTTCCATTGAAGGCATCATCATTTTTTGTTCAGCTATCTGCTGTTATTTTATTAGTTAGCTCCTTGCAGTCATGTAAAGAAGATACCTTAATCAATTCTACAGTAATACCACCAGTAGATAACATCAATACCTTTGCGGTAGAGGTTGATTCTATTCTTACCGTAACCGTAAATGATGATTCGGTATTAACGGGTTATAATTACTACAATTCTGATATTTTCAAAGGAATCGGCGTTATCAATGCCGATCCATTTTTTGGGAAAACCTATGCCGGTGCATTTTTTCAAATAGTGCCGCCAACAACTTCTTTTACATTTGCCGGTACCAATCCAGTTATCGATTCCGCAATTTTAGTTTTACCCTATAGTGGCGTTATCTATGGTGATTCTAATGCTACCGTCAATCAGCAATTAAATGTCTATCAAATAGAAGATGCTTTTAGTAGAGATAGCCTGTATTACTCCAATCAAAAATTAGGTGTTAATAGGTTAAAACCTATGGGTTCGGCAACTATGAACATTAGAAAATTGTTGGATAGTAATACCGTATGGGGAGTGAAAGTAGCGCCGCAATTGCGCATCAAATTAAATTCTTGGGTAGCCGATAGTATACTTGCCAATGCAGGAGGTACTAAATTTGCCGATTATCCAACTTTTTTAACTTGGTTCAAAGGAATTTATGTAGAGCCCGATACCACTGCATCAGCAACAGGTAGAGCTATTCCGTATTTTAAATTAGATGGCTTGGATCAAAATTCAAGAGCCAATATAATTTTCTATTATCACAACAATACCGACGATTCTTTAAGTACTTCATTTGGCTTTGTTGCTAGCTATTGTGCACATACAAATTGGATAAAAAGAACCTTTTCAAACTATCCTATTGCCAATTATTTCCCAGCAAGTGGTAAAGTATCTGATTCTATATTCATGATCCAAAACGAACCAGGTGCTGCAGGAGATATCACTATTCGATTAGATAAAGTATTCACACAACTTACCAAAACTGTCATTAATAAAGCAGAATTAGTGATCACGCAAATAGCTCCTGCAGCTGCAGAAGACACTTTGTTTGAAGCGCCAGTGCGTTTGTTTCCATCGGGCATCGATAGCTTAGGGGCTGTTTATACGATTGCAGATCGTTATCCAACTTCAAGCAACGAACCTTTAAATTTTATAGACGGTACTAGAAGGGTAGCATATGTAAATAATCAGAAAGTATATCAGTATATCATTAATATCCCGAGAGAACTACAAAGTGCTATATTAAAGAATAGAAAATTTGTACATTTGAGATTAAATGGTACGGTAAGTTTCCCTGGTGCATACCGATTAAAGGCAGGAGGAAACAAACATAGTAACAGTAAAATCAAATTGAATATCATCTATACTAAAATTCAGTAATTAAATATGTGTGGAATCGTAGCATACATTGGGCATCAAGATGCCTATCCAATTTTGATAAAAGGTCTTAAAAGACTGGAGTATAGAGGCTATGATAGTGCCGGAGTGGCAGTTATAAAAGAGGGATTAAAAGTTTTTAAAAAAGCAGGAAAGGTATCAGATTTAGAGCATTTTGTAGGCAATAGTGATACCACCGGTTCTATTGGTATTGGCCATACAAGATGGGCCACCCATGGCGAACCCAATGATAGAAATGCACATCCACATTTATCCAATTCTGGAAACTTAGCCATCATTCATAACGGAATCATTGAAAACTATGATGCGTTAAAAAAAGAACTTTTAGCAAGAGGATATACTTTCAAGTCAGATACCGATACCGAAGTATTGGTCAACTTTATTGAAGAAATACAAAGAGAAGAACAAGTAGATTTAGAAGAAGCTGTGCGTATTGCACTTAATCAAGTAATTGGGGCTTATGCTATTGTTTTACTAGAACAATCGAATCCCGATCGCATGATTGCTGCACGCAAGGGTTCACCTATGGTATTGGGTGTTGGCAATAAAGAATTTTTTATTGCCTCCGATGCTTCTCCTATTATTGAGTATACAAAAAATGTTATTTACCTCAATGATCAAGAATATGCTGTGGTGCATAGAAATGGTAATTTCACCATCAAAACATTAGGTAATGTTGAAAAATCTCCGAAGATCCAAAAATTAGAATTGAATTTGGAGATGATTGAAAAAGGTGGGTACGAACATTTCATGCTAAAAGAAATTCATGAGCAACCGAAAGTAGTTGCTGATGCTATGCGAGGAAGAATGAGTGCAGCGGGTGGTTGGATTAAATTGGGCGGTGTAGATGAATATGCTAATCGATTAAATAAAGCAGATCGTTTTATATTTACATCTTGTGGTACATCGTGGCATAGTAGTTTGATTGCAGAATACTTGATTGAAGATTTGGCTCGTGTGCCTGTTGAAGTAGAATATGCATCGGAGTTTAGATATCGTAATCCTATCATTACAGAAAAAGATGTGGTATTTGCCGTATCTCAATCTGGTGAAACAGCCGATACGTTAGCGGCTATAGAACTAGCTAAAGAACGCAAAGCAATGATTTATGGCATTTGTAATGTTATTGGTTCATCTATTGCGCGGCTCTCACATGCAGGTTCGTATACACATGCCGGTCCAGAAATTGGAGTAGCATCAACCAAAGCTTTTACAGCACAAGTAACGATTCTTACTTTAATAGCCTTACAATTAGCAGCAGAGAAAGGAACAATTACAAAATCTGCGCTAAGAACTATTTTATATGAGATGGAACAAATTCCATCTAAAATTGAAAAAACCTTATTGCTTGATAAACAAATTCAAGACATTGCAGCTATTTATAAAGATGCTAGCAACTTCTTATATCTCGGAAGAGGATATAATTTCCCAGTGGCTTTAGAAGGTGCCTTGAAATTAAAAGAGATCTCTTATATCCATGCAGAAGGATATCCGGCTGCAGAAATGAAGCATGGTCCTATTGCGCTTATCGATGAAAATATGCCGGTCGTATTTTTAGCTACCAACCAAAGTGCGTATGAGAAAATAGTTTCTAATGTGCAAGAGGTGAAAGCGCGTAAGGGTAAAATTATTGCTGTAGTTAATGAGGGTGATACGCAAATTAAAGCATTAGCGGATCATGTTATCGAAATTCCTGCAACAGAAGAAATTTTATCCCCTTTATTAACTATTGTGCCACTTCAATTGTTATCATATCATATTGCTATTTTGCGAGGTTGCAATGTAGACCAACCGAGAAATTTAGCTAAATCGGTAACGGTGGAGTAATAAAATAAATAACTATCTTTAAACCTTAACAATAAACAATCAAAAATGCCTTATTTATTTACATCAGAATCAGTTTCAGAAGGACATCCAGATAAAGTAGCCGATCAAATTTCGGACGCCTTAATTGATAATTTTTTAGCGTATGACGCACAATCAAAAGTTGCTTGCGAAACATTAGTGACTACAGGTCAAGTGGTATTAGCAGGGGAAGTAAAATCAAAAGCGTATTTAGATGTGCAAGAAATTGCTCGTGGTGTCATTCGTGAGATAGGTTATACGAAATCGGAATATATGTTTGAAGCGAATTCATGCGGTATTCTTTCAGCTATTCATGAACAATCTGCGGACATTAACCGTGGTGTTGATCGTGATGCTAAGAAAAAAGATTTTGAAACGTTGGCGAATGCTCAAGGTGCGGGCGACCAAGGTATGATGTTTGGATATGCAACGCGTGAAACAGACAATTACATGCCTTTAGCATTAGATTTAGCACATAAAATTCTTCAAGAATTATCGCGTACTCGTCGTGCAGGAAAAGAAATGAAGTATTTACGTCCAGATGCTAAAAGTCAAGTGACTATTGAGTATAACGATGATAATACACCTGTTCGTATTGATACGATCGTAGTGTCAACTCAACATGATGATTTTGATAAATCGGATAAAAAAATGTTAGATCAAATCAAAAAAGATGTGATCAACATTATTATTCCAAGAGTTAAAAAACAATTGAAACCAGCGTTACAAAAATTATTCAACGATAAAATCACGTTCCATATCAACCCTACGGGTAAATTTGTAATTGGTGGTCCGCACGGTGATACTGGTTTGACAGGTAGAAAAATTATTGTGGATACGTACGGTGGTAAAGGTGCACACGGTGGTGGTGCATTCTCTGGTAAAGATCCTTCTAAAGTGGATAGAAGTGCAGCGTATGCTACACGTCACGTAGCAAAAAATTTAGTAGCAGCAGGCGTATGTGATGAAGTGTTGGTGCAGGTTTCTTATGCTATTGGTGTAGCAAAACCATGTGGTATCTTTATTGATACGTATGGCACTTCTAAAGTAAATATGAATGATGGTGCTATCGCTAAAATCGTTGAAAAGGTTTTCGATATGCGACCTTACGCTATTGAGCAACGATTAAAATTGAGAAATCCAATATATAGCGAGACAGCTGCATATGGCCATATGGGTAGAAAAGCAGAAACGGTAACTAAAATTTTTAACAAAGGAAAAGACAACGAGAAGAAAGTAAAAGTTGATTTATTTACTTGGGAAAAATTAGATTATGTTGATGCTGTTAAAAAAGCGTTTAAACTTAAATAATAAAAAAGGCACTCTTTTGAGTGCCTTTTTTAATTGTATTAACAGCTGGTATTAATCAATAATGAGTAGTTTTCTACTGCTGGTAATTTTACCATTAATTAATTTGTAAACATACGTGCCAGCAGGTAAGTCATTTCTATAAAGAATCAATTCATGTGCTCCGCGCTCTACAACTTGATTCATTAATGTTTGTACTACACGACCTTCCATATTGTACAATTCAATCAATACATGCGATCCGTCTGAATAAAATGGAATATGTGTATTGTTTGTCATTGGGTTTGGTGCATTTTGTCCCAACGCTTCATTATCACCACCTTCTAGTGTATTAGCAACACCATTTATTTTTTTGAAAATTGGAGGAATCGGGAACGATCTTAAGAGGATGCTATTCACTTCGCTGGTAGGCAAATCAAACCAATCGGCTAAAATAGCTGCATACACCGAGCGGAAGTCGTGTTGCATAGGTAAGTTATCGCTCGTAGTAACGGTACTTGGAATAATTGGGTTAAAGCCAATGATGCCAGGATTAACAGATTTTCCGAAAACCATTACGGGAGCAGCTGTTCCATGGTCGGTACCACCACTGGAGTTAGAATTTATTCTTCGTCCAAATTCTGAAAAGGTAGCGGTAGCTACTTTGTCATCTTTCCCATGCAGTTTTAAATCATCATAAAAAGCATAAATAGCATCTGATAATTTTTTCAGTAAGGTAGCATGCGCACCAATCGTGTGATCGGTGGCATCTACTTGAACGGAGTGCGTATCAAAGCTTCCAATGTTTACAATGTATAAAGGCGTTTTGAGTCCACCAGCAATTAAACGCGCTACAATTTTTAATTGATCTGATAAGCTATTGCCTGTAGGATATTGCGTAGAAAGGTTGCTAGCGTTATTGGCAGCTGTTTGTAATACAGCATTGTATTGTTGTGTTTGTTGGGAGATATAGCGTAAGAAAGTAAGTTCATGACCTGCTGGCGTATTCGGTGCCGGATCTACAGAGTTGTTGACAATATTGTAGAAGCTATTGATATCTGAAATGGCCATACCCATATTTACACTATTACCTGTAAATACAGTGGAAACACTTGATCCAATTTGAATAGCTAAAGGATCAGGCATTGTAGCGTTAGGGTAACCCACTGGGAATCCGGGATATTCGGCGTCTAAATATCGACCAAGCCAACCGGTATCTAAATATTGATTGGAATCAGACGCTGTCAACCAAATATCAGTTGCTCTAAAATGCGAATAATTGGGGCTTGGATAACTTACGCTTTGCACCAAATTCACCATGCCATTCACATACATATCACGTATTTTGTTCATGGCTGGGTGTAAGCCTGTATTAGGGAAACCAGCAAGTGGGAGCACTTGGTTTTGTGGAATTAAGATATTACCTCTCGCTACCGAAAGTGCGCTATATTGATCTAGTGGGATAAGGGTATTCAAACCATCGTTGCCACCATTCATTTGTACAAAAACCATAACACGACCATTTGCTTGTGTTTGTTTGGCAAGCAAGTGTAGTAATGGATGTTCTGCAAATGATTGAATGGGTAAGCCATTAATCATCATAGCGGTGCTTGCTGCAGCTACCGGTGCCATTTTTAAAAAGTCTCTACGTTGCATAAGCGATATTGGTTTAGCTTAATTGAAATTCTGGTAAGCGGGTGAGTTCCAATAAAAGTCCTAAAAGTCTAGGTTTAACAATGTTGGTATTGGCTGTATTTGGGTTAGCTACATAGGCTGTCCATGCATTGGTCCAATAATAATTACTGGTTTGACCCGATAATAAATTATTTACCCGCAGGGCATCTTTTTTAGTTTGCGAAATTGAAATGCCCAGCAAAAGATTACATAAATAGTCTACTAATAGTACGGGATCGTCTGCATTGGGTATTTGCGATACAAAATTTAAATAATCAATTTTGATGGTTGTACCAGAGCCAGCGGTGAAGCCGCTATTCAACATCATGTCGGAGAACACCATGCGCTTAGGTAGTGTATTGGAATTAATCCATAATTCATGAAATTCTGGTACCTGATAATAAGAAGGCCAACCAGAAACATTTGGTGGATCGCCAATGTCTTGTGCTATTAAAGAACCGTAACTTCTTACATAATTATATATCAACGATTTATTATAATCGGTCATTGTAGCAGGCACATCTACTTTAAAGGTGTTAAAAATGCCTACTAAAAAGTCGATAGGTGATTTAATAATGCAACCTTTTGAGTTGAGTTCGAAGAAATGCTCGCTTTTAAAGAGTGTTTTTAATACGGGTACAATATCCCAATTGTTATTAATAAAAATTTGCGCTAAGGGTGCTATTACGTTCGTTTCAACGGTACTATCTATGGTATAGTAAATAAAAAAGCGATAGAGTTTTCTGCAAATAAATTTTGCTACTTCTTGTTGTTTAGAAAATAACATGTCTATCAGCACATCGGTTTCTAGAGCACCATTGGCACCCGATTGGTAAGGTATTACGGCATTACCGTAGAAAGATGAAAATTGTTTGTTGGACGTATGATGTTTCGTGCTATCAAAATAAGCAGTAGGGATAGTAGTGGTGGTATTTATTCTCCACCCGGTAAGTACTTTAGCCGCTGCTTTTACATCATCCTCTATATAGTTAGGTGTATTTTCTTTTCCAATGGTAAAAAGCTCTTGCAATTCACGAGCATAATTTTCATCGGGAGATGTATTGGTATTTAAATAACCATTCAAATAATAGAGCATGCAAACATCAGTGGTCATCTGTCTGGTAAAGGTTTTGAAATTACCTAACGCGTAAGTTCTAATAAGTTCAAGATGTTTGTAGTATACGCGTGCATCTGGCACGGTACCTAATTCTGTAGAAAAATGATTGTGCCAAAACAAGACCATTTTTTCTAGAATGGAATTATTGTTGTTAATCATTTGTTTTAGCCACCAGGCTTTCATGGAGATACCTCGTTTATAGTTTACCGTACTGTCTCCATACGCTGCATTTACCCATGGGGCTCCGAGAGCGATGCCAGTTGGGTCGGTGTAAGTAGCCGTATTATAATCATTGATGGGTGGGGTAGTGATCGTATTTGTAGCGTTGGTGAATAAAAGATCCACGGCTTGTGATGGATTCAATGTAAGCAAGGTTTGCACCATTGTTGCGTTGGGACTGAATGTACAACGTCTTAGGAGATGTAATACTTCTGTTTCTGTCCAAGCGCCAGTATATAGATTCAGACCAGCGGTAGTTTTCATTAAACCCGTTGGTAACGTCTTATTAGCATACTTTTTAAAGATGGGATCTTGGTTGCTATCCATGCTTTTTTCCATTGGTTTAGAAGAAAGCTCTGTGCGGTTTATAGTACTCATACAGATATAATTTTATTTAAGTTATGTTTTTTTCTCATTTTAAACAAATTTATTTACCCCCTTTCCAACAACTACTTGAAAATTAGTGTCTAACATAAAATAAAAAATCATTGTAAAGGATTAACTTTGGTTAGATTATGAAATTGTATGCAATTGTGGATATAGAAACAACAGGCGGTAATGCTAGCAGTGGTAGTATTACTGAGATAGCTGTTGCCATTCATAATGGAAAAGAAGTAATTGAGTTTTATGAAACGCTCGTTCGTCCTAATCAGTATATACCTTATTTTATTCAGCAACTTACAGGTATAACTAATGAAATGGTTGCAACAGCTCCTACATTTAACGAAGTAGCCGAAATCATTTATCATTTATTAAAGGATAAAGTATTTGTTGCACACAACGTAGGCTTCGATTATTCATTTGTTAATGCACATTTGCAAGTGCATGGCTACAAATTAAATGTGCCTAAATTGTGTACCGTAAAATTATCAAGAAAATTAATGCCTGGCATGAATAGTTATAGTCTGGGTAAATTATGTACTGAAATAGGAATTAATCATACGGCTAGGCATAGAGCGGGTGGTGATGTACAAGCGACAGCTCAACTATTTTCTATGCTCTTTGAAAAAGCGAATTATACCGATTTTTTTGCTCGATAATTATGTACAAATTATCCTATATACAACACATATTGGGTCTTGAAAGTAAATCTTTTCAAGATCAAGAAATTGATGAAATTGCCATTGATTCCAGGACTATTTTGCAAGCTACTCATACTTTGTTTGTTGCCATTAAGGCATCGCATAGGAATGGACATGATTTTATTAAGGCTGCCTATGATAAAGGGGTGCGTTGTTTTCTAGTTAGCGATTTTATTGCTACTGACGCATTTCCTAATGCAAATTTTATACAAGTTCATGATACCTTATCGGCGCTGCAATCAATTGCTGCTGCCATTCGCGCAAGGCATAAATGTGCTATTGTAGGTATTACAGGTAGTAATGGCAAGACCATCGTAAAAGAATGGTTGGCCTATTTGCTAGAAGATAAATGCAACCTTTATAAAAGTCCATTGAGTTATAATTCACAAATTGGTGTTCCCTTGTCGGTTTGGAAAATGCCCCAGCAAATTGATCTCGGTATTTTTGAAGCAGGTATTTCCAAGAAAAACGAAATGCACAGACTGCAGTCGATATTAAAACCAACTATTGGAGTGCTTACGCATATGGGCGTAGCGCATCAAGAAGGTTTCGAAAACCAAGCAATAAAAATTGAAGAAAAATTACAATTATTTTCAGATTGCAATACTATCATTTATAATTGCGATGATGAACAAGTGGATCATTTAATTAAGGAAAGATACCCTAATAGAGAATTATTTAATTGGACGTTACATAATGCGAATGCTTTTGCACAGGTTTCAATTCATAAAAAGACTACCTCAACAGCAATCCAATGCAACACTAAGGAGGGCGTTAATACAGTCGTAATTCCATTTACAGATGAGGCCTCCATAGAAAATGCCATTACTTGTTTGGTAAGTATATATGCGTTAAAATTATGGGATGCTGCATGCGTCCATAAGTTTAATACATTGCCAACAATTGCCATGCGTTTAGAGCTAAAAAAAGGACTCAATAATTGTAGTTTACTTAGCGATGTTTACAATGCCGATTCAGTTTCTTTACATAATGCGTTGCAAGTTTTGCAACAGCAAAAACAACATGCATTAAAGAGCCTTATTTTGTCTGATATTCCTACTATTCAAGATCAAGCTGCTGTTGCAACTTTGATTAAGCAACTTCAACAATGCTCTTTGCATCGTTTTGTAGGAATTGGCCAACAGCTCTTCCAGTATCAACAACAAATTAGAGCGCAATTAGCGATACCGTGTTACTTTTTTGAAAATACTAGTGCGTTTTTAAAACAATTACAAACTTTTAGATTTCAAAATGAAACGATCTTATTAAAAGGATCTAGGAATTTTGAGTTTGAAAAAATAGTAGCTGAATTAGAAGAATATGTGCATCAAACGGAAATGCAAATCAATTTGAGTGCGTTAAAAAATAACTGGGCTGTCTATAGGTCGCACCTACAGCCGGGGGTTAAAACCATGGCAATGGTAAAAGCATTCTCCTATGGGAGTGGTAGTTTTGAAGTTGCTAATGCTCTACAACATGTAGGCGTAGACTATTTAGCCGTTGCTTATACAGATGAAGGAATCGCATTAAGAACAGCAGGCATCTCCTTGCCAATTATGGTAATGAGTCCTGATAACACTTCTTTTGATCGTATGATCTTATGGAATTTAGAACCGGAAATTTATAATATTAATTCGTTACAATTATTTATTCAAGCATTGCAGCGAAGTGCAGATAAAATCGTTGGTATCCATATTAAACTAGATACGGGTATGCATCGATTAGGATTTACAGAAGAAGAGCTACCAAGTTTATTAAAATTACTCCAAGAGCATAAAGCGTTAAAAGTACTTTCTATTTTCAGTCATTTAGCAGCTAGTGAAAATACACAATTTGATAATTTTACTAAAGTGCAACAGCATTTTTTTGATAAGATGAGTGCGCTACTTATCAAAACGATAGGCTATACTCCATTATTACATTTGGCCAATTCTGCAGCCATAACAAGGCATCCCAATTTGCATTATAATATGGTGCGTTTAGGATTGGGTTTGTATGGCATTGCTGATGATGAGGTAATGCAGAAGCAATTACAAGAAGTGGCACTATTAAAAACACGTATTGCACAGATTAAGCATATTGCTGCAGGCGAAAGTGTTGGATATAGTAGAAATTTTGTGGCAACGAATCCTATGAAAATAGGCGTTATCAATATTGGTTATGCAGATGGTTATCCGCGTAATTTAGGTAATGGTGTGGCACATGTATTGGTTCATAATCAAGCCGCTAAAATCATTGGAAATATTTGTATGGATTTATGTATGATTGATTTAAGTTCCATTGAAAGCGTGCAAGAAGGAGACGAGGTCATACTATTCAATCAGGAACTTAGGATTCAGCAATTGGCTAAATGGGCAAATACGATTCCCTATGAAATTATGACTGGCATTTCGCAACGCGTAAAACGCGTTTATATGGAAGCATAAAAAAAAGCTCCTTCAAACGAAGGAGCTTTTTTTTATGCAAGGTTTTAATTATGCAATTGTGATGCTTTCGTCTAAATATACATCTTGAATGGTATTTAATAATTCGATACCTACCTTCATGTCTTTTTGGAAAGCTTTTCTTCCGCTAATCAATCCCATACCACCAGCACGTTTGTTGACAACGGCTGTTGCAACTGCTTCTGATAAGTCAGTAGCACCTTTTGATTCGCCTCCAGAATTAATAAGACCTACGCGGCCCATGTAGCAATTAGCAACTTGATAGCGTGCTAAATCAATAGGGTGATCGGTAGTTAATTTGTCATACACCAATTTGCTTGTTTTACCATGTCCTGTAGCTAAATAACCACCGTTATTGGTAGGTAATTTTTGTTTGATAATATCTGCTTGAATGGTAACGCCTAAGTGATTAGCTTGTCCCGTCAAATCTGCAGATGCATGGTAGTCAATTCCGTTTACTTTAAAGCCATTATTACGCGTATAGCACCATAATACAGTAGCCATACCTAATTCGTGTGCCATTTCGAATGCTCTCGCCACTTCTTGAATTTGTCGGGTGCTTTCTTCTGAACCAAAATAGACAGTAGCGCCCACTGCAATAGCACCCATATTCCAAGCTTCTTTAATGGTGCCATACATAACTTGATCAAATTTGTTAGGGTACGATAAAAACTCATTGTGGTTGATCTTAACCATCATTGGAATTTTGTGCGCGTATTTTCTGGAGATATTGCCTAAAACACCAAATGTAGAACAAACAGCATTGCAACCACCTTCGATAGCTAATTTTACAATATTTTCAGGATCAAAATAAATTGGATTTGGAGCAAAAGATGCACCAGCACTGTGTTCAATGCCTTGGTCAACCGGAAGGATACTTACATAGCCCGTTCCTCCTAAACGACCATTATCTAAAATTTGTTGAATATTTCTAAGGGTTGTATTATTTCTATTCGAATGCAACCAAATATCTTGTACGTGATTTGGTGAAGGCAAATGAATTTGCGATTTGTCGATGGTTGTGCATTTGTGATCTAAAAGGAAAGACGCTTGATCTCCCAACAACTCTTGAATTTTCTTTGATGCCATGATTATATGTTTAAGAATTAATTATCGATTTTCAAATTTACAAAATATACTATAAATCTCAATGCGCAATTTGATAAATAGTAAGATTTTCTGTTTGATAGATAGGGTGTAATGCGCTATAATTCAGTGAATTTAATGGTTTTGTGTGATTGATTCCGCTGTTTTCATGAAATTCAATGTAGTAGGATATATGCATATTATAAGCAAAACGTGGCCATTGAGCATCCGTATATACATTTCCTATCGGACTGCAATAAAGGCTCTTCGACCAATACGCTAAAATAATGCCTTGATTTGGATCTATGTTGCTAACGATGTACTCCCCTTTCAAATTTTCAGGAAGATGCTGAGCGATTACAGCTATTTCTTTGCCTGCGTTTTTATGTTCCTTCAAATAAATTATAGGGAAGATTATAAATGATAAAGCTAAAAGTATTGCGCTTGTCTTCAACGTAAATGCATCTTTTTCTTTGCTTTCTTGATCTAAATAGGAAAAACAAAAAAGCATGCATGGTATTAGTGAAGGCCATAAGTACCTGCTTTCTACATGAATGGTAAGATAGCCGATTGGCAAACATAATATTGCTATAGACCATGTATTGATTGGAATGTATTGAATGCTATTTTTTTTGATTAGCTGTTTAACTAGTTGAAAAAACAGGAGCAGATAAGCCCAGCTTACTATGGTTGCACTTTGAATAAATTCCCAAAAGGCAAAAACTAAACGCGCTAGTTGTTTTTTTATTAGAAAAGAGGAATCAAAGACAGTAGAAAAATGATCTTCTGTCCAGAAAGGATCTTGCCAATGGGCTATTGTGTGGCTAAAAGGAATAATAAAATACTGGATGCTCTTTTTTAATTGATACGTACCGTTTAGCAACCAAGATCTATTGAGCATGCCAGCTAAACTAAAATTCCATACACCGTATTTTTCATGTATGCAAAATACCCAAGGAATAATACAGATAGCAATACCTAATAGAAAAATAGCAAGTGATGTATATTTTTTGAAATTGAATTTATAGGTATATATCAATAAACACAAAAAATGTAATCCGCCAAAATAAAATGCATAGGATTTGCTTAAGGTGCCAATTCCAATGAGCAAACCAGCTATTAATACGGTTTTAGTAGAAGATAAAAAATCTTGCTTTTGTGTTAAGTTTAAATATTCTAATATGCAATAACTCAGGAGTATATCTCCAAATAGTTGCGCATGACAAGCGTAAAACAAAAAAATAGCAAAACTGCTTTTTAGTAATAGTTGGTTGAAATTAGAAAGTTGCCATTGTGTTATTATGTATCCTAGTCGCCATAGCAATAATAGACATAGTATAAAGTTGAAAGTATGCGTAGCATTTAATGTACTAAGGGGTGTTGTATAGTGAATTATTGCAACTAGCCAACATTGCAAGGGGCTCCACAACCCGTTAATAGCATCCCAAAAATGCCCTTGCACATAAGCGTCCGATATTTGCAAACAAGCTGCTGTGTCTGGGTCAATATGGTACTGATATAAAGAATGAAAACACACCCATAAAAGAACAAACAAGAACAGCGGGAAAAAAGAACTAAATATATTTTTGTTATCCATAATATAATTGTTGATGGAGTTCTTCAAAATATGCAGTTGCATTTTGCATTCGACTACCATACCAACTAAAATAGGTGCCATCTACCAATATGATTTTGGTGTTGGGCAATTGCAATGCTAGTTCTTCTATATGTTTATCTTTGAAAGGGTAGGGTTCGGAAGAAAGAAAAATCACTTCTGGATTTGCTTCTATTAGTTCATCTATAGAAATTATAGGATAGCGTTCTTTATGCTCAAAAACATTACTCCATTCATTTTCTAATAGCATCTCCTGTATAAACGTATTAGATGCTGCTACCATCCAAGGATCTTTCCAGATAAAATAGGCTACTTTAAGATCGCTAGATAAGCATTTTAATTTTGAGAAAGCCTGTTGAATTTTTGAAATGATTAATAACGCTTGTTGAGGCCTTTGAACAAGGGCACCAATTTGCTCAATCATTAATTCATTTTCAATTTTTGTAGTTACATCACTTATCCATACAGGATATTTTGCCTCTAAAGCAGCAATCATCTCTTTGGTGTTTTCCTCTTTGTTAGCAATGATTAAATCAGGTGCTAATTGGTCAATGATGTTATAGTCTACTTTTTTAGTGCCACCAACAATGGTTTTTTGTTTGCGCCAAGCATTTGGATGTTCACAAAATTTGGTAATGCCAACCACTTCTTCATCTAATCCTAAATCAAATAATAATTCTGTTTGAGAAGGCACTAAAGAAATGATGCGTTTTGGTGAATGGGATATAGCTACCCATCGGCCCATCATGTCTTTATACGTGCTTGTCTGCATTTTATTTTAATTGCTTGTAAATAAATAATAATAAAAATACTAAAATGCAATCAATAGGAAAAAGCGTTATGCTCCGGAAATCATTAAAGCTGGCTACTTGACTAGGCTTTATCCATAAGATAAGATTGAGACAGGTATATACAATATAAGCTATGGCTGCTTTCTTTTTAAAATAACTTACCCAAATCCAAATGGCAGTATATATTCCATAGTTTAAGGGGAAAAGCCATACAAAAGTATTCAATGAAAAACCAATGGCATTATAGAGGCTATAGCAAAATAATAATAAGTGAAAAACGGCAATGGCTTTAAATAAGAAAGGCAGTGTTTGTATGGTAGGTAGTTTAATGGACATTTTTTCTAAGGTTTTTTGAGGCCGAGTTCAGCGGCTTGTTGAAGCATATATTCGAAAGCAGCATCATAATTATTTTCAATAAGACCATCTAAAATTGCTTCTCTAACAGCAGTTTTAATAATACCTACTTCTCTAGAAGGACCTAATTGAAAGGTTTGCATTATGATTGCTCCATCAATTGGTGGCTGCCAATTTCGAATCTTATCTTTTTCTTCAACGATCTTTAATCGTTCTATTACTAAATCAAAGTTGGCTAAAAAGCGTTTTACTTTAGCTTGATTTTTAGAGGTGATATCACTTTTGCACAAGATCATTAAATCTTCCAAATCTTCGCCCGCGTCAAACAATAAGCGACGCATTGCGGCGTCTGTTATTTCATCCCTACTTAAACTAATAGGTCTTAAATGAAGCAAAACTAATTTTTCAACATATTTCATGTGCTCGTTTAAGGGCAGTTTCAATTGCTTGAAAATTTTAGAAACCATACGCATACCCACCACTTCATGTCCATGAAAGGTCCATCCGTGGCCTTCTTCGAAGCGTTTAGTTGCTGGTTTGCCTATATCATGTAAGATGGCAGCCCATCGAAGCCATAAATTTGTACTTTGTTTAGCGGTATTATCCAACACTTCTAGCGTATGATAGAAATTGTCTTTATGTCCAAGGCCATCTACATATTCAGCACCGGATAGTGCTTGCATAGATGGGAATATAACACTCAATAGTTTGCTTTTGAATAGCAAGTCGAAACCAACAGAAGGTTTTGGCGATGCAATGATTTTATTTAATTCATCGGTAATACGCTCTTGAGAAACAATGGCAATTCGATCTTTATTACGTTCAATGGCTAAGAATGTTTGCTCTTCAATATAAAACCCTAGTTGACTTGCAAAGCGAATGCAGCGCATCATACGCAAAGGATCGTCGCTAAAGGTTATATCTGGATTGAGTGGGGTTCGTAGAATTTTATTTTCAAGATCTAATAGCCCATCAAAAGGGTCAACTAAGGTTCCAAAATTAGTTTTGTTCAAGCCAATAGCTAGGGCATTAATTGTAAAATCTCTTCTGTTTTGATCGTCTTCAATGGTGCCGTTTTCTACCATGGGTTTTCTTGAATGTTCATGGTAAGATTCTTTCCTTGCTCCAACAAATTCTATATCAAAGTCGTTTACTTTGATTTGAGCGGTTCCAAAGGTTTTGAAAAAATGCACATTGGGTTTTGGTTGAAATAAATTGGCTACTTCTTGAGCTAATTGTATGCCATCACCTACACAAACTATATCGGCATCTTTAGTAGCCCTATTTATAAGTTTGTCGCGCACAAATCCTCCTATTAAGAAACAGGGCATTTGCAGCTTATCCGCTGCAGCACCTATTTTCTTAAACAAGTCTAATTCCCATTCTGAACATTGAATATCCATTCTTTTTTCTTCTTTTTTACTATGCTGTTAAGCATTCGCTTAGTTCGTTAATATCAATTCCTAGTGCACATGTAAAATGTCCTTCAGGACATTCTTTTTTGCCATGCAAGCCACAAGGTTTACAGGCTAAATTTTCTTTGTACGTTATAATTTTACTATTGGTACTTAAGGGTCCAAACCCAAAATTTGCTTGCGTAGAGCAAAAGATAGCTCTTGTTGGAGCATTCATTGCTGAGCATATATGTAAGGGCCCCGAATCATTTACATAATTCATAAACGCATCTTGCATGAGTGCGGCAGATTCTAATAGACTTAAATTGCCACACAAATTAACACAATTGTCCTTAGCATATTCAGCTATTAATGCTGCCATGGCATGATCGCCTTTGCCACCCAATAAATAAATAGCATAGTGTTTAGGTACTGTTTTTACAAAAGCAATCCATTTTGCTATAGGAAATTGTTTGGTAAACCATACCGAACTTGGTGCTATAGTTATGTAAGCTTGTTTTTTCAAAGCAGCTACTTTTGCAAAATCATGTTCGCTAGGGTATAGTTTTGGCAATTGTACATTTAGGGATGTAATAGCTGCTATAAGTTCATGGTTTCGCTCCGTTTCATGCACCCAATGCGTATCGCCATAGTCACTTATACGATGTTTTATTTTTTTAGTAAATAAAAAGGATAGTGGATTTTTGTCAAACCCGATTGTTTCCTTTGCACCAGAAAAAACAGTAAAAAGCCCAGAGCTGGTATAGCGATGTAAGTTAATTACATGGGTATATTCTTCTTTACGGATGCTTTGTAGGGTTTTGAAAAAATGTTGCAATTTATGCTGCTGTTTATTCCAGATTAGTACTTTGTTGAGAAAAGGATGCTTTTCAAATAATTGTTCATTGCCCTTTCGAACTAAAAAATCAATAGTTGCCTTAGGATGGCTTTTATGCAATTCCTCTATACAAGCACTTGCTAAAATAGCATCGCCTATAAAAGCAGTTTGTATAACTAGGAATTTAAACATTTTGCAAAAATATCGATTGTTTATGATTAACTATGGATTAACAAGGAAAATGTATGATTATTTGCTATGAAAATATATATTTGTAGTCTAAATTATAGGTATATGAAAAAATTAATTCTTTCTTTAAGTTGTTTAGTCGCTTTGGCTACTCAAGGCTTAGCGCAAGAGAAAAAAGAAGTAGCCGCTAATCCTGGTGCACCAGTAACTACTTTAGTGTCAGAAAATATGGCTTTTAAAGTAGATACGCATGATTTTGGTACGATACCAGAAGGTCCTGCTGCTGAATTTGAATTCAGTTTTAAAAACACGGGTAAAGAGCCTATTATTATTCAACGTGTACAGCCTTCATGTGGTTGCACTACACCTACTTACACAAAGGATCCGATTTTACCTGGTAAAACAGGCGTTATTAAAGCGTCTTATGGTACGCAAGGCAGACCGGGTCCATTCAATAAAAATTTGACCGTCTTATCTAATGCTGGTTCTAAAGTACTATTTATTAAAGGGGAAGTTGAAAAAGCGCCAGAGTCTTCAGTGCCACAAAATAATTCAATGATTAAAACAAATTAATACTTAAAAATAAAACCACTATGAAACAATTGATTTTAACTTTCGGTCTTGCAATAGCTTCTGTTGTAACATTCGCTCAAGATGCTGCTAAGCCTGCAGCAAATCCTAATGCTCCTAAATTTCAATTTAAGGATAAAGGAGATACATACGACTTTGGTACTATTCCAGAAGGACCTGTAGCTGAGCATGTATTTGAATTTAAAAATGTTGGTAAAGAGCCATTGGTAATTCAAAATGCAACTGGTTCTTGCGGTTGCACTACGCCAGAATGGCCAAAAGAACCAATTTTACCTGGTAAATCAGCTAAAATCACGGTTCATTACAATACACAAGGTCGCCCTGGTCCAATTTTTAAATCTGTATTTATCCAATCTAATGCGCAATTACCAGAAGGTAAAGATCGTTATGAGATTTTTATCAGAGGTACAGTAACGCAAGCAGCTCCAGCAGCAGCTCCAGCAAAATAAGGTATAACTACTTATATAAAAGTCAGCAAGCAATTGCTGACTTTTTTATTTTAATTAAAGCAATTTTTAAATTATTTTTGCGCCATGCCAAACATATCATCTAGAG
>JAHEFK010000022.1 GCA_024640225.1 Bacteroidota bacterium | reverse complement strand
CCCTCCCTTTTAATGCCTGTTTTCTAAATTTTTCTTCTTTTTTTTAAAAATCATAATGCGTTAGCAAATAGGAGTTTATGTCTAAAATCATTGGTTTTTTACTATTATTTTTCAAATTATTAAAATAAACAGGCAACTTATTTTTAAAGAAATTGTTAAAATAAGTATAAACAACGGCGGAATCCGAAAAGCCAATAGAGTAGGAACAACCAAAATTCTTTTAAAATGGAACACTTACAAATTGCAAGCGACAATTATGTTGCATTTACGTTCTTTATTGGAACAATGGCTATGATGGCGGCCTCAGTATTCTTCTTTTTTGAGTTGAACAATACTGCAAAAGCTTGGAGAACATCCATTTTAGTTTCTGGATTAATTACTTTCATTGCAGCAGTACACTACTACTACATGAGAGGATACAATTTAGAAACTGGCGATTCACCTACATTCTTTAGATATGTAGACTGGATTTTAACCGTGCCTTTAATGTGCGTGGAATTTTATTTAATTACCAAAAAAGCGGGTGCTAAAGTAGCGTTACTTTGGAAATTAATCTTCGCTTCACTTGTGATGTTAGTTACTGGTTATTTTGGAGAAACAATCGATAGAGACAATAGTGTTCTATGGGGTGTAATCTCTGGTGCAGCTTATTTCTATATTGCTTACTTAGTATGGTTTGGCGAAGTAGCTAAATTGTCACAATCTGCTGGTCCTAATGTTGCTAAAGCAACAAGAATCTTAGCTTGGTTTGTTTTAGTAGGTTGGGCAATTTATCCATTAGGTTATATCTTGGGTACTCCAGGAGGCTTATTTGGAATGAAATTGGTTGCTGACCCAGCTGCTGCTTCTCATGCAATGGATATCGTATACAATATTGCAGATGCAATTAATAAAATTGGATTTGGTCTCGTTATTTATGCTTTAAGCAGAAATGAAGAGTAGTCTCTAATCTATTCCATAATAAAAGAGGCAAATGAATATGTATATATTTATTTGCCTCTTTTTATTTCATCATTAGTTTAATCCTACTTCAACATAAGCCTAATGACTACCAATCCAAATCCAGAACACGTCTTTGATTACATTTTTATCGGATTAGGTGCCGGTAATAGCTTGATGCTATTATCGTTATTAAAGAACCAATGTCTGACTGGGAAAAAAGTAGCTATTATTGAATCGGATGAAAAAAAGTTAAATGATAAAACATATTGTTTTTGGGCTCACGAAACTGATGATTTGGTTGAAGACTTAAAAGCTATTATTTCTTATCAATATACGCATATAGAATTACCAAAAGGAACGCTACAGTCTATCCAAGATCAACCCTATTGCTACATCCGAAGTATTGATTTTTATAACTATACTTTACAAATTTGCGAGCAAGAGCAATTTCCAATTTATAGAATAGCTGTAGAAGGTATTTATCCATCAAATGATATTTACCAAGTAAATACCAATGCGACTACTTCACTATATGCACAAACTATTTTTGATAGTAGACCTCCTATTCCTCAACAGCTTGATAAAAAGGATATTTTCATCAATCAATCCTTTTATGGGTATCATATCAAAACAACGCAAGAAGTTTTTGATGTAGATGTTTTTGAAATGATGAATTTCGATGTTGAACAAGCTGCCTATACGCAGTTTATATATGTACTCCCCTTTTCCACTACTGAAGCATTGGTAGAGCTTACCCGATTTGGAAAAGAGAAACTAGATAAGGATTACGCTAGAAAAACTTTAGATGCTCATATTCTAAAAACTTATGGAACGTATGAAATTATTGCCGATGAAGTTGGCAATATTCCAATGACTACCTACCAACAAGCTACTGCTCATTACCAAGGAATCATTCATACGGGTGCTCGGGCTAATTTAATAAAACCCAGTACAGGCTATGGATTCAAGAATATGTATGTATTCGCTCAAGCTATTTCAAAAAAAATGGCAACTAATCAATTAGCGGGATTACATCAATTTAGACTACCAACAAAAAGAAGATTTCAATTCTATGATCGTTTGTTATTGATTATTTTAAATTTCTGGCCGCATCAAGGAAAAAGTATTTTCAGTAGTTTATTTAAACATCAAAAGATTAAGACCATTTTTGATTTTTTAGATGAAAAAACTAAGCTTCAACAAGAAGTAAAAATATTTGCCACATTGCCTTTGGTGCCCTTTTTAAAAGCTTTATATCTATATGCGAAACAAGAGCATCTTCTCCGTTACCTTTTGCTAATTGTTTTGTCTACCACTTATCTTTCTCTAAAGGCAATAGATGCCCAAATGGCAGCTATATTTTCTTATGCCACTGTCATTGCAGGCTTATTGTTTTTGGGTATACCACATGGTGCTGTAGACCATTTACTTCTTATTAATACAAAATCATCGCTCCTTGTTTTTATCCTGAAATATTTGAGTATTGTTTTTGCCTATTTCGTGGGCTGGAATTTTTTCCCCACGCTTTCATTATGTTGCTTCATATTATTTTCATCTTTTCACTTTGGCGAAGCTGAATTAAAAGAAAGTAATAGTAAGAATCACTTAGCTGTTTCTCCGCTATCTAGTTTCTTATTAGGGTTCTGTATTTTATTAACGATCATTTTTTCTCATTATAGTGCGTCTGCACAAATTATATCTTTCATCAGTCCGGGCATAAAGCAATATTTATTTCCGTTATATTGGAAATTTTTCGCAATACTAATTGTTATTGCTTCCTGCTTGTATATAAGTATGGCAGGATATTTTAAGGAAGGAACATTACCTATTACCCTGTTGTTGATTTTATGTTTAGGTATGCTGCTTCCATTAGAATTGGCCTTTGGTTTTTATTTTATATTTCAACATAGTTACAATGCTTGGCAGCATTTGCAATTAGGACTTACTTTACAAGTCAAAACGCTTTATAAACAAGCTCTTCCTTATACCCTTGGCGCAATTTTAATTGGAGTAGTGTTTTATTTTTTTAATGCAACTTCAATCCTTCAGATTAGTCACTATGCAGGATTGTTTTTTATCTTTTTAGCTTGCATAAGTTTACCTCATTTTGTAATGATGCACTTGTTTTATAAACAACGCTTTCAATAAAAAAGCTACCCTTCGGTAGCCTTTTAATTTCTATTGGTGTTTTGCATAGTTTAGTTTAGCACAAATCGTTCTTTCTGAATAGCATTGCCTTCTTGGTTTATATAATAAAGAAGATACATTCCCTTGTTTAAATTAGCACTGAGGTCTATTTGTTTAGACGAAGTGGAGGTAGTGATTTCCAATAGCATTCTTCCGCAGAGATCATATATAAGCACTTTTACAGTTTGTTCGTTAGTTTCTAAAGTTGTTTGTCCATTACTAGGATTTGGATAGCAGCGATTGATTGTAGTTTGCCCTAGATTTGATCCAATACCTGCTGTGCTAGTGCTGCAAGGCATTGCAGTGTTTTGATAGATATTGTCAAAATACAGTATCCCATCTTCTGCTCTGCCCGATAAATTAAAGTCAGGGAATACAACTATTTGATCGTAGGTGTTACCAATATGTGCTGAAAAATCAAACGTAAGCATTTCCCATTGTTGCGTCAACGTATTTGGTTTTTTAATTTCTCCAAGTGACCAATTATCATTTCTCACCAGTTTTATACCTACATCGCTTATGGTATATTTATAAACCATTATTTTAATAATTTTATTATTAGCATTGATGGTAAAACTGCCAATTCCTGAATTATGTTGCGTTTCGCATCCGGCCCAAGGTTTTCCTACTTGTAAGGCGGTAAATTTTGCGCAAGTTTTCGAACAGTTGATACCTGTTGTATCTGGATTAGCAACAAATTGTAATGCAGGATTGTTGCCATTTTCAAAAACATTCCAAGTCCAATTGGCTCCATAACCGTTTGTTTCAAAGTTGATAGGGATGTTTTGACTAAATGCTCTTCCGATGCTAGATAGCAATACGAAAAGTAGTAAGATGTGTTTTTTCATAGATTGGTTTTAAGACTGTGAAACAAACGCACAGTTTGCATACTATGAAAACCATGCTTATTAAAGTTAATGCTTTTAATGTGGATTATTTGCCGATACAAAATTTTCCGAAGATCGCCCCTAAAATATCTCTATCATGTTGAATACTGCCGGTAATACTACCAATGGCATACAAGCATCTGCGAATATCTAAACTTAGCAAATCTCCTGATAGACCTTGTTCCATACCTTGTTTCACATCGTGTAAGGCAGTCATAGCACTCAGCAAGGCTGTATGATGTCGCTCATTTGTAACAATCAAATCATTGGTATCTCCAGTAAAGGATTGCGCAATCGTGCTTAAGGTAGTTTGTACTTGGTTTAATCCTTCACCTGTTTTTGCTGCAAAAGCAATATGGCGCAAGCCCTTGCTAGATAAGTATTCCGACCAAGTTGCGAGCTTGTCAGCACTTATAAGATCAAGCTTTGTGAGGCAAATGAGGAATGGAATATCGGTTCTTATATATTGTTGTATATCGTGAAAGACGGTTTCATGAATTGGTTCTTGCGCATCGATGAGGTACAAAATAATACGCGCTTGTTCCATTTTCTCTTTGGCTTTTTCAATGCCTATTTTTTCAATTACATCTTCTGTGTCTCTGAGTCCAGCCGTATCAATTAAGCGAAAAGGAAAACCATCAATAGCAAATATTTCTTCTATAGTATCGCGTGTTGTGCCTGCTATGGCACTTACAATTGCTCGGTCTTCTTGTAGCAACGCATTGAGTAGTGTGCTTTTACCCGCATTGGGTTTGCCCACAATGGCAACGGGTATGCCTGCTTTTAGTACATTTCCATATTTAAAGGATTGAATAATAGGTTGAATATGTGCTTCTATTTTTTCAATCAATTGTATGAGCGCAGAGCGATCTGCGAAGGCTACATCTTCTTGACTAAAATCTAATTCTAATTCAATAAGGGCAGCAAAATGAATAAGTTCATCCCGCAAAACTTGTAGTGCTTTTGAAAAGCCACCACGCATTTGATGCATGGCAATATCATGTGCCGTTTTATGACTAGAGGCAATTAAATCGGCCACCGCTTCTGCTTGGGTGAGGTCCATTTTGCCATTTAAGAAAGCTCGCTGTGTAAAAGCGCCTGGACTAGCTAACTCGGCACCAGCAGTAATGCATAATTGCAAAACCCGTTGTAAAATATAGGACGAACCATGACAACTTATTTCAATGGTGTCTTCTCCAGTATAACTTTTTGGGCCTTTGAAAAGACTGATGACCACTTCATCTACAAGGCCTTCCATAGGAATGCTTGCAAGGGGTAAATGTTTGTATTCAGGTACTACTATATGTCCAAAATGCAGCGTATGGGTTGCTTGCTCAGCAAGATTTTTACCTTTAAATAATTGTTGGGTGATGGCTATAGCTTTAGGTCCACTCAATCGAATAACGCCAATAGCGCCTGCTCCTGAGGGTGTAGCAATGGCAACGATGGTAGCAGTAGGTGCTTGCACAAATTTATTTTTCTAAGTGACTAATACTTCTAAATAAACGATTCCAACGAATACCCTTATTACCAAAGCTCAACCATACAAACCAAGCTTTGCCCACAATATGATCATCAGGTACAAAACCAAAATAACGAGAATCGGCAGAATTGTGACGGTTGTCACCCATCATCCAATAGTAATTCATTTGGAACGTATAACTAGTGCTTTCTTTACCATTAATAAAGATCTTACCATCTTTAATAGCTAAATCATTATGTTCGTAATTAGCAATAATACGTTGATATAAGGCTATGTTTTGTAGCGTTAATGCTACTTGTTGACCTGCTTTAGGAACTACTAATGGTCCGTAAAAATCACGATTCCATTTAAAGTTTGCCGTATCATTTGGATAGGCATTGTCACGCGTATCGTTTTTAGCCAATACAAAAGGAGCAACGGCCAATACACCTTTCATTTTTTTAATAGCGACCACTTGGTCATTCGCTAAATTAGCGAGATACATTTTTGAATTAGGATCATAGTTGACTTCATCCGGGTTCATATCTTGCTCTTCAATAAACTCGTCTAAACTTACTTGACCATTGGTTGCAATGGTATAGGTCATTTTAGAATGAGGATATTGCACACTGAGTTTATTACCAATGTATAAATAGCCACCGCGTACTTCAATGGTATCGCCCGGGATTCCTACACATCGTTTAATATAATTTTCTTTTTTATCTACTGGTCGACTTAAAACAGTAAAGTTATTTTTTACAAACTCGCGATCGTTATTGTAGTTTCTGAGTAATGCATAATAATCTTGATCTTGCTGTACTTCTAAGGCTACCGTATCACCTGCCGGAAAATTAAAGACCACTACATCATTGCGTTCAATATGTCCTAATCCAGGCAAACGATGATAACCCCATTGAACGAGCTCCGTATACGATTTACAATTGAAAAATGGTAGGGTATTATGCACTAATGGAACAGCCAAAGGTGTCATAGGGGTGCGCGCGCCATAGGAAACTTTACTTACAAATAAATAGTCGTTCACTAATAAGCTGCCTTCCATAGAACCCGTTGGAATGGTATATGCTTCTACTAAAAAGATTCGTATGATGGAAGCCGCAACAATTGCAAATACAGCTGCATCTACCCATTCTCTGATAAATGATTTTTTCTTTTTAGGAGTCGTATCCTCTTTCTTTTTCCAAAACGCTAAACGCATATTTTTCTTGATTTATAGAATGCTAAAATAAGAAAGAAATACGGGTATTGCTGCAAATGGACGTATTTTAAAAACAAATTAACAGAGTATAGCATATATTCATTCCAACACATAGGCTACGTTTGTAAATCAAACGAGTTTTTGTACCTTTCCATGAAATAAAAAAATTGAATTTATGAGTCGTTCTGTAACTATATTAGGTGCTGGTTTAGTAGGTTCCTTATTAGCGGTCATGTTTAGAAAAAGAGGTTATGAAGTGAGTATTTATGAGCGAAGAAATGATATGCGTTTGCAGACTATGAGTGCTGGGAAGTCCATCAATTTAGCCGTGAGCCACAGAGCTTGGCATGCTTTATCTATGGCTGGCTTAAAGGAATTGTTTGAAGATATTGCCATCCCTATGTATGGTCGTACTTTGCATCAAGTAGATGGTAGTGTTGTGTTTCAGCAATATGGTAAAAACAGAGAAGCTATTTATTCGGTGAGTAGAGGCGAACTCAATAGAAAGCTAATGACAGCTGCTGAAGAAGCCGGAGCCACCATCTATTTTGAACATAAATGCATCGATGCAGATGTAGTTAATAATCGCTATACGTTTGAAAAAAAGGATGGTCAAACAGTTAGCCTACAAGCTGATTTAGTATTTGGAGCAGATGGTGCATTCTCTGCATTGCGAGCAGGATTTACCAAAATGGATAGAGTCAATGCTGTGCAAGAATACATTGATCACGGGTATAAAGAACTTACGATTCCAGCAACCGCTACAGGTGCTTTTCAATTAGAGAAAGAAGCGCTGCATATTTGGCCTCGACGCAATTTTATGATGATTGCCTTGCCGAATACGGATGCTACTTTTACCTGTACCTTATTTTTCCCTTTTCATGGTACGCCTTCTTTCGATAGTGTAAAAACAAACGAAGAAGTACTGCAGTTTTTCCAAGAACAATTTCCAGATGCCGTACCTATGATGCCAACCTTATTAGAAGATTATGCTACTAACCCAACGGCTAGTTTGGTAACTACGCGTATTTTCCCTTGGGTATATAAAAATAAAAGTGCATTAATTGGTGATGCAGCGCATGCCATTGTACCTTTCTACGGACAAGGCATGAATGCTGGCTTTGAGGATTGTAGTGTGTTGATGTCTTGTATGGATCAGCATGGTGAGGATTGGGATGCGATCTTAACGCAGTATCAAAAAATGCGTAAACCCAATGGCGATGCTGTGTTGCAATTAGCATTGTATAATTTTATTGAAATGCGCGATAAAGTGGCTGATCCTGAGTTTTTGGAGCGAAAGAAAATTGAAAAAGATCTGGGCTTGCGTTATCCAACACAGTTCAATTCTATTTATGAAATGGTTTCTTTCAGTCATATACCTTACAGTACGGCATGGCAGTGTATTGAAAAGCAAGATGCCTTATTGCAAAAAATTATGCAAGCGGGTAATTACTTCGAGCTCCTTACAACCGAGTCGTTTACGTTGCAGTTGAACCAATGGATGCAGGAATACCAAACCGCTGTAGCCGCCTTAGATTTTGGTAATGGGGCTCACTAAACGTTGGTCTATAAAAGAAGTTGATGCGCAATTAGTAAGCGAATTACAAGCTTCTTTGCGTGTGCACCCAGCAATATGTTCTATGTTGGTGGCTCGAGGTATATATACCTACGATCAAGCAAAATTATTTTTTAGACCTCAATTAACAGATTTGCATGATCCATTCTTAATGAAGGGTATGCAAAAAGCAGTGGACAGAATATGCTCGGCGATAGAATGGAATGAGCGTATTTTAATCTATGGAGATTATGATGTAGATGGCACCAGCTCCGTTGCTGTAGTTTATTCTTTTTTAAAGTCCTTATATGCAGGTCAATTAAATTATTATATACCACATCGCTATAGAGAAGGTTATGGATTATCCAAACAAGGCATTGATTATGCTAAAGCAAATGGCCATACTTTATTGATAACACTGGATTGTGGAATTAAATCTGCCGATTTGGTAGACTATGCCAATAGTTTAAATATTGATGTTATTATTTGCGATCACCATTTACCAGACGATCGTATACCCAATGCCCTAGCAATTTTGAATCCGAAGCAAGAAGATTGTACCTATCCATATAAAGAACTCAGTGCCTGTGGTATCGGTTTTAAATTAATAGAAGCTTTAGCAATTCAACTCAATAAACCCAAAGAGCAAGTATATGCTTATTTAGATCTCGTGGCTACTAGCATCGCTGCAGATATTGTGGCCTTGGATGGCGAAAACAGAGTATTGGGATATTATGGCATAAAGAAAGCCAATGAGCAGCCCTCCCTTTCTTTGAAAACACTCTTAGAAGCATCAGATTTTAAACGAACCTTACAAATGTCGGATTTGGTATTTGTTATTGGTCCACGCGTAAATGCCGCTGGCAGAATGGATGATGCTAAAAAAGCAGTGGAGCTCTTTATAGAAACAGAGGAAGATAAAGTAAAAGAAATAGCCGCCGCCCTACAATCCGATAATTTGGATCGAAAAGAAGTGGATAAAACCATTACCGAACAAGCCATTCAGTTATTGCAACATCCCGATCAGCAACAAAAAAAATCTACCGTATTATTTCAGTCCAATTGGCATAAAGGGGTAGTAGGTATTGTGGCGTCCCGATTAATTGATCATTATTATAGACCTACCATTGTTTTAACCGAATCAAATGGTATGGCATCGGGTTCTGCCCGTTCTATTCCTGGCTTTAATATTCATGAGGCTATCGAAGCCTGCAGCCATTTATTAGAAAATTATGGAGGGCATTATTTTGCAGCGGGTATGACAATGCAGCTGAATCAAGTAGATGCTTTTATCGCAGCGTTTGAAAAGCAAGTGGCCGATACCATAGACCCGGCAATATTAATACCAGAAATTAGTATAGATGCCGAATTGCAATTGAGCGATATTACGCCTGCTTTACTTAACTTAATCAATCAATTTGAACCTTTTGGTCCAAATAATCTAAGACCCGTCTTTATCTCTAAAGGAGTTAGCGATTACAATGGCTATTCAAAAATTGTAAAAGACGCGCATTTGAAATTTAGCATACAGCAACATGGTGTGCGCATGGAAGGTATTGGCTTTAATTTAGCCGATAAAATAGGCATAGTTAAAGAAGGCCTATTTGATGTTGTCTATACCATTGATCAAAATGAATTCAATGGAAAATCTAGACTGCAAATAAAAGTCATTGATTTAAAAGCTAGTAAATAAAAAAGGCTATTCATTCGAATAGCCTTTTATTTTATAATAATGTTCTTTTTATAGTAACAATAAGAATGCTGCAGCTGCACCACAAGCACCACCACCACCACGAGTAGTACCTACTTGATGAGCATCTTTACCGTCTTTATCACAACCATAGATTGCATCACCTTCGATGAAGCCTACTAAGGTTTCATAATGTTTATAATCATCTGTTGCATATACTTTATTGGCAACAATTACACCTACTAATTTTTTATGATCACCTTTGTGATTAGTAGAAAAGATATGACCACCCTCAACGATGCCCATTTGCTCTAAATTTTCATCGTGAGCATTAGAACTATAAACGATACCGTTTTCATAAACTCCAATTTGAACTTTATTGTTACCATTGTGGTCGGTACCATAAATATGGCATTGTGCGAAACCAAATTTGCTTGCTACCATTAATACTAATAAGAATGCGATTTTTTTCATAAAATAAGTTTAAGTGCTTTTAAATGTGCTAATTGCTTATAAAAGTAAGGACTTTTTTAAATTTTACAAACAATTTAGTCAGTTTCTCTCGTAAAATATACATTTCACTTTTCCCCACGTTTCTAACAAACCCGATTTTACCCTGCTAGAGTGCTTGTATATATGTGCATCTTGTTTATTTTTGTTTATCATTCATTTATTAAAAAACAGCATCGTGTCGTACGAAAACAAACAACAAGGCGAACAACGCAACGAAAGCATTTACACAAAGCGCGTAAAAGCAGGGAAAAGAAGAACGTATTTTTTTGACGTTAGAGCTACAAAAGGAAGCGATTTTTTTATTACTATCACAGAAAGCAAAAAGAGATTTGATGATAATGGCTATGACCGCCATAAGATCTTTTTATACAAAGAAGATTTCAACAAGTTTGTAGCGGCAATGACGGAAACGGTTAATTATGTAAAAACAGATTTGATGCCAGATTTTGATTTTGATGCGTTTAACCACGATCAAGAGGAAGAGGGTGAATATGTACCGTACACAGCTCCTGCTGTTGCAGAAACGCCTAATATGCCATCTATAACAGCTACGCCGGCGCAAGAAACACCTTCAGCGCTTCCTTCTGCTGATGATGATTCGGGAATGGATGCTTGGAAAATATAATTTCACAACTATATAAAAAAAGGCCTATTGTTTACAATAGGCCTTTTTTATTACTATTTCGGTTTGCGCATGATCGCAAAAATCTCCACTACAAAACCTAGCAAAACTAGAATGGGTGCTAAGGTAATGCGGGTGTTGCTAAAAACTTCTCCTGCATGGAATTGATGTACATCTTCACTTTTACCTCCGCTCATCAGGTAGAAGCCTATTAATAATAATAAGACCCCTGCAATCATCAGGATGTAATTGGTTTTGTCGAATAAGAAAACGCTGCTGTTTTTATCTTTTAATGCTGACATAAGAATAAGTTTTAATAAAGATCGTCAATAGGAGTTTTTAAATACTTAATTACCGAGCGATGCGTACTCAAAAATGTTATGGTCATTCCCATTAGTATCATCACTATTAATAAAATAATAAATAAATTGTTGTTATGTAATGTTTTTAATGCAGGTAATTGTGCTTCTGCAAATGATTTTACTAATAAGATACCTATGGTAGCTAGCACTCCGCTTATACAACCATTTATGAGGGCTCTTTGATCAAATGGACGCGTAATAAAATTTCGAGTGGCGCCTACCATTTGCATTGTTTTAATTAAAAAACGATTACTAAACATGGCTAATCGTACGGTATTATCAATTAAAATAGCCACCACCATAAATAAGACAATGGCAATTACTAATAATATGATACTGATTTTTCTAAAATTAGCATTCATGCTATTGACAACCAAGGTAGGATAGTTGACATCACGAACTACATTGCTTTGCATGAAAAATTCTTTAATTTTTGCCAAGCTGTCTTTGTTTACATAAGCTTCTTGTACTTTTAAAGCAATAGAAGTAAAGAGTGGATTGCTCCCCAAGAAAGCCTCGATGTTTTCATTCTCTAAAGCACTTTGCATTTTTATCGCTTCTTCTTTCGAAATGATTCTTGCTTCTCTTACCCATGCTTGCTTGTCGCAAATAGTTTTAAGGGCTTGCACAGAGGCGTCTCTAGTTTGATCATGAAAATCAATCGACACTTCAATGTCTTCTTTAAAAGCTCTAGTAAGTGCTCTGCCATTAATCATCAACCAACCCAAGATGCCAATTAAAAATAAAACAAGCGATACGCCAACGATGGCGTATATATAGGATGGTTTTGATTTTTTACCTGTTGTCATGCGTGTTTGTTGTCCTTCAAAAATAGATAATTAGCTCCGTAATTTATACATATTCTTATATTAATCTCTTTTTTTAACAATTTTCATAAATTTAAAAGGCATAAAATAATTACGAACACATCATTACATTACTTTGCTACAATTGATTAATTTAGCAGCAGTACTTTTAAATTATAAATTACAATGCAAGATTTAAGCGCTTTTTTTTCTCCCTTACCTTATTTGCAAACACTTGACAAAGAAGCATTTCATCCTTTACAATGGGGTGCGCATGTAAAAGCCTTGACCCCCGAAGATTTTGATTGGGAAGAAGCGGATATAGTGATCGTTGGTTGTGGTGAATCTAGAGGTGCTAACGCTAATTTTTCGGACGCACCCAATACGATTCGAAAATACTTTTATGAATTGTTTGTGTGGCATCCGCATATTAAAATAGTTGATGCTGGTAATATTTTGGAAGGCGCTACAGAGGCAGATACTAAAGCAGCTCTAGCCCTAGTGCTTAAAGAGTTGGAAGCAGCTGGAAAAACAGTTTTGGTTTTAGGCGGCAGTCAAGATTTAACGCTTGAGCAATACAATGCATTCAGAGCGGCTACCAAAACCATTCAAGCTGTTGCAGTAGATATGCTGATAGATTTAGAAGAAACAGCGGTTGTTACTGACCGAAGTTATCTTATGAATATGCTAACGGAGGATCCTAATTTTATACAACATTTTACGCATATTGGATTCCAAAGTTATTTTGTGCAACCTCAAATGTTGCAGACTTTAGATATGCTACGTTTCGATTGCCTACGATTGGGAAAAGTGCGTAGTCAATTATCGATTGTAGAACCTCCATTGCGTGATGCACATCTATTAAGCATAGATATGAATGCGGTAAAGTATAGTGATGCACCCATTAATAAAAAGGGCTCTCCTAATGGATTTGCTGGCGATGAAATGTGTCAGGTTATGAAGTATGCCGGCATGAGTCAGCACCTACAATCTATTGGTTTGTATGGTTATGATCCTACGCTCGATCAAGAAGATATGACTGCACGCTTAATGGCGCAGATGCTTTGGTATTTTATAGATGGTTTTTCTTGGCGCGCTCAAGAAGCACCGCTTTCTGATACAGCTGCTTTTTTGAGTTTTCATGTGCAAATGCAACATCAAGACACCTTGTTTATGAAGAGTAAAAAAACAAATAGATGGTGGATGCAATTGCCCGATGCATCCATGACGCCGTGCACCTATGAAGATTATTTGTGTGCTTGCAATGATGAAATTCCTGATCGATGGTTGCGTATTCAAGAGCGTTTGAGTTAGACTTCGTATCTTCACCTTTAAATAAGTAGGCAATAGCGTGATAGAACATAAACAAATTGTAGAAAATGAAAGAGCCGTATTAGTTGGTTTAATTCATCGTTTTCAAACAGAAACACAATTACAGGAATATTTACACGAATTGGCTTTTTTAGCAGAAACCGCTGGCGCCGTTACGGAGAAAGTTTTTTTTCAAAAATTACCCAAGCCTGATAGTAGAACCTTTGTCGGTAAAGGTAAGCTAGAAGAAATTCGCCTCTATGTTCAAGAAAAGGGTATTCAATTAGTCATTTTTGATGATGAACTTACGGGTTCGCAAATTATTAATATTGAAAAAGCGATCGGTGTAAAAACTATTGACAGAAGTGATTTGATCTTAGATATTTTTGCACGCAGAGCCAAAACAGCACAAGCTAAAGTACAAGTAGAATTAGCCCAATACCAATATTTATTACCGCGCCTTAAAGGAATGTGGCAGCACTTAGAACGACAAGGTGGTGGTATCGGTTCTAGAGGTCCCGGGGAGACGGAGATTGAGACCGACCGACGTATTGTAAAAGATAAAATAGGCTTATTGCGTAAGCGTCTTGCAGAAATTGATAAGCAAATGGCTACGCAACGAAAAGAGCGCGGCACCTTTATTCGCATAGCCTTAGTAGGGTATACCAACGTGGGTAAAAGTACCTTGATGAATGTGATTAGTAAAAGTGAAGTGTTTGCAGAAAATAAATTGTTTGCCACATTAGATACCACTACTAGAAAAGTTGTATTTGAACAAACACCTTTCTTATTAAGCGATACGGTAGGTTTTATTAGAAAATTGCCGCATCATTTGGTTGAGAGTTTTAAAAGCACTTTAGATGAAGTGCGCGAAGCAGATTGCTTGTTGCACATTGTCGATATCTCCCATCCTAAATATGAAGATCAGATGGGTGTGGTAATCAAAACCTTACAAGACATTAAAGCTTTTGATAAGCCTATCATTACCGTTTTTAATAAAATGGATTTGTATGAAGCACATACGTTTGACGAATGGCTATCTGATGAAATCAAAGCGGAGTTATTGCAACAATTAGAAGAACGTTGGCAATTGGAAACGGAAGGTAATGCACTCTTTATCTCTGCTACAACTAAGCGCAATATTGATCAATTTAGACATACCTTATTAGCGAAAATAAAAGCCTTGTACGAAGAACGCTATCCGTATTTAACGCATTTTTATTAGTCGAAATTTCGATTCAAGAAATCTAAAAAAGGTTTAGCTGCAACACAATAACGTTGTAAGGTTTTTAAAAGCTCTTTTTGGGTTAGTAGTGCATCTGGAATAGGATGGGTTACTAAAAAACTTTTCAATTGTAAATATGCAACAGCAGGATGATCTATTGCATAGCCTTTCGGTGCTTTTTTTAAACGCTCCCCTTCAATCGTTGGAAATAATTTTTTAAAACTGGCTTTGTTTACGAGTTGATTAAACTCGCTCCAATTATAATCAATTTCTTGTCGTATGGCATGTAATACTGGTGCTTCAGGCATCCAAATACCCGCTCCAAAAAAACTCTTTCCATTAGGTTCGAAGTGAAAATAAAATCCGGCACGTTCCGATTTTCTTCCCCCTTTAGCCAAATAGGCAGCTAGATTTGTTTTGTAGGGAAGTTTATTTTTTGAAAACCGAACATCTCTAAACAATCTGAAAATACAAGCTTTTGCTTCTAGTCCTTCTAAACTTGGATCAATAGGCGTAAGCGCCGTTATTAAGTTGCTTGTAAAGGATTGCATGTCTTTCATGGCTATTTGATAGGCTTCTCGATGCGCATCAAACCACAGGCGATCATTATGCTGATGGAGTTCGTTCAGAAAATGAAGGGTATTGGGTGCTAACATAAACAGCTGTTTTTACTGCTGCTAAATTATAATTATTTCATAAGATATCACGATTTACGTATTGCTTTTAATATCTTTGAAGCAATTATTTTTTTTAGATGAAGCGTTTAGCAATTTTAGGTTCAACTGGTTCTATTGGCACGCAAGCCTTAGAGGTGGTGGCAGCACATCCTTCTTTATTGGAGGTAGAAGTGTTGTCGGCACACAGCAACGCTAAGCTCTTGATTGAGCAAGCGCACCAGTTTCAACCCAATGCCGTAGTAGTCACCGATCCTACAAAATATGAAGAGGTGAAAAGTGCATTAAGCAGTTTGCCTATCAAAGTATTTTCGGGCGCTACTGCACTTAATGAAGTAGTGCAGTGGGATACTGTAGATATGGTATTAGCGGCTATTGTGGGATTTGCCGGATTGCACTCTACGCTAGCAGCTATAGATGCCGGAAAGCCTATTGCCTTGGCTAATAAAGAAACCTTGGTGGTGGCTGGCGATATCGTGATGCAACGTGCTGCTGAAAAAAAGGTGCCTATCATACCTGTAGATAGCGAACATTCCGCTATTTTTCAATGCTTGGTTGGAGAAACAAGTGCGAGTATAGAAAAAATTATTTTGACGGCTTCGGGTGGACCTTTCTTAGGTAGGAAAACTAATTTTTTAGTAAATGTAAAAGCAATGCATGCATTGCAACATCCCAATTGGACCATGGGTGCAAAAATAACCATTGACAGTGCTACCTTAATGAATAAAGGCCTAGAGATGATCGAAGCAAAATGGTTGTTTGGTTTAAATAATGAGCAAATTGATGTTATTATTCATCCCGAATCTATAGCACACTCTTTTGTGCAATTTATAGATGGCTCTTTGAAAGCGCAATTGGGCTTGCCCGATATGAAATTGCCAATTCAATATGCTCTTGCCTTCCCGCAACGAATTCCGAATGCGCATAAACGATTTGATTTTAAAGATTTTCAAACCTTAAAGTTTGAAGCACCTGATTATAAAACGTTTAGAAATTTAGCTATTGCAAAAGAAGCTATGTTTAAAGGCGGCAATATGGCCTGCGTTATGAATGCAGCCAATGAAGAAGTGGTACATGCTTTTTTGCAAAATCAAATTGGTTTTTTAGGCATGAGCGATATTATAGAAGAAGTTATTCAAAAGGTGGCTTTCATAGAGCAGCCTAGCTTACAAGACTATATAGCAAGTAATGCACAGGCGCGCGAACAAACACAAGAACTTATTAAAACAAACAGCTACAAACATTAAACTCATTTAGATGAACACAACACAGTTATTATTGTCGGGTGCATGGACACAAGGCTTACAGTTATTCGCAGCATTATCCATACTTATTATTATCCATGAAGGAGGGCATTTTGTTTTTGCTAAACTATTTAAAACGCGCGTAGAAAAATTCTATTTATTCTTCGATTTTCTTTTTCCGTTTTCAGGACTCTTAAATTTTTCCTTGTTTAAAAAGAAAAAAGGCGATACAGAATATGGTATCGGTTGGTTTCCATTGGGGGGCTATGTAAAAATAGCCGGTATGGTAGACGAGAGTATGGACAAAGAGCAATTAGCACAAGAGCCACAACCTTGGGAGTATCGCTCTAAAAAAGCATACCAAAAATTAGGTATTATGTTGGGCGGTATTATTTTTAATATCATAGCAGCAATGATTATCTATGCTTTCATTTTTGGTATTTGGGGCGAACATTATTTGTCTACCAATCAAGCTAAATACGGTATTGAAGCTAGTGAAGATGCAAAAGCTATAGGGTTTAAAAATGGCGATAAAATATTGAGTGTTGGCGGAGTTGTATCAGAGCGCTTTGACGCTAATCTTACCCAGCTCATCTTAGCAGAAGCAAAAACAGTGGAAGTAGAACGCGATGGATTGCCAACTACTATTGCTATACCAGCAGGTACTATCAAAAAACTTTTATCAAGTAGTGCACATAAAAAATCATTTTGGTCGTTTCGTACACCCTTTACTATCAGTCAGGTTGCACCTGGTAGTGCTGCAGAAAAAATGGGTTTAAAAGAAAAAGATAGTATTGTGGCAATTAATAATCAGCCCATTCAGTTTTTTGATGAATTGCAATCCACCTTATTGCAGTATAAAAATACAAGCATAACAATGGCGGTAGTAAGATCCAATAATAATATAGATACATTGCGTACATTGGTTCCTGAGAATGGAAAATTAGGTATTGTAGCAAGTATGGATCCGGATCGTTACTTCAGTACGGTTACTAAACATTTTAGTATTGGTGGTGCTATGGTAAAAGGGGTAACAAATACAATTGATAAATTAGGTTTTTATGTAGAGCAATTTGTATTTTTATTTACATCTAAAGAAGCTAATGCTAAAGATAGCGTAGGTGGTATGATTACCTTTGCAAAACAATTCCCTACTGAATTTACATGGTTAAGTTTCTTATCCTTAACGGCATTCATCTCTATTATTTTAGCCTTTATGAATTTATTACCTATCCCAGGATTGGATGGAGGCTATGTAGTATTTTTATTATTTGAAATGCTCACCGGCAAAAAAGTTAGCGAAAAAGTGATGGAAAAAGCAACTACCGTGGGCCTAGTATTACTATTAGCCTTAATGGTATATGCAAACGGAATGGATATTTTCCGATTATTTAAATAAGCGTTAATAAACACATAAAAAAGGGCACGTTATGACTGACGTGCCCTTTTTCTTTTTATTTAATCAATGCAATGCCGTAACTTTGTACTACTTACAAGTTCTGGGGCCGACTGGTTTTGACAGCATTTATGCAGGATTGGTAAGCATGCCGTGCGTTGGATAATTAGCACGATAATCTGAATATTCAAAATCTATCTGGCAATACTCAGTATGCCATGGCTGCTTAATCAGTGATTAACCACCCATTTTGGCCGCACGCAAACAGCTGCCTATAGCTGTAGCTGCCGCCTAACTCGAAAAAAGAATAGGATAGGAAGTGTAGTGCTACGATACACTTGCGAAATCAAAGTAGATAAGCCTAGAGTGGGTTGGTTTAGTTCCGGCTATAGGACGAAAAATAATACTAAAATAAGCATGTAGAAAGCCTTTTGGGCGAATGTTTGGAACTGGGTTCGACTCCCAGCGGTTCCACTAAAAAATGGATTATCTGAAATGGATAATCCATTTTTTTATTTCCTCTTGCTTTACGATTTGATTGGATTTTAGATTATTTTTGCTCTTTCAAAAACTAACAGTGTTCAACGCATTTAAAAATTCTATTGTTCGATTTATCGATTTCTTTTACAATCCCTTTTCGAAGTTGATGGATATTAGAACCTTCCGTTATTTAGCTTGCGGAGGTAGTAATGTTGTGTTAGATACGTTTATTTATTTTATTAGTTACAATTTCATTTTATTACGACAAGCGCATACCCTAATGGGCCTCACTTTTCAAGCGCATATTCTAGCCTTTGCTATGTCTTTTTCGGTGAGCTTTCCCATTGGTTTTGTATTGTCGAAATACATTGTATTTCCTGAATCAGAATTAAAAGGGCGTGTTCAATTATTTAGATATGCACTATTAGTTGGTAGCTGCATTATTTTAAATGTGTTTTTCTTAAAACTATTTGTTGAATATTTAGGCTGGTATCCAACACCATCAAAAGTGATCACAACAGGTATTGTGGCTGTTTTCAGTTTCTTTTCGCAACGAAAATTCACTTTTAAAGTACAAATGTGATCATGCATTTGTTGTGCCTGTTACTTTACTATTAATCTTTTCAAATGACCCTAGAGCAAATTAAAATCATGCGTGATCGAGTGCAACATTTGTGCACCTATTTGCGTATTGATGAAAAACAGGCCCAAATCAATAGTGATAAACAATTGACCTTGGCGGCGGGCTTTTGGGATGACAATACGCGTGCTACTAAAATTGTAAAAGATATTAATCAATTACAATATTGGGTAACCTTGTTTGAGCAAGTGCAACAAGCAGTGGAAGATTTTATAGTGCTATTTGAATTTTGGAAGGCTCAAGAAGCTAGTGAAGAAGAAGCAAAAAGCGCCTATGATATGGCCATAGAAGCGTTGGATACCTTAGAGTTTAAATCTACCTTAAATGAACCAGAAGATGCCTTGCCGGCAGTTATGGTTATCAACTCTGGTGCTGGCGGCACAGAGAGCCAAGATTGGGCAGAGATGTTGTTGCGCATGTATAGAATGTATGGCGAGAAGCAAGGATGGAAGGTGTCTGAAATTGATTTGCAATATGGAGATGGTGCCGGTATAAAGCAAGCAACCATTGAATTTGAAGGCCCCTTTGCGTTTGGATTTTTAAAAGCAGAAAGTGGAGTACATCGTTTAGTGCGCATTTCCCCTTTTGATAGTAATGCCCGAAGGCATACTTCATTCGCCTCTGTTTTTGTGTATCCGCTCATTGATGATACCATAGCTATTGAAGTGAGTCCGGCAGACATCGAGTGGGAGTTTTATAGAGCGGGCGGTAAGGGCGGACAAAACGTTAATAAAGTAGAAACAGCAGTGCGCTTAAAACATATACCAAGTGGTATTATTGTAGAATGTCAGCAATCGCGCACCCAAGGTGAAAATAGAGAAAAGGCACTAACAATGCTGAAAAGTAGGCTCTATGAAGAAGAACTGCGTAAGCGCGAAGCCTTGAAAAACGCTAGCAACGCAAATAAAAAGAAAATTGAATGGGGTTCGCAAATTCGCTCTTATGTGTTTCACCCTTATAAAATGATTAAAGATCATAGAACCGATTTTGAAGTAGGTAATGTAGGCCCCGTAATGGATGGAGAAATAGATGGATTTATTAAAGCGTATTTAATGATGCTACAAGAATTAGATCATGAATAAACAAGCTAAATGGAAACAATCTATTGTCATTGGGAAACGAATTCTGAAAGAAACAGCGGCATTTAAAAGTACCTTCTATCTGCTCTTACTTTTAAGTATCGTATTGGGAGCCATCAGTATATTGCGACCGTATCTTATTCAAATTGCTGTAGATACCTATATCCGAAAATTGAATTGGCATGGACTTGTTCAGATAACCCTTATTCAATTATTTATTTTATTTACGGAGTCTGGATTGCGTTTTTTCTTTTTGTATAGAATGAATTGGTTGGGCATGCATATCATGATGCGTATTCGAAATAATGTTTTTACAAAAATCCTACATCAACAATTACGTTATTTTGATACAACCCCAATTGGCACTTTAACTACCCGCACTATCAACGATGTTGAAGCATTACAAGATATTTTTTCAGAAGGTTTTATTTCTATAATAGCAGATATTATTACAATCCTAGCGGTAGTGGGCGTGATGCTCTATACCAATTGGAAATTGGCATTAGTATGTTTACTTACCTTGCCGCTTATATTAATAGCTACCTATTTTTTTAAAGAGCAAGTACGAGCATCTTTTCAGGAAGTGAGAACGGCGGTAGCGGCCTTGAATACGTTTGTACAAGAACGCTTGTCGAACATGCATTTGATACAAGCGTATACCGCAGAAGAACAATCCCTTAATGCATTTCAGCAAATTAATGCACAGCATAGAGATGCCAATATAAAAGCTATTTTCGCCTATTCAGTTTTTTTCCCTGTTGTAGAAATTGTTCTAGCCACCGCTATAGGATTATTGGTTTGGGTAGGTGCCAATCAAATGCTACACCAAGAAATTACAGCTGGTGTAATCATCGCGTTTATTATGTATCTCAATTTATTATTCCGCCCACTGCGTATGCTGGCCGATAAATTTAATGTTTTGCAAATGGGATTAGTAGCAGCAGAGCGGGTCTATCAAGTAGTAGATCATCAAGCAGTAGAAGAAAATAAAGGCGTAGCATTGGCAGATGATATAAAAGGGCATATACGATTTGATCAGGTTTCTTTTTATTATGATGCACCACCTTGGATTTTAAATGCTATTTCTTTTGAAGTACCAGCCGGAACCTCCTTAGCTATTGTAGGCGCTACGGGTTCGGGCAAAACAACTATTGTGCATTTAATAAATCGATTATATGCTTATCAACAAGGTCAGATTACAATTGATGGACAAGCCATAGAAAGCTATGAGCTCAACAGTCTTCGAAAACAAATTGGCTTTGTATTACAAGATGTTTTTTTATTTGCTGGGAGTGTTTGGGATAACCTCACCCTTCAAAATCCAAATTTTTCTGAAGAGCAAGTAACTGCTGTATGTAAAGCCATTGGAGTATATGATTTTATTATGCAATTGCCCAATGGATATCAATATCAATTATTAGAAAGAGGACAAACCCTTTCACAAGGTCAGCGTCAATTATTATCATTTGCTAGAGTATTATTGTACAATCCAAAAATTATTATTTTAGATGAGGCTACTGCTTCTATTGATAGTGAAAGCGAACAATTGATACAAAAAGCGTTAGATTATTTATTAAATGGTCGCACATCAATCATTATAGCCCATCGATTATCAACAATTAGAAAAGCATCACAAATTATGGTATTAGAAAAAGCTGTTATATTAGAAAGGGGGAACCATGCTACTTTGCTATCACAGCAAGGTGCTTATGCTACATTAGTGCAACAAAAATCCTTAACAAATGTTTTATAAATTAAGCTTGCTAGAAATAGTACCTTCGCACTTTAATTAATCCGTTATAAAAATGAAAAAATCTACTTTACTGTTACTTTTCTGTGTATTGGTTTCCCCTATTTGGGCCCAACAACAACTTAAAGGAGTGGCAACAGACACCTTAAAACAGTTAGCTATGCAGGCCGCTACGGTCACCCTTCTTGACAAATCCGATTCTACCATAGTAGGTTTTACAAGAACTAATAAAGATGGGGCGTTTACCCTTTCTGTAAAAGAGCCAGGTAATTATTTATTACTCCTTGGTTTTAAAAATTATGTCGATTATTACGACAACATTTCAATTGCAAAAAATGAAGTAAAAAATCTAGGGCGCATTCCTATGCTGTCGCGTGATCAAGTACTAAAAGAAATAGTTGTAACGCGTCAAAGAGCTGCCATAAAAATTAAAGGAGATACCACCGAATATGTAGCCGATAGTTTTAAGGTGAGAGATAATGCCAGTGTAGAAGAATTATTGAAAAAATTGCCGGGTATGCAAGTAGATCGTAATGGTAATATTACTGCACAAGGCGAAAGTGTAGAAAAAGTATTGGTAGATGGGGAAGAATTTTTCTCTGATGATCCGAAAGTAGTCACCAGAAATTTGCAAGCTAATGCAGTAGATAAAGTCCAGGTTTTTGACAAGAAATCAGATCAAGCGCAATTCACGGGTATTGATGATGGACTAAAAATTAAAACCATCAATCTGCAATTAAAAGAAGATCGTAAAGCAGGCTATTTTGGAAAATTTATTGCTGCTGCTGGTCCACGTATTGATCCTGCTAGTCAAGAATTAGCCAAAAACGGTTATTTTGATAATCAGGGCATGGTAAATTTCTTTAAAGGCAAACGAAAAATTGCCGTATTTGAAATTGTGTCTAATACAGGAAATGTAGGTTTGGGATGGGAAGATAGAGATAAATTTGGTGGTGGAAATAATACCGTATTTGATGAAGAATCGGGTGTGTCTTTTACAACTGGTGGCGATGAAAATTGGGATGGCACCTTCGATGGTCAAGGGCTTCCAAAAGTATGGACCAGCGGCGCACACTACTCCAACAAGTGGAATCAAGATACCTTTCATGTAAATGCTAATTTTAGAACATCAAAACAAATAGTAGAAACTAATACTAACACGAATACGCAGTATATTTTAAATGATACTAGTTTTAATTTCACCAAGGCAACCAATAATCAATTTAGTAGTAGTATACGCCATCGTTTAGATGGTATGTTTGAGTGGAAAATAGATTCAAGTTCAACCTTGAAAATTTCGGCTAATGGCGGCATCAATCACTCCGAATTGGCTGATCAATCTACTTCTGAGATGCGCAATCAAAATGATGTAGCATTGAATAATAGTAAAACATTACAAACAAATACAACGGACGCTGTAAATAATAATGCTACTGCAATTTGGAGAAAACGTTTTCATAAAAAAGGCAGAACGCTAAGCGTTAATGTCGATGAGTCGGCCAAAAACACCAATAGCGATGGTATCCTCAACGTAACCAATACGTATGGAGGTGCTTTTGATTCTGTAACAAATCAATCTAAAACTACCGCTACATCGAGTCTTACCTTAGATGCTAATGCTACCTATACAGAGCCATTGATGAAAAATACCTTTATTGAATTTACATATGGAGCCGGTATAAAAAATAATACATCAGAGCGTTATTCTTATAATGCTTTAGCAAACGGCACCTACAATACCGTTTGTGACTCCGTTTATAGTAGCCATTATGTATTCGATGTATTTACTCAAAAAGCTACTACTACCCTCAAGTACAATTACAAAAAAATGAATGTATCCATTGGTATGGGCGCATCGCAAACAAATTTCTCTCAAAAAGATATGTTTACGGCTACTACACGCACACGTACATTTAACAATCTATTTCCGAAGGCGGTATTTACCTATACTATGCAAGGGCATTCTCGATTTGTATTGCGTTACTCTGGTGCCACGGTGCAACCAACGATCGATGAAATTCAACCTTTAAAACAAAATACCGATCCGTTGAATATTGTTATTGGTAATGCAGATTTAAAGCAGTCGTTTAACAATAATTACTCCATGAATTTCAATGATTATAAAATGTTGACGGGCGTATGGAAATACGCTGGTATTAATTTTAATCAAACTAACGACGGGATAAGCACCAGCGATAGTATTACTAATGCTGGTCGACGTTTTTCTAAATACATTAATGTGGACGGCAATTATGCAGCTAATTTTTGGGGTGGTATGGGTAAGAAAATTGATCGCTTACATTTAACAGTAGGCTTCAATTTAAACGGTGCCATCAATAATAGAAACAACTATGTAAATGGCCTTAAAAATGCGAGCAAAAATAATTCTTTTGGCTTTGGTGTAGATCTGAATTATGATAAAGAAGATAAATTCAATCTATCCTTAAATCCAAGTATCGATTATAATGCTAACACGTCGAGTATTGGTAATAATAATATCAACTATGTGAGCTTTCAATTAGATTTTAACGGCAACGTTACCTTGCCGCATCACTTCGAATTAGGCTCTGATTTTAATTGGTTCTTGCGTCAAGAAACAGCGGTATTTAAAAATGGCAATAATATTTTTAAATGGAATGCTTATATCAGCAAAAAACTGTTGAAGAATGATCAATTAGAATGTCGTTTTTATGTAAATGATATTTTGAATCAAAATATTGGATATAATCGAGTGGGTCAAAGCAACTACATTACCGAAACAACTTATAATAATATCAAACGTTACGCTCTTGTAAATTTAATTTGGAATTTTACGTCCAACCCAATTACTAATGAAACGGGTACAAGAATGCATTTTAAAAGAAGAAAATAAAATAGTATGAAAAAAACTGTATGGATTACCCTCGTTGGTTTGTTATTAGTAACTACCGGAAATGCCCAATTTACTACACAGGGCTATATTGAATTTGAACGAAAAGTGAACATTCATCGTCAATTCGATGACATGCAACAAAGCCCTTGGATAGAACGCATGAAATCGCAAATACCAAAGTTTATGAGTAGTTATTTCGATTATTTTTTTACAAGCGAAAAAACTATGTATAAACCGGGTAGAGAAACAGAAAACCCCATTAAAATGTTTGGAGGTGGATCACCGGCTTCAAAAAATAGTGTCCTCACAAATTTTTTAACCGATTCGGTGATTGCAGAAAAACAAGTGTTTGAACAAGGATTTTTAGTGCAGGCACCTATACGAAAAATGAAATGGAAATTGGATGCGGAAGTTAGAACTATTGCGGGTTATACTTGCAGAAAAGCAGTAGGTATCATTTGCGATTCCGTGTATGTAGTTGCTTTTTATACCGAAGACATTCAAACTACTGGTGGACCAGAAATGTTTGCCGGCTTACCGGGTATGATCTTAGAAATTGCAGTACCTAGATTATATACTACTTGGGTGGCAACAAAAGTGCAATTGCAAGCACCTAAAGAAACCGATTTTGTAAAACCACAAAAAGGTAAAAAAGTAAGTCCTGAAGAGTTGCAGAAAACTATTTTTTCGAGCATGAAAGATTGGGGCAATTTTGCAAGTAGAAACGTGTGGTGGGTTACCATCTAATTCCTTTATATTTACGGTATGAAAAACTACATATTTGCTTTATTAGTACTTCTTGTATCTAATGCTGCATTGCAGGCTAAAACAGCGCCTTATAGTGAGGAATTAGTATCCTTAAATAGAGCAGAGGTAACACTCTATGGAACATTATGGCTACCAACTACCAATGCTACTACTACATTAGCAATTATCATTGCAGGTTCTGGTCCCACCGATCGAAATGGCAATAATATGTATATGGTGAATGACCATTTAAAAAAATTAGCTCAAGCAATTTCGAAAGAAGGTATAGCTACTTTTCGGTACGATAAACGAAGTATTGGCGCTAGTAAAAGTGATAAAGTCAATGAAACCAATCTGCGATTTACCGATTATGTGGAAGATGCTAAAGCATGGATTGCTTATTTTAGAAAAGATAAACGATTTTCGAAAATTGTCATTATTGGCCATAGCGAAGGATCTACTATTGGTGCTTTAGCGAGTATAGATGCCGAAGCTTTTATTTCCATAGCTGGCCCGGGTAGGAAAGCAGATGAAATTCTTAAAGAACAATTAAAAGCCTATCCAAACATTTACGGAGCCGCAGAAAAAATAATAGATAGTTTGAACCATGATTTCACTGTAAAACAAGTGCCAGCGCTTTTAATGAGTTTATTCCGACCAAGTGTGCAACCTTATATCAGATCATGGTTTAAAATCAGTCCTACTGCTGCAGTGCAAGCTTTGAGCATTCCCATTTTAGTACTACAAGGTAGTCATGATTTACAAATAAGTGTTCAAGATGCAGCATTACTCGCCTCTGCTAATAAAAATGCACAACTCATAGTGATCCCTGATATGAACCATATTTTTGTTGAATTAATTGGGGATGAGCAAGCTAATAAAGATAGTTATAGCAATGCTAGTTTGCCGATCATCCCATTATTGCCGAGTACCATTGTTCAATTTCTAAAAACATTGTAGCACATGTATCTTGTAAAAGATTTCACCAAGGTATTAGAGCAAAAAGCGCCCTTAGCTTGGCAAGAAAATTATGATAATAGTGGTCTGCAGGTAGGCGATCCTAATATGGAAGTGATTGGGGTATTGCTTTGCTTGGATATAACAGAAGCCATTATAGAAGAAGCTCTTGCCAAAAAGTGTAACTTGATAATTGCCCACCATCCTTTATTATTCTCTGGATTAAAGAACATTACGGGAGCTACTTATGTGGAGCGTATTGTTATGAGGGCTATGCAACATCAGATTGCTCTTTATGCTGCACATACTAATATGGATAATTGGAAAGGTGGTGTGAATGCAAAAATTGCTGAAAAATTAAAATTAACAGCTACCCAAATATTAGCTCCTGCTGGTAATGATTTAAATTTATTGTATTGTTATGCCCCAGCAAGCCTAGTGCCGCAAATTGAACAAGCGCTCTTTGAAGCAGGTGCCGGACAAGTAGGAAATTATTTTAATTGCTCCTTTCAAGTTGAGGGTAGAGGTGGATTTCAAGGAAATGAAGCGAGCAATCCCTTAATTGGAGTAGCTGGCGGCGACAGAGAAGTGCTTGAAGAAACACGCATTGAAGTATTGGTGCCCAGTCATGCTATAAATGCAGTTCTTGTAGCCTTACGAGCGGCCCATACTTATGATGAGATAGCCTATGGCATAGTGCCCTTGAAAAATAAAAATCAAGATTTGGGCGCCGGCATGATTGGCTCCTTAGAACAGCCTATATCCGAAAGTGCTTTTTTAAGTTACTTAAAGCAGGCGCTACCAACAGCATGTATAAAACATACCGAATTATTAGGTCGTCCTATTCAGCGCGTAGCCGTTTGTGGCGGATCGGGTAGTTTCTTATTGAAGGATGCCATTCGGGCAAAAGCGGATGTTTTTATAACGTCAGATTTTAAATATCATCAGTTTTTTGATGCTGATAAACAGCTAGTTATAGCAGATATAGGGCATTATGAGAGTGAACAGTTTACGGTTGAAATATTTTACTCAATTCTTAACGAAAAATTCCCTAATTTTGCCATTCTTTATTCCGAAAGGAATACAAATCCAGTAAATTATTTCATATAATATGGCTACCGTAAAAGACTTTTCAATTGAAGAAAAACTAGTTGCAGTTTTAACGCTTCAAAAAATTGATTCAAAGATTGATGATATTAAAACCTTACAAGGCGAATTGCCGATGGAGGTGCGCGATTTGGAAGATGAGATCCAAGGCTTACAAACTCGTATTAACAATATCGATCTTGAAATAGATACTATTAATTCGGTTATCGCAGAGCGAACTGCAGGTGAAAAAGAGGCGAAAGCCATGATCAAGAAATACGAAAAACAACAAGAAAACGTAAAGAATAGTCGTGAGTTTGAAGCAATCAATAAAGAAATTGAGATGCAAGAATTGGAAGTGAAATTGTGCGAAAAGAGAATTAAAGATGCTACGTTTGAATTGCGTGATTTCCAAAATCAACGATTGAAAACGGAAGAAAAAATGGCTATCGTTCAAGAAGCTTTAGATGTAAAACAAGTAGAGCTTTCTAAAATTATCGCTAGCACAGAAAAAGAAGAAAAAGTATTGGTTGCAAAATCTACAGAAGCTAAAGCGCATGTTGATGAGCGCTTATTAGCTGCTTATGATCGTATCCGTACTAATTATAAAAACGGTATTGCTGTTGCGGCTGTATCTAGAGAATCTTGTGGTGGTTGCTTCAATGTAGTGCCTCCTCAGCGTCAATCAGAAATCCGCCAACGTAAAAAAATTATTACTTGCGAGCATTGCGGTCGCGTTTTAGTAGATACCGACTTATTTGAAGCTACTAAAATCAGTTAATATACTATTTGTAAAAAAAACAGCAAGCACTATGCTTGCTGTTTTTTTATGTACTGTTCTGTAAAATCTTTACAATAAGCTTTTATAAGCGCTCTTACCGACCTAAAGGATTCCATGATAGCTTCTTCTGTTCCACTTGCTTTTGCTGGATCGGGAAAGTTGTAATGTAATTTTACAGCAGTAGTAGGGAAATAGGGGCATCGTTCTTTAGCATTATCACATACGGTAATAACATAATCGAAAGGAATGGAATAATATTCCGAAATATTATTGGAAGTATGGTTGCTAATATCAATGCCATCTTCTTGCATAATGGCAATGGCTCTTGGATTCACACCATGTGTTTCTACGCCAGCGCTATATACAATGGCATCTGTTGAGCAAAAGTGCTTTAAATAAGCTTCTGCTATCTGACTTCTGCAGCTATTACCGGTGCATAATACTAAAATATGCTTCATAGTTTTAAGATGAATGAGGGTACCATTTCTTTTTAAAATAAAAGGCTACATTTACAAGTAATATAAGGGCCGGCACTTCTACCAATGGCCCTATAACACCTGCAAAAGCTTGACCGCTATTTATGCCAAAGACGCCAATAGCCACAGCAATAGCCAATTCAAAATTATTACCAGCTGCTGTAAATGCAATAGCAGTATTAGTTGCATAATCGGCTCCTAAACGTTTGCCGATGATGAAACTACCGATAAACATGATGGCAAAATAAATCACTAAGGGCAGCGCTATTAATAAAACATCAAAAGGAATACGCACAATTAATTGGCCTTTTAAAGTAAACATAACAACGATGGTAAATAGTAAAGCGATTAGTGTTAGAGGGCTTACTTTAGGGATGTATTGCTCTTTAAACCAGGCGCTTCCTTTTAGTTGGATTAATAGCCATCGAGAACTAATGCCCAGTATAAAGGGAATGCCTAAATAGATACCTACTGATTTAGCAATGTCCACAATTGAAATATCTAATGCGCTTCCTTCATATCCAAAATAAGGAGGCAATACAGAGATAAACAAATAGGCGTAGAAACTGTATAAAACCACTTGTAAAACAGCATTAGCGGCTACTAATCCGGCACCATAGGCATTATTTCCATTCGCCAAATCTATCCATACCACCACCATAGCAATGCAAGGTGCAAGGCCTACCAAGATTAAGCCTTGCATATATTCGGGGTGATGGGGCAATAGCCATAAGGCTAAACCAAACATTAATAAAGGTCCTATTACAAGTGTAAGAAAAAGGGAATAACCTAATAGTTTCCAATTGCTAAAAATCTGTTTAAGTTCAGCTAATTTAACTTTCGTAAAAGGTGGATACATCATTATGATCAAACCAATAGCGATGGGTAAATTAGTGCTGCCCTTAGAAAATTGATTTATAACATCAGCTGTTTGAGGTATAAAATAACCAAGGCTAATTCCTAATAGCATAGCGCTAAAGATCCATAAGGTTAAATAGCGATCTAAAAAGGAGAGTTGTTTTCTTTGTTCCATAGAATAGTTTTTAACAGCAACCACTTCCCGGTTCGCATACCTTATTTACAAGGGGTAATTCGGAAAGGTTCTTTTTAATTTTTTGATTAGGAATACCGCACTGATCTGGTGCAAGGCAATTGGTATGTGTAGCCAATAATAGAAAGGCATCGCCATTATATTCAAGTGCATATTTATTAATGCTTTTATCTTGATATTCTATTTCAATTTCTAAATTGTTTAAGTCAAACAGTTTATTGGATTGCTGAATAATACCAATCAATTTATCGGCTTGTAATCGATGTGTAGTATCATCGGCTACCCATAGTTGCATAGTTGCTTTTCGTTCTTTACGAATTGTTTGGCCGCAGTCAATATAATTTTTTTCAATGCAGCCTACTTCGGTTACATGAAAATGTAAAGGAACACGTTCTTGATTAGGTAATACAAACACTATTTCTTTACAAGTAGTTAAGTGCGATATAAATTGTTGGATAGTCATCATGAGCAACAGCTTGTATTGGGTGCATTGAATTTTGTATTCATAAATTGATGTAATAGTACTTTGGCTTTCTCCCATTCTTTCTCGTTAATACAATAGCAGGTGCTTGCACCACTGATCGTGCCTTTTAATAAGCCAGCCTCTTTAAGTACTTTTAAATGTTGGGAAATGGTAGCTTGCGATAAGGACAATTCATCGACAATAGAGCCACAAATACAACTTTTTTGTTTACTTATAAATTGGAGTATGGCAATTCGGGCCGGATGAGCGAGTGCATGCGTTATGGTAGCTAGTGAAAGCTGCTTTTTGTTATAGTTATGTAGTTTAGAGGTTCCCATCTATTCATCGCAATATTACGATGAAAAAGTATTTTTACAAAATAATTATTTTTTGTACTTTAGAGTTATAAGCATTTAATGATGAGAAGTAACATTATCAATATAGTATCAGTACTAGTAGGTGTATGTATAGGGGCTATAGTCAATATGGCAATTATTTTGATGGGTAGTTCCCTTATCGCCCTTCCAAAAGGAGTAGCTATGACTACCGATGCTGGAATCAATGCAGCGATGCCTTTATTGGAGCCTAAACATTTCATAATGCCTTTTCTAGCGCATGCTATTGGAACATTTGTAGCGGTTTATTTGGCTACTCGTTTTTCAAAAACAAAAGCTATCCGTATTCCGATTATTATTGCAAGTATCTATTTGATAGGTGGTATTATGGAAGTAATGAATTTGAATGCCCCACTTTGGTTCAATGTTATAGATTTGCTTGGCGCCTATTTCCCAATGGCTTTTATTGCTTTTAAATGGGCGAAACGAGATTAA
>JAHEFK010000035.1 GCA_024640225.1 Bacteroidota bacterium | reverse complement strand
GCAAATATTGGTGGTAAAGAATATACTCAAGTGTTAGGTGCAGGAGCTATTGGTCAACAATACTTTGCTTCATGGACAATCAACCCTTAATTTGGTTACTAATTAAAAAAATACAATCATGATAAAAAATTTCAAGTGGCTATTCCTGGTTTCGTTGACCTTTGTAGCGTGTACTAATAATGATGATACTACAGTTGTAGAAGAACCTGTTGTAGCGGGTTCGGCAAATTTCACTAAATATGTTGCCTTAGGGGATTCTTTTGCAGCAGGATATAGTGATGGAGCTCTTTTTAAAACAGGTCAAGAAGGATCATATCCAAATATTTTGGCACAACAATTTGCTGCGGCAGGAGGAGGGACCTTTACAACTCCATTCATGTCAGATAATATTGGTGGATTATTATTAGGAGGAAATGTAATTGCGGCAAAACGTTTGTATTTTAATGGGTCGGCTCCAGTTTCAGTTTCAGGGACTTCGACTACAGAAGTAAGTACAAAAGTTTCAGGGCCATTTAATAATTTAGGTGTTCCTGGTGCTAAAAGTTATCATTTAGTTGCTGCTGGTTACGGGAACGTGGCTGGAGTGGCTGGAGGATTAGCAAATCCATATTTTGCGCGTTTTTCAACTTCTGCAACTACTACTGTTTTGGCAGATGCCTTAGCTCAGTCTCCGACTTTCTTCTCTTTATGGATTGGTGGTAATGATGTTTTAGGGTATGCTACTTCTGGAGGTGTAGGAGTAAACCAAACAGGAAATAATAATGCAGCAACGTATGGTTCAAATGACATTACAGATCCTGGAGTTTTTGCCTATGTTTACAATGCTTTGATTACAAACTTGACCGCTAATGGCGCTAAAGGGGTAGTGGCTAATTTACCGTATGTGTCTACTTTACCTTATTTTACAACAGTACCTTACAATCCTTTGAGTGCTTCGGTATTAGGCTCTGGTAATGCAGCTGTAGGTCAAGCTACTATTTCGGCTTTGAACACACAATTGTATGGGCCTTTAAAATCAGCATTAACTTACTTGGGAGCGGGAGATAGAATTAACTTGCTTTCAACAACTGCTTCTAATCCGTTATTGATAAAAGACGAATCATTATCTAATTTATCATCACAGTTAACAGCGGTTCTTACTCCAACATTGGGCGCGTCGAATGCTGCATTTTACGGGGCTGTTTATGGACAAGCGCGTCAAGCTACTGCGACTGATTTGATATTGTTACCAACACAATCTGTTATTGGAGCAGCTCCAACAGCTTCTAATTCTGGATTAGGAATGGCACCGCCATCTCCTTTGGATAAATTTGGGATTACTTTTCCTTTGCAAGACGCACATGTATTGATTCCTTCTGAAACGGCCGAAATTAAAATTGCTACTGACGCATATAATGCAAGTATTAGAGCGATTGCTGATGCAAAAGGATTGGCTTTTGTTGATGCTAAAGCCATTATGGATAAATTGTCAACGACTGGAATTGTAAGTAATAATTTTACAATGAATTCGATATATGTTACAGGAGGTTCTTTTTCTCTTGACGGAGTTCACCCAAGCCCAAGAGGCTATGCTTTGATTGCCAATGCATTTATTGATGCAATTAATGCGAAATATTCTTCTACTTTGAAAAAAGTAGATTTAGGGAAATATAGAATTTTATATCCTTCCAGTTTATAGTTAAAATATTCTATTTAGATTCAAATAACAAGCCATCACATTTTTATGTGGTGGTTTTTTATTTACTGCTAAAATTATACTGATTTTTTTAAAAAAAATTATTGATTTTATATTTTAAAAATTATCTTTGCACTCTGTAAAAAGTATTTAATCGAGGACTTTCGATTAAGTCAATTTCATAAACCTAAATAGCTATTTAATAAATACATAAGTAATGTCTAAAGTAATAGGAAAAGTTGCCCAAATCATTGGTCCAGTAGTTGATGTTGTTTTCAACGGTAAAGATGTTGAACTTCCAAAAATTTATGATTCGTTAGAAATCACAAGAAAAGATGGAACTATTTTAGTTCTAGAAGTGCAATCACACATTGGTGAAAACACCGTTCGTACCATTTCGATGGACTCAACAGATGGTTTGAGTAGAGGTTATGAAGTAGTAGGTACTGGAAATCCAATCCAAATGCCAATTGGTCCGGATGTTTACGGACGTTTATTCAACGTAATTGGAGATGCAATTGATGGTTTAGGAAACTTGCCTAAAACAGGAGAGAATGGATTGTCAATTCACAGAGCTGCTCCAAAATTCGAAGATTTATCAACTTCTTCTGAAGTTTTATTTACAGGTATTAAAGTAATCGATTTGATTGAGCCTTATGCAAAAGGAGGTAAAATTGGATTGTTTGGAGGTGCTGGAGTAGGTAAGACAGTATTGATTCAAGAGTTGATTAACAATATTGCAAAAGGTCACGGAGGACTTTCAGTATTCGCAGGAGTAGGAGAAAGAACACGTGAAGGAAATGACTTGCTTCGTGAGATGTTAGAGTCAGGAATTATTAAATACGGAGAAGATTTCATGCACTCTATGGAAAATGGAGGATGGGATTTGTCTAAAGTAGATATGCCAGGAATGAGAGAGTCAAAAGCTACTTTCGTTTTCGGACAAATGAATGAGCCACCAGGAGCTCGTGCTCGTGTAGCACTTTCTGGATTATCTATCGCTGAGTATTTCCGTGATGGAGCTGGATCTGATCAAGGTAAAGATGTATTGTTCTTTGTGGATAACATCTTCCGTTTTACACAAGCAGGTTCTGAGGTATCGGCACTTTTAGGTCGTATGCCATCTGCAGTAGGATACCAACCAACATTAGCAACTGAAATGGGAGCTATGCAAGAGCGTATTACTTCTACAAACAAAGGATCTATTACTTCTGTTCAAGCGGTTTACGTTCCTGCGGATGACTTAACTGACCCGGCACCAGCAACTACATTTGCTCACTTAGATGCAACAACTGTATTGTCTCGTAAAATTGCTGAGTTAGGAATTTATCCAGCGGTGGATCCATTGGATTCTACTTCAAGAATTTTGACTCCACAAATTTTAGGAGATGAGCATTATGACTGTGCGCAAAGAGTAAAAGAGATCCTTCAAAAATACAAACAATTACAAGATATCATCGCGATCCTTGGTATGGAAGAGTTATCTGAAGAAGATAAATTATCTGTATCTAGAGCGCGTCGTGTACAACGTTTCTTGTCTCAACCATTCCACGTTGCTGAGCAATTTACAGGAATTCCAGGGGTATTAGTTGATATTAAAGACACAATCAAAGGATTTAATATGATTATTGATGGTGAATTAGATCACTTGCCAGAAGCTGCTTTCAACCTTAAAGGGACTATTGAACAAGCTATTGAAGCTGGAGAAAAAATGTTGGCAGAAGCATAATTGGTTGTTGGTTGTTGGTTATTGGTTGTAAGATTTACAGCCATCAACTATCAACTATCAACTATCAACTAAAAAAATATGATTTTAGAAATAGTATCACCAGAGGCAAAGTTATTTTCAGGAGAGATTACTTCATTGTACCTTCCAGGAGTAGATGGAGATTTTCAAATCTTGAATAATCACGCGCCAATTGTTTCTTTGCTTAAGAAAGGTACAGTAAAAATTGCAGCGCCAAGTTTTACTCTTTCTAAAGAAGCAGCATCTAAGTTAACGAAAGTAAATGACCAATTGTATACTTTATCAGTTGAGTCGGGAACAATCGAAATGAAAGACAATAAAGTAATTCTATTAGCAGACTAATACGAATTTAATTTTATAAAGAAAGCCTAACATTTGTTAGGCTTTCTTGTTTTAGACTTATTATAGTTTTTGATTGCAATAATTTTTATTGTGTTTTCCAGCAATTACTAAAGCACCTGCTACCAATACTAAATTTTTGATGATGTATTGACCAACTAAAGTGGGACGATAGGGGAAAGCATCAAAACAAGCGTCTGTTAGTATAAAAAGAGGGAAAATAGTAGCTACCATGTGTAGCAATAATAATAAAACAGTAATAGGTACAAATCGTTTAATTAATAGTCCCAGACCTATTATTACTTCGCAGACTCCAAGTACAGGAATAAATATTTCTGGTTTGAACCAAAAAACGGTCTGCTCTACTAAATCACCCGCAGGGCTTATTCCGATTACTTTTAAGGCGCCAAACCAAATGTAAACAATAGCCAAGGCAATACGCATTATGATAACACTATGTTTTTCTATTTTTTCGCTAAATGAAAAGTAAAACGAATTAAATAATTGTGTCATGGGAGTATAATTTTAAAAATTTGTGTTTAAATTAATCTCAAGCAAATACCTAGTATTTGCTTGAGATTAGTTGAAAATAAAACAAACCACTTATTTAAATTTTCAACTTGTATTTTAATTTATTCAGCACCGTCAATACGTGCTCTTGTAACTGCAAATCCGCCAACAGTTTCACCTAAAAGCAATCCTTTTTCACAGTCACTTCTATAATGAATTGCCCCAAACAATCGTGAGTTAGAAGCATCTTTTGCCAAAGCTTTGAATTCTTCTGTTTTGGCAGGAATTATATGAGATAATACAGTAGCAGCAGCTCCACTAAAAGTAGAATGTCCAGACACATAAGCAGGGAAATTCGGGATACCGGTTAACGTTTTAATAGAAGAATCCATTTGTGTTGGTCTTGGATTAAAGTAATAATATTTAGCATCCCAACAACTAATAGCTGCGTCCATTAAAGAAAGGTTCAATAGTGCCATATTTCTTGCCCAACGTACTTCGCTATAATTTTGTGGTACGAAAGCATCAGCAGCAATGGCATTCCAGTGTCCAGGTGGAGTATATGTTCCCACTCCATCTGCCCAAAACGTAACAATTTCCATTTCTTTTCTTGTTGCATTTTGACTGAATGATTTTACTTCGGCTAATTCGGTAGCAAATTGGGTTGATCTCGTTGAAGGAGGCGGTACAGGACGACTTGCTAATACATCAGAAGACGACATTAAGAACGAACGAACACTTCCAAATAAAGGCAACATAGGAGGTCTAACAGGTAAATCTAAAGATAACCAAGGCGTTTCTCCTGTAGCACCTGTTTGTGTTTGTAATTGAGTCCAAATTGTTTGGTTTCCTACGGCAGCTCCCATTCCGTCCCCAGCCGCTCTTGTAATGTATTTAGCTGCAATTTTTCGACCCAAAATAATTCCAGCATCCACATCACTACGCACGTTAGCACCACTGATTATTCGATATAATTTTTCTTCCTCTGCTTTTCCGTCGATATACGCAATTTCAGTAGGGAATAATAATTTCAACAATTCTACTGTAACACCTGCTAATACTCCGTCTTCAGATGGATAAGAAGTCATTCCGTTTTTTGGAACTAATACGTTCAAAGTATTGTCTGCTACATATGGAGCGACTCTATTATACAATCTTTTGTAATGCCAAGTAGCTACTAAAGCATCATATTGTGCCGCACTTACATAAGCATAAGCACGTGCCGCATAAGGCGGATTTGAAAAAGGGAAAGGAGTACTAGCAAATGGATTGGCAGAAGATGGAGTTGGGTAGGTCCCATCTGCATTTTGATAAGGAGGTAGATTATGTTTAGCAACTAAGGTGCGCATAATTTCGTTCCAACGCAATACACTACCTGCACTCCAGTATTTGATGATAGCTTTTTGTTCATCTGTAATATTGGCTTGATAGCTTTTAATCTCGTTTAATTCTCTTGTAAAGGCAGCATTCGTTGTAGCTACAGGAACGTCTAAGCTGAATTCATCTGGAGCAGATAATAAAATTGGTCGCCAAGTCCCTGCTAAATCATCATTATTAGAGGGGATTAGCATTGGGTAGCTTTCAGAACGATCGTAGATATCACTGCTACAAGAAGAAAGTGAGGCTAATGAAATAAAGGCAAAAAGAGTTATAATTATATTTTTCATTTTATTTTTTATTGAAGTTGATGATATAAAAAAGGCCTGCATATACCGCATTGGTTTGACCAACATTACGTCCGTCTAGGACACGATTGAATCCTCCCACAAGCGAAAGGGCTTCTTTTTTAGGGAAAGTATATTTGGTATGAACACCTACTTTAACGGCATTCATAGCATTGCTAGGAAAAGGCATGTTGTTTTTTGTAATATCAAAACCACCTTGAGTCACTTGGTTATCTACAATAGCTTCAGCAATCAAACGATTAGAACGATACCCCATTCTAAAATTAACATTGATTACATCAGGCATTACTACCTCATTAGAATAAACCATTTCGGTTGTGAAATAGGCATTTCGATCAATTGTAATTTTAGCTCTTTTTAAGTAAGCTCCAGATAGCGTAGTGAAAAAGTGACCTCTTTGATAATCTCCCATCAAACGGAAAGTTCCTGTTCTACTTTGTGATCCAATGCTTAAAGGCAAAAAGTCGGCAGTATAGTTTGTTGTTGGAATTGAAATCCCTGCAATAGTGTATAAAGAATAAGTAGCTCCTCCAATAGTCTTTTCAATAGGCATGTATTTCACCGTTGCTGAAAAATCTTGCAATCCATTTTGCCCTTTTAAAGTACCTGCAGAAGCTTTAGAGGTAACATAAGGCAAGCTCACAATAACATTCAATTTATCAGAAAGACCATAGTTAGCATTTACACTGATATTGTTATTAGAGACGGTTCCTAAATTTTGATTGTCTCTCTTAAAACTACCTTCCCAGTAATTGTTCCAAGCATTGTACTGATAGACTGCACCAGTACAAAGTTGATTTTTGCTCATCATAATACCGTCAATTTCGGTTTGAGCGTTGGCGAATAAAGAGCCTAATAGTAGGCAACAGAAGTAAATTTGTTTCATTTGTTAATATAGTTTAGTTGTATGATTTTAATTATTAATGTGATACGCTCATTTTCATAGTGTTGTTTAGGCTAAAGCGATACGTATAGCCAACATTGATTGAATAATCAGCAAAAGCAGCATCCCCTTGTACATGAACATAGTTTGCAGGATTAGCAATACGTGCATTTTGTATGTTTTGATCAGCAATGTCAGCCGCACTTTGAATTCTGTTTTTAACAAAATTGTAAGGAACAAATAAAGTGATGCCGTGTTTTCCTTTACGGTATGAAATTCCGGATTCTACCGCTATAACATAACCGGGTCTTCTATAAGCAACTTGTCCACCAATCGCGTCGAATGCTGGAATCCCTTCGATACGGCCCGCAAGCGATACACTTAAATTATTTTTTTTGTCTATTGATGTCATAACTCCTGCTCTACCAAAATATTGATCTGGACAAGCGTAAACATTATATCCTTCTAAACCTAATTTAGCTGCCGATTTGAATGTTCCGTTAGATTCTCTTGGGTTGAATAAATAATATCCATTAGCAAATCCATATAGTTTTCCAGTTAATTTTCGGAAACCTTGGAATTCTAATGAAAAACCAACACCGCCATCTCCTGGTTGAATGGCTTGGTCCATCACCACATTTTGAATGGTTCCATTGGCTTGAGGTGCATTGTCTGTTTTGTCATGGCTACCTGTGTTTAGTTTAACTCCAACCCCTACCATGACATTTCCTTTTTCAGCTTTTTTGGGATCAAAAATCCAATAGTTAGCACTTAATCTTACATCTGCAAGTCCTTGTGCATACACACTATATCTAAATATTTTGGCTGTTGGGCTGGTTTGATTTAAAACTTGTGATCTTTCGTTGTT
>JAHEFK010000034.1 GCA_024640225.1 Bacteroidota bacterium | reverse complement strand
AAAATATTTTTTCAAACTATTTTGTAGCTTGTGTTTGCTGATGTTGTTGTTGACTTGGTGAAATGAAAAGTAATAAATTAGCTTATTTCACCGAAATCCTTCATCTTTTAAGAACCTAATGTAAAGATAGTTATTCTTTTTTAAATTGTATCTAAAGTTTTATATTTTTTTTATTTCTAAATATTTGATCATAATCAATATTCTATTGGCCGACTCAATACTCTTTATGCCAAACTACATATCGATGAATTAATTCGTATAAGGAACATTTATTCTTGGCTACCATATCGCGTATATAACTGTTGAGGGTATTTGTTTTTATTTTCAATTTAGTAGCAATATCGTTTCTAGAAAGTCCTTGTATTAAAAATTGCACTATCGTTGTTTCAATACCATTCAATTGTGGTTCGGCAATACTGTGTATTGTTTCGATATTTTTTTGTTTTATATAGCTACAAACGTGTAAAGAAAGTGTTTTGAAATTTTTTAAAGCATATATTAAAGATGCTACACTTCCCAATTTGCATACAAAGGCATTAAATTTATAAGCACTAGCTTTGTCTATATACGATTGATTGTAATGGGCTGAGTAAATGATACAAGGTATGTTTCGTACATAGGCTTGTTCCACTAATGCAAACTCTTTTGCGCCATCAAAATCTAAGTCGCTTATAAGGAGCTCGAAGGTATTGTTTTCTAAAGCTGATAACGCTTTTTTGTAGGTATTAAAAGTGCTTGTTTTTGCGTCTGGATATAGTTGTAGTATATGCTGTTCTAAAAACAAACAGGTATTTGTTTGGTCTTCTAAGATTAATACCCTCATAGCTTTCCAAATTTAAAACGTTCAAAGATAATGCCTTCTTCCCAATGAATACTCCTAGTGCCATTAACAAGCGATAAGCGTTCCTGCAAAATTTGTTGTCCTCTGCGCGTTTCTTTATGTTCGTAATTACTAGGTGCAGATGAGCTAGGGTAGGAAAGCACTGCATTGAGCATATTGTCTTCTTCCTGCAAACTCAAAATAACTTGTTTGTTTTCAGTATGTTTAAATATGTTTATTATGGACTCTTGTAGTATTCGATAGAGATGAATGGTGTTTTTAGTAGATAAAGTTAGCTGACTGGTATTGTAAATACTTACCTGCTTGCCCGATTTGTGGAGCAAAGAAGAAAGCCGATCTAAGGCACTATACAAGTTTCCATGAATGATTTCGGTGGGATATAATAATTCATTTAAATCGGTAATATTGCTTTCAAAATGGATGATTTGCGCTGTCCATTCTTGCTTTTTGATATCGGAAAGACAGACTTCTTGGTAAATATTATTTTTTAAACTAATGGTGAAAACGCTCATGGTGTCATGCAATTCTCTAGATATGCGCTTTCGTTCTTCTTCTAAATTAGTTAAGTAGCGATTGCGCAATTGATGTTGCAGCCTTACCGAACGGGCATAGGTATAATACAGCAGCAATACAAATGCTACAATAAAAAGCATAATGGGTATGCTAAATAAAAGCGGATTAATGTTTAAATAATTGCCTTCCATAATAATAGATAAAAATGCTGCAAGTGATGCTTAAATAAACGATATAAAAACTTAAAAATATTTTCCATGTATTCATTTCAAAGGTTATAAATCTAAATATAGCAGCATTAAAAAACATATCTATAAATGGAATGCCTGAAAGTAAGATCAACATAATTATTTGGTAACTAATTTTTTTTAGATTTTTATAAACAATCATTAATAAAGTCAAACAGGAAGTAAAGGAGAGGATGATTTTAAATTCACCAGCTTGGGGTAGTAAGGATGGTGTTACTAAATATTGGCTAGCAATTGTTGTGGTTATTACTATGAAGACTAGAAAATTATTGTATTTACGAAGCAAAATTAAATTAATAATGTACAATGGAAATAAAACATCGTAACATAATGCACCAATATCACCTGGTTCAGATTGGTTGGGAATTAACCAAAGAAAAACTTCGAAAAAACTATGCATTAATACTACATTAATTATAATATTATTGACTTTGTTCACCTTTTTAGTAAGCAACAATAATACACTTATAAAAATTGATAGTAAAGCAAGTAAATGATAAACGTAGTTTATTGTTACCATTTACATTAAAGGTGAATCATTAGAACAGTTGTTTGGACAGTTGACAGTTTTATCTAAAATATAATCAGTCATGTCTTCATTGTTAGCGTTTACACCAACTAATACATAAGTTATTTTGTTTTCTTCATTTAAGGCATTGTATATGCGAACCCCTGTGCAGCCTTCTTGGTTTAGTAAAGTAAGTAAATTAATTTTGTCTACAAGGCCTGCAATTGTTTGGTTGGTTCCTAATGATGAATTTTGAAAAGCATGGGTCATGCTTTTTGCTTCGTTTAAAGAGATTGGTGCTGACATGGTTTATTAGTTTAGAATACAAAGATTATAGTTTATTTAGACTAACAAAAATAATTTTTCATAAAAATATACCTTAATTTAAGGTGTATTTTTCTAAATTTCGTTAAACACCTTAATTTAGGGTTGTTTTCGAATTATTATTCTTTTTGTTTTGTATTGGTTATTTAACCTATTTAAACTATAACGATTATGAACAAAAAAATCCTGTTAATGCTCTCTGTCTTTTTATTGCAAACCTTATCGGTATTTGCACAAGACACGTATTCCTATTCTTTTAATAATGATGTAAAAGGTTATGATGTAATTCCGATTACAAATGCTTGTCCTTCCTTAGATCCATTAGATGAGCAATGTGTTGCAGTTGGCACTGTTTATCCGAATGCACTAGCTACGGATATAAAAAATGGTATTCATTTTATACGTTTTGATAAACTGGGTAATTTATTGGCATCTGTTTTTATTAATCATTCAAATGCTGATGAAAGAGCTGTTAAAATTATAAGCATAGATAATACATGTAATTTTATTATTGTTTCATTACTTCGAGAAAATGTACCTTATGCACAAGATGCTATTAAACTGACTACCGTTGATATGAATGGACAAGTTTTATCGGAGTCTAAAATAGTTTCAAATTTAACTTCCATTCCTTATAATCATCTTTATCCAATGGATGCTATCTTAATTAATAATGTTGTTTACATTGTTGGTTGTGCTAGTAAGGAAATCCCTAATGTAAGTCCTATGCTCACAAATGGTCTCAATTTTAGTAATCCTAATCAAGCCTTTGTATGTAGAGTTGATTTAACTAATCCTGTTGCTAATGATATAATTTATTTTGGTGATGCTAATACACCTTCAAATCTTAATGGTACTCATTCTTATTTTGATTTAGCTAGGTCAATTAAACAAACAAATGATGGTAGAGTATTTATTATGGGTATGTCAAATTTTTGGCAAGGTATATTATTCCCACCTCCACCACCACCTCTTACCCCAGCTAATGTATATCCAGTTGCTATGATTGCTGAATTAGATTTAGGATCTTTCTCAATAATTAATAAAAATAAATATGATAATGTAGTTGGTAACAATGTTGGTACCATTGCTACAGATTTGTACTATGATCCTAATTCAGATAAAATGAATCTATTGGTAAATGAAGTTAAAATAGATGTTCAAACTACAGCTGGAATTCAGAATACAACATTACTTCCTTGGGCTGCATTTTGGGTGTATAAATTGGATAAAAGCTCATTTTCACGTTTAGGGGATAATAAATTTCAACCATTTGACAATTTGTATGCAACTAATTTTGTAGAACAAAATAATGGTGATTTGAAAATTGTGGGATGGCAATTTACAACTGATGTGTCACATACTTCAATGTACACAATTAACAGAGATTGCCCGTTTATTCAAAATGTAAGAGTTGATAATCATTTTTCAAATTTTATGTTGCCAACTACACTAAATACATTAGTTGAAGGAACTATTAATACTACTAGTCCTTATCAATATTTAGGTGGACAAAATTTGAGTTCTATATGGCAAATGCCACGTATAGGTTCCTTGTCTGGTGTATTTGATAATTTAATTTTAACTGGAACACATTTATTGAACGCCCCAAAATTTGGTTTAAAATGTATTTATACTGATAACTTTGGATCTAGTTGTGGTTTGCAAGAAATGCATTATTCTAGTAGCTATATTTTTAATCCAAATTTGAGTATAAATCCTTTCAATAATTCGTCAAATGATAATTATTTTACTTCAGTATTAAATTCTGATACATTAGGCTTGCCATTTTTAATGAAGGTGTCTTGTAATAATGATTATTTATTTAGAAAGCCTAAAAGTGTAGTCGTTGAAGACAAAATTGTAATTTATCCAAACAGAATACAATCTTGTGAAGGATTTCATATCTCAAATTTCAATAAAAGAAGTCTTTACTCAAAAGCAATTATTAAATTATTTAATTCTATAGGGGAACAAGTGTATTCAAATAGTTGTATTTTTAATGGAGAAGTTTTGGTTGATCCAATGCAATTAATTCCTGGTGTTTATGTTGTTGAAGTAAATATTGATGATAAGAATTATAAAGAACGAATTGAAGTGTATTAAGAGTATTTTTTAAAACTTGGGGAGAAATTCCCTTGTTTTTATTTAATTAATTAATTAATATAAGAAATTTAGTTTTCATAAATACTATCAATTATGACAAAAAAAGATGTTTTTGTACTATTGTTTTCATTAGCTAGTTTTGAATTATTTGCTCAAGGGCAAAATAATAATTGGCTTTGGTCTCGTCATTGGCTCTCTTTCAATACAACTCCTCCTTCTTCACCAATGTCTTTTTTACCAACTCAATGGGGCACAAACAATTCGTCTTCTGCATCGGTTTCTTCCTCTACAGGTGCATTGTTATTTTATTTAAATAATTATGTAATTAAAAATGCAGCTCACAATCCCATGCCTAACGGTAATTTATGTAGTGGTATTAATAGTTTAGGTACGCCTTGGGATTACAAACAAGATGTGCTTATTGTTCCGGATCCTGGCAATTCAAATCGTTATTATTTATTTGTAGCAGCTACTTACTCTACATATTCAGAATTGCGTTATTGTATTATAGATATGACCTTGCAAGGTGGGTTTGGTGATGTTATTGCCACCAGTAAAAATATTTTAGTGACAAATAATATTATGGCTCCTTTAACCGCTGTAAAGCAAATGGGTACTAATAATTTTTGGATATTAACTAATTTCAATAATGGGTTTAAAGCTTTTTTACTTACGCCTTCTGGTTTGAATGCTACACCGGTTACATCAATCATTGGTCCACAATTGCCTTTTTTAGGTGCTCAACTTACTATAAGAGCCAATCCTCAAGGAACAAAAGTTGCAAGAACATATTTCCCATATCAATCTTACGGTTTGCTTGTTTCGGATTCTACTGAATTGTATGATTTTAATGCAAGTACGGGTACTTTTTCAAATTATCAATTACTAAACTCTGGACTTCTTTATTCAAATGGTGGTACTTCAAATGGTATGCTTTTCTATGCAAGCATAGAATTTTCACCAAATGGGAATATACTGTATCGTGTTCATAATCAATTATCATTTGCTTATTCTTTATTTATGGGTACACAACCAGGAACAATGATTCAATATGATTTGTCTAATAATAATGCTAAAACATATATACCCATTATACTTCCCCCAGCTCGATTGGTAACTGATCTGCAAATGGCACCCAATGGAAAAATATATTTAATGGATTCTTATGAAAGTTCATCACCAGCAATAAGTGTCATAAATCAACCCAATATAGTTGGTGTCGGTTGTAATTATACCTATGCTAGTCAACCTTTGTTTAACGGTAATCTTGGTAATACTACCCATTTCCCAAATTTAGTTCCAAGTCTAATGGGGTCTTTTGCGCCTTATATTGATAGCCAATATGCAACAAACGTAGCGTACACAACAGCTACCTTGCATGCACGCGTATGCTGGGATGGAAATGCTACGGTTACCAAACGAGGTTTTTACTATGGTACCTCCCCCTTGCCGCTCTCTGATTCGGCAATTGTTTCTGGTGCTACAGGCCCTTATTTCGCAAATCTCACAGGACTAACGCCGAATACATTATACTATTACAGAGCCTTTGCAACTAATGCCAATGGCACTACCATATTGTATGATAGTACGTTTCATACTCTTAAGCCCAATTACCCTCCCTTAATAAAATATGTACACAATAAGACCACTTGTGTGCCCGATACTATGCGCTTTGTAGTAGTGGATGATGATACGTCACCTGCCAATACAACGCTTAGTTGCACGTCAAGTAATACCAGTTTATTACCGCTTAGTAGCATTACTATTACAGGTGCAGATACCAATAAAGTACTGAGTTTTACACCTACTCCTTACCAATCGGGTACAAGTTTGGTAACGATTACAGCAACAGACTCAAATGGTGCAAGTTCAACACAAAGTTTCTCCGTGACGGTAGCTGCTGGTGTGCCAATTGCCATCAGTTCCTTAAATGCAGTAACAGTTTGTCAAGGTGATTCTGTTGTAATGCAATGTGCCATTCCACAAGGTACCACTATTAACTGGTATGTAAATGCAACACCAAGTGGAAATGGTAATCCTCAATTCGCCACTTCTCAATCGGCAAGTATATATGCTGTTTGCACCAATGCACAAGGATGTGCTACGATATCTAATACCATCAATGCTACGGTAAAACCAGTACCCCAAGTGCAATGCAGTGTCAATGGCCCAACAACTATTTGCGTGGGTGATAGCGTGCAAGTGCAAGCACTCAGCTCGGCAGGCTATAGCTACCAATGGTTTAAGAATAACCAATTATTACCCAATGCTACCAACGCTATCTACTATGCCAAACAAAGTGGCGATTATTCGTATGTAGCCACCCTCAATGGCTGTAGCAAAACATCCAATATCCAAAGTATTCAAGTCTTACCCATACCTATAGCCAGCATCTCTACGCCAAATACCACGGTGATCTGCAATGGACAAGGAGCTTTGCTACAAGCTGCTACCGGGGTAGGCTATACCTATCAATGGACCATGAATGGCTTTGATATTGCAGGCGCTACCAATCCAACCTATACGGCTACCATAGGCAGCTACTATACGGTGAAGGTGAGCAATGGCTATTGCGCACGCACTTCATCGCCTATAACCATAACAGTAAACACAGCACCGGTAGCCATCATTCATTGGAATGGTACACAGTTGTTTTCACCGATAAGCTTTTACAGTTATCAATGGTACTTCAATGGCGTACTCATCCCCGGCGCTACAGGACAATACTACACCCCAACGCAAGCAGGCTTGTATTATGTAATGGTGGGCAATGAGAATGGTTGCAAAAGTTTATCGCCCAACTATAACCTCCTGACTTTATCTATCAACACCATAGCTACACCAAGCTTAAGCATCTATCCCAACCCTACAACAGGCATGTTGCAAGTAGCTGATTTCAAAGAAGGGACGCTATATGTTTACAATGCGATGGGGCAACTCATCCTCCAACAAACAGAATCGCTCATTGACTTAAGTAAACAAGCCAACGGTATTTATCAAATCAGAGCTTACAATACAGCACAAGAACTGATAGGCATCGGAAGGGTAGTGAAGGAGTAGGAAAATGCTACAATGAAATAAAAAAAACCACCTTGAGAAAGGTGGTTTTTTAATAAATAAAGTTACTATAAAATTCAAATTATAGTTTTCATCAAATTGTCTCCGCGGCACTAAAAAAATATACATTTTTGAAAGAAAACGAATGATAATAAAAAAAACCACCGAATTTCGGTGGTTTTCGAGGTGACCGCGTAAGCGTACCTGAAAAATATTTTCAAACTATTTTGTAGCTTATGTTTCGTTATGTTGTTAGTGACTTGGTGAAATGAAAGCTACTAATAATGCTATTTTCACCGAAATCCTT
>JAHEFK010000028.1 GCA_024640225.1 Bacteroidota bacterium | reverse complement strand
AAAAAAACCACCTTGAGAAAGGTGGTTTTTTTATGCATATATATTTTGGCACGATTATTGTATCTCTTGATCTAAAAATAGGTTGCAAGTTTATTTTCACCCCTTATGCGCAACCAAAAAATGGATATGAGAATGTATTTTAAATTTTTAGTAATTGGTATCGTATTTTCTGTTGCTGGCTTGTGTTTCTTCCAAATGGAGCTATACAGTGCTTGGCTTGCCTATGTACTTATGTTTATAGGCATGGTGTATAATGTCTATTTCTCCATTCGATTGTTAGAAGATCCTCCTGCAAATTTCTTTTTTAAATAGTACTTACTAAGCCTCGTTCTTCTTCTAACATTACATTGAGTCTATTGTATGTTCCTGCATAATCTTGTCGGCCAAGCCTTGTTTAAAGGTTTGCAATTGGGCTACTAATTTTGGATCGGCGGTGCTCATAATTTGTGCCGCTAATATGCCCGCATTATAAGCACCGTTTACTGCAACGGTGGCTACGGGTACGCCTTTGGGCATTTGCACAATAGACAATAAGGAATCCCAGCCATCAATAGAATTGGACGATTTGATAGGCACGCCTATAACCGGTAGCGGAGCAATAGCTGCTATCATACCCGGTAGATGTGCTGCGCCTCCAGCTCCGGCAATAATTACTTTTAAGCCTCGTGCAACTGCTTCTTGGGCATATTGAAACATCATTTGCGGAGTGCGATGTGCCGATACAACTTTGATTTCGTAAGGGATCTGAAAGTTTTCTAAGATTTGGGTGGCTTCCTGCATAATTGCAAGATCACTTTTACTGCCCATAATAATTCCTACCATAGTTATTGATTTGTAGTGATGATAAATTCTTTTTTTATTTTTTGTGCTTTTCGTAATGCCTGGTCTACCGATTTATCTAAAATAGTAAGATGGCCCATTTTTCTGTGGGGCTTGTGAATGCTCTTTCCATACAAATGCACAAACACATTCTGAAGATCTAATAGTTTTTCTAATCCCACATACGTTGCCGGTCCGGTATGGCTACCTTGCCCTATTAAATTGAGCATTACACTGGCTTGTTTTAATTCGGTGCTGCCTAAAGGCCAATTTAAAATGGAGCGCAAGTGCTGTTCAAACTGAGATATTTCATTCGCTTCTATAGTATGATGGCCACTGTTGTGGGGTCTTGGAGATAGTTCATTGATAAGGATTTCAGCATTTGGGGTTATAAATAATTCAATAGCTAACAAGCCTACCATATCTAATTGGGTAATGATTTGCTGCGCTAAGGCTTGTACCGTTTCTTCTTCTTCATGCGATAATTGTGAAGGGCAAAATAAATAATCTACTAAATGTAATTGTTCATCGAAATGGCATTCTACACTCGGAAATACGCGCACTTCGCCTGCCGCATTGCGCGCTACCATAACGGCAATCTCTTTCTGAATACTTATTTTATCTTCTAATACAGCTGGAAATAAATTGGGCACCAACTGATCGGGCGTTGGAACTATTGCTACGCCTTTGCCATCATAGCCACCCTTACATTTTTTTTGAATGATGGGATACGCTATAGGTAAAGCAAGGGCTGCTTCGATAGTGTCTGCCTTACTAAAAGCGGCTGTTGGGAATCCTTGTTCTTTAAAAAAAGTTTTTTGCAAGCCTTTATCTTGTATTGTTTGAATAACCCTTGCTTGTGGATATACTTTTTTGCCTAAGCGTTCGAGTTCGAAAAGCGCATCTACATTTACTGCTTCTACTTCAATAGTAATCACATCTTGCTCTAGACCCATTGCTACAACTGCATCATAATCTTGCACCGATTGCACTACTCGCGTATGGGCCAATTGCAATCCAGGTGCCTGCGCATCGGCATCCATACAGGTAATGTGCACCGGATAATTGACGGCACTTTGAATAAACATTTTGGCTAATTGGCCACCGCCTAATAGGCCTATTTTTATGGCTTGCATGATTTAAAGTTGTGCGATTTGATAATATAAGGTCATTCCAATAGTTATATTGATGGGGAAGCTTAGGGTAAGTGCCATAGGCAAATACAAACCGGCATTGGCTTTAGGAATAGCCAATTGCATGGCTGCAGGCACAGCAATATAAGAGGCGCTTGCGGCCAAAATACCAAACATAAATCGATTGGCACTATCGGGTGTAATCCAATGTGCTACATACGTAAAGAAGGCACCATTGAGCAATGGAATGAAAATAGCAAAGAGAATAGGAAACCAACCATTTTTAAAAAAGGTATCTAGTTTCTTGCCACTTTCTATGCCCATGTATAATAAGAAAATAGCTAAAAAGCCTTTAAATAGATCGTTGGTAAAGGGCTTAATACCTTCTGCTTGTTGCGGATTTGAAAAATAACCGATGAGCAAACTACCAACAATCAGTAGTACACTACCATTGGTAAGGGCGTGCTGTATATGTTTTTTATACGCAATTTGCTCTTGGCGTTGATTTTGATAAATAGCATATAATAGCAGTCCCGTAATAATAGCCGGAAACTCCATGAGGGCCATTACTGCTACCATGTGCCCATGCCAATGAAGATGCTGGAATTCTAAATAGCTCGCTGCGGTGACAAAGGTAACCGCACTAACAGAGCCATAGGAAGCGGCAATTGCCGCGGCATTTTCAACACTCGTAAATCGTTTCCCAATAAAAAAAGTATATAAGGGAATTATAAAGGAGATAAACATACCAAACAACATGGCTATAATTACATCAAGCGTAATGCTTTCGTGTGCTAACTCTTGTCCGCCTTTAAACCCAATAGAAAATAAGAGGTATAAGGAAATAAATTTTGCGGAGTTAGACGGAATTTCTAAATCACTTTTTAGTCGCACCGCTATGATGCCTAATAGGAAGAATAGAAATGCGGGATTGCTCAGGTTATTGATAAGTAGGGTGCTGTTCATAGATTAGGTGTTTATAGTGCCGTTACAGAGTGCTAATTGAATGGTACTTTGTTTCCATTTGTAGTATAAGTCGAGTTGCTTTTGCAAAGCTTCAATGATTTTTAATTCTCTTGAATTGATTAAGAAGACCGAACTTTCTCCTTGCTGAAAACGCAATTGTTCTGCTTCATACAATTTTCTAAAGTTCTTAAGGAGCGCTGTTGTATTAAGGAGTTGTTGACGAATATTCTCCAATTGTGTTTGGTAATATTGAACTTTTGTAAAGAGTTGGTTTTGTACGATAGCTTTCTCGAATGTGGTAGCTTCTCGTTTAAATTTATTTTGTAACAAAGCCCCTCGAGCACTGCGTTGTAAAAGGGGTACCGCTAGCGTGAATCCCAGTTTGTAATTTTCTTGATAGGGTAGGCTATTCAAACCTACTTGATCGAAGTAACCTTTACTTAAGGCATTTGCTTTTAGATACGCTTTGGGTAAAAGTTGTTGTGTTTTGTAAGTTTTTTCGAGTTGTAATTGCTTTAGCTTTCCTTCATATTGCAGCACTTTAGGATGTTGTTGAAGGAGGAGACTATCGTTGGTAGTTGTAAAGGGCGTTGTGTCAAAAAAACTACTATCAGGTATCTGATCCTGTAAGGCTAGGTTCTGGGTAGTGGTTTCATTCCATACATAATTTTCGAGTAATTGTGTGGCTGCTTTAAATTGAAAATAAGCATCTGTCTCGTTCAGTTGCACTTGTTGCCATTGCGATACGGCTTCGCTTGTATCTATCGCTGGTCGCAGACCTTGATGATACTCTGTAATTACAAATGCTACTCGTTCTTTATTTTGTTGACTTAGTTTTGCAAATAATTGGTATTGATAGTAAGCTCGACTCCAATTGACATAGGCCATTTGTGCATCGGCTAAAAGTTCATTAATTACCTGTTGTTGTTCTGCTTTGCTAATAGCTATTTGTTGCTGATTTTGTTGTACCTGAAGATTTCTTTTGTCCAATAATAAGTCGGCGCCAATTGGAATTTTGATACCTACATAACTACTAGCTCCTAAGGTGTTTTCAGGATTCGTATTAAGGCCCTGTGCATTTTCCATGCCGGCTCTTACATCAATGCCATTCCAAATGGGAATTTGCAATTGCGTTTGTTGATAGTTATAATACAATTGATTATTGAGTTGTTTTTTTTCACTTTCGTAACTAAAAAAAGGATCGAATGCTCCTTTAGCCTCCAGCACAGCAGCGTTAGATGCCTGCACATACAGCTTTGCTGATTTTATAGTTGGATGGGTAGCAACTACTTGTTTTAGAAAATGAGTATAGTGCAATACAGGTGTAGCCGAATAAGCCTTGATAGTATAGATCAAGCAATAGAGTCCGATTAAGAATAGCTTATTTTTCATCCTTCTTATTATTTTTTTTGTGTTGGTAGTAATCAGCTGGGAATCCATTAATATTTCTCCATAGTTCATACCAAATAGGCACATCATTAAGTAGGGCTACGGCCGATGCTCCTGTGCCAATTGCCAACATGTTTGGCCATGCTTTACTAGATGTATCTGGAGTTACTAAAATGCGATACTTGCCATTTTCTTGAATCGTTTTTTCGATGAATAATATAGAGCCTCTAAATATACCAACCGATGCTTTGGGCCAACCGCTAAATAAAATAGCTGGGAAGCCATCGAAGATGAAACTCACTTTTTGACCTTCTTTAAGGAGCGGTAAATCCATAGGCGCTACAAAAAGTTCTACCGCTTTATCTTGTTGTTTAGGTACAATACTCAATAATTGTTCGCCCTCTTTTACAAGTTCAAGCAAACCTGATTTTTTAGCACCCACTACTTGTCCATCTTGAGGTGCGAGTATAAAATACTGGCCATTACGAATGGTATAGTTGGCATATACATTGGTGAGTTTAGACACTTCGGCTTGGCTATTAGCAATGTCGGATTGAATGCTTGCCTGTTCGCCTTCTGCTTTCATTAACTTTTCGGTGTATTCCTGAACGATTTGACTCAATTCAATTTTAGCGTTGATCAAGTCGGTTTTGCTATTAGTAAATTTTATCTCGGCGCTTGTCTTTTTTGCAATGGCAGTTTGATAGGCTTGGTTGCGTTGTTCTAATTGCACTAAAGAGGAAACGCCACTATCGCGCATGATTTGTTGACGTTTGTATTGTGCTTCGGCAATTTTTAAATCATTAGCACTCGCCAGTAATTCTACGCTATCGCTTTTTATTTTTAGACTTAATTGGGCTACTTTATTCTCTACTTGTTTTATTTTAAGTGCTTGTGCATTGGTTAATGCTTCTATTTGCTGAGCATTTGCCGATACTTTTTTCCCATAATATAAAATGGTTTTTTCTTTAGCAAGTAATTGCTCTGCAGTGCGGTCTATTAGTTTGGTATCTAAATACGCATCTTTAATTTCTCCGAGTTGTAATAGCGTATCGCCTTTTTTTACATTATCACCTTCTTTCACATACCATTTTACAATCTTACCACCAATAATAGAATTGATAGCTTGAGGTCTGTTTTCAATACGCAAGGTGGTTACCGTTCCTTTTACGCGAATATTTTGTGTCCAAGGAAGCAATAAAAATACGAGCATGCTAGCGAGCAGTACGTATCCTGTTCGCTTATTAAATCGTTTGGATGCTAAGGGATAAATATTTTTCTCTGCGTTCATTTTAATGCTTTTTTTCTAATTGTCCGTTAATTAATAAATACTGTTGAAAAGCAGTATGCTTCGTAATCAGTTCGTCTGAGCTACTAATAATACATGTTGTATTGCTCAGGTTGGTGATGTAGTTTAGTAAACGCTCTGCATATTTAGGTTCTAAGCCATTGGTTGGATCTTGCATTAATAAGATACGATCGGCACTGTATAAGGAGCGCACTAAAACTAATTTTCGAATTAATTTATACGACCAAGATTCATTTGCTTCAATGCTTTGATATAAACCCTCTGGATGCGCATTGACCCAAGCAGATAAATCAAATAGTTCTAATAATTGTTCTAGTTTCTCAGGGTGCTCTATCGCATTGGAGAAGCAAAGGTTTTCGATGAGGCTGCCTGTAAATAAGGCATCATCCAAGGTCGAAAACGAGATTAAAGAGCGTATATTATTTAATTGATATTGCTGAATGTTTTTACCATTTATAGTATACATCCCTTTTTGAACAGGTAGCAGACTTGCAATTAATTTAAGTAAGGTGAATTTGCCGGCCTCTCTCGTTCCGGTAATGCAAATTTTTTTTCTGAATGGTATCTCTAAATTACTTTGTATTAATAGTTGTTTGTCGCCATAAGAGAAGCTCACTTCCTTGAGTGCTAGATCAATTGCTTCTTGTTTTCCAATTATCAAGTTGCCCGTATTTTTTTCAGTTTCTTTATCGGTAATAATACCAATCTTATCTATAGCTGTTAGGGCATCATATACTTGATCTAGGTTAATAACAATTTTCTCTACGGCATTGATGATGGTGAGAATTACAATTTCTGTAGCAATAAATTGACCTATGTTTATTTGTTGATTGATTACTAATACTACTCCTGCTAGTAGCATGGCAATGGTGGTGAATAATTTAAAATAAATAAGGCTCCAATATTGTATCTGCAATACGTTGAAATGTTGTGTTCTGCTTTTTAAATAATTACTTACCAGTTCGTCTGTTTTTTGAAGTGGTAAGGTGTTGTTTTCTCTAAATTTAAAGGTGATAAAGTTTTTAGCTAGTAATTCTAAATGGGCAACAAATTTGTATTTATACGTGCTTTCTTCCTTTGAGTACAACAGTCCATTTTTTCCTGTAAATTTTAAGATGAGTACCACAATGCACAATAGTAAAGCTCCAAATAAGATGAAAATTGGGTGGTAGAATGAAATTAAAATAAGTCCAAATATAATTTGAATACTTGCGATGGGAATATCTAATAATAGTTTAGATAAACTTTTTTGTAGCGATTGCACATCAAAAAAACGATTGACTAATTCAGGCAATCCTTTATAAGCTAATTGGTCGATTTTAAGATTGGGAATTTTTTCAGTATAATCCATTGCATACCGATAAAATAATTTCTGTTGAATGCGCTCGATGATTTTTAATTTACTTACTTGTAAATAACCGTCTGCCCATACACTAGCAATAACAATTACAATTAATAAAATTAAGGAAGTTGAATACGATCCACTCATTAAGAAACCAATGATGGATTGAATACCTAAGGGCATAATCAATTGTACTAAACCTCCTATAATAGCCATTAAATAAATGCTACTAATTTCTTCTTTATCATTTTTAAGTATACTGCTTATACTCTTATATAAATTGTTGGATGGATGTTGCATACCGTTTTTATTTGTTTTTATCTAGCGTATTGAATATTAGATTTTTTATAAATGTTTGCAAGCCTTTTGCGCCAGTATTGCTCTTGCAATCTGTTAAAGAAGGTAAGTGTTGCATAAAATAACACTGATGTAATATGCTTTCTACGCAAGTGCTGGCTAAGGAGTGGGCAAATGAAAATTTGGGAGCATATTTTAAAAAGGAGGCTGCCAATATGTTGCAAAAATCTTTGTAGGGTTTAAATAATTTTAATTGATTGTCTTCATCAATAGAGGTGGTTAGATACGATTTGTTACTCTCATTGATAATGATGCCGAATAGTTTTTCTACAGACAACATGGGATGTTGTGGCATGAATTTGGTGGGGTGTATTATTAGTTCAATACCTGTATTGATCGCTTGTTCTGCCTGCTGCATATTATTGGTCAAGTAGGTATATTCTATAGTCATAGCCGACCAATACCAATTGGTTAAATACTGTAACAAGCGGTGCTTATTTTCAAAATATCTATAAATGGTCGCTTCGGTTGTTGGTATGGCAGTACTTAATTTTTTGAAGGTAAATTCTTCAAAGCCTAGTTCATAGATCAGCTCAACTGATTTTTGGAGCATGGCTTTCCCTAATTCCGACTGCATCGGGTCTTTTAGATACAAATGTTCATTGAGCTGTATTTGAATATTCTGAATCATGCACTATTTTTTAGCAAAACTACAATTAATAGTTTTACTTTCGCTAATAATATAATAACTATTATTTATAATAGTATTACTATTAACAATCTCTTAGGTTTTGATTAGACTAGGGTTGGATGCAAGGGTATTATTTGCTATTATTGTAGGATATGCAAGATCTCTTTCA
>JAHEFK010000027.1 GCA_024640225.1 Bacteroidota bacterium | reverse complement strand
CGTATCCTTTTACATCAAAGTTAAAGCCATAGGAATAAGTGTCTTGTGCAAATACCCATGATGTTACAAATAAAAACACGGGGATCATGAAAAGGTTTTTTCTGTTCATAGTTTGTTGAGTTTAAAATCGTTAGGAATTGTAAGTAAAGATTTAATACTATACCTACAAAAACAAATAATAGCTACGGTAATTTAACCGTACATAAATATTAATTACAAACCTAAATCTGAAGATTTAACGGAAATAATTTCATATTCAACACGTGTACCTCTTTCAGAATCAGCAATTCGTTTTGTTTTAATTGTATTTGGAGATAGTAATGAAAATTCTTCTGTCACAGACTGCCATGTTGCCCCATCAGGTTTTATATAAGAAATCTTAACTAATACTTGATCTATTGTATAGTTAGTATTATTAGTTATTGAAATACTAAGATCATTTATTCCGCCAAAAACACCAACAGAATAATCACTTGCTTCTATAGGTAGATAATCTAAAATTGATTTTCTAATACTAGCTTTTTGATCTTCTTCTGCTCTAGCTGAAGCATCTAAATGATCTTGTAAATTACTTTTCTGTATATAGTCATAAGTAAAAACTCCAATTAAGAGCATGAGTAAAACCAATAAATAATATATCATTCTATATACGCCAGTTTTCTCAGCTCTTTGTTTAGTAGATGTTTTCATTGTATTTATTGATTTAAATGGAGGGGGTACTGCATTAAGAATCTCTTTCAACTCAGACAAATTAGCAACAGTTGTCCATTCACTTAAGCCTTCAAACCAAATTGGAGTTGATGGAGTAATTTTTTGTGTTTTTAGCTGATCAAGCGTAAAAGGACCAATTTGAGAATCGCCTTCGAGTAAATAGTATTGTTTCATAAATTAAATTTTTGAAATGATAAACAACAAAGATTTCAAATTAAAAAACAATAAATGAAAAATTCAACAAGGTAATATTACCGTTTTGATGGTTTAAAATAATGGGTATTTTTGTAATTAGTGGAAAATAAAGTTTGTTGTTTGAATTTTGAAGATACAGTTTAGTAAACAAATAATAAATTGCCAACAAAATTAAAATGACAATAAAAGAAATAAATGAAAATTATAGAAAATAAAAAAATGACGGTAAAGGAGAATTAAAAAAGGACATGGGCATGACTCAAACTTTCAATTTGAGTCATCTCACAGAACTTTCAGTTAAGGATTTGAATAAATGGCCGTAAAGCAAAACAAAGCTGGATCACCCTCTAGATACTTCGTATCGATTGTATCCTCCAAATAAAAAAGAAATCAACTTTTAAAATGAACAAAATGGAAAACAAGCACAAACATCTTGAATTCATTCAGAATGTAATCACAAGAATGAACTCCAATTCTTTTCTAATAAAAGCTTGGACAATAACATTAGTTTCAGCTCTTTTTGCACTTGCTGCAAAAGATGCGAATAGGATTTATGTACTGATATCCTACGTCGTTATTACAGCTTTTTGGATTCTTGATGGTTTTTTCATTTCTAAAGAAAGACAATACAAAGACCTGTATGCTGTAGTGGCATTAAATGATAAAACCGCCATTGACTTTAACATGAATACTTCTAGTTTCAATCAAGGAAAGCGAACTTGGTTGGCAGGAATATTTTCGCAAACACTAATTCCTTTCTACGGAATTTTCATAGCTACAACTTTAATCTTAATGTTTTTAATCAAGTAATATGGGAAAGAAAATATTTATATCATACAAGTATGCCGACTCAAATGTACGGGCAATTCAAGGAATCAATTCAACTACAGTGAGGGATTATGTTGATATTTTGCAATCAAAAATTGATTTAAGTGACCACATTAACAAAGGTGAAGATGATGGCGAAGACATGAGTACTCTTGCTGATTCAACAATTGCATCCAAACTTGGAGATAAAATATTTGATAGCACAGTGACCATAGTATTTCTTTCAAAAGGAATGAAAGAGAATACACTTGAAACTGACCAATGGATTCCTTGGGAAATTTCCTATTCATTAAGGGAGCAAACTAGACAAGGAAATAACAGTAAAACAAACGCTATGCTTGGAGTCGTATTACCCGACCAAAATGAAACTTATGACTGGTACTATAGACACAATCCAGATTGTAACAGCATCACACATTTTACAGGCCAATTATTCGAAATACTTAAAAAAAACATGTTCAATATCAAAAAGCCTCAAACCAGAGTATGTAATGGAACAACTATAGCAGAAGGTGAGGCTTCTTATATTAAAACAGTAAAATGGGACAACTTTATTGTAAGCATTAATTATTACATTGAAAAGGCACTTGAAATTTGGCGAGTGCGTGACCAGTATGATATCAGTAAGAATGCATGAAAATAAGCCAAGCCTATAACAGCGCTAAGCGTTGCAGATTAGGCGCACCATCGCTGCTCGCGGCCACGGCTTCGTGAAGCTTATTGATATCGCCATTGGAGGAGTTGAGATAATTATTAACTGCTAGCTCAGGATCACTATCGTAGCTGATGCTCCCTAGCAAATCGGGACTGATCGTATTGATATAATCACTCGCTCCTTGCCACCAGTTAGCAAAGGCATAAATGCCCGCTTGGCTTTTGTCTATTTGTTGCTGATCGGCTTGTTGGCTCGCTACCGCATCGCCATAGTATTGCAAAGCGGTATTGATGATATTATCGCTCAAGCTATCACTCAGCATTTGTGTAGAGTCGCTGGTGGTGCTCGCTAGCCATGCATACAAAGGGGTAATGCCTTCGTTGTTGTATGTATCTAATAAATAGCTGTTAACATAGGTGCTGTTCTGTGCTACGTTTTTTAGTAGCTGTTGTTGGCGCGCTATAGTATTGGTGTCAATTTCATAGTCTCGTAAAAACTGCTGCATCAATCCGGGTACTAAAGTAGCCAAATGATTGCTGCGTTGCAGCAGCACGCTATCGTTTTGACTGCCATCGTTAAACAATGCATAAAGGAGTTTATCAATCACCTGCGATGGTTCATTTTGCATATACATTGCCAAAGCATCGGCTATAGGGTACTTGCTCTGTGCTTGGCTGTATGCTTGTATGTTTTTTATCTTGTTTTTTATAACGCTGCTGTTTTTAGATATCTATTACAAATGTAATGCCAAACGCATCTTATCCCTTTTTAAATACAGGGTAATTTTACCTTTTATATTAGGGCGTGCCTTGCAGGCCGGGTTATTCGCTATTACTCCGCCCTCCGCTTGTTGTTTTCTTTATTTTTAAAACCCAGCACCCGCTACGGTGCGGGGTAGCCGCTACTATCCCTCACGCGGTTTAAATGGTGTGGCAAAGCCACTTGTATTTTTTCTCTTTTCCACAGCTTCGCTGTGTGATTTTTACCCCTTTTTTGCCTTGTTTTGCAAGGTGGAATTAAACTCAAAGCCACCAAATTTGGTGGCTTTGAGTGCGTCTAATTTATTTTTTTAAATTTTAAAGCATAAATACTTTCTATGTCTTTAGTATATTTTTTTTGTACAGGGTGAAATTTTATGTAACCTTTTTTGTCAAATTCTACTTTTGCACCTTTCGGAAGAATATCGCTTGAAATCTCATTATTGATATTTACTTGGTACGCTGATTTGAAAAACTTACCGCCTAACGCTGTGTAATCTATTGTTAGTTGATTAGTTGAACTATCAATATTAATTATTAAATTTTCATTTTCAATATCAACCCACTTGCCATAAATACTATTTTGCATTTGCTTTGAAGTATTACAGGAAGTTGATACTATTAAAAAGTTGATAATTAAAAATAGTTTAATTGCCTTCAGTTCCATCAGCATCCACAGTTGATTCTTTCTTAACATTATCTCGTTTTTTAATTTCCAAATCAATATTTGTTCCTTTCCCTGCTTTCTTATTTGCTTCCTTTCTTTGCTTAATGTCTTTAACCAAATTCTGTATCCCTTTATTGCCTGCATCCTTACCCTGCAAAGTAAAACATCCTTCTGAGCCTGTTGTTCTTGTACTTCCATCAGGTGCAGTATATGTTCCCCCAACGTGTATCATTACTCCTGTTGCTACATCTGCTTTTTTTCTGAATGGACTATTGTTTGGCTCTGCTGGAAGGTCTGTGCCTCCTGTTTTAGTTCTAAGTGCATACGCTCCTTCACCTGCTGTTGTAGTTGGGACTAAATTATATTTATTATCTCCTCTTGGCTCAAAAGAAGTATTTGTAACATTATAACTTTCATCGCCACCCATCCAAGAAGGCATTACCTGTTCATCTACTGGGTCTTTTTGGTTTATTATTGGTGCATCTCTTGTTACAAAGTATTCACTTGTTTTGCCTGTTACATCATCTGTTACAGTCATTTTATACAAATCAACTTGAATAGTTGCTGGTGCTCCTTTTACATTCTCTGAACCTATTAATCTTATTGTAGTAGTTCCTACTGGTTTATCCCCTATTACTATATGTACATCTTTGCCATCTGGGTCAACTGCTATGATTGGATTATTTATTGCAAAAACATAAGAAGAAATATTTGGGTAAGTAGAAGCGTGGGGGTCAATACTTAAAAGTCTTCCTAACCTTGAGTCATATATTCTTGCACCCATATCAATTGAATTACCTGCTCCTTTTATCTCGTCATCGTGTTCTTTGCCATTGAAAGAGTAACGATACTTGTCACTTTGCTTGCTACTTATTTGCACCAGTTGCGTATTACTGGTGCTTCCGTTTTGTTGGGTGTAGTTTACACTGTCTATCGTAAAACATAAATGACTTGTTGCAAATATCGATGGTGTTAGTGCAGCTTCCTTTATACTCAGCTCCACATTGGTCTGTGTTGGGGTAAAGGTGAAGTTGATGCTTCCGTTGCTCATCGTGCTGTATAATAAATTAGTATAACTGTTTGGAGTTGCAGCGCTCGCTTCTCCTACTGCAATATACAAAGGTTTGTAATTATACAACACTTTTATTTTAATGCTCACCGGTACATTGGGTATTAAGTTGCTTAATACTTTTTTTATTCCTGCGGTAGTGCCCGTATAGCTTATACTTCCATTATAGTTGGTCTGCGCTGTAGTACCTGTTGTGGTTATGCTCGCACCTGTCATCGCATTGTTCACGGTGGTGTATTGTGGGCTATACACCACTTGGCTCATATACACACTTTGCGTGGCGGTATCGCTCGTGCAGCGCTCTTTCATCTTTTTGTATTTTTTAAAGTATTAATCTTTTCTATTTGGGCGTGCCTTGCAGGCCGGGCTATTCTTATTGTATTTTAAAACTTTCCGTAATCACTAGTTAAATCGTAAACACTTTGGTCAAAAACAAAACCCAGTTTGAGGATTTTATTTTAGTTACTCTTAGTGTATGGGTATTTTATTTTGGATAAGATTTCTTCTTCAAATCGTTTCATTACTCTGGCTTCTTCATCCGAACATAAATCTTTTTCAAAGTGCCATAACTTACCATCAAACAAACCTACCAATCCCAATTTTGAATAATTCGTATGTTCCCAGTTTTCTTTGTTAGTAAATCGTATCAAATAAATTTCTTGAGGAGCATCTTTGAAATAAACAAATATGTCGTAAATGGTATCCTTTCCAAGTTCATAGCCATTCCATTGCAAAGGTGGAGTATAAATAGAATCTTTATTTATTACTGACAGTAAATTGTTTTCTATATCTGTTTTAGGGTTACTAAAATTATAAAAGGTAATATGACCTAGTGTACCGCATGAGTACATCAAAGAAAGTACAAAAACAAAAAATATATTTTTTAACAAATTCCTCATCGTTTAATTTCCTGTTGTTGGTGGTGTCCAATTTTGCACAGCATTTAGTCCCTCTTCCGTTTTTTGTATAACATCATTTGTAGTTTTCTTAATTGCTTCTGCTGCATCGTTTGCTCCTATTCTAATGCTCTTTTCAACTACAATAGCAGTAAATATCTTCGCTACATCTAAAGCTGCACTTGCCGTTTCGTATGATACAGGCTGCCCATTTACTGGGTCATTTTTACCTGACAAATATAGTCCGACAACATTTAAAGCATCAGAAACCAAAGCTTTGTCTGCCCCTATAACATCCAAATTCCCAACCGCATCTAGTGGACCTCTCGCCAACGCATTATCATAGGCTTTGTCATGTTTGTATCCAGCAGCATCAAGTGAATTGATAGGAGCAAAATCATAATTATCTCTGCCAGATGCATGCTTAGGATTCCAAGGTCCAACATATAAGGTGTTTCCAAAGTTCTTCAATGGTATTTCAGGTGAAGTCTTACTTACCTTTCCATCTTTATCGTGTGTGATATATTGAACAACTCTTGGTTTTACTGGAACACCTGCAATAGTAACTCCTAAATATTTAATGGAGTTATCTGTTTCCATTTTAAATATCTGCATCTTTCCATTTACCTCTTTTAGATGCACAGAATATTTTTCTAAACCATCAACATCTATATTTTCGATTGGGCTGTTACTTGCAAATTGGTAAGGTGTTAATTCGGGATATGATTTACTCAATGGGTCTATTGATAAAAAGCGTCCAAGCCTATTATCATAAATCCTCATACCGTAGTCTTGTTGGTTACCAGTTCCTTTAACTTCATTGTCATTTTCCTGTCCATTAAACCCAAATCGATACTTATCACTTTGCTTGCTACTTATCTGCACTAGTTGTGTGCTGCTGGTGCTTCCGTTTTGTTGGGTGTAGTTTACACTGTCTATCGTAAAACATAAATGACTTGTTGCAAATATCGATGGTGTTAGTGCAGCTTCCTTTATACTCAGCTCCACATTGGTCTGTGTTGGGGTAAAGGTGAAGTTGATGCTTCCGTTGCTCATCGTGCTGTATAATAAATTAGTATAACTGTTTGGAGTTGCAGCGCTCGCTTCTCCTACTGCAATATACAAAGGTTTGTAATTATACAACACTTTTATTTTCATACGCACCGGTACATTGGGTATTAAGTTGCTTAATACTTTTTTTATTCCTGCGGTAGTGCCCGTATAGCTTATACTTCCATTATAGTTGCTCTGCGCTGTAGTACCTGTTGTGGTTATACTCGCACCTGTCATCGCATTGTTCACGGTGGTGTATTGTGGGCTATACACCACTTGGCTCATATACACACTTTGCGTAGCGGTATCGCTCGTGCAGCGCTCTTTCATTAGCATCCCAAAAGGATAGTAATCATAGAGGCTGCTCACCGAGGCTGCATAGCCTTTGCGCAAGCTATCGCTTGCCGTGTAGTATTGTTTCTGTACATAGCGCTTATCACTCAGCGTAGCTTGTACATTGCCTAAATGATTGCTCAGCTCATAGCTCTTTTGGCCCAGCAGGTGTGCTGCGGAGGCAAGGCCGAGGCTGCTATTATCGTAAGGCTCGGTACTGCCTGCTGGCTTGTAGCCTTCGAGTGTGGCACTATACCAAGGTTTTATACCCAGCAAGCGCAGTGTGTCTTGTGTACCTGTGGTATAATCCCAAACCGCATCGTACTGTCCTGGCCAGTAGCTCGCTACCCCTACTCTGCTACTGCCATAAATAGGCTGCTCAGCAAGGCGCATCTGTTGGGTTTTGAGTACATCTACATACGGGCTGGTCATGTTGGTAGGTGATAGGTTCACTTGCAATAAGCTCGCTAAGCGTTGCAGATTGGGTGCGCCATCGCTGCTCGCGGCCACGGCTTCGTGAAGCTTATTGATATCGCCATTGGAGGAGTTGAGGTAATTATTCACTGCCAGTGCTGGATCGCTATCGTAGCTGATGCTACCCAGCAAATCTGGACTAATCGTATTGATATAATCACTCGCTCCTTGCCACCAGTTAGCAAAGGCATAAATGCCCGCTTGGCTCTTGTCTACTTGTTGCTGATCGGCTTCTTGGCTCGCTACCGCATCGCCATAGTATTGCAAAGCGGTGTTGATGATATTATCGCTCAGGCTATCACTCAGCATTTGTGTAGAGTCGCTGGTGGTGCTCGCTAGCCATGCATACAAAGGAGTGATACCTTCGTTGTTGTATGTATCTAATAAATAGCTATTTACATAGGTGCTATTCTGCGCTACGCTTTTTAGTAGCTGTTGTTGACGCGCTATGGTATTGGTATCAATTTCATAATCTCGTAAAAACTGTTGCATCAAACCAGG
>JAHEFK010000021.1 GCA_024640225.1 Bacteroidota bacterium | reverse complement strand
ATTCAATGAATTGGTAATAAGCATGCCAAATTTAAAAGCATTTACATTTGAAGAAGTCTTATAATCAAACACATAATTATAAGGATTTAACGTGTCTGCTTTATAATACATTGTTGTTTGATTCTGCTTACCGATAGCCATTACTAGAGAAGCACCCACCGCATACGAAACGCGCTTATTAGAACCTCCTGGATATATTTTAATTCCAGGATAAGCATTGAAATACGTTAAATTTCTATTGGTAGTAGATTGAGAAGTAAAATAGGTAGTATTATAATTATTTCGTTCCACTTCCGGAAAAGCAATTGAAATTGGCATATACAAACTGAAAATTCCTTTGTTGTCTATAAATCGCTCATAGGAAAAGGCAATACCCAAATTCTCTTCCGACACATGAAATGGATTAAATCCATAAATACATAAGGGTTTCTTTTCTTGGGCCCAACTAAATGAAGCAGCTAATAACAAAACAAATAAAAGTAATCTTTTCATAGTTAAATAGTTTTATGTCTTACAAATGGTTTAGTCCTATCAAATAAAAAGCGGTAAGTACTCAATTTTCGACTTAAGTGCGTACCCAAACTCTCAGCAATATTAATCATTTTTGGATTAAAATCGCCAATCCACTGCATCTCAAAATCGGTATAGTTTTTTGCATGCTGTTTAATAAATTCGGCTCCTTCTACTATCATAAACGCATCAATACCTTTTCCTTGATATGCTGGAATAATGCCAAACACTAAGCCAACAAACCGATTGTTGGTTGAGAACATTTTTAAGATAAGGAAATACAACTTATAAAGCAAAGAAAAATGACCGTTCATTTTTTTAAACCATTGATTTAGGTCGGGCAGATTAATCCAAAATGCAATAGGCTCATCATTATGGTAAACAAACCAATTAAGTCGTTCGTCCATAACGGGTTTCATTGTTTTAAATAATTTGACAACTTGCTTTTCTTCTAATTCTTTTCCGCCACCATGACTAGCCCAGGCTTTATTATAAATAATAGTAAAGTCTTTTGCATACTTTTCTAAAGCACGCTTTTTCATATGAATTGCTGTATATGATTTATCTAAAGAAATCTCTGCATGGCGTTGATAAAACTTGTCTTGCAACTTATTATCTACCGATAACGCATAACAATGCTGATGAAAATAGGGTTGAAACCCATATGCTTCAAACAGTTGTTGATAATAAGGCGGATTATAATTCATGCCATATAGCGGCTCATGAAATCCCTCTACCAATAAACCCCACCATTTATCTCGCTCACCAAAATTAATAGGTCCATCCATAGCCTCCATTCCTTGCTCCTGCAACCAATTTTTACAATGATCAAAAATAAAATCTGCTGCTTTTTGATCATTTATACATTCAAAAAAACCTATTCCACCTGTTGGTTGTGCTTCTTTGTATTGGCGATTTACAAATGCTGCAACTCTACCGATACACTCCTCAGCATCATTCAATAATAACCACCGTTTTGCTACACCCCGTTTAAAAAACTTATTTTTTTGTTCATCAAAAACCTCTTCTATATCCTTATCTAATGGACGAATCCATTGCGAGTCTTGGGCATTGATAGTAATCGCTATTTTTAAAAAGTTTTTTTTATCCTTGCTGGTTTGCACTTCGTGCATTCTCATAACTTCTGATTTTAATCAAAAATACAAATAAGCATTCAAGATTTGGTATTTAAGAACCACAAAACTAGTGGCTGCTCTATAAAAATAATTTATTAGTTTGCACTGCAAATGAATTGGATCATATTTCTCCTAGGACTCTCAGCTTGCTGCTGGATGGCGTGGATGGTATATAAAAAAGATACCCATCGCGGCGTGCCCTACCCATTAATAACAGCAGGATTGAGAATGTGTAGTTTTATATTGCTGCTTATGTTATTGGCGGCACCAAAGATTACCTTTCATTCTAAAATGCAACTTAAACCGAAAGTAATTTTGTTAGACGATCGATCTACATCAATTGCAAACATATTACATAAGGATACTAACTTAGTAAAGGAGGCAATACATAATTTCAAAGAAATTCTAGGCACAGATTTTATATTGCAACACTATTACTTCGACGAGGAACTCACTACGAATCAAAAACCCTATATAGGCGAAGCAACAAATATTAGTAAAGCCCTTCAAGAAGTAAGTACTAAAAATACAGATCAAAACATAGCTGCTATCCTTCTTATTAGCGATGGACAGTATAATCTAGGAAGCTCACCCAATGCTGCAACCCTACCAAATACAGCACCTATATATTGCATAGCTATTGGTGACACCAATAAAATTGCGGATGTTGCTATCACGAAATTATATTACAATAAAACTGCGCTACTCAATAATTTATTTGAAATAAAAGCAGATATTCAGTTTCAACAGGTCGGTAATCAAACATTTACATTAGCATTGAAGGAAAACAATGTGGTGATTCAAACTAAAACCATATCCGCTAGTTTACAGGAACAAGTAAAAACAATTGCTTTCCTACAAAAAGCAACGCAAGAAGGGCTACATAATTATAGCATAGAAGTATCAAAAGCAGAGCAGGAAAGTAATATTCAAAATAACCAGCAATTAGCAACCATTCATGTAAAGGCAGCAAAGAAACAGATTGCTATTATTGGCGATGCTCCACATCCTGATATGCAAGCCATCATTGCAGCACTTGATAAGAATAAAAGTATCCAATTTATATCTTTCATAGGAAAATCACCCAGCGAGACTGACCTAAACAAACTTGATGCGGCTATCTACTTTTATCCCAAAAAAGAAGATTGGAAAATTATCGCTCAAAAAATACCTACCTGGTTATTTATATCAGGCAATGAGGCAGGATTTATTGGCTCAGAAAAAAACAAGATAAATCCTACGAGTAGTATACTATTCAATAAGCAATTTTCATTATTTGAAATAAAAGCTAATACACAAATTTTAGCTGCTCAGTTACCGCCACTTCAACAACATTTCAACTCCTTACCCTCCTTAGCCAATGCAGAACCATTGGCCTATCAAGGCGCAAGCCCCATTTGGATAATGGAACCAAGCTTACCTTTTAAGGTCATAACCCTCGGAGAAGGTATATGGAAATGGCGTATGTTTGAATATAAAAACACACACAGTCATGCCCTACTCGATGAGCTGATTCAAAATGCTATTACGCTGCTTACGCAACAAGATCGCAATAAAAAGTTATCCGTTCATCCAATAAAAGATGTATTTAATAATAATGAAATTGTTTCTTTTATTGGTAGCCTTGAAGATGAGCTCCATAATGGAGAGCAAGCAGCCGTTAAACTAACGGTTCAATCTAAAAACAAACCTATCACTACGGTACTAATGCAATACAATAGTGCTAGTCTGCAGGCTTCTATTGGAAAATTAGAAAATGGACAATATACCTATAACGCTATTGCCCAAATAAACGGCATTGCGTATGAAGATAAAGGAGCATTTATCGTCAACAAAAAAAGTATGGAGGATGTAACAAACACCGCCAACTGGAAGGACCTACAAGCACTAGCGAATAACAATGATGGATTTGCAACTACCCTTGGATCCTATAAACGTATAGCTGATAGTATTAAAAACAGGAAGTTCAAAACTATAATCAAAAGTCAAGAAAGCAGTTCTGATATCATTGATTTCAAATGGCTTTTCTTGATAGCACTTGGATTGCTAAGTGCAGAGTGGATCTTGAGAAAATACTGGATGGCGCAATAAATTCTTAACGGTGATAAAACTCAATCGCCTTTCTAGTTATTTTATTAAAAATACCAAGCTGAATAATAGCCGTATCAGCATCCTTATTAAAAACGGCATAGCAACGATCACCATCATAGGGCAATGGATCTTTACCATTTTCTTTATAAACATTTTTGCTTCTCTTATTCATATACATCCAAAATAAGCGAACATGCTGACGAGTGTTATCATTCAGTTCTAAATAAATATCTCCCTTTAGAGGCGCTGAAGAAATGATAGAATCTAACTTAGGCAATCCGTTTAAATAACCTTCGCAGTTTACAAATTTGAAAAAATCTAAATAGCTTTTTGCTTTCCCTTGAATCAATGGGGTTGTTGCAACAAATTTTTTAGCCAACGGTTTTAATAAAAAAGAATCTTTAGTTTGTTCTAATTTAAAAGAAGCTAAGGAATCAGAAGCATCTAAAATGGTCACTGACTTAATTTGATGCGGCAAGGCATCAAAAACTATACGTGAGCGCCAATCTTCTATCATAGTGCTATAATATGGCGTTAGATAACCATTAAAGCCTAACATATTGACTACATAAACATGCTGCGCTCCTTCTAATAACATATATGATCCTTGATTGTCATCGGCAACGCCACCCATGTAAAAAACCCTTAACTGATCGCCCTGTTCATTATAAAGCTCTACTTTAATACCCGATCCGGCCAAGCCTTTAACAATATCATTGTGCTTTATTTTAGGGACGGGATACATGGCTTTTTGCGTAGCAATAACCCTCAAAATATCGTTTACATTGGGCGCCATTGCCTGATATTTTTCATTTACTTTCCAAATAGCACCCGAACGTTGCAAATGTATTTTATTACCTTTTCTATCTGCTAAGAATATACTGTAAATAGATGCCGTATCGGCATAAGAAAACTGATCTTCTTTATTCCCAAAAACACTTTCCGTAGGGTTTCTAAAATAAACCGCATATATGCCCAAAAGGATTGCCAACAAAGCCACTACATACCAAATATTCTTACGCATAGTTATTTACTTTTTACTTCAAATTTTCTTTTTCTAACAAAGGTATAAGCAGATGCGAAAATCAAAATCAGCAAAATAGGAATTACTATATTAATCAATTGCCATTGCATTTTTTCGTCATTTACCCTTCCAGCATCTAATAAACGTAAGCGCGATTCTTTCGTTCTTGCTTCCATCAGTTTACTTTGATCTACTAAGTACTCAATACAATTGAGCACAAATGTTTTATTGGCATAGCGCGTATCACTATATCGCCAATAGCCCATCTCCATTGGACCACGCGCTTTCGAAAAGTCATTTTCAGCAATATCTCCATCCGAAACCACAATCATACTAGTTGCCTTATCTGTAGCTCCTTTAAAGGTACGATGCAAAGAATCCTGATAAATATGTAAGAAACTCGCAGCTAATCGATTTGCAAATAAGGAATTAAAATTCCCTTCTAATAATACTGCAATGGGTTGATTAGGCTGATTAAATAAGGCTGTACGCTGAGGATATTTAAGCATGGTCAAACTTACACGCATTGGAGAAGCGGCCACTCTACTATATTTAGAGGAGCTTAATAAAACAGTTTTAGAAATGGCACTATTTTCAATGGTGTCAATGCTATTTACAAACATGCCCATTATCGCATCCATATTATTGACGATTGGGTGCTTGCTTTCCGGAATCATCACAGGGAAATAGATCCAATTACGCAATTCAATTTGTGGCTGATCGCCATTCATACCAATAGTTACCGGTATTTGATTGCATTGCATATCTTCAATAAGGTTAGTATTGATTCTAAACCCAAACTTGAAAAATAAATCATCTAAATTTAATGGATAATCAATCGTTACAAATTGCTGTGTTTTCTGCAGACTATCCATAGGAGTCTGCAACATATCAACCATCCAAAGTACATGACCTCCATGCATAACATACTGATCGATCTTAAACTTGTCCTTGTCTTCAAATGCCGTTTTAGGTTTATTGATCACAATGGCATCATATGAATTAGGAATAAAATACGTACTGGTAATATCAAGTGTATCTAAATTGTAGTTTGCCTCTAATGAGTGCAACAAATCTAATGTTTGCAAGCCCAAAGATTCTTCGTGTCCAATGATATAGGCAACAGATGGCACATCTGGCAATTCTAAAGTATGAATAGCTTTTACAAATTTATACTCTAATTGCGACTCCGAATAATTAAGTACTTCTAATGGACTCATACCCAAATGAGATTCTAAAAGTTTTACAGGAAAACTTTTTCCATTATAGGAAACTAATGCATAGGGGAAAATGATTTTTTCAGAATACCCTTCTGCACCTTTACCATTTACTTGCAAATTAACCCCATTAATGCCTTTATCGGCCAATTGTTTGAATACAGCTTCTTTCTCCGATTCTGCTTTCCCTTCAAATGGATTTATAAATCTATACACAATTTTAGTGCCAGCTACATCTTGAAAGGAATTCAATTTTTCTTTTGTTGCTTCACTCAATTTTTTAAACCCTGCTGGAAAATCCCCTTTCAAATACACATCAACAACCACAACATCTTTAAGATTTTTGAGTAATTGAACAGATGCATTAGATAAGGTAAATTTTTTATCTGCAGTCAAATCCAAACCAATATGAAATTGGCTTGCTAAGATATTACAGCCTATTAAAATGGCAAACAACATCCACAAACGCATATGCATTTGACGATGTTTACTATGTTTATTTTGATTAACTGAATTAGACATAAGAAATATTTATTGAGCTTTGTCCCAAGTTCTTTTAGTTAAAGAATAAGTACTCAACGATAAAAAGAAAATAATAAGGGAGAGGAAATACAACACGTCTCGGCTATCAATGATACCTCTGCTTATAGAATTATAATGATAAGACATGCCTATCATGCTTAAGTAATAATCAAAGCCTACTGGCAAATCGGTAATAGTGCTTAAGGATTCAAATCCATAAAAAAGAATATAGCATGAAAAAAGTGCTATTAAAAACCCTACAATTTGATTGGAAGCTAAAGTAGAGCAGAAAATACCAACAGCATTAAATCCGGCTACTAAAAATAACAATCCAAAATAAGACCCTACAATAGATCCGTAATCAATTGAATCTTCTATTGCCGACAAGTTAGCAATAGAATAAACATAGAGTAATGTAGGAAGCAATGCTGCCGCAGCCAAAACAACAGAAGCAAAGTACTTACCTAGCACAATATTTTGAGTTGTAATGGGCTTTGTAGACAACCATTCAATGGTGCCCGTTCTAAATTCTTCTGCAAATGCACGCATGGTAACTGCTGGAATAAGCAGTAATAAAAACCAAGGTGCTAATTCAAAAAAACGATCCATGGATGCGTATCCATAATCTAAAATGCTGGTATTGGGTACAACCCATAAGAAAAGACCGCATGCAATAATGAAAATAAGCATGGCTAAATAGCCAACTATGGAACTAAAAAAAGAGTGTATTTCTTTTTTAAAAATACTAAGCATGAATAATAAGGTTGTTTTGAAGCAAAGCAAAAATAATAAATATGAGGCCAATTATAACATCTTATTGCAAATGCTTCCTTAATTTTAAGAAATCATTTTTAAGATATAAGTTTTACTAGTACTTTTACACCTAATTTTGCCGCTATTGAGAAATATTAAGAAATACTATTTTGACACTACCACCAACACCTTTGAGCGTTTTGTGGTGCCTCTTAGAAAAAAAATCATACGCATTTTTGGTTTTATTTCTGGGTCAGTAGTATTATCAATAATCATGGCAGCTATTGCATTTAAATATTTAGATTCGCCAAAAGCAAAAATTGCACGAACTGAAATTGGTATTATGAATGAAAAATATCAATTATATCAAGCAGAGATCGATGCATTAAATAAATCTATCAAAGAATTAGAAGACAGAGATAATAAAATTTACAGAACCATATTCGAAGCCACTCCATTGCCTGATAGTATTCGTTTTGGCAAAAACTATTCAGAAATCGATTTTAGCAAGTATAAATATAAAAGCGTAGATGAAATTCTAGAATCAATGGAGGACAAAATTGCTTCCATAAAAAACAGAATACAAATACAAAAGAAATCGTACGACTCACTTCAAGTTTATGCTACGACCAAAGAAGCAATGCTAAAACGTATACCAGCCATTCAACCGGTTTCCAATAAAGACCTCTCAAGAGTAGCATCAGGTTTTGGATACCGAATAGACCCGGTGTACAAAACACCCAAAATGCATACCGGCTTAGATTTTGCAGCGCCAATAGGCACTCCAATATACGCTACCGCAGACGGCATTGTTAGAGATGCAAGTTTTGATGCAGGAGGATATGGCAATCATGTAATCATTAATCATGGTTATGGATATCAAACACTATACGGACACATGATCAGAATAAAAGCACATGGAGGCGAGCAAGTAAAAAGAGGTCAAGTAATTGGCTATGTAGGCAGCACGGGTAAAAGCACCGGTCCACATTGTCATTACGAAGTAATCAAAAACAATACTAAAATCGACCCTATTCATTATTTCTTTAACGACTTATCTCCTACTGATTACGAGCGCATGATAAAAATTTCTGCGGCCAACAATCAATCATTCGACTAATTTAATTTATGCTAAACAAATACACTTTACTATTCGTACTATTCTTTTCAAGCTTTTTTTATGCATGCGACAAAGCACGCGTTCATGATAAAAAAGAATGGAAACAACTTTTTGATTCGTATCAAATAACAGATGCATGCATAATTATTAAAGACCAAACGCATGAAATTGTAGATTATTACAATTTAAATCGTTGCAGAAAACGATTTACGCCTGCCTCTACGTTCAAAATAATGAACTCCCTAATTGCTTTAGAAACCAATACAATCCCCGACGAATCTTATACCATACAATGGGATGGAGTTAAGAGAAGACCTGATTGGGATACCACCATGGATATGCGAAAAGCTTTTGAAGTAAGTAATCTAATTTATTACCAACAAATTGCTAAAAAAATTGGGAAAGAAAAATTGCAATTGTATATAGATTCTTGTCAGTATGGCAATAAAAAAACAGGCAATACGGTAGATAGCTTCTGGATTGATGGAACATTAACAATCAGTGCCGACGAGCAACTAGGCTTTATTAAAAAACTCTATTTTAATCAACTACCCTTCTCTGAGCGCACACAGCGCATTGTAAGAAGCATGATGCTACGAGAACAAACCAGCCATTCCAAACTATCCTTCAAAACCGGCTGGGGTTATCATGGAGACAAAGAGGTGTTATGGGTGGTGGGCTATGCAGAGTACATCATGAAAGTAAAAGAGCATCCCAATGCTATGAACAAAAGTAATGAGCGTAACTATCCTTACTTTTTTGCTATGAATTTTGATATCCCTAAAGGCGATACAACAAAAGATTGGAGATCCATACGAATTGCATTGGTTAAAGAGTTTATAGATAACTACTTCAAAAAATTGGATAAATAAAAAGGGGCAAATGCCCCTTTTTATTTAGAACAATTGTTCTAATACTTTCTTAACAATATGAGGTTTGCCTAAAGTATAGAAATGTAAAATAGGTGTATTTTGTTTTAATAAATCTTTGCATTGGGCTAATAACCATTCTGCTCCAATCTGATCACATGCAGCTTCTGTTTTAGCTTTCATAATCTCCGTTGAAAGTTCAATAGGTACTTCCACTTTAAAAATACTTGGGATAATGGTCAATTGTTTTTTGGTAGTTAATGGTTTTAAACCAGGAATAATAGGCACTAGAATTCCATTTTGTTTACACTGCTCTTGAAAATTATAAAAGTGTTTGTTTTCAAAAAACATTTGTGTTGTTATATATTCTGCACCCTTATCAATTTTCTTTTTTAAGAAATATAAGTCCGAATCCATATTAGGCGCTTCAAAATGTTTTTCAGGATAACCTGCAACACCAATGCAGAAATTAGTTTCTACCCCATCTAAAATATCGTCTTCTTGATATTTACCTTTATTTAAATCAGCTATTTGTTGCACTAAATCATCGGCATAATGATGACCATGAGGATGAGGTGTGAAGAATTTTTCATTAGAAGGGGCATCTCCTCTTAAAGCAAGCACATTGTTAACCCCAAGAAAATGCAAATCAATGAGGGCGTTTTCAGTTTCCTCTTTAGAAAAACCTCCACAAATTAAATGCGGAACAGCATCTACTCCATAACGGTTCATAATAGCTGCGCAAATGCCCACAGTGCCGGGTCGCTTTCTGATATCTACCCGCTCAAATGTTCCATCTGTTCGCTTTTTAAAAACCTGTTCTGCTCTATGATAAGTAACATTAATAAAGGAAGGTTTGAACTCCATAAACGCATCTAATTGCGAAAAAATAGAATCAATACTTTTCCCTTTTGTTGGAGGCAATATTTCTAACGAAATAATTGGCTTTTGTGCTTGTTTTAAATGATCTGTTACTTTCATACTTCTTTATTGGCGCTAGTTAGCAAAAATACAATAAATCATCTTATTAACGAGACAAACAGCACTTATATCAGTAAATTTCGTAAATTTAACAAGCGATTATAAGCCATTATTGTAAATTTGCAGATAAACTTTCACTTTGAAAATACATACTAAAAATCTAATTAAGCGTTATGGACAACGAACCGTTGTTAATAATGTTTCCTTTGAAGTAAATCAAGGTGAGATTGTGGGTCTTTTAGGCCCCAATGGTGCAGGCAAAACGACCTCATTTTACATGGTGGTTGGTATTGTTAAGCCAGATGAAGGCGCTGTTTTTTTAGACGATATAGATATTACCAAATTACCCATGTACAAACGTGCACAAATGGGCATTGGTTATTTGCCACAGGAAGCCTCTATCTTCAGAAAAATGACGGTAGAAGATAATATCTTATCTGTATTAGAAATGACTAAATTAACGAAGGCGGAGCAATTACATAAAAGAGATGCATTATTAGATGAATTTAGATTGAACCACGTGAGAAAAAACATGGGTGATGTACTGAGTGGTGGAGAACGAAGAAGAACGGAGATTGCTAGGGCATTGGCGGTAGATCCTAAATTTATTTTATTAGATGAACCCTTTGCCGGCATAGACCCTATTGCCGTAGAAGATATTCAAAGTATTGTAGCTAAATTAAAATATAAGAATATCGGCATTTTAATTACCGATCATAATGTTCAAGAAACATTATCAATAACCGACAGCACCTATTTATTGTTTGAAGGAAAAATTCTTAAATCAGGCGTAGCGGAAGAATTAGCAGCTGATGAGCAAGTTCGTAAAGTGTATTTAGGCAAGCACTTTGAATTGAAACGAAAGGTATACGCTGTTGAATAAATTATTATTTTATAGCATTCACTTTGAACATAAGCATTACTAAGTTATATTTACTTGAATAAGCAATTATGAGTTTTATAAGTCCAGCTTTAAAAAGTTTAATTAAATTACGCAAGAGCGTAATGGACAATTTTTTGCTTAATCCTATCGATACACAGAAGCAAGTTTTTAATAAATTAATAAGCAGTGCCCAGTTTACCGAATATGGCAAGGACCATAATTTTGAAAAAATAAACTCGATACAGGACTTCCAACAACAAGTACCCATCAACGATTACGAATCTTTAAAGAAGTATATAGAATCAACTATTGAAGGGCAACAGAATATTCTATGGCCTTCAGAAATTAATTGGTTTGCTAAGAGTAGTGGCACTACAAGTGATAAAAGTAAATTCATACCCGTATCTCCCGAGTCTTTAAAAGAAAATCATTTCAAATCTGGGAAAGATATTCTATCCTTATATATCCAACAATTTCCGGACTCCAATATAACCGATGGCAAATGTTTAGTAATTGGCGGTAGTCATCAAATAAATCAAATGACAGAAGATTCTTTTTACGGAGATCTTTCTGCTGTTATGATTCAAAATATGCCAAGCACTTGGCAATTATTAAGAACACCCGAAATGGCAACGGCTTTAATGAGCGAATGGGAAGAGAAGATTGAACGCATTGCGCAAGAAACCATTCATGAAAATGTAACCTTCATAGCCGGAGTGCCTACATGGACAGTAGTACTTATAAAACGAATATTTGAAATCACCGGCAAAGATAATTTACTTGATGTATGGCCAAATTTGGAATTATACATTCATGGCGGCGTTAGTTTCACGCCCTATAGAGCACAATTTCAATCGATGATTAGAGGAGAACAAATGCATTATTTAGAAACCTACAATGCATCGGAAGGATTTTTTGCAGCTCAGGATGATTTAAAGGAAGAAGGCATGGCCTTGTTTTTAAACCATGGTATTTTTTATGAATTTTTACCCATTGAGCAAATTGGCGAGGCTCATCCAAGCACCTGCTTATTGCATGAAGTAGCACTCGGAAAAAATTACGCCTTAATTATATCAACTAATGGAGGATTATGGCGCTACAATGTTGGCGATACTATTCAATTTACTTCCTTAGATCCATTTAGAATTAAAGTGAGTGGAAGGGTTAAATTTTTCATCAATGCCTTTGGCGAAGAAGTGATTGTAGATAATGCCGATCAAGCCATTGCAAGTGCTTGCGAAAAAACGGGAGCTTTAGTAAGCGACTATACCGCTGCACCAATCTTTATGGACACCAACACTAACGGAGCTCATGAATGGCTAATTGAATTTGACAAGGCCCCTTCAGATTTAAATGTATTTATTGAAACACTTGATCAAACGTTACAAAAAATAAATTCGGATTACGAAGCTAAACGCTATAAAAATATAGCCTTACGAATGCCAGTAGTTCATGCTATTCCAAAAGGATCGTTCCACGAATGGCTAAAATCTAAAGGAAAGCTCGGTGGCCAACATAAAATACCAAGGCTAAGCAATGATCGAAATTGGATAGAAGAAATGAAACAATTTATGAAGCTCTAATGCTCTTCTGCTTCAGGGTTATGCCAATCAAAAATCATTTCGTCTAAATAACCCAACAATTCTTTTTTACCTAAATGTTTTACCGTACTCGTTATAAAACTTCTAGGAATAAATTGCCATTCTTGACGCATAGTTTCTATAAACTGTTTTGCATTTTTAGATGCTTCTCTTTGTGTGATTTTATCAGCTTTAGTAAATACGATATTGAAAGGAACTTTCCACTCCCCCAATTGTGCTAAAAAATCTAAATCGTTTTTTTGAGGTTTTAAGCGCACATCAATCAATACAAATACCGTAACTAGGTTTTCTCTTTTTTGTAAATAGTTAGCAATCATTTTTTGCCAAGCCGCTCTTTGCGTTTGCGAAACTTTTGCATAACCATAACCTGGCAAATCTACGAGATACCAATTTTTATTGATTATAAAATGATTGATGGTTTGCGTTTTGCCGGGATTCGAAGATACTTTAGCAAGCTTAGTAGAGCTCGTCAGCATGTTGATCAAAGAAGACTTACCTACATTACTTCGACCAATAAAGGCAAATTCAGGCATATCGGGCGTCGGACAAGCGTCGACTCGAACATTACTAATTAAATATGTGGCAGATTTTATGTCCATTGATAAATGTAGCTTATTTTTGCACACCATGCAACCTAATTCAAATCAAAATAGAAAAGTTGTAGTTCCAGATGCGAGCTCAAATTTAAGCAAGAAAAATCAAGTAGCAGACATGTTTAACAACATTGCTAAAAAATATGATTTATTAAACCGTATTTTATCGGTAGGCATCGATAAAATTTGGCGTAAAAAAGCGATTGCTTCAATACAGTCTTGTCATCCTCAAAGAATTTTAGATGTAGCCACCGGCACTGCCGACTTAGCCTTACAAGCCGCTACCCTAAACCCACAGCATATTATTGGAATTGACATTGCAGAACAAATGTTGGCTGTTGGTAGAAAAAAAATTGAGACCGTAAAAAAAACGGAACAAATACAATTATTATTAGGAGATAGCGAGGCTATTCAATTTCAAGAAAATTATTTCGATGCGGTAACGTGTGCCTATGGCGTACGAAATTTCGAGCACTTAGAAGCTGGCCTAAAAGAAATGAACCGCGTTCTCAGATCAGGTGGTCGCTTAGCTATCCTAGAATTTTCGCATCCTCAAAAAACGCCTATAAAACAATTGTACCAATTTTATTTTAAGTATATCTTGCCTGGCATTGGTAAACTTGGATCTAAGGATAATAAGGCGTATACATATTTACCGGCTAGCGTGCAAGCATTTCCGGAGGGGGCAACTTTCTGTGCCATACTAGAGGAGGCTGGTTTTAAAGAAGTGCAGGCAAAACCATTAAGCTTCGGAATTACGACCTTGTATACCGCTACAAAATAATCGCTTTAAAATCACGTTAATTAGTTGTAAATTCACCATCAAGATTCAACGCTCTAATGGCTCTAGTTAAAAAAATAATTATTCTTTGCTGTCTACTTGTTGCAAGTCAACAAGAACTTCGCGCGCAACGATTTATTTTAAACTTGCCCGATCATGATCAAAAGAAATATTATTTTGGGCTCACCTTTGGTTTGAATTTTGCTACGTATCAGGCATCCTATACGTCCAGCTTTGTAAATACAGATACATTTATGCGTATCTTACCTTCATGGTCTCCAGGGTTTAATTTAGGACTTATGGGTAATCTAAAGCTTTCTAAATTTATTGATTTACGATTAGTACCTTCTTTGAGTTTTTCTGAAAAGCGATTAGATTTTAATAAAATTGGTTATGATACGATTGTAACAAAATCAATTGAATCTATTTACGTTCACATCCCCTTACAATTAAAATTTAAAAGTGAGCGTATTCGCAATTTTAGATTCTATGTATTATTAGGCGCCAAATATGATTATGATATGGCTGCTAATGCGCGATCAAAAAGAAATGACGAATACATTAAAGTAAAACCAAATGATTTGGGCTATGAGTTTGGCATGGGTTTTGAATTTTATAACCCTAATTTTATATTTGCTCCTGAAATCAAATTAAGTCAAGGCTTAATGAATCAGATATACAAAGATAAAAACATACCACTCACCAATGCCATAGACCAGCTAAACACGCGCAGCATTGTAATTAGCATACACTTACAAGGATAATATAAATTACATCATACAAAAAGGGCTTCAACGATGTTGAAGCCCTTTTTATTTGTTATTATTATTAAGCAATTTTCTCTACTTGCATATAATTTAATTCTACTGGAGTAGCTCTTCCAAAAATTTTCACAACTACTTTTAATTTTTTCTTTTCTTCCTGAACCTCTTCAATAGTACCATTAAATTCATTAAATGGTCCATCAATAATTTTAACTGTTTCTCCTACAATAAACGGTTCAGAGAATCCTATACCATTTTCACTTACTTCATCTAATTTACCAAACATTTTACTTACTTCTTGTTTGCGTAAAGCAATTGGATTTTCTTTACCTAAGAAGTGAATAACGCCTGTAATATTTTTGATTGTTTGGATGATATCGTCTTTAAGCTTTCCGCCAGATGCTTCCAACATTAAGTATCCAGGATATTGAATTTTTTCGCGAAGTGCTTTTTTACCACCTACTACTTTAAATATTTTTTCTACTGGGCAAAATACTTGAAGAATAATAGCACTCCATCCACTTAAACGAATTTCTTTATCTAAGTATTCTTTTACTTTCTTTTCTTTACCACTCACCACACGTAGCACGTACCACTTGGTATCTTGGTTTTCTACCATTTCACTCATTGTGTTAAATTTTATTTACCTAATAAGTTATAAATGAATCGTAAAACTACATCAGAGCTTACATCCATTCCTAGAATCAATACGGTAATCAAAGCTAAAGCAGCTAATACAATCAACGTAGTTTGTTGTAATTCAGACCAAGTAGGCCAGTTTACTTTATGAACCAACTCATCGTAGGCAGCTTGTATATAGTTTCCAAATTTACTCATGATACTGTTTTTTAATTATTTCAATTGCTTGTAAATGTACAAAAAAAAGAAATACAAATTGTAAATGCACGGGAACGCGGATTCGAACCACGATCAAAGGTTTTGGAGACCTCTATTCTACCGTTGAACTATTCCCGTAAGAAAAATAAAAATTCAAAAGTAATTTGAAAATCAAACCACTAATGAATTTCTATTTTATTGAAAATGCATGAGTTACGAATAACTCATGCATTCAGGAATTTATTTGATGATCTCTGTTACTTGACCAGCACCTACTGTACGGCCACCTTCACGAATCGCGAATTTAAGACCTTTATCCATCGCAATTGGAGCGATTAATTTTACAGATAAGTTCACATTATCACCAGGCATAACCATTTCTACACCTGCAGGTAACATACACTCTCCAGTTACGTCCGTAGTACGGAAGTAGAACTGAGGGCGGTATTTATTAAAGAATGGAGTGTGACGTCCACCTTCATCTTTACTTAATACGTAAACTTCACCTTTAAATTCAGTGTGTGGAGTGATTGATTTTGGAGCGCAGATAACCATACCACGACGGATTTGAGTTTTCTCAATACCACGTAATAAGATACCAGCGTTATCACCAGCTTCACCTCTGTCCAATAATTTTTTGAACATCTCAACACCTGTACAAGTAGAAGTTAAAGGCTCTTCGTTGAAACCAATGATTTCTACGTTATCACCTACTTTAATCACACCGCGCTCGATACGACCTGTAGCAACAGTACCACGACCAGTGATCGTAAATACGTCCTCAACAGACATCAAGAATGGTTGATCTACTGGACGTGGAGGTAATGGAATGTAAGCATCAACTGCATCCATTAACTCATCGATAGCAGCAACCCATTGTGCGTCGCCAGCTAAAGCGCCAGTTGCAGAACCTTTAATGATTGGGGTGTTATCACCGTCAAAACCATTTTTAGTTAACAACTCACGAATTTCCATTTCAACTAATTCTAAAATCTCCATATCATCAACAAGATCAACTTTGTTCATGAATACAACGATTTTAGGTACACCTACTTGTTTAGCAAGTAAGATGTGCTCTCTTGTTTGTGGCATAGGACCATCTGTAGAAGCAACTACAAGAATAGCACCGTCCATTTGAGCAGCACCAGTAATCATGTTTTTTACATAGTCAGCGTGACCTGGGCAATCTACGTGTGCGTAGTGACGGCCAGCAGTTTCATACTCTACGTGTGCAGTATTGATAGTAATACCACGCTCTTTTTCTTCTGGAGCGGCATCAATCTCATCATAACCTCTTTTTTCTGCCAAACCTTTGTTTGACAAAATAGTGGTGATTGCTGCAGTTAAAGTTGTTTTACCATGGTCTACGTGTCCGATGGTACCGATGTTTACGTGAGGTTTCTCCCTCTTGAAGGTCTCTTTTGCCATGTTATTTGTTTTTAAGAGATTATTTTAAAAATGTTTACAATTTATAAATCTGCCTTGCGGCACTGATTCCAATTTTAATAGTACACAGTTGCCAATTGTGTGCTTAGTGAGCTGTTGAGCAGGATTGAACTGCCGACCTCTTCCTTACCAAGGAAGTGCTCTACCACTGAGCTACAACAGCTGCTATGTGAAGAACTTCTAGTACGCTCAAAATTTCGGCATAGCACCCTAAGAGTGAGCCGAAAAATCAAATCGTGAGCGGGAGACGAGGCTCGAACCCGCGACCTACAGCTTGGAAGGCTGTCGCTCTACCAACTGAGCTACTCCCGCAATTTAAAAACAACATTTAAAATTTAAATGTTGGAAAATTGCTGCTTCCCAATTCAGCAATTTTGTGGGCACAGGAGGATTCGAACCTCCGAAGTCGAAAGACGGCAGATTTACAGTCTGCTCACGTTGGCCGCTTGTGGAATGTGCCCAGCCTTGTAAAAAGTCAAAAATTCACACCCAAAAGTGTGAATTTAAGAAACTTAAAACGAGCCACTTGCCGGAATCGAACCAGCGACCTACTGATTACAAATCAGTTGCTCTACCATCTGAGCTAAAGTGGCTAATCACCTATTTAAAAGAACTCTTAATTCAATTTTGGACTGCAAAAGTAGTTAAGAAAATGAAAATTGCAAAATAATTAGTGCTTTTTTTTAAAATAATTATCTGCGATCTGTTTCCAATCATACCAATACTTTACACTTATAATAGTAGATTTGCACCCTATGCATTACGTTTCAGTCGAAAACTTAAGTAAATCTTATGGTACAAAGCCATTATTTAAGCAAATTTCATTTCATATTAGCGAAGGGGATAAAATAGCTTTTATTGCCAAAAATGGAAGTGGTAAATCTACCCTTTTAAAAATACTAGCTGCTAAAGAACATGCGGATAGCGGCACGGTTTGGATACATAAAGATGTTAGCATTGCGCTATTTGAACAAGAACCTGTATTTGACGAATCAAAATCCGTCATTGATAATATATTTAATTTCAATCACCCTAGCATTGAAATTATTAAAGCATATGAACTGGCTTGCGAGGCAGAAGATGCAGATGCGATTAGTAACGCCATTGAAAAAATGGATGAATTAAATGCTTGGGACTTTGACACCAAAGTGAAACAAATACTTGGCAAATTAAGGATTCATAATTACGATCAATTGGTAAGCACTTTATCGGGTGGCCAACGCAAACGCGTAGCGCTTGCACAAACACTTATTAATATCGGCTTTGAACATAAACATGTATTGCTCATCATGGACGAACCTACGAATCATTTAGACGTTGAAATGATTGAATGGTTAGAACATTATTTAAACCAAGAAAAAGTTACTCTTTTACTGGTATCTCATGATCGTTATTTTTTAGATGCCGTTTGTGAGGAGATATGGGAATTAGACGAATCGGAGTTATTCGTTTATAAAGGAGATTACGAAAACTATATAGAAAAGAAAGCTGCGCGTATCGAAAATCAAGCTGCAAGCATCGACAAAGCCAAAAATACGTATCGGAAAGAGCTGGAATGGATGCGTAAACAACCCAAAGCACGCACCACAAAATCTAAAAGCAGAGAAGATAATTTTTATGAAGTTGAAGCAAAGGCTAAACAAAAAATTATAGACGAAAAAGTGCAGCTAGAAATGAAAATGAGCAGACTTGGAGGCAAAGTGGCTGAATTTAAAAAGGTATATAAAAGTTTTGGCGAAAAGAAAATTCTGACCGGCTTTGATTATACGTTCAAAAGAGGCGAACGAGTGGGCATTGTTGGACAAAACGGGACCGGCAAATCGACCTTTCTACAAATGCTTCAAAATTTAGAATCTGCAGATAGTGGCAAAATAAATATTGGAGAAACCATTGTATTTGGAAACTTCTCGCAACAAGGTTTGGAAATAAAAGAAGACATGCGTGTGATAGAATATGTGAAAAATATAGCTGAGAACTTTCCTTTAGCTAAAGGGGGCTCCTTAAGCGCTGCTCAATTTTTGCAACTCTTCTTATTTAGTCCAGATCAACAATATACCTATATTTCAAAACTAAGTGGAGGCGAAAAAAAACGCCTTCAATTATTAGCGGTACTATTTAAAAATCCTAATTTTCTAATCTTAGACGAACCGACGAATGATTTAGATTTGGCAACTTTAAATGTGCTTGAAAATTTCTTAATGGACTATCAAGGATGTTTATTATTGGTTAGTCACGATCGCTATTTTATGGATAAACTAGTAGATCATTTATTTGTTTTTGAAGGCGAAGGGGTTGTTAATGATTTCCCTGGAAATTATACTAGCTATCGCATTCACTTGAAAGAAAAACAAACACAACAAAAAACAAGTATTAATACAACACTCATGACTAATGATTCGTCAAAAGTCATCGATCCTATACCAAGTACTATTGAAGAGCCCTTAAAAAAAGAAAAGAAAAAACTAAGCTATAACGAACAACGACTTTACGAAAATTTAGAAAAAGACATAGCCCAATTAGAGGATGAAAAAATAGCACTTACCAATCAATTAAGCACATTAATGGATTACGAAGCATTACAAAAAGCAAGTAATCGAATTTTAGAAATTGGAAAAGTTTTGGAGGAAAAAGAAATGAAGTGGTTAGAATTAAGTGAACGAATTTAAGCAGCCCTGTATGAAAATTTTACTTACAACGCTGAACGCAAAATACATCCACTTAAACTTAGCCATTCGTCTATTGTATGACTTAAATAAAGAGCATGCAGATATTGACTGGAAGGAGTTTACAATAAAAGAGCAAGCAGACGATATTGCAGAATACATGGCGCGCTACGAGCTTGTTGCACTTAGTTGTTATATATGGAATATAACACAGACCTTAGTGGTTGCCGAAAAAATAAAACAGCTTAATCCTACTTGTAAAATTTTACTGGGCGGCCCAGAAGTAAGTTACGAGTTTCAAGATATCATTGCTTTGCCCTATATTGATTATATCATTACTGGGGAAGGAGAAGTTCCATTTTCGACATTTATTAAAAACTATCCAAGCGTTAATGAAGTACCCAATTTGGTATGGAAAGATGCAAATCATGCCATTTTTTATAATCCACAAAAAGTTGATTTTTCGTTACTAGAATACGAACATCGCAACCCGTATATTTATGATCAAGACAGTGACTTGTATAATAAAGTTGCTTATATAGAAACATCAAGAGGCTGCCCCTATAAATGTGAATTTTGTTTAGCAAGCCTCGACAACAAGGTGCGCTACCTTCCTACAGAAACCATTAAGCAGCAATTATTGTATTTAATGCAACGAGGACGGGTAATTAAGTTCTTGGATAGAACCTTCAATGTAAAAAAAGATTTCACCATTGAAATTTTTAAATTCATTCTAGAACACTATCAACCCCAAAACGTATTTCAATTTGAAATTACTGCCGATATCGTACACCCCGATATTATTGCCTTCATCAACGAACAAGTACCAAAAGGTTTATTTCGTTTCGAGATTGGTATTCAAACCGTAAATCAACAGGCCAACTTAGAAGTGAAAAGAAAACAGAATTTTGATAAAACCGCTGGCGTTATTAGACAATTACAAGATAAAATTGAAATGCACTTGGATTTAATAGTAGGCTTACCACTCGATTATATTCAGGACATCAAATACAGTTTTGAGGAAGTTTTCAATTTGTATCCGCCCGAGCTTCAATTAGGCTTTTTAAAATTTCTTAAAGGCACACCCATTAGAGAACGCTATGAGCAATATGGATACGAATTTGATCCCGCGCCGCCCTATCAATTAATAAAAAGTAATTTTTTAAGCGCTGAAGCCTTAACATCCATAACCCATTTAGAGCATGTTTTAGAACTATACTGGAACAAAAAAAGAGCCATACATACGCTTACGTATGTGCACCAGCAATATAGCATTTTCGATTTTTTGTGTGGCTTAGGCTCCTATTTCATTGAAACATACGGACCCATTCATTTTACGCTAACGCAACAATACGAAGCCTTACGAGCCTATTGCTTGAAAACCTATCCGGAAGATATAGTACTTCAAGAATTTATCGCTATCGATTATTATTTACAACATAGTGTAAAACCAAAAGCTTTTATTTTAGAGGAATTAGACAAGAAAGAAAAAAATAAATTGCTAGAAGAACATCAATACAATATTCATCAAGGCCGCTATTTTATTGCAACCATACATTTCGATTGGCAGCGCTATTGTGCAACAAAAGAGCTTATACAAACAAGCCACTACTTGGGTATCCATTACCAAGGAACGGGTGTTCCAGCAAGTGTTCTACAAATAAAAAGGGGCTAAAAGCCCCTTTTTATTTTACGTTATAAATTCATTTATTCAGCTGAAGCACCGTTACCAAATACTTTATCAAAACTATCAAAATTGAAAAGTAACGATACGCGTAAGGTATTTGCCAAAGGATTTTGAATAAGCGTATTGCCTGCAGAAATTAAATAAGAAAAATTCAAATCCATAACATTGTATTTAATGCCAGCACCTATAGTATAATATTTACGAGCTCCTTTATTTGGATCTTCATAAAAATAACCTGCACGTAATGCAAATTGATTTTGATACCAATATTCCATTCCTAATGAAGTAGTAAACTCCGACAATTCTTCCTTAAAGCCACCAGGTGCGTCGGAGAAAGAACCCATCATGCCTGCAATTACGCCTTTCTCAGGATAGTAATAATAAGCTTTGCCGGCAGTATCTTTAGCAATTTGTAAGGAAGGCACTAATAGTTTATTGAAATCTAATGCAAAGGTTACTTTATTATATTCATCGATCTCTTTACTATAGGCCACACCAATACCTAAATTCATAGGAATAAAGTCTTTTCTAATAGAAGAGTAGGAAATTTTAGAACCTAAATTGCTAATCACAACACCCCAACTAAAGGTTTGTTTTTGTGCTGCTGCATTGTCCTTAGAAGAGGTATAATAAACTCCTAAATCAGTTGAAAATGCTTTACCCGGATTGAAATCGGTATTGCCTGCATAACCCGAACTGATATTAGAATATACGTAACGTAAGGCTACGCCTGCAGATAACTTATCCGACAATTTTCTACTATATCCTAAGTCTAATGCCATTTCTCTTGGCTTACCAGTGCCTATAGGAGATGCATTGATATCTGTGAAATTAATATCCCCTAAATTGAAATAACGCAACGACCCACTGATAGCTTGATTATTATCCGCTCCAAATTTATGAAAACCCGTCAGGTAAATCAAAGAAATATCCGGAATTAAGCTGCGCATCCAAGGTGTATACGTAATAGCTATACCATTATTTTTTTCATTAAAAGGAACTTTTGCAATATTCCAATAATGTGCATTTGCATCTGGAGAAACAGCAATGCCAGCATCGCCCATAGCTCCAGCACGTGCATCGGGTGATATACGCAAAAAGGGAACCCCTGTGGTGATAGTACTTACTTGACCGTTTAAACTCACTTGAGCAAACGTTGCAAATGGTACGAATACCGTAATCGATACTATGAATTTTATTAAACCTGATTTCACTATTATTATTTTTAAAAGCTAAAATTATAAAGTATTTGCAAGCATTCAAAACACATTTTATGTTTTAAGCATGATTACAAAGATATTAACGAACAATTATGAGTTTTTGGTATGCCATCGCCGATTGTCCATTTTCCGTTGTTATTTGAACACGATATACATATAAGCCACTTTCTACACTAACTCCAAAACTACTTTTTATATCCCATCCAATCGAAGCAGTTCTGCTTCCTGTAGCATCTACTTTTTCTTTTATAGTATGAACCAATTGACCTGTTGCACTATAAATATCTATTTGCACCTCTAAATTTTCATTCGGGTGATTGTGCTCGAATGAAAAAGTAGTTGCATCATTAAATGGATTAGGGTAGTTGAATACATTACCCAGTTCTGTTGCACTACCATCAACAACGTTGAAAGCTACTTGGCCTTCTCCTGAGTTATTATTGATATCCCACGCTTTTACTTTTATACGATGCATGCCAAGGGCTAAATTTTTCATCGGAAATTTAATGATCCCTTTCTTGTAGGTACCCGTTTCGGTTTCGTAATAGTCATTTAAAATAAAAGGATGTTGTTCATCTTCATCTAAAATTGCAATACAATCGTGCCCTACTCCATTACCTGAAACATTAATTCCAGAAGCATCCGACAATTTTACATACAATATAGAATTAGGATTCGTAATGGCTCCATTTCTAAATAAACTATCATTCATAAACGGTCGCACTATTGGTTTATCATCATCTACAATTGGCACACTAGAAAAATCACCCAATACAAAATTGGTATCGCAGCCTGCAGCATCTTCCGTTGAAGATTGCGCATAATATAGGATACGTGTTTTACCCGGAGTTATATCCAGATCTTTAGGCAATATAAATTCAATGGAGAAATGACCATTAAGTACTGTTGCTTGACCTTTATAAATGATAGTATTTTGAGAATAATAGGTTCTGCTTGCATTTGTTTCTTTTGTAATTAGCTGTACTTTTCTAGGTTTATCCAAAATTAATACCGTTGCTGTTCCATTAAAATTACTAAGTACTTGATTAGTGCCATTTCTTACCGATCCCTCTATTTTATAATACCCTAATGCTTTTAAGGAATCAACCACTTGTTGCGAATGCATATCAACTATAGCATCTGTTCGAACAATTTCTTTTGGAAATGCAGGCAACAATGCAGGATCGCCCAACAATGCAAATTTTCTAAAATTAGCTAAATCAAAAGAACCAGGATTGATATACGTTTGATTTTTGCCCCTTCTAAAAGCATCTCCAAATGTTGTCCAATTGGTACTTGTATGATTGAACTGAGCCATTAAATACTGGGAATTCATAATTCTATTACTTGATTGATATACTACTTGTGTTGTAGTTACCAAAGCAATAGCACCTGCTTTTTCGCGCAATACCAATTGCTCTCCTGCTGAAACATACGATGGATTATCGAAACGCGAGAATTCGCAAGTGGCCGTAATCATAAAGGGCATTTTATATTCATTATCCCAAGTGAGATAATCGGCGCTACTTAATATATTTTCATGGGCCAATCGTTCAATATTACCATGCCCATTATAATTTATCAATAAGGTTCCTTTAAAAACCTGATCGTTAATGGTTTTATTAGCATCCGGACAACGAATACCTCCGGGCGAAGACACAAAAGGCAAATTATCTAAATACACTTTATTTTCGTAATAGATATTGCTTTTATTGCTGATAGACGATGCCATAATTTCTCCATCTTGCAAATGTGGACCTGCGCCATCTTCATTATCAGCAACAATGGTAGTATTTAATCTCCAAGGCCCAAATGCAGCAGCACTCATATACGATTCAATTTTATCTACCACCACATTGGCTTCATATAAAGATTTTACCGGCAATCTTCCAACGCCTACATCCATAGTATTGGGAATGTTTTCATTTTCAATATTTTCAGTATCATCTAAAAATGAAAAATAATCATCCGAACAATAACCATTAATTACGTTGACAGATTGTGCAGTTACATAGGTAGGAACATAATTCGTATTTTTTACAATTCTATTTTTATAGTCGTATGATGCATCTCCGAACAACAGTACATATCGGGGCATTTGATTAGTGTCTGCACCTGCACGCTGATAAAACAATTTTACGAAATTTCTAATAGCACCAATATCCTGCGAACCTGATGCAAATTCATTATAAATTTGATTCGTTGTTGCAACAACTACACGTAGATTATTTTTTTGTTGATGCAAGGTCGCTAATCGATTGGCTGCAGATACAAAAGTTGGATGGGTAACAATAATTAAATCAACGGGAGCAAGTCCATGTAAATCTTGATTAACTATTTTCCCCTCTGATTGCGGTATTAAAAAGGCATTACTATTAAAGGCAATAAATTCATGCAATTGATCTGCTTGTTGTGTAAAATTCAATGCAGTTCCATTCCATTGTACATTCATTTGAATAGGATGCAGCGCATCCGTAATATCCCATACTTTTGTACCAGTTGAAGCTGCTTGCATGGTATAGGAAGCTATATTATTTACCCCTACACTATTCCAATCTCTGAAAGCAATACAATTATTTTTAAATTCTAATTTTCTTCTGAAATTAATTTCTATAAAATCTATATACGATTTAGCGCCTAAGTACGGAGCACTAAAATCAAATTGCAACTTTACCTGCCCAGTATTGGCCATTGAAAACTGATCAAATTTATCATCAATAGGATCCGACAATTCATCTGTTCCAACTGCATTAAAATAGTAGTTTTTATAAACTGCATTATTAATACTCAACTTTAACTGACTAGGACCAGCAGTACTTCTCGCGCCTACCAACAATCTTGTAAAAAGCGGACTTTGAGCAGCATCGGCATCTACAGTAAAAACCCGTTGTGTAGGCCGCACACCATCATTACCCATTTCATCTCCCCACCATTGCTTACCAAAACTCCCCACATTAACCGCATCGATATCTTCTACCCAATAATCGTTATAACTATCTACAAACTGATTGGGCATTGCTATTGTAACTTGTGTATCTATTCTTACTACGGGGGTTGCCGACTGTATACTAATAAAATAGTAGCTTTTATCTTCGTATAGATGATTTACATGATGAAATTGTGCATTTACACTATCCTTTACCCAAGCCATAGGCCCATTGGCATAAAATATAAAATAATCGCCAGGATTAAATTGTCCATCGCCGCCATCCACCATTTGAATGGCATTTTCAACAAGGTCATCCGGAGTTGGAACACTATTATCCTCCGAAAGCATGGTGCCTCCATTACCTAAAAGATGAATTGTATTACTAGCAACAGGACCCGAAATTGCATTAAGCACATTTTTCAAAAAAGCATAATCTACTTTATACAATCCTTTTTTAGAGATACTAATTTTGTAATTATCCCCGAAACTTAATGAAGAATGGCTTGCCGCAGTTTTTAATAATTTTATATTGGAATTGGTAACGATTTTTTCTTGTATACTGATGGAAATCTGGCTGAGCCTTTCTTTACGGGCATTAATAAATTGATATACAGGTATTTGTAGAAACATAAATGCCTTTTTTCGCTCCTTACCCAAAACCATTTTATAGGCACTCAAATTGTGAAAAAGCGAGTCTGGCACCATGGATGAAGATGGTTGATAAATGGGATGTTCTAATTGAATAGACGGAATAGCATATTGCTCTAGCTGTATTTTAACAGTGAAGTATCCATTATACAATTGATTCGTATCTACAACAAAAGTTTGTGGAGCACTTCCTTGAGCCGATGCACCGGCAAAAACGCTGCAAATAGCTATTATTACAAGCAATAATTGTTTCATAATTAAAGTAAAGTTACTAATTGAATCAGAAGCATCCACTTTTAGCATGCTTAAACTACAAATTTATTAACGAAAGCACAGGAAAATTAGTATTTTTAAACAGTTTTTTACCTTTTAAAAAACAATTTTAGATAATTTCTTGACATTTTAACAAGAATGGTTTATCATTGTAGTAGTTTTTAGGTTTATACCCAATTCGTAGCAATAATTTTTATTATGAAAAAAACACTTTTTGGAATGAGCATGCTCGTGTTAGGAGCTGCAACGTTATTAAGCTCTTGCTCTTCAAATAGAAAAGCAGGTGGCGGATCTTCAAAAACAGGCTGGTCATATGGAGACTCTAAACTTGGCGGATTTGAAAATCCAACCAATTATATTTCTAATGGACCTGGTACTGTTTTCATTGAAGGTGGCCGTTTTACAATGGGACAAACTGAAGAAGATTTAACCATGGACAGAAACAATATTCCAAGAACTGTATCTGTATCCTCTTTTTATATGGACCAAACCGAGGTAGCAAATATTCACTATCGTGAGTACATTCATTGGATGACTCGTGCCTATGTGAATGATTATCCTTTATTAGTGGCTCAAGCATTGCCTGATACTGCATCATGGAGAGAAGCAATGTCCTATAATGAACCATTAGTAAACTACTATTTCCGTCACAACTCTTACAGTTACTATCCAGTAGTAGGTGTTAATTGGAACCAGGCAAGAGAATATTGCAAATGGAGAACAGATCGTGTAAATGAGAAAATTTTAATTGAGTTAGGCGCATTAAAGAAAAATCCTAATCAAACAAATGAAGATGTTTTCACTACAGATACGTATATCAATGGCCAATACCAAGGTACTGTTGGTAAAAACCCAAGAAAAGATTTAAACCCAAGTGGATCTGGAACAAGAACATATAATTATTCAGATGGTGTTTTCATTGCTGAATATAGATTACCAACAGAAGCAGAATGGGAATATGCAGCTTTAGGATTAATCGAAAACAACCCTGAACCACGTACAAAACGTCGTCGTGGTGAAGAGGTAATTACGAACCGTAAAGTATTCCCTTGGGGTGATGCTTACACAACACGTTCAGGTTTCAGAAATCAATACCAAGGTCAATTCTTAGGCAACTTTAAACGTGGTAAAGGCGACCAAATGGGTGTTGCTGGTGGTTTAAATGACAACGCTGACATTCCTGCAGATATCTACTCATACAAACCAAATGCGTATGGCCTTTACAATATGGCTGGTAACGTTTCTGAGTGGGTATTAGATACTTACCGTCCAACATCTCCTCAAGATGTGAATGACTTCCGTCCATTCCGTGGTAACACTTATGATACGTACAAGCGTATTGCTGAAGATAATAGCTTAGAAGATAAAGATAGCTTAGGTCATCTTACTACACGTCCATTAGACATCAGTGAATTAAGTATTGCAGAAAGAAATTCTTATAGAAATACTGATTTACGTAACTTCAAAGATGGCGATACCATTTCTCAATACACATATGATTATGGCAAAACAACTTTAGTTAATGACGATGCAAGAGTTTATAAAGGCGCATCTTGGGCTGATAGAGCATATTGGTTATCACCAGGTACTCGTCGTTATGCACAAGCAAATCATGCAAGTCCTAAAATTGGTTTCCGTTGCGTACAAGACAAATTGGGTCCTCCTGTATCTAATGCTTCAAGAGGCAATTACTTCGGTAAAAAAAATAAATAAGCTAAGAATATCTTAAATAAAAAAACCTCTTCATTGAAGAGGTTTTTTTATTTTTACACAAAACAAAATCTGTATGCAAATTCATGCTTTATATCAATATTATTTACAACATCCTACTATATGCATTGATACTCGAAAAATAACAGCAGGATGTCTGTTTTTTGCATTAAAAGGACCTAATTTCAATGGCAATGCCTTTGCTAAAGAGGCCTTAGAAAAAGGAGCGCAGTGGATAATTATTGATGAAGCGCAATTTAAAATAAGTGAACAATGCATCCTTGTAGAAGATGTACTTACGTGCTTACAACAATTGGCAACCTATCACCGAAAACAATTTACGATTCCATTTATAGCCATTACAGGATCTAATGGCAAAACCACTACAAAAGAACTTATTACTAGTGTACTTAAAACGAGCTTCAAAACGGTAGCAACAATTGGAAATTTAAATAACCACATTGGTGTACCACTTACTATTTTAAGCATACCCACAGATGCAGAAATGGCCATCATAGAAATGGGTGCAAACCACCAAAAAGAAATTGCTTCTTATTGCAAAATTGCTCTTCCTAATTTTGGTCTCATCAATAATTGTGGCAAAGCGCATATAGAAGGTTTTGGAGGCGAAGAAGGTGTTCGCAAAGGGAAAGGAGAATTGTACGATTTTTTAATTACCAATAATGGCACTATATTCTTAAACACAGACCTACCCTACCTTGTGGAAATGAGTGCGGCATCTAATAAAAAGATTACCTACGGCACACATGATGCTCATTATGTTGCAAAACCAATCATGCAAGATGCCTTCATTGGTGCTGCTATATTGAATAGAGATGCAGAAACCGCAATCCATTCTAATCTGGTAGGGGCTTATAATTTTCCTAATATCCTTGCAGCAGTTTGCATAGGATTGCACTTCGGAATTAAAATAGACACTATAAAAGAGGCCATTGAAAACTATCATCCCGACAATAGTAGATCTCAACTAACTAAGAAAGGCTCCAATACGATTATATTGGACGCATACAATGCTAATCCTAGTAGTATGAAAGTAGCGCTTGAAAATTTTGCCGCTATGCCCAACGAACATAAATTGGTTTGGCTTGGAGCTATGAAAGAAATGGGATCGGATGCTCAAAAGGAGCACCAACAACTGATAGCATTATTAAATAAGCATCCTTGGGAACAAGTTATTTTAGTTGGGAAAGAATTTGAATCTACTACGCACTCCTACCTATGGTTTGAAAATACAGCATTAGCAGTAGAGTATATAAATAAGCAAGTTTTTGAACATAAAACAATACTTATAAAAGGATCTAGAGCAAGTAAAATGGAATTGTTATTCGAGGCTATCTCCGCTTGCTAATACAGCATCAATTTTACGACTAATCTCTTCAATTTGATTAAGCGCAATAGGATTATGATTAGGCTCTATTGCTGTATCTGCTGCATACATCAGTAATACCATGGCAATAAAGTCTTGATCATCTTTACCCGCGTAGGCATTACGCATTTCCATTATTTTTTCATCGGCTACCTTCACTGCTTTGCGCACTAACTCCTCCTCACTAGGTTTAATTTTGATGCGGTAACTTCTACCCGATATCCATACGTTAATGGTAATCATTTCTTCCATAATTAATCTGTTTTTACTTCTTTAGGAAGTGTGAGTAATCGTTTTTGAAAAAATAACAAGGTTAAAACACCTATTGATATCGATGCATCTGCAATATTAAAAACCGGTTCAAAAAACCGTATCGTATAGGCGCCAATAAAGGGTGTTGAAGCGGGTAAGGTCCATTCTACTAAAGGGAAATAAAGCATATCTACTACCTTCCCATGAAATAAATTAGCATAGCCAGTTCCCCAAGGCACCCACTGCCCCATGCAAAAACTACTCTCTGAAAATAGTTTACCATAAAAAATAGAGTCAATTAAATTTCCAAACGCACCGGCTAATATAAGTGCTGCACATATCAAGGTAGCCTTACTAAATCCTTTTTGAATCATTACTTTTAAATAGTAAAAACCAAAACCAACCGCTACTAATCTAAAAAGTGTTAGTATCAATTTGGCAATAGAAGCATCGCCAAATTTCATACCAAACGCCATACCTTCATTTTCTATAAAATGTAATCTAAACCAAGAGCCTAAAACCGCAACTTCTTGTCCGTAATAGAAATGTGTTTTGATATAGATTTTCAAACACTGGTCAAACAATAAAATTAAAACGATTAAGAAAAGTAGATTTCTATATTTCACAGGTACTAAGATTTAGGTAATTGATGAAGGTATTGCAAAAGTGTTTGGCCAACCGCTTTCAAGGTACTTTTACTGATGCGGTTCATGTTGTCTTGTTGGGTATGCCAATGCGGAGCAAATCCTGTCTTTTGCAAATTAATAATATCAATAGTTGGAATGCCCGCAATGGTGTTTACAAAATAATGATCATCTGTTATATTCCCTGCATCTTCATAAACAAAATAAGAACCGTAACCAGCATCTGCAGCAGCTTGCCACACTTGCGTTACGACAATGGGTGCATATTGCATAGAATAAGCTTCCTGAGGAAAGCGTGCATTTGTTGCGCCCACCATATCTAACAAAATACCCGCCACTGCTTTGTAATTAGCGACATGTGGATGCTTTGCCCAATATTGCGTGCCCAATCCGTAAGAAGCTTCACCCCATTCTGTTTTGCCATAATCTTCAGCATCAACCAATAAGATATCTACACCATAATTATTTGCAAGCGGATGTTCTTTTAATGATTTTGCCAAAGCCATCAATACACCAACACCACTAGCTCCATCATCTGCGGCAAGTATCGGCGCATCTTTATTCACCGCATCTTCATCGGCCCATTTACGAGCATCCCAGTGGGCTAATAATAGGATTCTATTTTTGGCTGCTGGATTTATTGCACCTATAATATTGACACAAGGCAATGAGGTTCCGTCTCCTGCAGTTACATGTACATTTTGTACATACATCGTGTCAACAAAAGTCGATAATGTTTTTTGTAGATAGTCCGCGCATTTTTTTTGACCTTCACTACCCGGATAACGCGGTCCGAATTCCACTTGTTGTGCTACAAAAGAATAGGCCAACTGCTCGTCGAATGGAGCTACAGTAGCAACAGAAGTATTTGATGCTTGAGCATCAGTATTCTTCTCTGATACATCTGAATTGCAAGATAAAATAACAAAAAAAATAAAAATAAAGTACAACTGGTGAATACGTATATGCATAACTGTTTATTTAACACTCTTTTCAATAACTTGATATACTTCTTTCGTTGCAGCGGCATCGTGCACAAAAGCAACTATTTTACAATTTGCTGGATTCCAATTAGTAGGCAAGGTATATAAGATTGTTTTTTCGAACACCAAACCAGCTGCTTTTGTAGTAAGCGTATCTAAAACCGAAGCGCCGCCAATAGGCGTAATCATGTCTCTTAATACATGTTTAAAGTTATAATTGGAATCGATATAAGATGGATACTCTTGCGCATCCACGATATTATTTTCATAAATCGCTATGCTAATATTATGTTTATTAGACAAAGCACTGGTATATTTTAAACTGGTTTTAATAACGGCTTCGCGCGTAACATCATCATACACTACCGATAGTTGCATATTGATAGGTGTTGCCACGGCCAATTGCGTTTGCACATTATTAGACCATAGTGTGCGTGCATTAAGAATAGCACCTCCAAACATTTTTCGATCTACCGCTGCGATGGGTAAAAATTGTACACCTCCTAAAAACGTAGATAAATCAGTCGCATCCGTGATTCTAAAATCTTGTTTAGTCAAACCTGCTAATGGTTGGGTTTGAGCTTGATTAAAAGGATAATATCCAATAGCAATAACTCTGTTTGGATTGGCATTTTGAATGGTAGCAACAATATCATGACCATCTGGACAGTTGGGGCATTTTACACCCGTAAATTCTTCTATTAAAACATTTTTTAATTGCGCGTTTTCTAAGGGTGCCATATAAAAAGTATCCTTCGCTTGCACTTTGCTAAAATCAATAGCCGGACCAATTTCTTTAGTGCAGGCACTCAATAATACAATAGCGCTTATAGGAATAAATAAAGCAAATTTCATCTATACAAATATTTGTACGAAGTTAATAAATTCTAATAGCTTTAAAACAAATTCCACTCAAAAACCAATGAATGAAGCCTATAAATTGAAAAAGGTTTAACTTTACTCTTTAAATACCTAAAAATAGCATGGAAGAAAGTAAACGCCAGAAACAGGTTGCCCGTTTAGTGCATGATGAAATGAATGAGATTTTTCAAAAAGAAGGTCTTACTATGTTTGAAGGGGGCATGGTGTCTATTGCTAAAGTAATAGTTACACCCGATTTATTAGAAGCACGCTTTTACTTGAGTTTATTTCAAGTGCCCGATACAGCAAAATTTTTACACGTAATTAAAGAACAAAAAAGCGCCCTACGACATGCTCTTGGTTTAAAAGTTAAAAACCAATTGCGCAGGGTACCAGATCTTCAATTTTTCCTAGACGACACCTTAGATTACGTATTTAAAATGGAGGCTATTTTCAAGCAAATTGAAGAGGAGAAAATAGCGCGAGAAGCGGCAAAAAAAAAGGAAGGATAAATGCGTAAATGGAGCTTATACGGACTCATAGCAAAACGTTATTTGTTTAGTTTGCGTAAGCAAACAGCAGTGAGTATCTTATCTAAGATAAGCATGGGCGCATTAGTGGTGAGCACAGCTGCCATGATTTTACTCTTTTCTGTTTTCAACGGCTTTGAATCACTCGTTAAAAACCTATACGCTACTTTCTATCCCGATATTAAAATAACAGTAACCCAAGGAAAATTCTTTTCTTATACCCCACAACTCCTGCAACAAATACAAACAACCAAAGGCATTCAATACCTGAGTACCTGTATTGAAGACAATGCATTGATAAGTAATGGCGAAACGCAAATTATAGCCACCGTAAAAGGCATTGACAAACAATTTTTCAATGTCAATAACTTTAATAAAGACTATATCATAGCTGGTAATAATGAATTAACGGTCACTAATAACACACTTAATCCGTCCGCCATCATTGGCAATGGCATTGCAAATAAGCTAGGTATTGATGTGCTCAATAATTTCTCAAGCTTAGAGCTGATTTATCCCAATGCAAAAACTGATTTGCTACAAGTGCAAGATGCTAATGCCTTTCAACGACAATATGTAAAACCCGATGGCGCATTTAGCATTCAAGACGAATTTGACAATGCGTATGTGTTGGTTCCCCTTGCTACAGCACAAAGCTTAATGAACCAAGAAGCACAAATTAGTAGTATAGAAATAAAAATCAGTAGCGAATCAGATGCGGCTTTTATAAAAAAAATACTACAAAAAAAATTGGGCGCTTCCTTTACTATTGCTACGCGCTACGAACAAAACAAAACCTTGTACGGCATCATGCAAAGTGAAAAATGGATTGTCTTTGCGCTGCTTACGTTAATTTTAGTGATTGCTTCTTTCAATCTCACTGGTGCCTTATCAATGCTAGTATTAGAAAAACAAAAAGACCTTTCCATGCTTCGAAGCATGGGACTGAAAGGCCTAGAAATACAAACTATTATTTTGTTAGAAGGCCTGCTCTGGTCTTTTGTGGGCTGTAGTTTAGGTTTGCTAATGGGCGGATTGATTGCTTGGGGGCAACAACAATTTGGATGGGTTAAATTAGAAGGTTCTTTTATTATCCAATCCTATCCTGTAAAATTTGTTGTTGGCGATGTCATCCTCATCTTCATGACCGTATTATCGGTAGGAGCCATAGCTTCCTTAATACCTGCTTTTAAAAGTAGTAAGTTAACCGCTCCCAACAATTTAAAATCATAAGTTACATTCTTGTAGGTACTTCAATGCCTAAAAGCAACATACCTCTTTTGAGGGTGTATGCAGTTTGAATGATCAAGTATAATCTAAATTGTTTTTGCGCTTCTGTATCGGCATGCGCAATGCTGTGCGCATCGTAAAAAGTATTAAATGCTTGTGCTAATTGGAAACAATAATTAGCTACCAATGAAGGATTATATTCGTTTGCCGCTGCAGTAATAAGCCCATCAAATTGCTCTAATAATAATACCACTTGTTTTTCTGCTTTAGCTAATTGATCTAATGACAGAACAGCGTCCTTATTGAGTTGAGGTGCATCATAAGCAATACCCTCTTTGCGAAGGATAGAGCAAATACGTGCATGCGCATATTGAATAAAGGTAGCAGTATAGCCATGTAAGTCGATTGATTCTTTAGGATCAAAAATCATTTTCTTTTTAGGATCTACACGCAATAAGTAAAATTTCAATGCACCTAGTCCAATTTGTTTATACAAGGTGCTTAATTCAGTATCTGTAAAGCCGCTTGTTTTGCCTGCTTCCTCCGTTTGCTTTTGAGCTAGTGCTATCATTTCCTCAATCATATCATCTGCATCTACCACAGTTCCTTCTCTACTTTTCATACGGCCACTTGGCAATTCAACCATGCCATAGGATAAGTGAAAAATACCATCGGCACAAGGCTCTCCCAATTTCGACAAAATCAATTTCAATACTTGCATATGATAATTTTGCTCATCTGCAATAACATAGATTGATTGATTTAATTGATGCTCATCGTATTTTAATTTAGCTGTTCCTATATCTTGCGTAATATAAACAGCTGTGCCATCTCCTCTTAATAGTAATTTTTGATCTAAGCCATCATTCGTGAGATCTATCCAAACCGAGTTATCTTCTTTTTTGAATAATACACCTTTTTGCAAACCCTCTTCTATAATGGCTTTACCTAATAAATAGGTATTACTTTCATAATAATATTGATCAAAGCTAATACCTAAACGCTCATACGTATCTTTAAACCCTTCATATACCCAGCTGTTCATTTCTTGCCATAAAGCACGTGTATCGGCATCGCCTTGCTCCCATTTTAAAAGCAATGCTTGTGCTGCTAATAAAATTGGGGCTTGTTTTTCTGCTTGTGCAGCATCCATTCCTGAAGCGGTTAATTGCGCTACTTCTTCTTTGTATACATCGTTGAACTTCACATAATAATCGCCCACCAAATGATCACCTTTAATGCCTGTACTTGCAGGCGTGGCGTTGTTGGCATAGCGCATCCAAGCAATCATAGATTTACAAATATGAATACCTCGATCATTAATCAAGTTTGCTTTTACAACTTCATGACCTTGCGTTTTCAAAATATTTGCCATGGCAGCACCCAAGAAATTATTTCTTAAATGACCAAAATGCAAGGGTTTATTGGTATTGGGAGATGAATATTCAATCATTACTCGCTTGGTACTGCTTGGCAAGGTTGGCGTTTGCAGAAAACTACTTTGTAAATAATTGATAAGAAAACGATCTTGTATGCTGATATTCAGAAATCCACTCACTAACTGATAGCGCGCGATAAAATCAGGAAATTGCGTTTGCAAATGCGTGCCCAACAGGTTGCCTATTTCATCTGGTTTGCATTTCAATAATTTTACAAAAGGGAAAAGCACTACCGTATATTCGCCTTCAAATTCAGCTTTTGTCTCGTTCACCGTAATCTGATCAATCGAAAAGGAATACTCAGGGTAAGATGCTGTCAACACGTCTAATACACAGTTCTTTAATTTAACAACTAATAGGCTCATGGCAATGAATTTATGCAAAAATACAATTTATAAATGTATTATCTGAGTAGCTTGTTAAATCCAATAAATACCTGCTTCAATTTGAAGTAGAAGCTACATAATTACCTATCTTTGAAGCGAAAATTTTCAATCATGCGTTTTACTATTACTCGTTTTCTGATCCTCCTTTGCGTTGTGCAATTAGTAAGTTCTTGTTCAAAGGATTTTAAAATTGATGCCCCTTACAAAGATATCACCATTGTGTATGGCTTACTCAACATAAGTGATACTGCCCATTACATCCGCATTCACAAAGCCTTTTTAGACGAATCTAAAAATGCACTGGTTATGGCTACAACAACCGATTCTATCTACTATAAAAATTTGAGCGTAACGGTTTATGAATTAAAAAAACCAAATCCCAATACGGGCATCCGACCAAACGATTCCATCAATCAAACATTCACATTACAAAGAGTGGATTTGAGCATCGAAGGCTATCCTAAAGAACCAGGCACCTTTAGCCAATTACCCAATATTGCCTATAAATTTAAAACTCCTTTGAGCGACGCTTTCGATTACATGCTGCGTATCAATGCAAATGGTAAAATCATTACTGGCGTCACCCCTATTATCGCTAAAGACAGCACCAAATTTACGGTGAATGAAATCGACTATGACCCTAGTTATCTCATTCGCTTTAAGGATGTCAACCAATTTGCCCGTTACGAATTAGGTATTGGATCTCCCAATTATGCTAAATTCTACAATGGCATTATTCGTTTCCATTGGGTTGATAAGAATATTAGTAATGGCACCAGCACCGATCATTATCAAGATTGGATGTTTAACGACAACTGCGTGATTACGACCCTCAACGCAAGAGAGAATATTGTGATGGGCACTTATAAAACATCTTTTTATACGGCTATCAGAAATGCTATTGGTCCAGCACCAGCTAATATAGAACGCTATATCGACAGTAGCGATATTTTTATATGGGCAGGTAGTAGTGATTTATATACCTATAATTTAATCAATAATAATACCGGTGGACTTACTGCTGACCAGATCAAACCAACCTGGTCCAATTTGCAATCCAGTGGCAGCGCTACAGATGTGATAGGTATCTTTACCAGTCGTGCCGTAAAACGAAAATTTAATATTGGCATGGATCCCTTTAGTTTCGAATCCCTCAAAACGCATCCCGAAACCATTAGTTTAAATATCAAAGGCCTATCCGACCATTGACATCTTTACATAAAATGTTGACTAAAAATGCCTTAACAACAGCTTGTTAAGGCATTTTTATTAAGCTTTGTCAGTATTGCTGACATATTTGCACAAATATGGCTTTGGCACATTTTTTGAAGTACTAGAGTCAAACAAACGTAAACAATTAAACAATTTATATTTTATGGGAAAAATTATTGGTATTGACTTAGGAACCACCAACTCTTGCGTATCTGTAATGGAAGGCAATGAAGCCGTTGTAATTGCAAATGACGAAGGTCGTCGCACTACCCCTTCGGTAGTTGCTTTCTTAAAAAATGGCGAGCGTAAAGTAGGTGATCCTGCAAAACGCCAGGCCATCACCAACCCTACCAACACCATCATGTCTATCAAACGCTTTATGGGTCGTAGATTTGATGAAGTAGGTGCTGACATTGCAGACTCTTCGTATGCAGTTCAAAAAGGCGACAACAATACACCACGCGTTCAAATCGATGACCGCATGTATACTCCACAAGAAATTTCTGCTATGATTCTTCAAAAAATGAAGAAAACGGCTGAAGAGTTTTTGGGTCAAGATGTAACCGAAGCGGTAATTACCGTACCTGCATATTTCAATGATGCACAACGCCAAGCGACCAAAGAAGCAGGTGAAATTGCAGGCTTGAATGTGCGTCGTATCATCAATGAACCTACTGCTGCTGCATTAGCTTATGGTATGGACAAACAACATACGGATAGCAAGATCGTAGTATTCGACTTAGGTGGTGGTACCTTCGACGTTTCGATCTTAGAATTAGGCGATGGCGTATTTGAAGTAAAATCTACTAATGGCGATACGCACTTAGGGGGCGATGATTTTGATAAAGTAATCATGGATTGGTTGGCTGCTGAATTTAAAAATGATGAAGCTATCGATCTACGCAAAGACCCAATGTCTTGGCAACGATTGAAAGAAGCGGCAGAAAAAGCAAAAATTGAATTATCTTCTTCTCAAGAAACAGAAATCAATTTGCCTTATATCGCAGCGGTTGATGGTGTGCCTAAACACTTAGTGCGCAAATTAACGCGTGCAAAATTCGAACAATTAGCTGATAGCTTAGTTGAACGCACCTTAGAACCATGCCGAAAAGCATTGAAAGATGCTGGATTGAGCACCAGCGATATTGATGAGGTTATATTAGTGGGTGGATCTACTCGTATTCCTAAAATTCAAGAAGTAGTAGAAAAGTTCTTTGGTAAAAAACCAAATAAAGGAGTAAACCCTGATGAAGTAGTTGCTATTGGTGCTGCTATTCAAGGTGGTGTATTAAGTGGCGATGTAAAAGATGTATTGTTACTTGATGTTACGCCACTTAGCTTAGGTATCGAAACCATGGGCGGTGTAATGACACGCTTGATAGAATCGAACACTACCATTCCAACTAAGAAAAGCGAAACCTTCTCTACAGCTGCAGACAATCAGCCTAGTGTAGAAATCAATGTATTGCAAGGTGAGCGCCCTATGGCTAAGGACAATAAATCTTTAGGTCGTTTTATCTTAGACGGTATTCCACCATCACAAAGAGGTGTGCCTCAAATTGAAGTTATCTTTGATATCGATGCAAATGGTATCTTGCATGTAACGGCAAAAGATAAAGGCACTGGCAAACAGCAAAATATTCGTATCGAAGCAGGTTCTGGATTGAGTAAAGAAGAGATTGAAAAAATGAAGAACGAAGCTAAAGCAAACGAAGAAGCAGATAAAGCGGTACGTGAGCGTGTAGAAAAATTAAATATGGCAGATGGTTTGATCTTCAATTCTGAAAAACAATTGAAAGACAATGCAGACAAAATACCTGCAGACAAAAAAGAAGCTATAGAAAAAGCTTTACAAGCGCTGAAAGATGCACATAAAGCTGAAGATTTAGCAGGTATCGATACCGCAATGGAAACATTAAATACCGCTTGGTCGGCAGCTAGCGAGCATATGTATGCAGGCAACCCACAAGAAGCTGCAGCAAACGAAGGTGCTACTAATGAAAAACAAGATGATAATGTAGCTGATGC